>NZ_CP084263.1 GCF_022879575.1 Caballeronia sp. SL2Y3
GCCGGCGTGCGCGCGGTGGTGGTCGAGATGGACGTGCGCCTGCCGCATCACGAGGTGCGCTACGACTCCGACATCGCGAACGCCGCGGACACCGTGCTGCGCTGGACCGTCGGGTTGCCCGAAGGCGCGGTCAACGTGCAGGTCGAAAAGGGCCATGTCACGCTGCGCGGCGATGTCGAGTGGGCGTACCAGAATCACAAGGCCGTGCGCGCGATCGCGCATCTGCGTGGCGTCACGGGCGTGACCGACCTGATTCGCGTGCGAGCCGATTTCGCGGTCGAAGACATCGGCAAGCAGATCGCGCGTGCCTTGACGCGTCACGCCGAGCGCGAGGCAAAACACATTGCGATCAAGGTCGAGGACGGTACCGTCACGCTCTCGGGCAAAGTCGGCAGTGCAACGGAGCGAAACGCGGCACGCGGCGCGGCTTGGGCGACGCGCGGTGTCACCGCGGTCATCGACAACCTGGAGTTCGGCTGATCCGCGCTCGTTGCCGATCAAGACCACACGCGCGAGCGACGCATTCAACCGCTCGCCCCGCCATTCAAAAGTAACGGAGTCCAAGATGCAAGCACGCGACGTAATGACCTCTACCGTCATCACGGTGAAGCCCGAAACCACGGTGCATGAACTGGCGCAGCTGCTCGTGCAGCATCGAATCAGCGCCGCTCCCGTCGTCGACGACGACCAGCATGTCATCGGCATGGTAAGCGAGGGCGATCTTCTCCATCGCAGCGAGATCGACACGGAAAGAAAGCCGGGCCGGCAGTCGTGGTGGCTCCGAATGATCGGCTCCGACGGAGCGGCGGATTACGTGAAGGCGAACGCTCGCACGGTCGGCGAAATCATGAGCCGGGAGCCGGTATGCATCAATGAGGATACCGAACTGTCGGAGATTGCCTCCGTGCTCGAAAGTCATCACATCAAGCGCGTGCCGGTGTTGCGCGGCGGCCGGCTCGCGGGCATTGTCAGCCGGTCGAATCTGGTGCAGGCCATCGCTTCGGCCGCCGTCGCGGAGGCCGCGGCGCCCGCATCGGCGAGCGACAAGGAAATCCGCGCGATGCTGATGGGCGAACTGGCGGGACGCGGCTGGGCGTTTCCCGGCCGCAATATCGTCGTGCGCGACGGCGTGGTGCAC
Source organism: Caballeronia sp. SL2Y3 (assembly GCF_022879575.1). NCBI lineage: Bacteria > Pseudomonadati > Pseudomonadota > Betaproteobacteria > Burkholderiales > Burkholderiaceae > Caballeronia > Caballeronia sp. SL2Y3. The sequence continues at coordinate 1,139 of NZ_CP084263.1, forward strand.
CTGTGGGGCACCGTCTGGTCGAGCGATCAGCTCGATGCCATGCGCATCGCGGCCGAACGCACGCCGGGCGTGAAGCATGTGGAGGACCACACCATTCCTTATCCGATCATGCCGGGCATTTGAGCATGGCGGGGCGCGGCGCTCGATGGAGCCTGATGGCGGCTCCGGCGCCGCGCAAGCCGCCCGAAGTGGAGCATTGCGATGATTGAAGCATTGACACTCGACGCGCCCGTGCGCTTCGCACCCGACCGAATCGAATTGGTCGGCAGCATCGGTGGAAGACCGCAGCGCTTCGCTGTCGATGCCGATGTCTTCAAGGAGCTATTGCAGGTCACGCATATCGGGCCGGCCAGCATGAAGAGTCTCTTCTGCGCGGACCCGGCGCACTTCCTGTACGTGGCGGCACGCAAGCTCGCTCAACAGGGGCCGAGCAAGAGCCCGATTCACCTCACGCTCGCGGACTTGCTTCATTGAGTCGGATGAGCATTGCACTCATTGGCTCCTCATTGGCTGAGTACCCACTGGACGAGCTTGTCCGCATCGTCGCGCGACAGCGGCCCGCCGCCGCGCTGCATGGCCGAAGGCATCGCGCTCTCGCTCCAGTGCGCGCCCCAGTGGGCCTTACCACCCGCGCGCAGCTTCGCCGCGAGCATGTCGCTCGCGCCCGGTACATCGCGATAACGGTCCGCGATCTGCTGAAAGGACGGCGCGCGATACGGCGTATCCACTTTGTGGCAGAACATGCAGCGTTGCTGATCGATGAGCGCGGTCGGCTCCGGCGTAGTGAACGCGAGGCAGTGCGCGGATGCGCCGAGCGAGACGACTCCGGCAACGAAAGACCTGATGTGCGCTCGCTTTGGCATCGCGATCACCCGTCCTGGCGCGTGTCGCCCACGGCCGGCACCGCGTTCGCAATCAGTCGATAGAGACTGTCGAGCGTCTCCCCTTCGAACGTCGCATCGCCGAAAGGATCGAAGCGCTCTTCGAGCGCGGCATCGATTCGTGCCCAGTCGCTCTCGGTCAACAGGCGCTCGGCTGCGGGGACAATCAGACTTTCCTCGACGCGCCTGTGATTCGACGCGAACGCGACGTACTCTTCCATCAGCGTTTGCAGGTTGAGCCGTACGGCGTCCCCTTTCAACTCGTAGCGCGTCAATGCATGCTCCAGGTTGCGCAATCGCACCGCGCCTTCCATGTGCTCGCATTCGAGTTCGTCGAGTACATCGTCGAGGTCGTCGGTGCGCTTACGCAGCGCCGCGAACAGATAACGGTCCTCCAATGGATGGTGGATCTGCTCCGGATACTCGCGTATGTAGTAGAGCATGGCGCGCAGCACGATCGGATCCGGCGGAGACGCGCCGTCGCAAAACGCCCTGACGAGTTCGAGCATCGCGCCCGTGATGGCGGCGAGACGCGTGTGGTCAAGCCGGAGGATACGCAGCGCAGCGCGGTCGCTTACCGAATTCATACGAACTCCTGAGGAATGCAATCTGGGTCGGTGTTATCGGCGCAATAGGCAGCTTCTTTCGATTCTTCCACCTTCACGCAAGCGGTCTTTGATCTGAATCAGCCCACGGCTTTCGCAGAGGCAATTCGCGCGCTTGATCGAGGTCAAGGGCGCGCGCACGGCTCGACCTTAAGCTGCGACGGTGCGCGTATTGCGCATGTCAATTCGAGAAGGAGCGTCGATATGAAGCCGTTGAGCCGATCGCAGCGTCGTCTGCTGGAACTCCGTCTGAGAGCGCGGGAACAGGAGATCCGGGCTGGCATCCGGCGGCGCGTCGAGGATGGCGCGGCGTCGTACGCTTCGCTGAATGGATCGGCGCACGATCAGGGCGACGAGGCGCTTGCCGATCTCGCCGCGGAAATCGATCGCGCGGTGAATGCTTCGGAAGCGGCGGAACTGGAGGCCATCGCGGTCGCGCACGTGCGCCTCGCGAACGGACGCTACGGCTTCTGCGCGAACTGCGGCGAGCCGATCGGTTACGAACGACTTTTGGCCCAGCCGACGGCAATGCGTTGCATCCGCTGTCAGACGCGGCACGAGCACATGTTCGCAGGCCAGGCTCACTCGTCCATATAGCGCGAGAACGCGTGCATGCGGTCATCGCTTCGCTTGATCCCGGTCAAGTGCGCGCGCCGAGGCAGGCGAACAATAGCGGAAAGCCGAGCATATCGTCGGCGCGATCGCCGTCATCCGGACGGCTCGATATCCGAAGGAGATCAACATGCGAGCTGCTGACATCATGACGAGGCCGGTCGTCACGGCGGATGCCGACATGACCGTGCGCGACGCCGCCAGGACGATGGTGCTGGCGGGCATCAGCGGCATGCCGGTGATCGATCGCGAGGGCGTGCTCGTCGGCATGGTGACGGAAGGCGACCTTTTGCATCGCGAAGAGATCGGCACCGGTGTCGCCCGTCGCTCGTGGTGGCTCGACCTGCTTTCATCGACACGCAAACTTGCGGATGAGTACGTGAAGGCACACGCGCGCAAAGTGAGCGAGGTGATGAGCACGAACGTGATCACCGTCGACGAGGACTGCCCCGTCGCGCGCATCGCGGAGTTGCTGGAACGCCGGCGCATCAAGCGCGTGCCCGTCATGCGCGACGGGAAGATGGTCGGCCTCGTCAGCCGCGCGAATCTGCTTCGCGCGCTGGTGACGCTCGGGCCGGCCGCATCGGCAGCGCCCGCTGCGGCCCGCAGCGACGACCGCACCATCCACGCGGCGATCATGCAGGCGATGAAAGGCGAACGCTGGGCGCTGCCTGCCGCGAGCGTGATCGTCGACAAGGGGGTCGTGCATCTGTTGGGGCATCGTCACGAGCGACGAAGAGGCCAAGGCTCTGCGCGTCGCGGCGGAGAACGTGCCCGGCGTGAAAGAGGTCGTGTCGCATCTCGAACTGCCGTCGATGCTGCCGGCGGGCTAATTACGCGTTCAACATCGGCCCCTCGCCCAGGTCTCATTACTCATTCGAGGACAACATGAAGGCAGGACAGATTTGCACGCTCGATGTCGTGACGTGCCGTGGCGACGCCACGGCGCTCGATGCCGCCCAATTGATGCGCGGTTGTCACGTCGGCGATGTAGTGGTCGTCGATACACGGAACGGCCAGACCATTCCGCTCGGCATCGTGACTGACCGGGATATTGCCGTGTCGGTCGTCGCGCAGGGCGTCGATGCATCGACGCTTCGTGCCTCCGACATCATGACGGCGCCCGCCGTGACCGCGTTCGACTGGGAAGACGCCTTCTGCCTGCCGCGCCGGATGCGGCGGCTCGGCGTGCGCCGTCTCGTCGTGATCGACGACGCGGGCGGCCTCGTCGGGATCGTGACGGAAGACGATCTGGTGCGCTTCATCGGGGACTATCTGACGGAGCTGTCTCAGGTGAGCACGCGGCAGACGGTCATGGAAGAAAAGCGTCGGGCGTGACGCGGACGCGCCGCCCGCGACAACTCGCTGCGTACTTGTTCACGCTATGCGCTATTTAAGTGGCCGCCGTATTCCCTCACGCAGCACCCGCATCCATGTTGCATCGCAACGCTCTCGCCCGATGACGCGCGCTTCCGATTGAAGCATCATACGGCCTGAGACACGCTCGTGCGGATCGGTCCATACCGGTTCGCACGCGAGACCAGGAGAGCACGATGGACATGCGGCAACGCGAGCACATCGAGGCAGTCGTCGCGGCGACCACGCGGGCCGAAGCGCAAGTCATGGCGCGCACGCACGAGAGCATCATCCAGTCTTCGTGGCGGCGTTGCGTGCATCAGTACGGGCTCGACCCGTCGCGCATGCAGGAGGCGCGCATCGTGCCGCAAACGCGGCTGCGCGAGCATCAGCAACGCATCGACGGCTTCGCGCGCATCGCGCGTCACGGGCTCGAAACGCTCTACGAGCACGTCGCGGGCATGGGCTATGTCGTGCTGCTGACCGATGCGCTCGGCGTGACCGTCGATTACATCGGCGATGCGAACACCGACATCGAACTGCGCCGCGCGGGTCTCTATCTCGGCGCGGAATGGAGCGAAGCCGGCGCGGGCACGTGCGCGGTCGGCACGGCGCTCACGACGGGCCAGGCGCTTACCGTGCATCAGGTCGATCACTTCGACGCCACGCATATCCCGCTGACCTGCACCGCCGCGCCGCTCTACGATTCGCGCGGCGCGCTGGCCGCGATTCTCGACATTTCGGCGCTCACGTCGCCGCAAGCGCGCGACAGTCAGAATCTGGCGCTGCAACTCGTGCGCATCTACGCGGGACATATCGAGAACGCGAACTTCCTGCGCACGCATCGGCAGGACTGGATCTTGAAGCTGAACGCGTCGCCCGAATTCGTCGATGTCGCGCCGGAGTACCTGATCGCGCTCGATGCGAGCGGGCGTATCGTCGGACACAATCGCCGCGCGCACGCGATGCTCGCGGCGGAGATCGGCCGGCCCATCGCGCCCGGCGAAGTGGCCGCGTCGCTGATCGGCGTGCCGTTCGACACGCTCTTCGATGCGCGCATCGAAGAGTTGGGCCGCTTCGTGTATTCGCGCCCGAGCGAGTTGCGCGCGGTGCCGCTCGCGAAATCGGGCGGGCTGCTGTACTTGAGCGTGATGCCGCCCGCGCCGTGTGTCACGCCGGCCCGCAACGCGGCGTCGCCACGCAGCGTCGAGGTGCCCGCGCCGCTCGCCGCGCTCTGCGGCGGCGATGCCGCGCTCGCGCGACAATTGCAACGCGCCGCGAAGCTCGTCGATTCGCCCATCAACCTGCTCATCAACGGGGAAACCGGCAGCGGCAAGGAGTTTTTCGCGAAGGCGCTGCATCGCGCAAGCGCGCGTCGCGCGGGACCGTTCGTCGCCGTGAACTGCGCGGCGATTCCGGAGACGCTCATCGAAAGCGAATTGTTCGGGCATCTGCCGAACAGCTTTTCGGGCGCGGGCGCGAAGGGCAAGCGCGGCCTCATTCAGGAAGCCGACGGCGGCACGCTCTTTCTCGACGAGATCGGCGACATGCCGCGCGAACTGCAATCGCGTCTGCTGCGGGTGCTGGCCGAAGGCGAAGTGCTCGCGATCGGCGCGTCGCGGCCCGTATCGGTCGATGTACGCGTGATTTCCGCGACGCATCGTTCACTCGATGCGCTCATGCACGACGGACGTTTCCGCGAAGACCTGTACTACCGCCTGAACGGCGCGCGCTTCACGCTGCCGCCGTTGCGCGAACGAAGCGATCTCGACTGGCTCATCGACAAGTTTCTCGAAGGGGCCGCAACGCTGTCGAGCGCGGCGCGCGAGCGATTGCATCGGCATGAATGGCCAGGCAACTTGCGCGAACTCAGCAACGTGCTGCGTTATGCGCGCGCGGTGTGTTCGCACGGCTTGATCGAACTCGACGATCTGCCGGAAGGATTCGCAAGCGCCTCCGTGCCGGTCGATCCGCCGCCGCCCGCCATCGAGGATTTCGATCCGCACCGTCTGCCGCCGGAAGGCATGTTGCTGATGCAATACCTGCGCGCGGCAAGCTGGAACCTGAGCGCAGTCGCGCGTCAGATCGGCGTGAGCCGCATGACGCTCTATCGGCGCATGACGCGTTACGGCATCCGCTCGCCGAATCAGCGCGATGCCAATGGCCACTAAGCGCTGATACGCCTGTACTCCCGCCGATACACCTGCCGCTGTGACACCTGTCACGGCGGCGCTTGTCACAGTGCACCGAGACACGCGTTTTCTACGGGAAATCCCGCGCTTTTTCGATTGGCATAAGCTTTGCCTTTATCCGCCGCACACAAGAACGACGGAGACAAGGCATGTCACAGCCGCTCGTCGGCATCATTGCCAATCCTGTTTCGGCGCGCGATATCCGCCGCGTGATCGCGAATGCCAACAGCCTGCAACTCGCGGACCGCGTGAACATCGTATTGCGGCTGCTTTCGTCGCTGGCGTCGTGCGGCGTCGAGCGCGTGTTGATGATGCCGGACCGCGAAGGCCTGAAGGTCATGCTCGAACGTCATCTCGCGCGCAAGCACGGCCCGGACGCATCGCTCGCCAAAGTCGATTTCCTCGACATGCCCGTGACCGCGCGCGTCGACGACACCTTTCGCGCCGCACGCATGATGCGCGAGGCGAGCGTCGATGCGCTCATCGTGCTCGGCGGCGACGGCACGCATCGCGCGGTCGTGCGCGAGTGCGGGCAAGTGCCGATCGCGGGTCTTTCGACGGGCACGAACAACGCGTATCCGGAAATGCGCGAGCCGACCATCTCGGGACTCGCGACAGGACTCTATGCAAGCGGCCGAGTGCCTGCCGCCGAAGCGCTCGCGTCGAACAAGCGGCTCGACATCGAGATTCGCGATGCGAACGGCAATGCGCGCCGCGACATCGCGCTCGTCGATGCCGTCATCTCGCATGAGCAGTTCATCGGCGCGCGCGCGCTCTGGAAGATCGACACGCTCGCCGCCGTCTACGTCTCGTTCGCCGATCCTCAGGCCATCGGCATGTCCGCGATCGCGGGTCTGCTCGAACCGCTCGGGCGTCACGAAGCGGGCGGCGTCGCAATCGAACTCGCCGCGCCGGGGCAAGGCGAATTCGTGCTGCACGCGCCGATCGCGCCCGGGCTCATCGAACCGGTGCCGATCGCGCACTGGACGCGCCTCGCTAATGGCGTGCCGCATCGCGTGAAGCAGCGCTCGGGCATCGTCGCGCTCGATGGCGAACGGGAGCTCGCTTTCGGCCCAGGCGATGAAGTCACGATCACGCTTACGGAACACGCCTTTCGCAGTATCGACGTGGCCGCGTGCATGCGTTACGCGGCTGCGTCCGGGCTGATGCGTCAGCCCGAGCTTCGCTCACTCAACCGGAGACAACCATGACAGCGTCGCGACAGCATGCGGGCGGCTTGCCGCTCTCGAAGGAAGAACTGTTGAGCGCGTATCGCAAGATGCGCACGATCCGCGATTTCGAGGAACGTCTGCACGTCGATTTCGGACGCGGCGACATTCCCGGCTTCGTGCATCTTTACGCGGGCGAAGAAGCGGCGGGCGTCGGCATCATGATCCATCTGAACGACGGCGACCGCATCGCGAGCACGCATCGCGGACATGGGCACTGCATCGCGAAGGGCGTCGATCCTGTCGCGATGATGAAAGAGATCTACGGCAAGAAAGGCGGCTCGTGCAACGGAAAGGGCGGCTCGATGCATATCGCCGATCTCTCGAAAGGGATGATGGGCGCGAACGGCATTCTCGGCGCGGGCGCGCCCTTGATCTGCGGCGCGGCGCTCGCGGCGAAGTTTCGCGGCAAGGGCGAGGTCGGCATCACGTTCGCGGGCGATGGCGCGTCGAATCAGGGCACCTTTCTCGAAAGCCTGAATCTCGCGGCGGTGTGGAATCTGCCGGTCATCTTCGTGATCGAGAACAACGGCTATGCGGAGTCGACGGCGCGCGACTATGGCACGGCGGTCGACAGCTACGTGGATCGCGCGGCGGGCTTCGGCATTCCGGGCGTGACCGTCGACGGCAGCGATTTCTTCGCGGTCTACGAGGCGGCGGGAGAAGTCATCAAGCGAGCCCGGGAAGGCGGCGGACCCGCGCTGCTTGAATGCAAGATGATCCGCTTCTACGGCCACTTCGAAGGCGATGCGCAGACGTATCGCGCGCCGGGCGAACTGGACGATATCCGCTCGAACAAGGATTGCCTGAAGAAGTTCGCGGCCGCCGTCACGCAAGCCGACGTGATCTCGCCCGGAGAACTCGACGCGATCGACCGCGAAGTCGCCGCGCTGATCGACCGCGCCGTGCAGGAAGCGAAAGAGGCGCCGTTGCCGACAGCTGCCGATCTGCTCACCGATGTCTACGTCAAATATTGAATCGAGGAGACAACCATCATGGCCCGCAAACTGAGCATGAAGATGGCGATCAACGAAGCCATCGATCAGGAAATGACGCGCGATCCGAGCGTGATCGTGCTGGGTGAGGACATCGTCGGCGGCGCAGGCGCGGACGGCGAAAAAGACGCGTGGGGCGGCGTGCTCGGCGTGACCAAGGGACTCTATGCGAAGCACGGCGACAGATTGCTCGACACGCCGCTGTCCGAAAGCGCGTATGTCGGCGCGGCCATCGGCGCGGCGGCGTGCGGCATGCGGCCGGTCGCGGAACTGATGTTCATCGACTTCATGGGCGTGTGCTTCGACCAGATCTTCAATCAGGCCGCCAAGTTTCGCTATATGTTCGGCGGCAAGGCCGAAACGCCCGTCGTGATTCGCGCGATGGTGGGCGCGGGCTTTCGCGCGGCGGCCCAGCACAGCCAGATGCTGACGTCGCTCTTCACGCATATTCCGGGGCTGAAAGTGGTCTGTCCTTCGACGCCCTACGACACCAAGGGACTGCTGATTCAGGCCATTCGCGACAACGATCCTGTGATCTTCTGCGAGCACAAGAATCTGTACGGCTTCGAAGGCGAAGTGCCCGAGAACTCGTATGCGATTCCGTTCGGCGAGGCGAACATCGTGCGCGACGGCAAGGACGTGTCGATCGTCACGTATGGATTGATGGTGCATCGCGCGCTCGAAGCGGCATCGACGCTCGCGAAGGAAGGCATCGAGGCGGAGATCGTCGATCTGCGTACGCTGTCGCCGCTCGATATCGACACCGTGCTGGAGACGGTCGAGAACACGGGACGGCTCGTCGTCGTCGATGAAGCGAATCCGCGCTGCAACATCGCAACCGATATCTCCGCGCAGGTCGCGCAACAGGCGTTCGGCGCGCTGAAGGCCGGCATCCAGATGGTCAGCGCGCCGCATACGCCGGTGCCGTTCTCGCCGGCGCTCGAAGACTTGTACATTCCGAGCGCCGCGCAGATCGCCGAGGCCGCCCGAAAAACCATGCACGGAGGAAAGCACTAATGTCCGCAATCACACCGATCGTAATGCCCAAATGGGGCTTGTCGATGAGGGAAGGCACCATCAACGAATGGCTCGTGGACGAGGGCACGGAAATCACCGTCGGCATGCCGATTCTCGACGTCGAGACCGACAAGATCGCCAATGCCGTCGAAGCACCCGATGCTGGCCTGCTGCGGCGCAAAGTGGCGCAAGCGGGCGACACGCTGCCCGTGAAGGCGCTGCTCGGCGTGCTCGCGCCGTCCGAGGTGAGCGACGCCGATATCGATGCCTACGTGTCCTCGTATGTGACGCCCGCCGAGGACGAGGAACAAGGCGAGGAAGCGGCGGCGTATCACTTCGTCGATGTGGATGGCATCCGCGTGCGCTACGCATCGCGCGGCGGCGATGACGCGAGCCGCGCTGCCGTGCTCTTCATTCACGGCTTCGGCGGCGACCTCGACAACTGGCTCTTCAATCTCGACCCGCTCGCCGAGAAACATCGCGTGTTCGCGCTGGATTTGCCGGGGCACGGGCAGTCGACGCCGAAGGTGCCGGGCACGTCGCTCGCGGAACTCGCGGGCTTCGTCGGCAAGTTCATGGACGCGGTCGGTCTTGAACGCGCGCATCTCGTCGGGCACTCGATGGGCGGCGGCATCGCGGCGCAGATGGCCGTCGATCAGCCGAAGCGCGTGCAATCGCTCGCGCTGATTTCGCCTGCCGGTTTCGGCGATGAAGTGAACAACGCGTACACCGAAGGCTTTGTCACAGCCGAATCGCGTCGCGAGCTGAAGCCTGTCGTGGAACTGCTGTTTGCGAATCCCGAACTCGTGAGCCGCCAGATGCTCGACGATCTGCTGAAGTACAAGCGGCTCGACGGCGTCAGCGACGCGCTCACATCGCTCAACGGCGGATTGTTCGCGGGCGGCAGGCAGAGCGCGCAGCCGGGCGTCATGCTCGCCGCGACGGAGAAGCCGGTGCTCGTGATCTGGGGCGCGAAGGACCAGATCATTCCCGCCGCGCACGCGAAGCACGCACCGGAAGGCGCGACCGTGCGCGTCTTCGAAGACGCCGGGCATATGAGTCAGATGGAGAAGGCCAACGAAGTGAATGCCCTGTTGAAGGCGCATGTCGAGAAGGGCGGCTGACGTCTTTTCGACGGGCGCGCGCCCCGCTGGAACAGGCCGCCAGCGGGGCGCGGTCGACGCTATGCGCTTGCTACTTCACCGGCGTCAGGATCGGCGCGCCCTTGTTCTTGAGCAGGAACACGACGAACTTCGCGGGCTGCGTCTGGCTGGCATTGCGTCCGACGGTATGGATGTCGTCAGGGCCTTCGTAGAACGTGTCGCCGGGCTTGAGCGTCACCTCCTTGCTGCCCTTGACGGCCATGACAATGCTTCCCTCCAGCACATACACGAAGGCGTGAGCATCATGGCGATGCACGGGGTCCACTGCGCCGGGCGGATAGTCCACGACGATCATCTGAGCTTCCTTGCCCGGATAGTCGGGCAACGCCTCGGACCGAAGCGGCGTCACGCTTGCCTCTGGCGCGGCTATGACGGGCGGCGCGATCATCGAGCCGATACTCAATACAGTTGCTGCGGCGCAAAGCATTCTCTTCATGACATCACTCCAAGCCGGCCTTGTCGAGCCCGAATGCCTTGTCGGCCGAACCGGGCGCCGTGCGGAACGCGACATTGAGCCGGTTCCAGCTATTGATGATTCCCACGAGGAAGGTCAGGTCGGAAAGCTCTTTATCGGAGTACTCGGCGCGCACGCTGTCGTAAATGTCGTCCGGTACGCCCTCAGCAGGCATGTTCGTCAGCACCTCCGCCCATGCGAGCGCGGCCCGCTCGCGCGGCGAGAACAGCGTCGACTCGCGCCAGATCGCGACGTGATGCAGGCGCAGTTCGCGCTCGCCATGAATCTTCGCCATCTTCACATGCATGTCGACGCAGAAGGCGCAGCCATTGAGCTGTGACGCGCGAATCTCGACAAGCTCGCGGACGTGCGTCTCGATCGTCGATTCCTGAAGCAGCGCGCCTAGCTGGATGAGCTTCTTCGAAAGTTCGGGCGATTGCTGAAAGTAGTCGATGCGTTGCGTCATGATGTACTCCTAAGTGATGTATGTCGTGAAAGCTCGGTGAGGACCATCAACCGCGCTGGGCCCGGGCAAGCCACTGATCGAAATCGATGCGGCCGATGCGCGCTTCGCCGAGCGGCACGAGCGACAGTTCCTCGACCACGCCGCCGTAGTACCGCGCGTTCGGATCGGTCACGACCGGACGTGCGTCGCCTACGGATTTCAGGTATCGCGCGATGATCTCAGCGAACGGCGCGCGATCCGGGCCGGCTATGTCGATGGTGTCGTTCAGCGGCGCCGCGAGCGCCACCTGCGAGAGGATCTCCACGATGTCATCCACCGCGATAGGCTGAAACTGGCCGTCGCCGACGCGCACGGTGCCGCTCTCCGTGCTGAAGTCCGCGATGCCTCCGATGAACTCCATGAACTGCGTGGCCCGCACGATGGTGTACGGAACGCCGGCTGCCTGTATCGCTTCTTCCTGCGCGACTTTGGCGGCGAAATACGCGTTCTCCGGCATGCGGTCGGTTCCGACGATAGACAGCGCGACGTGACGGCGCACGCCCGCCGCCACTTCGGCCTTGCCGAGATTGCGCGCCGAGGTGCGAAAGAAGTCGAGCACCGCTTGCGGTTCCCATGACGGCGCGTTCGATACATCGACTACGACGTCCGCGTCCATGAGCGCCGTGCCGAGACCTTCGCCCGTTATGGTGTTGACGCCGGTACGCGGCGATGCAGCGAGCGCCTGATGGCCTGCCTCGTTGAGCAGTGCGACCAGACGCGAGCCGACGAGGCCCGAACCACCGATTACGACGATCTTCATGGCAGATCCTCCAGATATGTCGATGAAACGACGGGCGTGGTGACGCGTGAATGTGTGTCGCGCCGTCGCATTGCCCAGAACGAGTATGGGACAATCATGGTCTACTTATAAGGGGCAAGAATCGTCGACATGACTAGTCCAAGATTGCCCCGCCGCACGTGATCGGAGAGACGTTCATGAACGGCCGAAGCCCTGCACTGGCTATCGAAATCGATCGCCTGAAGCCGTTGCCCATCTATCTGCAGATATGCGAGCGATTCAGAACGGCGATCGCAGCCGGGCATTTGCGTCCGGGTGACCGCGTGCCCGCGTTGCGCAATCTCTCAACGCAGTTGAGCACGGCCCGCGGCACGGTCGAGCTGGCGTATTCGATCCTCGTCGATGAGGGCTATCTGCAAATGCGCGGTGCCGCCGGCACGTTCGTATCGCCGTCGCTGCCGGGGTCGGTGGTGCAGCGCGCGGATGAAAAGAGAGCGGGAGGTGCGAAGTCGCGAGATACGCGACGTGAGCAGCCGACGCGGTCGGAGGGAGCGGTCACCGTCGCCATGAGCGGCGAGCCGCGGCCGTTGCAGCCGGGCCTGCCGGCGCTGGACGCGTTTCCGCGCAAGATATGGAGCCGGCTGGTTTCGCGTCGCGTGCGCAGCGGGGATCGCGCGATGCTCGGCTACCCCGATCCGATGGGCTACCGACCGCTGCGCGAACGCATCGCCACCTATCTCGGCTTGTCGCGCGGTGTCACGTGCCTGCCCGAGCAGGTGTTCATTACCGGCGGCTATCGCGCGACGCTCGAACTGGTGCTGCGCAGTCTTGCGCAATCGAACGATCGCATCTGGTTCGAGGACCCCGGCTATCTGCTCGCGCGTAATTTTCTGACGGAGAGCGGCGTGCAGTTGACACCCGTGCCCGTCGACGATGAAGGAATGGATATAGCGCGCGGCATCGAACTGGATCCGGAGGCGCGCTTTGCATTGGTCACGCCGTCGCATCAAAGCCCGCTCGGACAGGTACTGTCGCTGACGAGACGCCTCGCGTTGCTGGACTGGGCGAAAAAGGGGGCGCGCTGGGTCATCGAAGACGACTACGACAGCGAGTTCCGCTACTCAGGCAGGCCATTGCCGGCCTTGAAAAGCCTCGATCGGCACGATCGGGTGATCTATACCGGTACGTTCAGCAAGGTGCTGTTTCCCGGTCTGCGGCTCGCGTATGCGGTGGTTCCGGACCGCGCTGTCGAGCGCGTCGGACGGGTGGCGTGTTCAATGAATGCCGGCTCGTCCGCGCTATTGCAGGCCGCAGTGACGGACTTCATCGAGCAAGGGCATTTTGCGCGGCATGTGAAGAAGATGCGTGCGTTGTACGGGCAACGACGGGTCTTCATTGCCGACGCGCTGGAGCAGGCTTTCGGCAAGCGGCTGAACATCGATTTGCCGCCCGGCGGAATTCAGTTCGCGGTGCGATTCGCCGAGGGCCCGAACGGGCCGGTCGACGATGTCGCTGTTGCCGCTCGTGCCCGGCAAGCGGGCCTCGGCGTGTTGCCGCTTTCGATCTGGTATGCGAATGCACGTATGCCGCGCACGCCGAGGGGTCTTGTCATCGGTTTCGCGAACGTTACCGATGCGAGCGAAGCGGCCCGTCTTGCCAGGAAGTTGCGAAGCTGCCTGGATCGCTGAGGGGGACGGTTTGCGTGCCGGCTTGAACCGCGACGCTGGAACATTGGTTGCTCAGACGAATGGCCTGCCAAAAAGCGGTAGCGATGCGTCGTGCGGTTGCGATGCACGTAAGCGGGCAATCTTTGAGAGGAACTCGGCATGAAAACACGTCATCTTGTCACGGTCGCGGCCGCCGTACTTGTCGTTGCGAGCGGCACTGCCCTGGCCCAGGAACAAAGCGCGCCGATGGCCGGCGCATCTCACACCACCGATTCGAGCATGGCAACGTACGGTGCGTCCACTTACCGCGGCTCCGACTACGGCGGCGCCGCCGATGGCGATAGCGCGGCCGGCGCCCGCAACTACGGCGACTGGGCCAGAGCCCGCAATCCGGCGAACTGCCCGCCGGGACTCACGTGTAACGTCTATAAAGGCTCCTGAGGTCTGCGTCCGGCCACCGCCTCGCGCTGCACGAGAGCCTGCGCCACGCGACGGCTCCGACAAGCATGCGTCGTGAGGATGTGCCGGACGCAAGCTGCTCGGTTCTGTCCCTAGGGCGCTCTGCGGATTTGATGCTGTTGAACGGCCGGCGCTCGGACGCGCTCATCCCGACATCGCGTTCGAACGTCATGCCAGGCGTTCATACGATCGCCTTGCTGAGAAAGCGCGCGCGCATCGGCTTGAGCACCAGAATGGCGAGCACGGCTGTCACGATGTCCAACGTGATACCGACGCTGAAAACCGGCACCCAGCTACCCGTATGCTGATGCAGCAGCGCAGCCAGCGGCCCGCCGAAGATGGAGCCGATGCCCTGCGAGATATAGAGCCAGCCGTAGTTCTCGGTGGCGTGGCGCGTGCCGAAAGTATCGGTAAGAGTCGACGGAAACAGCGAGAAGATTTCGCCCCAGCCGAAGAAGACCACGCCTGAGAGCAGCACGAACAGCACGGCGTTGTCGCGCGTCATGAGCCACAGCGCCATCGCGACGCCTTCCAGCGCAAAGGCGAAAAACATCGTGTTTTCGCGTCCGAATCTGTCCGATACCCAGCCGAAGAGCGGGCGCGTCAGGCCGTTGGTGAAACGGTCGATGGTGAGCGCGAGCGGCAGCGCGGCCATGCCGAACACGACGACCTTGGTGATGCCGAAGTCCGCCGCGAAGGTCGCCATCTGCGAAGTGACCATGAGGCCCGAGGTCGACATCATCGTCATCATGGCGAACATGAGCCAGAAGAGCGGCGACTTCATCATCTGCGAAGGGCGCAGATCGCGCGCATCCGCTCCGGCAACTGCGGATGCCTTCGGCGTGGTTGCGTCGCGCGGCACACGCAAGCCCTGTGATGCGACGAACCCCACTACCGCGAATGCAATGCCGTAGAGCCAAAGCGTTGCGTCGAGCCCGCGCGCCGCGAGCGACGCCGAGATCGGAAACGTCGTCACGATCGCGCCCATGCCGTAGCCCGCGGCCACTGCGCCCGCTGCGAAGCCGCGCCGGTCCGGGAACCAGCGCACCATCAGGCCGACCACGCCGACATACACGATGCCGGTGCCGAGACCGCCCACGAGACCATAGGTGAGATAGAGCATCGGCGTGCTGGTCGCCATCGACGAAAGCACCCAGCTCAGGCCCGACATGACCGTGCCGAGCGAAATCAGGAGGCGCGGACCGAAGCGGTCGATGAGCTTGCCCTGGAACGGCGAGAAGAACGTCTGAAGGATGATGAGCAGCGAGAACGTGATCTGCAGTTCAGGCAGCGGCACGCCGAGCTTGGCCGACAGCGGTTTGGTCAGCAGCGTCCATACGTATTGCGGGCTGGAAATGGACATCATGCAAAGCAGGCCGAGGCCGAGCTGAAGCCAGCGGTGATGTGTCGTGCTCGCGGGCGCACCTGCTTCTTCGTGCAGTGGTTCGATGCGTGCGTTCATATGCGTTCCCCGGATAATGTGCGGACAAAAAAGATGAGTCGTGCCCTCCGGTCCGACGAACGCGGCCCGGAAAGTGTTTGCGGTAATGCGCCTTAGGTGTTAGCGGCCCGCAGCCGCTGAGTCGCCGCGCGGATCGTGAGCGGCTTCGAATATTTCATCAGGATGACGAAGTATCCCGTCCGCTTCGAGTATTGCGACGGCGTGGATTTCGGCGGACGGTGACACCGTGCCTGATTCAGTTGATTGGCCGCGATGTACGCGTGCTCCAGAAGCATTGATGTTTCCCTTGTATACAACGGGAAGGGACAATGCGAGATCCGTGCCAATGATCGGTGGAAACCCTGAGAGCACCGGGCGACAAGGGTGCGGGCCCGGGATCGCCGGTTTGCAGCGAAACCGCGCGATGCCGTCAGATGGTGCGCCGAGGTCTTGCCGGTGCGTGCGCGATGCCGACGCGCCCCGGCGCGGTGCGCGCGGTGAGCAGCCGTTGCAGGGTGAGCCCGCTCACGCTGGCCTGGCTTCCGGCGATATGACGCGTCAGGAGCGCGACGCAAAGCGCGCTGTCGCTGCGGCGAATGCCGTCGAGGATGGCGGAGTGTTCGTCGTAAGTCTCGGCGATGCCGTCGCCATGCACGAGGTCGAGCCGCCGCACGACGCGGATGCGGTCGGTGACTCGCTGCATCGCCGAAGTCAGTTCGTCGTTGCCGGCGGCTGCCACCAGCGCGTGATGCAATGCCTCGTCCAGCTCGACGAGCTTGCGGCCATCGGTGATGCGCCGCGCTCGCCCGACTTTCCATGTGCGCTCGAGCGCATCGAGCAGCAGATCCAGTTCGGCCTGCGGCGCTTCGCCAGCGCAGAGCTTACGCACGGCGAATGTTTCGATCATCTGGCGCATCTCGTAGAGATCGTCGAAGCGTTTGCTGTCGATGGGCATGACTTCCCAGCCGCCGCGCACGTAGCCTTGCATCAGGCCATCGCTTTGCAGGCGCTGCAACGCTTCCCGCGCAGGCGTGCGCGACACCGCGAAGCGTTGCGCGATGGCGCCTTCGGTGAGCCGGTCGCCCGGCAGGAGATGCATGTCGAAGATTTCGTCGCGCAGCGTGTAGTAGACGCGATCCGCGCGCGAAAGCGTGGCGGGCGGTGCGATGACGGGGCGCTCGTCGGGCATCGTGTTCACGTGGCGTCGGCTTCGCTTGAGTTGCGCGCAGGGGTTGGCTATCGGGCAGCCGGCAGCGCACGAGATTATCAGATTTATGCTTGTGCAAGCCGGATCATCTGCACCGTCGCCAAGGTGCAACGATCGATCGTACGTTTCATCGGCGCTGACCGGTCGCGCGGCGGACGTTCCTTCGACAAAGCAAAAAGCTGCGCAATGCTCTGGTGGCAAACCGACCGACGCGCGACAATCGCTGCCACGGCGAAACCCGGCTCACGGTGGCGGGCCTCTGTACCCCCCAATGCGTGAAGGCGGAGCAATTGCTTCCAGTGAGGCGAGAGCGCGTCGATGCAATGATAAAGGAGCAGCTTAATGCCCGATGTTCGGGACACGATGTTCGAAGGCGGCGGCGAGGTTCGCGCGTTGCTGCGCCAGTACGACTGGAGCGCGTCGCCCCTCGGGCATCCGTCGGAATGGCCGGCGCCGTTGGTCACCGCAGTCAGCATGGTGCTCAGTTCGGCTTTCCCGATGTTCGTCGCCTGGGGCCCCGAGCTCGGCTTTCTTTACAACGATGCGTACGCGGTCATCATGGGCCGCAAGCACCCGGCCGCGCTCGGCGGCCGTTTCCAGCATATCTGGTCGGAGATCTGGCCTGACATCGCGCCGATTATCGACGGCGCCATGTCGAACCGGTCCTCCTATTTCGAGGACCTGCCGCTTACCGTGATACGCCACGGTTATCCGGAGCAGAGCTTCTTCACCTTTTCGTACTCGCCGCTGCAGGACGATTCCGGCCGCGTCGGCGGCATGTACTGCACGGTCATCGAGACCACCGAACGCGTGCTCGACGAACGGCGCGCGGCCTTCGAACTCAAGGTGTCGGAGGCACTGCGCCCGCTGACCTCGCCGGAGGAAGTGGTCGCGCGAGCGAGCGCGCTCATCGGCGAACAGTTGACGCTTGCACGGGTCATCTACGGGGAATGCGACGAACCCGGCAAAAACTTCTTCGTGCCGCGCGACTGGACCGCGCCGCCGTTGCCGAGTCTCGCCGGAACGAGCTTCGCGCTGGAGGACTTCGGCCCCGCCATCATCGATTCGCTGCGTGCCGGACACGTCGTCACCGCGAACGACAGCGGCACCGATCCGCGCACGGTCGAGTTTGCGAACTCGTACGGACTGACGGGCATCCGCTCATTCGTTGCGGTGCCGCTCATCAAGGCCGGGCGATTGGTGGCGTTCCTCGGCCTGCACCGGGCCGAGCCGTATCAATGGACCGCGAGCGACGTGCGGTTTGCGCGCGACATGGCCGAGCGCACGTGGTCGGCGGTCGAGGCGGCGCGCGCGCAGGCCGAACTGCGCGCTGAACGCGATCGGAGCCGCTACATCTTCGACACCATTCGCGAAGGCTTCATGCTGATCAACGCGTGTTCGACTGTCACGTACATGAATGCGGAAGGGCTGCGCATTCTCGGCCGCACGAAGGAGGAGGTCGTCGGGAGCAGTCACTCGCGACTTTGGCCCGAAGCGCTTGCCTCGGATCTCGCACGCCTGTATCGACGCGTGATCGAAAGCGGCGAGGCCGGCGCGTCGGAATACTGTCATAGCCGTCCCGGCGGCGATGTCGTCTGGGTGGAACTGCGCGCCTATCCGACCGGCGAAGGCGGAATCGCGTCGTTCTTTCGTGACATCACCGACCGCAAGATCGCCGAAGAGAAGCTCAAGGCGGCGGATCAGCGCAAGGACGAATTCCTCGCCATGCTCGCGCATGAGTTGCGCAACCCGCTGGCGCCGATTTCCGCCGCCGCGCAACTATTGAAGATCAGCAAGCTGGACGAAGAGCAGGTGCGCCACAGCAGCGCCATCATCGCGCGCCAGGTCGCCCATATGACCGGACTCGTCGACGACCTGCTCGACGTGTCACGCGTCACGCGTGGGCTCGTCACGCTGGCCCGGGCGCCGGTCGATGCGCGGCTCGTGATAGAGGAGGCCATCGAGCAGGTTCGTCCGCTGACCGAGGCGCGCGCGCAGCGGCTGGCAGTGCGTATGCCATCGCGCGAGGCGACAGTGTTGGGCGATAAGGCGCGGCTGGTGCAGGTGGCGGCCAACCTGCTCCATAACGCGTCGAAATTCACGCCTATCGGGCGCAGCATCGAAATAAGCCTCGACATAGACGGTGACGAACTCGCGCTGACGGTGCGCGACGACGGCATCGGCATGGAGCCGGAACTGACGGCGCGTGCGTTCGACTTGTTCACGCAAGCGGAGCGCTCGTCCGACCGCTCTCTGGGCGGCCTGGGCCTCGGGCTCGCTCTCGTCAGGCATCTGGTAGAGCTGCACGGTGGGACGGTGCATTGTTTCAGCGCGGGCCTCGATGCGGGAAGTACCTTCGTGGTCCGCCTCCCGCTGATGCAGGCACAGCCGGCGGCACCCGAAGGGCATGCGCAAAAGGCAGACTGGACGTCGAACCAGCGCCTGAAGCTGCTCATCGTCGACGACAACGTGGACGCCGCCGAAGCTCTGGGCGCGTTGCTCGAGTCCTGCGGGCACGACGTCATCGTCGAACATGACGCGCGGCGCGCGCTGGAACGTGCGTCGCAGGATCGGCCCGATGCATGTCTGCTCGACATCGGCCTGCCGGGCATGGACGGCAACGAACTCGCACGGCGACTGCGCGAACGCCCGGAGACGGCCGGGGCAACGCTGATCGCCGTGACCGGTTACGGGCAAGCAGAGGATCGTCAACGCAGCGCGCAGGCGGGGTTCGACCACCATCTGGTCAAACCGATCGTCATGGAGCAATTGGCGGCGCTGCTCGCGGGCATCGGCGCGAAAACCGACGGTTGAGCCGACACGCGCAGCGTGCCCTTCTCGCCGACGCTCGCACGCAAAGGTCTTGATCGCCTTATGACTGCGCACAGGACCTAAAGCTTCCAGAAGCCCTGCCGTAAATAGAATGACACGTCATCGGTCACGAGCCGGGTCGATGCCGGGCTTTGGCTCACCTCTACAAAGCCAACCGAACACCTGCACCGCAGCGCGATCCCCCGCACGATAAAGTATCCGCGCCTTCTGCCGTTATAACTTGCGAACGACGTCCCTTCATGCGGAGACAAGAATAATGGTTGGCCAGTCTACTTTTAAGCATACATTCGATTCGGTGTTATTCGACGACCTCGTCGCAGCCGGCGCGGCCGAGCTGGATGAACTCGAGTTCGGGGTGATCGGCTTCGACGCGACTTACGCCGTGACTCACTACAACGCTCTCGAGTCATCAAGCGCGGGGCTGAGTGCCACTCGCGTCCTCGGCAGACATCTGTTCGAAGAAGTCGCGCCGTGCATGAACAATTTCATGGTGGCGCAACGGTTCGAGGATGAAGCCGAACTCGACGAAGTGCTGCCCTACGTTTTGACGCTGCGCATGAGGCCGACGCCAGTACAACTGAGGCTCATGAAGTCCAGCCGCAGCGAAACCCGCTTTCTTCTGGTTCAACGTCAGACCGGCAAGTGAAGGTCATGATCCCCGTGGAAGGCGCATTGGAAGCGGAGCACGAGGCGCTGCTGTCGTTCATGTATATGTCGCCCATCGGGATCGTCCGTAGTGGCGTAAATGGCGACGTGGACATGCTCAACCCGGTCGCGGTCCAGTTGCTCATGCCGCTTGCCGGGCGCATGGGCGTAGGTAACGTATTCGAGAGTCTGACTAACGTCGCACCGGAGTTGCGCAACCTCGTATCGAGCTTTCCGGCCGAGCGGGGTCGGGTTTGCGAGGGCCATCGAATCGTGATCGCGCCCGGCGCCGATCGCCCGATGGTACTGTCATGCAACATCATCAAGGTCAACAGCAGTACGTTGATGATGACGCTCTCCGACATCTCCCGTCAGGTCGAGGCCGAACGACGCGCGAGACAGCATGAGTCGTGGCTCGCCGGCATCCATACGAGCGTCAACGATTTCGCCTTCTTTACTCTCGACGCCGCAGGCCGTATCGACAGCTGGAATGCATCCGTCGAGCAGCTTACGGGCTTCGGCGCCGAAGAAGTGCTGGGCCATACGCTGGACCGTTTCTACGCGCCCGAGGCTGTCGATCCGTATTGCAGTCCCGAGCATATTTCGCTGACGCGCGAAGAGGGTTGGCATATTCAGGAGCGCTGGTGCGAAAGCAAGCAGAGCCGCCGCTATGCCGCGCAAATCCTGATTGCCGTCTCGCGAGAAGACAATGGGGACATCGCGGGATATTCGGTCGTGATACGCGACGTCTCCGAACGCAAGATTTCCAGCGACGAACTCACTCGCCTTCTCACGACCGATCATTTGACCGGCGCGGTCAATCGAGCGCATTTCTTCAAGCTCGCTGAGAAGGAGCTTGCGAGAACGAAGCGACTGGGCAAGGACTTGTCTGTCGTGATGATCGATGCGGACCATTTCAAGCGAATCAACGACACTGCCGGGCATCAAACGGGAGACCTTGTGCTGACGCAGATCGTTCAGAAGGCGAAGGGGCATTTGCGTTCGATCGACGTGCTGGCCCGACTCGGAGGCGAAGAGTTCTGCCTGATGCTTCCGGGAACGTCTCGCGACGAGGCGCTCGTCATCGCGGAACGTGTACGCGCAACGATCGCGGACGCCGAGATCGAAACAGGCGCCGGCCCGATACGCGTGACGGTGAGCGCGGGCATTGCCTCCGTAACCGATGCGACGTCTTGCGTGAACGACTTGCTCGCCGCAGCCGACAAGGCACTGTATGCCGCCAAGGCAGCCGGTCGGAATCGCGTGGAACTGGGTTGAGGGCGGGCACTTTTCATGCGTTCACTTTGCGCAATTGTCCCTGGCATGTCTGTCTGGTCGTCGAGGAACCTAAGAAGCCCGACGCATGAGAATGAGTGAAAATCGATGCAACGGCGTAGCGGTATCACGCCACGAATCGCAACATAGCGTCACATCGCGCGGCGCGACAAGCGAGGAAGCGCGCTGCGAGCAACCCGCGAAAGAGGCTGTCAAGTCTTCGGCCGACTCCGTGTCCGCCAATGAAGCATTGATGGAGTTTCTGTACCGCGCGCCGATAGGGCTCTTGCAGATCTCCGCACTCGGGATGATCGAAATGATCAACCCGATGTCGGCCCGCTTGCTGATGCCGCTTTCGCCGGATGGCAACCTCGTCAACTTGTTCGACGTGCTGGAGACGATCGCGCCGCAATTCCGGCGAATGGTCGAGGAATACGAGGCGCCTGCCGGAGCTGTTTGCGATGCGGTGCGCATCACGGTTCCGCGCGCTTCCAGAAACGTGCTTGCCCCGCAGGTCTTGTCGGTCAGCTTGCTCAAGCTCGACGAGAACCACCTGATGGCAATGGTGAGCGATGTCACGCTGGAGTCGCAGCGCGAGCAGTCCATGCTGGACAAGAAGCTCGGCGAGGCCGCACGCCGCGACAAGCTCACCATGATGCCGAACCGCACCTCGATCTGCGAGTTCATTCAGGGTGGCATGCACCATCGGAATCCGGACGCGCGCCGCGGTCTCAGTGTGCTATTCATCAATTGCGATCGCTTCAAGCAGATCAACGACTCTCTCGGTCACGCCACGGGCGACGAGGTTTTGGCAGAGGTCGCCAATCGATTGATGACGACATTGGGTCTACCCGATTCTCAGAACGGCCAGCATGACAGCGGCCTGCTCGCGGGTCGGCTCGGGGGCGATGAGTTCGTCGTGGTGATCGGCGAGGCGCGATCCGAATCGGACGTTCTCTCGCTTGCGGATCGGCTGCTCAGTGTGTTGAGCGAGCCGTACCGGATCGCTGGCCAACAATTGCACCTTGGCGTCAGCATCGGGATCGTTCACTCGGCGACGTCGAGCGCGCACCCCGATGCGATACTTCAAGACGCGAGCATCGCGATGGTGGAAGCCAAACGTCGCGGCGGAGCGCGGCATGTGAGCTTCGAACCTTCCATGCACGAGCGCGCTGCGCGTCGAGCGCAGATGGAGAATGACCTGCGTCGCGCGATCGCGAATCAGGAACTGTTCGTCGTCTATCAACCGGTCGTCATGCTTGCGCCGACTCCGGACCGCTGGTCGTTCCCGCCACATGCCGCCGCTGTCGAAGCACTGGTGCGGTGGCGTCACCCGGACAGGGGCATCGTGCCGCCGGTCGAATTCATCGGCGTCGCGGAGGAATGCGGCTTGATCGGCGCATTGGGCGAATACGTGCTCGATACCGCGTGCCGCCAGTTCGTCGCATGGAAGAATGAGCTGGGGCGCCTGGCCCCGCGCCTGCTGGCGGTCAACCTGTCTCGCGCCCAACTGACCGACGAGGGATTCGTCGCCTATGTTTCGCGTACGCTGCGAGCGAGCGGCATGAGTGCGCACGAGCTGCAACTCGAAGTGACAGAGAGCCTCGCTGCGCAGGATGAATCCGTGCAGGCCACGTTGCAACAACTCAAGTCGCTTGGGCTCACCCTGGCGCTCGACGACTTCGGGACGGGTTATTCGTCGCTATCGAGTCTGCACCAGCTGCCCGTGGCTACCGTCAAGATAGATCGCTCGTTCGTGAGCCAGGCAGTGCAGAGCGCGCATCATCGCGTACTGATCGAAGCAACGGTTCGCGTGGCGGCGAGCCTGAACATGAGCACCGTTGCGGAGGGAGTGGAAAGCGAGGCGCAGGCATCCGTGGTCCGCTCGCTCGGTTGTGAAAAAGGCCAGGGCTATCTGTTCAGCAAGCCGGTTGTGTCGGAGGATCTCGTCAGGTGGTTGAAGAGCAATGACGCGTGAGGGACCTGGGAGATTGTCTGCAACGACGGTTGGCTCACGCGGACAATCAGGTAACGTATCGCTGTGTCTGTCCAAACAGGTCCATCAATGCTCGTTCGCCAGCTCACTCCATCCGACGCGTCGTCATTCGTCTCTTTGCGGCTAGCCGGACTGAAGGAGTGTCCTGCCTCGTTCGCTTCCAGCTATGAAGAAGAAGCGGGCCGCTCGCTGCATGACGTCGAAAGACAACTGGCGGCGGTGAGAGGCCAATGCGTGTTCGGCTCTTTCGATGGAGCCCGCCTCGTCGGCGTCGCGGGCCTCGGACGTGAGCACCCGCGAAAGCTGAGTCACAAGGCGTTTGTCTGGGGCGTCTATGTCGCGCCGGACATGAGAGGCCGGGGCGTCAGCAGAGCGCTCATCGTCGCACTCATCGAGTTTGCGCAACTCGAGCCTGATATCACGCAAATCAATCTGACTGTGAACGCGAACAACGAGCTCGCAACCCGGCTTTACAAGTCGTTGGGCTTCGAACCCTTCGGCCTGGAGCGGAACTCGTTGTTTGTGGACGGTCGCTTCCACGACGAGGTACACATGTCGCTGAAGATCGATCGCCGGACCGCGTCATAGGACGGCGCAGAACGCTGCGGGATTCGCTCGACGCCGGAATGCAGCGGCAATCCGGCATCGGCTTCATTGGTGAAGCGCTTCCTCACCGACCTGTAGCGCGGCGAACCGCTCCGACACCTTCTGAGCGAGGTCGATGAGTCGATAGCTGATCCGGCTCGGTCCGGTCATCGTTACGATCTGGTATGTGCCGCCCGTTTCAGGGTCGAAGGCCCGGGATATCTGCGTCGCGTCGGTCGGCCCGGACATGGTCAGCACAGCGTCTACCGCAAACGCAAGCGTGAGCCCGTCCACCACGACGACCAGCGCCTCATGCCGCTCCGAACCCGCCGCCAGGTCCAGATTCACGAGCTCGACAAGGTCATTACGCCAGTTGATCAGTCCAAGGCTCGCTTGGTCCACGCCCCCGCGCACTTCGATCTTGGGGTCCGTCACGATTCCGGCTACGTGTTCGATGTTCGTCGCGTAAGGACGTCCCGCCACCGAGAACACAATGTAGGAACCGGTGTATGCCGCTGCCGGGTTCACCGTGGCCGAACCCGTCTGCGGCGCTGTGGTGCGCGGCAGATGCATCAGGCGTCCGCTGCTGGAAAGCGCTTCCGCGTTCAGAACCAGCGCCGTTCTGCTTCCGGATGTACCGATAGCGCCGAAGAAGAAGCCGGGTTCGGTAAAGGCAACGGGCGACACCGGCCGTATGTCTTTGGGCGCGAGCAGTACCAGTTCTGAAAGCTCGTCGACGGCGAAACCGGTCACACGGTCACCGTGCGCGAGGACCAGCAGATACTTGCCTTGCCCCGTTTCGCGCTGGGGAAGACTCAATACCGCAGGAAGGTTCAAGACGGCCAAGTCCGCCCCTAACCAATGCGCGACTCCCAGGAACGTGGTGTTGCCCGGACTCGGTTGCTGAAGCTCGGGCATTGGAATGACGCATCGGACGCTGAGCGCGTCGACGCCGAGCAGATGCTCGCCGCAACGTACGATCGCGTGCTGTCTGCGTCGCGACTTCTCATCTTCGTTCGAGCTAGCTTGGGGGCTTCCCGTGTCGTGGAGCCGAGCCGTCTTCCGGGCAGCCCTTCCCGCCGTTGCTTCGCACAACGTAGCAACGTTCGCAATGCCGACGAGCGCCGACGGTTCTCCGAGCGAAGCCAGCACGGGAAAGAGGTCCGCTGCGGATTCATCGTCCGGCGTCAGGGTAATCAGGCTGTCTCGGTCGATCGTCTCTGTTTTGTCGACTGCATCGACTTCGATGCCGAACACGGCATCGCCCTGGCGCAGAACGATGACGTGTCTCGCTGGCTCATGCGCTGTCTCATCGGGGCAAATAAGCCGGTAGGTATCGAGCGTAGCGACGGCGTCGCCGCGCAGCAGGAAGTATCCCTTCATGCTGGCCGGCTGACCCGGTATCTGCTGGTAGGCGCACGGCGCTTCCACCGCCTCGACGATGTGCTCGACAGGGATCCCGAAGCGGACCGAGCCGACCTGCACGACGCCGACAACAAGTGCTGACGAATCCATCATCAATTCTGGCGGGACAGCGCGGCCACGGTGGAAGACGAACGAACCGCCGCTTCGCCGCCTGTTACCAGCGTCAGCTCGCGCAACAGCTCGGAGACAGTACGCGTAGCGGTTGCCTGCTTTTCGGTTACCTGATGTATCGCCGCGATGGTCTCGGTCGTACGGTCGACACCCGCCCGAATACGGTCGAAGCCGTTTGCTGCGCGTCCGGAGGTTTCGCTTCCGGTCTTGATCCGATGCACGGACTCGTCGATGTGGCGACGAATCTCGTTGGTCGCCTGCGAGCAACGCTCGGCCAGCCGACGCACTTCGCTCGCAACGACGGAGAATCCCAGCCCATGCTCTCCCGCACGCGCCGCTTCGATAGCGGCGTTGAAGGCGAGCATGTTGGTCTGCGTGGCGATCTCGCTGATAACCTTCACGACTTCGCTGATACCGGCGGAGGACTGCTCGATCTCCTTGATAGCCGACATCGATTCAGCCAGCGTACGGCCGCCCGTATCCGCCTCGGCCTGCGTTTCGGTCGCGACTGCCGTTGCCTCGCGCGTGCGCGTGGCGATGCCGTCGATGGACTGGGACAACTCGTCGATCTTCTCGCTCATTGCAATCAAACTGGCCTGCATGCGGCGCTCGCGCTCCACTTGCGCGGTGATGTCGCTCGCGTACTTCACGATCTTGTAGGGCCGGCCGGACTCGTCGAGCACGGGGTTGTACGTCGCCTGAAGCCACACGCGGTACCCGTGCTTCGATACGCGCTCGAAGCGCCCGGCATGGTAGTCGCCGCGGCTGAGTCGCGCCCAGAAGTCGCGGTATTCGGCCGTTGCGGTCGTTTCGGGATCGCAGAAGATCCTGTGATGCTTGCCGACGATCTCGCGCAGCGTATAGCCGATCGCATCCGTGAAGTTCTGATTGGCGGCCAGAACGTTGCCTTCGAGGTCGAACTCGATGACCGCATTCGCCCGGTCGATGGCGGCCAACCGTCCATCTCGTTCAGCGACGCCGCGTTTGAACTCCGTGATGTCGGAGGCGAACTTCACAATCTTGATGAGCCTGCCGTCCGAGCTATAGATCGGGTTGTACGTCGCCTGAATCCATACTTCGCGGCCGCCCTTTGCGATGCGCTTGTACTGCCCGGCGTCATACTCGCCACGCCCGAGCTTTTCCCAGAACGAGCGATAAGCGTCCGTGTTCAGGTACGACGGCTCACAGAACATCCGGTGATGCTGGCCTTTCACTTCTTCGAGGCTGTAGCCCATCAGATGAAGGAACAGGTCGTTCGCCGCAAGGACGTGGCCGTGCAAATCGAACTCGATGACAGCCTGTGCCCGTTCCATCGCCCGCACCTTGCCGGCGTGATCGTCGGCGAGCGTGCGCGCGCCGGTAATGTCGGTGGCGACCTTCACGATCTTCTGGACATTGCCGCTTTCGTCGAGGACAGGCGTGTACGAGCCGTGAATCCAGACTTCCGAGCGCGTCTTGTTCAGGCGTCTGAACTCGCCGCTCGCTTCGCGTCCCGAGGCGAGCATGATCCAGAAGTCCTGGTATGCCTGACTGTTGGCGTATGCGGTGTCGCAAAAGATGCGGTGATGCAATCCGACTACCTCATCCGCCCGGTAGCCCATCAAGGTCAGGAAGTTGGCGTTCGCGCGCAGGATCACGCCGTCGGGCGAGAATTCGACGACGGCACGCTCTTTCTCTGTGGTGGCCCACAAGGAGCGCAATTCCGCGAGGGGCTTCTGACCGGCTGCTGCCGCGTTCGACGCGCATACGGTGAGTGAGGGTTCGGCGTTCGGATTCATGGTTCGAGTATTTCCAGAGCGTCCCCGATGGACTGTCAGGGCTTAGGCGGGCTTAGTTTCTTGTTAGCGGCAGCAGGGCGACCGATCTTTAGCTGCATCGCGGAAAGAAAGCGCTTAAGTACGGGTCGAATTCTGCCGACAAGACATCGATCAAAGACCAATCCTTAGTCCAACGAGTAACGATGTCCGAGTATCCGGTTCTATATAACGAAGAAGACAGACTCGATGCGGTCGCGCAATGCGGCTTGCTCGATACGCCCGACGATCCCCGAATCGACCGCATCACGCGACTTGCGGCGTATGTCACGGCGTGCCCTATCGCGCTGGTGTCGATCGTCGCGGCGCACCGGCAATGGTTCAAGTCGCGGCACGGGCTCGCGGTTAAGCAAACGCCTCGTGATATCGCCTTCTGCAACTATGCGCTCGTCGAGCCGGGCATCTTCGTGGTCGAAGACGCAACGAAAGATGATCGCTTTCGACTGAACGCCCTCGTGACGGGCGACCCCGGCATCCGCTTCTATGCGGGCATCGCGATCACCGGGGCGAGTGGCCACCGTTTGGGCACGTTGTGCGTCATCGACACCTCGCCTCGTGCGCTGTCGCCTGTTCAGAGGCGCTTGTTCGAGGATCTCGCGGGCTGTGCCGCCGACGTTTTGCGCGTGGTCGAAGCCGAAATGACCGCGCGGTAAAAGAGCAGCGCTAGATCGACGAAGCAAAGCGCGGCAGCCTCAAGGACCGCGCGCTCGTCGCCCGGCTGATACGCTACGCGTTTGCCACGCATGGAAAGGACCGCCGTGTTGAAGATCGATCCCGCCCGCCTGTTGAACGACCTCGAGCACCTGCGCAGCTTCGGCGCGACGGGTCCGGGCGTCGTGCGTCTCTCGCTGTCGCCGGTGGATATGGATGCGCGCCGCTGGCTGGCGCAGCGCATGAACGAGGCCGGGCTCGATGCGTCGATCGACGGCGTGGGCAACGTGTTCGGCCGCTCGCGCAACGACGGCCCGGCGCTCCTGATCGGCTCGCACACCGACACGCAGCCGACCGGCGGCTGGCTAGACGGCGCGCTCGGCGTGATCTACGGCCTCGAAATCGCCCGCGCGCTTGCCGAGTGCGATGCGACGCGCCATCTCGCGGTGGACGTCGCATCGTGGATCGACGAGGAAGGCACGTTCTCGGGCTTTCTGGGCAGCCGCAGCTTCGTCGGCGACCCCGTCGACGAGGCGATTCGCAGCGCGCGCAATCGCGAAGGCGTTCTGCTCGGCGACGCGCTTGCAGAGGCCGGCATCGCAGACGCGCCGCGTGCACGCATCGACCGCGCGCGTCACAAGGCGTACATGGAGCCGCACATCGAGCAGGGTGGCCGGCTGGAGGCGCATGGCAATGCCATCGGCGTGGTGACGACGATCGTCGGCATACGCGAGTTCCGGCTGCGCTTCATGGGACAGCGCAATCATGCAGGCACGACACCCATGTCGATTCGCCGCGACGCGGGCGCGGGGCTGGTCGCGTTCATTACGCGCATGAACGAAGCATTCGAGCGGCTCGCCGATGCCGATACCGTGTGGACAGTCGGGCGCATCGACCTCGATCCCGGATCGTTCAGCGTGGTGCCGGGTTCCGCCGACATGTACCTGCAATTCCGCGACGCAAATGCGCAACGCCTCACTGCAATGGAAGCCGCGCTCGCCGAACTGATCCGCGACTTCAACGCGCAGGAGAAGGTGAGCGTCGAGATACGCGACATCGAGCCGCCCGAAGAACCGGTCACGATGGACGCGGCGCTGCAGGCCCATCTCGCGGATGCAGCGGAAGCGCTCGCGCCGGGGCAATGGGAGCGCATGCCGAGCGGCGCGTCACACGACGCGCAGGTGATTGCGCATCATCTGCCGGCGTGCATGCTGTTCGTGCCGAGCATCGGCGGAGTCAGCCATGACTTCATCGAGGATACGGCTCAGGCGCATATCGTATTGGGTTGCGAAGTCGCGGCGCAGGCGGCTGCGAAGATTCTGCAAGGGATGCGGGGATAAGCGGCAGCACCAGCGCAAGCCCGGTTAGAACTGGTACACCTCAGCCGGATTCTCCACGAGAATCTTGCGCCGCCCCTCGTCCCCCGCGACGAGACGCATCGCCCATTCGAGCATGTGCGCGTCCTTAGGCACCGGCCGCACATTGGGATGCGGCCAGTTCGATGCCCACAGTCCCCGCTCCGGATACCGCGACGACAACTCGCTCACGAGCCACGCCACATCGTCGAATGCGGGCGGACCGACACGCGAACTCTCATACGGCGCGGACAGCTTGATCCAGCAGCGCCCGCCATCCAGCAAACGGCACAGCGACGTGAAGCCTTCGCTCTGCGGCGAGACAGGCGCGAGAAACTTGCCGAGATGGTCGATCACGAGCCGGGACGCGACACGCGAGAGCATCGGCTCATGGCGCGGCAACGCATGCCCGTTGAGTTGCAGATCGATGTGCCAGCCAAGCGGCGCGATGCGCGCGGACATCTCGGCCAGCGCGTCCCACGGCAAAACGCCGCCCGGCAGCATCATGAAGCGCACGCCACGAATGCCCGCCTCATGCAGACGCTGCAATTCGTCGTCGCCGACATCCGGCGGCACGACCGCAACGCCGCGCGCCCCGTCGCCCAGTTCGGCTATCGCGGCAAGCGTGCAGCGATTGTCGAAGCCATAGCCGGTTGGCTGCACGACGATCACGCGGGACAAGCCGAGCGTGCGCTGCATCCGCGCATACGCGGACGCAGGCGCCGGTGGCGGAACGAACGTCGCGCTCGCGGCGAGCGGATACCCTTCCTCGTAGACATGAATGTGGCAATCGCACGCGCCTTCGAAAGGAAGCGGCGACTTCATCGCGCATCCGCCGGAACGTCGATGCCCGCGTGGCCCCAGCGCGCCAGCCGGAACGCGTGCGCCGCATTCACCGCGCCGGCCGGCATGCGACCGTCGAACAGCGCCTCCGTCTGCGCGACCGTCTCCATCGACTGATGCTCGATCGCGCCCGGCGTCAAGCCACCCACATGCGGCGCCGCGAGCACACGCGGATGCGCAGCCAGCCGGGGCGATGGCATCTGATCCGGCGCACGCCCGACATCGAGCGCGCATCCCGCGATCCGTCCGCTCTCCAGCGCGGCGAAGAGCGCGGCGTCATCGACCAGTTCACCGCGCGCCGCGTTGATGAAATACGCACCCGGCTTCATCGCGGCGAAGGCGCGCGCGTTCATCAGATTCGCGGTCTGCTCATTCGCGGGCGCGAGACACACGACGAAATCGGCCTGCGCGAGCAAGGCGTCCAGATCGACCGCGCGCACGCGGGCATCGTCGATTCGCGCGTAGGGGTCGGACACGATCTCGCGCATCCCGAATGCGAGCGCGAGTTCGCACAGATAACGCGAGATCTGTCCGTATCCGATCACGCCGATCGTGCTGCCGCGCAATTCGCGGCCCATCTGCGGCACGGGCGCTTCGTTGCGGTGATAGGCCGACGCATACGCGGTAGTCGCGCGTGCGAGATCGAGCATTGCGCCGATCACCCATTCGGATACCGCCGGCACGAAGCCCGCGCTCGCCTGCGTAACGAGCACGCCATGTTCGCTGGCGGCATCGACATCGACGGTGCGGATATCCACTGCGCAGCGCACGAACGCGGCGAGCTTCGGCAGCGCCTCGAACAACGCGCGCGGCGCAGGCGTCTGACGATACGCGATGACGACATCCGCGTCGCGCGCCTTGTCCGCGAGTTCGGCGGTGGTCAGCTCGCGGTCTTCGGGGTTGTAGGCGACATCGGCGATCTTCGCGAGCGCCGCCACCGCGCGGGCGCCGAAATAATGGTCCAGCCTATGCCGGGGGTGACTCACGAATACCTTGTTCATTTTCTGGTCCTGGATTGCTTCGTTACCGGCCTCGCGCTGCCCGGCGGCGCTACCGATTCCCGTTCGACGAGCGTGATTTCCGTGAACAGCGCCTGCTCCGATGCGGGCATCGGCTCATCGTGCGCGCGCATGACCCGTTCGACCATCGCGGCGGCCATGGCGGGCACCGGAAGCTGCACGGTGGTGAGCGCGGGGTTCGAGATCGCCGCCAGAAAGTGCCCGTCCATGCCGACGATCGACACGTCCTCGGGCACGCGCAGCCCCGATTCGCGCAAGCCCGCCATCAGACCCAGCGCCATCAGGTCGTTGACCGCGACGATCCCGGTCGGGCGCTCGTCGTCGGCCGCCAGTCGACGCGCAAGCGCGCGGCCGTTTTCGGCGATCATCGAGTCGCCGTATTCGTTGACCGGACCGCTGTCGAGCACCTGCGCGCGCCCGGACAGGCCCGCTTCGCTGGCAGCGGCGAGAAAGCCGTCGATCTTGTCGCGCCGGCTCATCGTCTTGCCAGTCAGCGTCGCGAATGCAAGCCGCGTGTGACCCTGTCCGATGAGATGACGTGTCGCCATGCGCGCAGCACCGAAGTTGTCGGGCGTCACATGATCGACGCGCGTGGCTTCGCCTTCGGTCGCGCGGCGGTCGTAGCTCACGACGACCATTCCGCGCCCGGCGGCGGTTTCCAGATGGCGCTCATTGGCGAGCGATGAAATCACGATCACGCGGCGCACGCCCTGCGAGAGCAGGTCCTCGAAGAACGAGGCTTCCTTCGCGGGATCGCGATACGTGTTGCCGATCATCACCCGATAGCCGTAACGCTCCTGCGCATAGGTCTCGACCTCGCGCGCGATATAGCCGTACATCGGATTGGCGATGGACGGCACCAGCAGTCCGACGATCGGCGTCTGCCCGGTCTTCAACTGACGCGCCAGCGTGCTCGGGCGATACCGCAGCGTGCTGATGGCGGCCTGCACGCGGGCGAGCGTTTCCTGGCGCATCTGATCGATGCGGCCGTTGAGCACGTTCGACACGGTGCTCACGGACACGCCGGCTTCGCGGGCCACATCCTGAATGGTGCTCATAGCGTTGACTTCTACCGGCTACAGGCCGAGCCGGGTCGGCAACCAAAGTGAGAAAGACGGCACCAGAACCAGCGCCACCAGTGCGATGGCCAGCACCAGCAGATATTTGACCATGGGACGCGCCACCGCCTTCATGTCCGTGCCGGTGATCGCGCAGGTCGCGAACAGGCCGAGACCGACGGGCGGAGCGAAAAGGCCGAAACCCATCGCGACGACGATCACCGTGCCGAAGTGCAGAGGGTTGATGCCGAGCTGCGTCGCGATCGGCGTGAGCAGCGGGCCGAAGATGATGAGCGCGGGCGCGCCTTCCAGCACCGCGCCGAACACGATCATGATGAGCACGGAGAGCAGCAGGAACATGGTCGGGCCATACTGATGCGCGAACGCGATCATCGAATCGGACACGAGCGCGGGAATCTGCTCGATGGTCAGCGCGAACGAAACGCTCGATGCGGCCGCCACGATGAACAGAATACTGCTCGCCATCGACGCCGAGCGCACGAACACGCGCGCGATCGACTTCGGCGTGAGTTCGCGGAACGCGAGCCAGCCGACGACGAGGGCATAGACCACGGCGAACGCCGATACTTCCGTCGATGTCGCGATGCCCGAAGTTACGCCCTTGCCGATCATCGCGATCATGACCAGCGCGACGAGCGCGCCGCCGAGCAGCGGCAGCCACGCACGCGGGTGCGTCAGGGCATCGGCGAGATTGATGCGCCGGCCGCAGATGACGGCGACGATCGCGAGCGCCACGGCGAGCACCGCGGCCGGCACGACGCCTGCGAGAAACAGGCCGGCGATCGAAATGTTCGCGACGAAGCCCATGATGATCATGTTGACGCACGGCGGGATGGTTTCCGCCATCACGGCGCTGCAGGCGAGCAGCGCGGCGGCTTCGTTCGGGTCCTCGCGGCTCTGGCGCACCGCGGGCATGACCACGCCGCCGACCGCCGCGATATCCGCCAGCTTCGAGCCGGACACGCCCGAGAAGAACGCGGTCGCCATGATCGTGATGAGGCCGAGACCGCCGCGTACCCGCCCGAACATGCGCAGCAGTAGTTCGATCAGTCGCGACGACATCCCGTTCGTTTCCATCAGAAGGCCGGCGAGCACGAAAAACGGAATGGCGAGCAGTACGAAATGATCGGTGCCGGCCATGACCTGCTGCGAATACACGAGCATCGGCAGGGACGGTTCCGCGAGGAAGTAGAGCAGGGCCGAGAAGGCGAGCACGAAGCCGATCGGCACGCCGAGCACGAGTCCGCCGATGAAGCCGATGGCGAGCAGCGCGCCCGGCCGCACCGAATGACCGGGCACGAGCACGTCCCACGCAAACACCGCAGCCGCGATTGCCACGCAGCCGAGCAGCGTGCCGAGCACGAGTCGGCGCGTGCCGTTCAACGCATGGGCGAGGGCGAACACTGTCATGAACAGGCTGCCCGCGACGAGCGGATACACGTTGATCCACGCGGGCAGGCCGCTCGGCGTCATCTGCCCGTATGAATCGACGAGCAGCAGACACGACGACACGCAAAGATTGGCGGCGACGCCCGCGATCACCCAATGGCCGGCATGCACGAGCGCCGGTTGCCAGCGCTTCGGCAGCATGCCGCGAAACAGATCGACGCCCACGTGCTGGCTGCGCCCGAGCACGGTGGCCGCGCCGAAGAAGACCAGCACGATCATCAGCGCGCGGGCGACTTCCTCGGCCCAGTCGAACGGGTCGTGCAGGAAATAGCGGTAGATAACGGACAGAAACACCACGAGCACGTCCGCCGCGAGCACGGCCGCGCACAGATATTCGATGCCGTGCATCAGGTGCCCGAGACCGCGCGCAAGCGGCGTCTCGCGACCGAAGTCCGGCGCGGCGAGCGTGGCTTCGGGGCCGGGCGTCGCAGAGAAGGTGGTCATGGCGTCGTTCCTCCGTTCAGGCCCGGGCCGAGGCGATGGCGGTGAAAAGCGGCGCGGTCGCGGGATATTGCTTCGCGAAGTTCGCGTACAACTGCGTCTGCATTTCCTTGCGCGCGGTGTCGCGATCGGCCTGCGACATCGGGTAGAAGGTCATGCCGCGCTTCCTGAGTTCCTGCTCGGCGCTGGCGGCGGTCTGGATCGCCGTGACGCGCTGCTTCGCGGTGGCGTCCTGCGCGGCCTTCTGGAATGCGGGACGCAGGTTCTCGGGGATCTTTGCGAGCGCGCGGCGGCCCATCACGACGACGAGCGGGCTGAAGACGTGTTGCGTCTGCCAACACGACTTCACGACCTCGTCGTACTTGCTGGCGAGCACGGTGGCGCAATCGTGTTCGAAGCCGTCGACGACGCCCGTCTGCGCGGCCATGTACAGTTCGCCGATGGGAATGGGCGTCGGCACCGCGCCCATCAGCTTGAAGGTTTCCATGAACGCGGGCGTGGGCAGGACACGCAGCTTCACGCCCTTGATGTCCGCGAGCGATTGCGTCGGCTTCTTCGTGAAGACATTTCGGCCTCCGAAGGAATAGCCCCATGTGACGACGGAGCAGCCGGCGCGCTGTTGCAGCATGCTGTCGAACGACTTGCCGACGCTGCCGTCCATCGCGCGGCCGACGTGGTCGAAACTGTCGAAGACGTAGCCGAGGTCCAGCATGCCCAGCTCGGGCAGCACGGTCGCCCAGATCGACGAGCCGGTGACCATCATGTCCACGGCGCCTACCTTGACCTGCTGCACGACGTCGCTTTCCTTGCCGAGCTGGTTGTTCGGGAAGTAGTCGATGCGGATCTGGTCGCCCACGCTCGCCTTCAAGTTCGCGGCGAGATTCTGATACCAGACGTAGTGCGCGGCGTTCTCGTTCGCGGGCATCGAGGACGACAAGCGCAGCGCGACGGCCGGCTGCGCGCGCACGATGGCGGGAAAGCCCGCGCCCGCCGCCGCGAGCGAGGCTGCCGAGGCCGTCTGAAGGAACCGTCGCCGGGAAATCGAATGCATGGTGTGTCTCCTGATTGCCGCGTGAGCGCGGACGAGTTGTGCGCACGGGACCATCCGCCGCGCGACTGTATCGATTTAGTGTATCGATACAGTAGGCGAGCGGTTTTCGACGGTCAACCGCACGTTTTCCCGTAGGCTCGTCCGTTTTGCGACGGCGTCGCCCTACCTGCGGACGCATTGGATCGGTCCATTGCGTCAACCGCAGCGCACACGAGACGCCCTACAACTCGGCGTTTTCACCTAGTTGACTCGTCGAGAGACTCTGCCCAAACTGCGTTGCATGCGGTGTGATCACACATCACAACGACAACAGGTATGCCTTTCGGAGGTCTTCTCGTGGCGACTCGCGCATCACCGGACTTACCGGCACTCGAACTGGTTGCACGCGAGACGATGGCGAGCCGCGTCTACACGCAGTTGAGGGAAGCCATCATGACCGGCCGCTTCGCGCCCGGGCAGTTGCTGAGCCTGCGCAGCGTCGCGGAAGCGGTCGGCTCCTCGACGATGCCGGTGCGCGCGGCGCTCACCCGCTTGCAGGCGGAAGGCGCGCTGATCGACGGACCCGGCCGTGCGCTCATGGTCCCGCCGATGACGCTCGAACTGCTCGAAGAACTCCGCGACGTGCGCGTCGCGCTCGAAGGCGCGGTGGCCAAACGCGCGGCTTCGCGAATGACCCGCTCGCATCTCGCCTCGCTACAGGAGATCTTCGACGAGATGGATGCCCACGTGGAAGCGGGCGACGTGGCCGCCTACCTGCGCAGCAACTTCCGGTTTCATAGCGCGATCTACGCGCACGGCGCGAGCGACATCACCCAGGCGACGATCCAGAACCTCTGGATGCGCATCGGTCCGTTTCTCAACCTCGTCGCGCCTGACATTCCTCACATGCGCCGTTCGATGGCCGCGCATCGCCATATCGTCGAGGCGCTGTGGCGCGGCGACGGCGAGGGCGCGCGCGCCGGCATCGAGGAGGACATCGGCGACGCCGCGGCCGATCTGCAGGAGCGCCTGCAAAGCGCCACGAGCGACGAAGCAAGCGACGAAGCAAGCGACGAAGAAAGCGACGACGGCGGCGGCAATCTGGCGCAAGCCTGAATCGAAGAAGATTCGTACAACGAATGAAAACAACCGGAGACGGACAATGACGGTTCTGCAGATGCTGAAACCGCGCGCGGGCTTGCGCGTGCTCATCACGGGAGGCGCATCGGGCATCGGGCTCGTGATCGCCCGGGCGTTCGTCGATGCAGGCGCGCGCGTCCATGTATGCGATGCGAGCCAGCAAGCGATAGACGAGCTCGCCCACGCCGAAGCGGGCGCGGAAATGAACCCGATCACGGCGACGCTCGCGGATGTATCGGACCGCGACGCGGTGGAGCGCGTGTTCGCGGACGTGCAAAGCCAGCTCGGCGGGCTGGATGTGCTCGTGAACAACGCCGGCATTGCCGGGCCGACCGGCGGCATCGACGAGATCGACGTCAAGGCGTGGGAAGACACCGTCGATGTCAATCTGAACGCGCAGTTCTACTTCGCGCGCCGTGCGGTGCCGCTGCTACGCGAAGCGAGGGAAGGCGGGGCGATCATCGCGCTGTCCTCGGTCGCCGGGCGTCT
Source organism: Caballeronia sp. SL2Y3 (assembly GCF_022879575.1). Lineage (NCBI taxonomy): Bacteria > Pseudomonadati > Pseudomonadota > Betaproteobacteria > Burkholderiales > Burkholderiaceae > Caballeronia > Caballeronia sp. SL2Y3. The sequence continues at coordinate 37,840 of NZ_CP084263.1, forward strand.
CGGCTACGCATTCCGCACGCCGTACGCCGCGACGAAATGGGCCGTGGTCGGCATGACCAAGAGCCTCGCGATCGAACTGGGTCCCGACAACATACGCGTCAATGCGATACAGCCGGGCATCGTGAAAGGACCTCGCATCGAACGCGTGATCGACGCGCGCGCGAAGCAACTCGATCTCTCTTACGAAGAGATGGAGAAGCAGTATCTCGCGAAGATTTCGCTGCGCCGCATGACGACGCCGGAAGAAGTCGCGGCCACCGCGCTCTTCCTGTGCTCGCCTGCAGGCAGCGGCATCTCGGGACAGGCTATCTCGGTCTGCGGCAACGTCGAAGTTCTCTAAACGCACGAGGATTCCATGGCAACGAAACGCAAGGTCATCATCACCTGCGCGCCGACCGGCGCCATTCACACGCCGTCCATGTCGCCGTATCTGCCGGTCACGCCGCAGGAAATCGGCGATGCCGCGCTCGCCGCCGCCAAGGAAGGCGCCGCGATCATTCACCTTCACGCACGCGACCCGAACGATGGCCGTCCGACGCAGGACCCCGCCGTGTTCCAGGAATTTCTGCCGCGCATCAAGGCGGAAACCGACGCGGTCATCAACCTGACGACCGGCGGCAGTCCGCACATGACGGTGGCCGAGCGCCTGAAGCCCGCGCATCACTTTCAGCCGGAGGTGGCGTCGCTGAACATGGGCTCGATGAACTTCGGCCTCTATCCGATGCTCGATCGCTTCAAGGAGCTCAAGCACGACTGGGAGCGCAAGCATCTCGAGAACAGCCGCGATCTCGTGTTCAAGAACACGTTCGCGGATATCGAATACATCCTGACTTCGTGCGGCGCGAACGGCACGCGCTTCGAGTTCGAGTGCTACGACATCTCGCACTTGTACAACCTCGCGCATTTCGTGGATCGCGGGTTGGCGAAGCCGCCGTTCTTCGTGCAGAGCGTGTTCGGGCTTCTGGGCGGCATCGGCGCGCATCCGGAAGACCTCGCGCACATGAAGCGAACCGCCGATCGCCTCTTCGGCAGCGATTACGTCTGGTCGATTCTCGGCGCGGGCCGCAACCAGATCGCGCTCGGGTCCATCGGCGTCGCGCAAGGGTCCAACGTGCGCGTCGGACTCGAAGACTCGCTGTGGATCGAGCCCGGCAAGCTGGCCGATTCGAGCGCGGCGCAGGTGCGCAAGATCAAGCAGGTGATCGAAGGGCTGTCGCTCGATATCGCCACGCCCGCCGAAGCGCGCCAGATGCTGCAACTGAAGGGCGCGGACAACACCAATTTCTGACCGGGAGCGCACAGTGAGCGCGAAGCTGAAAGTCGTCGCGATGCCGACGGGATGGCTCACCGTCGATCGCTCGTCGCAAGTCTATGGTCGTTACTTCGGCCAGCAGATCAAAGTGCCGGTGTGGTCCACGGCCATCGTCGGCGCGGACAAGAAGATCGTGGTCGATACGGGCATCCACGATCCGGGCTGGGTTTCGAACTTCGTTTGCCCGTGCGATCAGGCGCCGGAAGAAAGGCTGGAACGCGCGCTGAAGGAATACGTCGGCTGGAGCGCGGACGAGGTCGATATCGTCATCAACACGCACCTGCATTACGACCACTCCGGCGGCAATACGCTCTTCAAGAACGCGCGATTCGTGGTGCAGGCGCAGGAATGGGAATACGCGGGTCGCCCGCTGCCGACGCAGGCCACCTATTACCAGGAGTTTCTGATCGGCCGCGAGCCGCTGGCGTACTTCCGCTGGCAGTTCGCGCACGGTGTTACCGATATCGTGCCGGGCGTGCGCGTGGTGCCGACGCCGGGTCACACGCCGGGCCATCAGTCCGTCGCCGTGGATACGGAAGAAGGCGTCGTGCTGATCGCGGGAGATTGCGCGAACTGCATGGAAAACATCGTCGATCTGGTGCCCGTCGGCATCGTGCACGAGACGCTTGCCGAGATCGGCTCGCTCTCGCGCATACGCCAGATCGCCGACTTCGTGATTCCCGGACACGATCCCAACGTCGTGCCGGGAAGCGCGGGCATCGCATTGCCGGCGAGCGCGCGCTTGCCGCATGTAGTGAAAGAGGCGTAAGACCGAAAGCAGTCAAGAAGACAACCAGCGGAGGAAGACATGAAAGCATGGACGAATACGATCCGTCATGCGGGCCGGGCAGCGCTCGGCCTCGCGATGGCGACGGCGCTTGCGATGTCGGGAAGCGCGCACGCAGCGGGCAAATACAAGGTGTTTCTGTCGATGAGCTATGTCGGCAACGACTGGCAGACGGAAGCCGCGAACATGGTCAAGGCCATGGCGAACACGCCGGCGTTGAAGGACAAGGTCGATCTCGAAGTGCAGGTCGCGGGCACCGACGCGCAGAAGCAGATCCAGCAGATCAACTCGATGGTGCAGGCGGGCGCGAAGGCCATCATCATCTATCCGATCTCGCCCACTGCGCTGAATCGCGCGATCAAGAATGCCTGTTCGAAGGGCGTGGTCGTCGCGGCGTACGACGCCGAAGTGACCGAGCCGTGCGCGCATAACGTGAACATCGATCAGCATCAGGCCGGCACGGTGACCGCGGAATGGCTCGCGAAGACGATCAACGGCAAGGGCAACATCGTGCTCATCAACGGCGTGCCGGGCACGTCGGTGGACCGCGCCCGCACCGAAGCCGCGAAGGCCGTGTTCGCGAAGTATCCGGGCATCAAGATCGTCGCGGAAGGCACCGGCATGTGGAGCCAGGCGACGGCCAAGACCGAACTGTCGAAGATTCTCGCCACCAATAGCTGGGACAAGATCGACGGCTTGTGGATGCAGGTCGGCTGCTTCACGGCGGCGTCGATGCAGCTCGACGCGGGCATCGCGGACGACAAGATCAAGCCGTGCGCGGGCGAATCGTCGAACGGGCATCGCGTGCAGATGCTGCCGCCGGGCGAGGTCAAGGGACAGGGCGCGTATCGCTCGATCGGCTACCGTTCGATCTCGTACGGCGCGCCGCCGTACTCCGGCGCGATGGCGCTCAAGATGGCTGTCGCGAAGCTCGACGGCAAGGACTTCCCGCAGCACATCACGCTCAAGTTGCCGCTCGTGGAGAACGGCCAGTCGAAGTTGTGCAAGACCGGCAGCATCGACGAACTGAAGGCGGGCTGCACGGCATTCAGCCCGGACAAGGTGCCGCCGGGCTGGTTCGCGGACATCTACTCCGAAGACACGAAGGAAGTCGGCTTCAACGCGGCGCTCACGGGCAACCAGGACTAAAGGCGCTCATCATGAACGACGCATCTCTGGCGATCGATCTATCGAAGGTGACGAAGCGTTTCGGCGCGACGGTCGCACTCGACGGTGCGTCGTTCCGCGTGAAGCGCGGCGCGGTGCACGCGCTGCTCGGCGAAAACGGCGCCGGCAAATCCACCACGGTCAAGCTGTTGTCCGGATTGATGCAGCCGGACGAAGGCAACATCCGCGTGATGGGCGCCGAGGTCGCCATGCGCGGACCGAAGGACGCGCATCGGGCGGGCGTGCAGACCGCGTTTCAGGAAATGACGCTGGTGCGCGATCTCACGGTCGCGCAGAACCTGCTGATGTCGTATGAGCCGACGGGTCTCTTCGGGCGCATCAGGAAGCGCGAAGCGCAGCGGCAGGCGTCCGAGTGGCTGGATAAGCTGGAACTCTCCGACGTGCGTCCCGGCGCGTATATCCGCGACCTGTCCTTGCCCGTGCGACAGAAGATCGAGATCGCGAAGGCGATCGTGCGCGGACCCCAAGTGCTGCTGCTCGACGAGCCGACGTCCGCGCTTTCCGGGCGGGACGTCGCGTGGTTGTCGCGCCGCATCGATGAACTGAAGGCGAAGGGCGTCACGTTCGTCTTCATCTCTCACCGCATGCAGGAAGTGCGCGAGTTCTGCGACAGCCTCACCGTGTATCGGAACGGTCGCGATGTCGGCGAGTTCGATGCAGCAGACATTACGGACGACGAAGTAATCAAGCTAGTCATCGGCAGATCGCTCGAAGCGAAGTATCCGCCGAAGGTCGAGCCGGCCGCGCTTCGCGAAGCCGCGCAGAAGCCCCCTGCGATGGAAGCGCGCGGCGTGCGCGTGGACGGCGTGGTGACCGACTTCGATCTGGTGCTCAAGCCTGGCGAGGTGCACGGCATTGCCGCGTTGCAGGGAATGGGGCAGCGCGAGCTGTTCGAAGCGCTGTTCGGCGCGACCTATGTCGACGACGGGCAAATCCTCATCGACGGCAAGCCGGTCACGCTCACATCCACCGCCGATTCGCTCAAGGCAGGCGTCTCGACGAGCTTTCTGCCGGAGGATCGCAAGACCGAAGGTTTGTTCCTCCGCTTGCCCGGTGGCGACAACGTGTCCTTGCCGGTGATCGGGCGTTATGCGCGCTTCGGTCTTATCGACCGCAAGCGGGAGCAGGCCGCCATCCGCACGTCGCTCGCGCAGATGGAAGTCAACCCGCGCGCGCTCTATAAGCCGTGTCTCTCGTTCTCCGGCGGCAATCAGCAGAAGATCGCGATGGCCAAATGGCTGCTCACGCAAAGCCGCGTGTGGCTGATGTTCGATCCGACGCGCGGCATCGACGTCGGCACCAAGCATCAGATTTTCGTGCTGATGCGCGCTTTCGCGGCGGCGGGCGGCTCCGTGCTGTTCTATTCCACCGATGTGCCTGAGCTCGTCAACGTCTGCGACCGCGTGTCGGTGATGTATCGCGGCCGCAATGTCGGCGAGCTTTCCGGCGACGCGCTCACGGAAGAAAACGTGATGCGCAAGATGCTTTCGACTTGAGAGGTGCTTCCATGAAGGTAGCCATTGCGTCGCCCGACAGCGAGACCGTCAAGCCGGGCACAGGAACAGGATGGGGCGCGCGTCTGGACCATCATCGCGGGCTGATCATCGCGGTCGGCGCGTTGCTCGCCATGCTGGCCGCGTGGGTCGCGCTGTCCGCGACGCCGGTCGGCATGTATGACCTCGGCTCGGTCATTTCGAGCGCGACGACGCTCGCGCTCGCGGCCATCGGACAGACCATCGTCGTGCTGACCGGAGGCTTCGATCTGTCAGCCTCGGCGGTCGTCTCGCTCGCGAATGTGCTTGCAGTGCGATTCGTGCAGGGCACGCCGCTCGAACAATGGATGGGCGCGGCGCTCATCATCGCGATCGGCGGCGGCATCGGGCTCGTCAACGGCGCGCTGATCGCCTGGTTCCGCCTGCAATCCATCGTCGTCACGCTCGCAACGATGTTCATGGTGCAGGGCATGACGCTTCTGATCCAGAACAAGCCGGGCGGCAGTGTCGGTGAGCAGTTCGGCGCATTCCTCACGTCCGATCTGATTCCCGAGAAGCTGCCGATGTCAGCAGGAGTCCTGATCGTCGCGTTGCTGATCTGGGCGTTCGTGAAGCGCACGCGCTTCGGCGTGGGCCTATACGCGCTCGGCAGCGATCCGGACGGCGCGTTCGCCAACGGCATGCCGGTGACGCGCTATCGCATGGCGACGTATGCGCTCGCCGGCATGTTCTACGCGGCCGCGGGCCTGTACGTATCGGCGCAGACCGGTTCCGCCGATCCGCTCGTGGGCCGTCCGCTGCTGCTGTCGATGTTCACCGCCGTCGTGCTCGGCGGCACCTTGCTCGGCGGTGGGCGCGGCGGCTGCGTCGGCACCGTGTTCGCCGCGATGACGCTGATGATCACCGTGAACATACTGCTGGTGCTGAACGTATCGGCGTTCTTCACGACGATCGCCGAAGCCATCATCCTGATTCTCGCGGTGCTCGGCGCGTCGATCGGCAAGGAATCGGCGGCGCGTGAATCGATGCGTCACGCCGCGCAGTGGCTGAAGGCGGTGCGAACCGGGACGCGGGTCACGCGCGACGCGCAGGCGCGGCGCGTGTCGTTCCAGGTCAATGACTTCCGCGCCATCGAGAACACGGAGCTGAAGGGGCGCGCGATCGGCGACTGGATAGAACGCAATCGCGAATGGGCGAAGTATGTGCTGCCCGCCTATCTGCTTTTTATCGGCGTGGTCGCGGTCACGGGTGTCGTGTACGGGCCGGGCGTGCTTTTCAGCGCGAACTTCTATAGCAGTCTGCTCACGCTCACGCTCTTCCTCGCGATCCTCGGGCTCGGGCAGGGCGCGGTCATCCTGACCGGCGGCCTCGATCTGTCGATGCCGTGGCTCATCACGCTCTCCGGCGTGCTGCTGACGGGCCTCACGCACGGCGTCAATGGCGCAGCCGCGTGGGCCGTACCGGTCGTGCTGGGCGTGGGCGTGCTCGTGGGGCTTTTCAACGGCATCGGCGTCGTCATGCTGGGGCTGCCGCCTATCGTCGTCACGCTCGCGGCCAACGGACTGCTGCAAGGGCTGACGCTCATCTACTGCAACGGCTCGCCGCAAGGCTGGGCGCCGTCGGCGGTCAGCGACTTCACCAATGGCCGGCTCGGGCCGCTGTCGCTCGCGGCGTGGAGCGTGCCGGTGTTTCTCGCGTTCGCGCTATTGCTTTTGCATCGCACGCCGTTCGGGCGCCGCATCTATGCAGTCGGCAACTCGCAGATCGCGGCGAAGCTCTCCGGCGTGCGCGTGGGCGCGGTGCTGATTGCCGTGTACTGCGTCTCGGCCGTGTGCGCGGCGCTCGTCGGGCTGCTGCTCGCCGGCTTCAGTTCGCAGGCATTCCTCGGCATGGGCGACCCTTACCTGCTGCCGTCCATCGCGGTCGTCGTGGTGGGCGGCGCGCTCATCACGGGCGGACGCGGCCACTATCTCGGCGTCTTCGGCGGCGCGCTGCTGCTCACCGCGCTGGGCACGCTGCTCGCCGGCACGACGGTTCCGCCGGCGGTGCGCGACATCATCAACGGAGTGGTCGTGCTGGCTGCCGTCATCACGCTGCGCGACAAACGCGCCTGACATAAGGAGAACGAAACATATGAGCACGAGAGAGATAGCGGTGATCGGTTCGGGGCGGATCGGCCGCGCATGGGCGATCGTGTTCGCCCGCAGCGGCTTTACCGTGAAAATCCACGATGCGTCAGGAGACATGCTTTCGGGCGCGATCCCCGCCATTCGCGAGAGCGTCGAGGATCTCGCTTCCTTCGGCCTGATCGACGAAAGCGTGGACCGTATCGTCGAGCGCATAAAGACCTGCGATTCGCTCGCCGAAGCGGTGGCCAACGCGGATCTGGTGCAGGAGAACATCGCCGAGATCGTCGATGTGAAGCGCGCCATGTTCGCCGAACTCGACCGCCTGACGAAGCCCGAAGCGCTGCTCGCCAGTTCGACATCGGGGCTGCCCGCGTCGACGTTCACGGAAGGGCTGGACGGTCGCGCGCGGTGCCTCGTCGCGCATCCTGTCAACCCGCCGTCGCTCGTGCCGCTCGTCGAACTGTGCGGCACGCCGTGGACTTCGCAAGAGACGCTGCAACGCGCGCGCGTCATTTACGAGCAAGCGGGACAGAGCCCGGTCACGGTCAACCGCGAAATCTCGGGCTTCCTGCTGAACCGCATTCAAGGGGCGGTACTCGACGAGGCGTTGAGCCTCTATGAGCAAGGCTACGCGAGCGCCGCCGATCTCGATACGGTCATGCGCGACGGGCTCGCGATGCGGTGGTCGTTCATGGGCCCGTTCGAAACCATCGACCTGAACGCGCCCGGCGGCGTGGCGGATTATGCGTCGCGCTACGGCGGCACCTATCGCAGCATTGCCGATACGCGCGTGCCGTTCTCATGGTCCGATGAAGCCGTCGCCAGTCTGCACGCGCAGCGCCGCGAACAGCTCCCGGCCGACCAGATCGAGGCGCGCAGCCGGTGGCGCGATCGCCGTCTGATGGCGCTGCTCGCGCACCGGCGCGCCGAGAAAATCAAGAACGACTGACAGAACGAACCCATCAAGGAGACGACGATGCCCGAAGTACGCTTGCTGGTGGATGCCAATAATCACCTGGGCGAAGGACCGCTCTGGGACGTGCGCGAAGATCGGCTCTACTGGATCGACAGCACGGCAGCCGAAATCTACAGTTGCCGCGCGGATGGTAGCGAGGTCACGCGTTACTTCGTGCCGCATCACATCGGCTCGATGGCGTTGCGCGAGAAGGGCGGCGCGGTGGTCGCGCTCGCCAACGGCCTGCATTTCTACGACTTCGAGTCACAGACCGTCGAGTTCATCGCCGATCCCGAATCCGACGATCCCGAGACGCGCTTCAACGACGGCAAGGTGGATCGCCGGGGCCGCTTCGTCGCGGGCACGATGGCCTATGACTTCGACCGCTATTTCGCGGATCGCGGCCAGCGTTCGACGCGCAGCGGCGCGTTGTACCGGCTCGATACCGACGGCCGCGTGACGCGTCTCGACAGCGGCATCACCTGTTCGAACGGTCCGTGCTGGAGCCCGGATAATCGCACGCTCTATTTCACGGACACCTACAGCAAGGAGATGGTCGCCTACGACTACGACATCGAAACGGGCGGCGTTTCGAACAAGCGGCTCTTCGCATCGGCCCGCAACATGGCCGGCACCTTCGATGGCGCGACCGTCGACGAAGAGGGCTATATCTGGTCGGCGCTGGTCTTCGGTGGGCGCATCCTGCGCTTCTCGCCGGATGGAAAAATCGATCGCGTCGTGCCGTTTCCCGTGCGCAATCTGACGAGCGTCATGTTCGGCGGCCCGAACCTCGACACGCTCTACGTATCGACCATGGGCCGCCCCATGTGGGGCATTCCGCAGAAGGAGAAGGACAAAGGCGGATTGTTCGCCGTGACCGGGCTCGGCGTGCGAGGTCTTCCCGAGCCGCGTTTCGCTGGATGAATGCGGCCGGTGCGCCGATCCAGGCGAACGGCGCCGAAGCCTCTACGAAGCCGGAGCCTCGCGTCACTCGCCCGATCCGCGCACGTCGTTGTTCATTGCTCGCATGAACCGATACACGAGCGCGGCGCGCGAGCGCACGCCGAGCTTGGCATAGATCGTTTTCACGTAGGTGCGCACGGTGAACTCGCTGATCTGCAAGCGGCCCGCGATCTGCTTGGTCAGGAAGCCCATGCATACCAGTTGAACCACTTCCATTTCGCGTCGGCTCAGCATGCGCATGATGTCGATGCCGATCGCGCCATCGGGTGCCCTCATCGCGTCGTGATCCGGAAGCATCGGACGCATGGGCCGCTCGGTGACGACGGCATAACGCTGTCCTTCGAACTCGAAGCGGACGATCGGCTCATCGCCACCGCGCGACGTTACGGGCGTCTCGCTCTGATGCGCCGCGCGCGGCACGCCCGCGCCATCGACAATGGCTCGACATACCTTGCCTCCGAGTTCGATCGTCCCGACCTCGCGCATGCCGGTCGCATCCGCGAACTCGACGAGCACGGCATCGTGCCCAGGCCGCTGCGAATCGCAGGACGCTTTGCGCTTGTCTGGAACCGTCGCCACGAAGCGCCTCCCATCGGATCGGCTCAATCCTGACGCGAAAGCGTAAAGCCGTTCGGTAGCCGGTCATTGCCTCCGACCTCGCGTGCGCCCTAAAGCGGTGCGCCGCGTCGTCATGCGGCGAATCGCGTGGCGCGAGCGTCACGCGAATCCACCGGAGGCTTCACTCATCGCAGCACGAATGCAAGCGCCGAAGAAGAGTCGTTTGGATACCTTGCAATGCGATCAACGCGAATTGCGATCAGGTTACTGCCGTATTTTTAGGTATACCGAATGTAAAAACGCAAGATATATCTCGGCTGAAAGTGCGCTACCCCATATGCGGTAATCCGTTCGCATCCGCCAGTGCGCGCTAATGTCTTCTACGTCGCCACAAAAGGTTGGCTCAACGGGGCGAAAGCCGATGCAGCAACCCGCTTGCATGTCCCCCTTCTGACGATTGAACCGCGCGCGCAAGTTCCTACACTGCGCACATGGATCGGCTCGCGCAGTCGATCTCAGTTGCGGAGAAAGCAATGAGTGATCTCTTTGATAGCGACGTTGCAGATCAGGCCGATGCCGACGGCGCCGACAACTTCGACCGGCCCGAGCAGTTCGACGAATCGGCTGACGGCATGTATGGCGACGAGGCATTCGCCGACAGCGGCGATTGCGCGACGGAAGACTGCTTCGACGGGATGTCGTCGGGCGAAGCGGAAGGCGTCGACGACATGGCGTTGTGGAACGCGTTCGAAGAAGAAATCGCCGATGGCCTCGACGCCGCAAGCGACGACGAATTCATCGGCCGTCTGCTCGGCGGCCTCGGACGCGCTGCGGGTTTGGTGAGCCGCGGCATGGGGAGCGCGGCGGGCGCCGCAGGCCGGATCGGATCGTTCGCAAGCCGGGCGGGCGATATCGCCGGCGGCGTGGGACGCGCGGCGCGTGTGGTCTCGCCCGCTGCCGAAACGGCCGCGCGGCTGGCGCGCCTGCTGGGAGCGCCAGCCGCGGGCAGCGTACTCGATCAGGTCAGCCGCGTCGCGCAGGGCGTCGGGTCGGCGGCGGGGCGGGCGCAGAGCATCGCCGGATCGCTCGGTCAGACCGCGAGCGGGGCGCAGGGACTGTTCAGCCAGATCGGCCAGCTGCTGGGACAAGGCAACAGCGCCGACGATGCATTCGACGCAGTCATGGACCTCTATCTCGAAGACGGCCTCGACGAGGCTCTGCCCGCCGCAGTCGCGCTCGCGGCGCGTGCGGCGGCGCGCGGGCTCGGTTATCGCAACGTCGCGCAGCTATCGGAGGCGGGCCGCCGGGCGCTCGTGCGCGGCGTCGCGGCGGCGGCGCGTGAACTCGCGCGGCGGCGCGGACCGCAGGCCGTGCGCACGCTGCCGAGGCTTTCGGAATCGGCGGCGCGCGTGGCTCAACGGCAGGTGCCGACGCCGCAGCAGGCGGTGCAGGTGCTGCGCCGTGGTCTGCCGCGAGCGGCGCAGCGGCTCACCCAGCACCCCGGCATGGTGCGCCGCCTCACGCGGTCGCCGGGAGCGAGGCCGTCATCCGCCGGACCGCTCGCGCGCCCCCGCTCGCTCGGACGCGGCCTGCCCGGCGTCGGTCGCGGGCGCACGCGAACCATCCGGATCAGCGGGCCGGCCACGCTGACCATCACCCCGCGCTGAGCGTTGTCGAACAAGGAGCACATCATGGATCGCTTCGAAACCGATGTAATGGACGATTTGATGTACGAAGCCGCCGAAGGCCCGTCGCATCATCCGATGGACGCCTACGACGAGGGCGACGAAGACGGCTACGACGAAGGCGACTTCGGCGACGAGGGCGACGATGAGTTCCTCGGCCGCGTCGCCGGACACGCGGCCGGTGCGTTCGACAACTCCGACGAATCGGACGACGAGTTCCAGATGGCCGACGAAGGCGACGAATTCGACGAGTCGGACGAGTTCGACGAATTCGACGCGACAGACGAACTCGACGCGATGGAAGACGCCGTCGCCGATGCGCTCGACGCGGGCGACAGCGACGAGTTCTTCAAGCGGCTCGGGCGGATCGCGCGCAGTGTCGGGCGCGGCATCGGCAGCGTGGCGCGCACCATCGCGCCGATCGCGAGCATGATTCCGCTGCCGCAGGCGCAGCTGATCGGCCGTATCGCCAATGTCGCCGGAAAGATGCTCGCGGACGGCGCAGACGAGTTCGAGCTGTTCGACGAAATGGTCGATGCGCTCGACGAGGACGAACTCGATGCCGCCGCGCCCGTGCTCGCCGGCATGGTCGTTCGGCGCGCGCTGCCCGCAGTGGCGCGCGCGAACCCGCAGGTGCGGCGCGCGGCGGTGCGAACGGTCGCCCGTGCGGTGCGCACCGCGACGCGCAGCCAGGGACCGCAGGCCGCGCGCGCGGTCGCCCGCGTGGTGACGGCGACGCGCCGCATCGCGCAACGCCGGCGTGCGTCGCCGCAGACGGCCGTGCAGATCGCGCAGCGCGCGGCGCAGCAGGTCGTGCGCCGGCCGCAGACGGTGCGCCGTCTCGCGCGTCCGCTCGTATCGGCGCAACGGCGCGCGACGCCGCGCGGGCAAGTGGCGCGCGCGATCGCGCGTACGGTCGCGCCTGCCGCGCGCCGCGTGGCGGCCGCCTCCGGACGCCGGATACAGCGCGGCGGCGGCGCGTGCCCGCATTGCGGCGGCGCACGCCGCCTGCGTCTGCGCGGCCCGGTGACGATCGTCATCCGCGGGTCCCGCTAGCGGCGCGATCTGGCAAACGCAGCGGACGGAGCCCGCCATGAGCAATGTGGAGCGTTTTCTCCAAGCGAAAATCACCGGCCTGACGGCGCGGTTGTCGCGGCTCGCGCGCATCGACAATGCATTCGTCGGGTTGCGGCCGCAGGACATGCCTTATGCGCCGTCGGCGGATCATATTCGCGCGGCGAATTCACGGCTCGCGAGCGTCGAGCAGAGCATCCGCGCGCGTTCCGCCGAATTGCGTAAGGGCTGGCGGCAACGCCCGCCGCAGCGCGTGCTGATCGACATCGCACTCGTCGAACGTGAGCTCGATCGCGCGCGCCGTCTCTTCGGCATGTTCTACGAAGTCTTCGCGCAACGCGGCACGAGCTTCGGGCCGGCGCTCGCGGCGCACGATGTCATTGCGCAGGATTGCTACCGGGCCATCCGCCAGGCCGCGCCGCGCATCTTCGACGGTCCGCTGCTCAAGCCGGTGTGCTATCTGGAGCACGGCTATTCGCCCGCGACGATGCGGCGCGGCGTGCAGTTGTCGCGCCTTCTGGGCGAGCCGAACCCGTTTCCGCTGATTCGGATTCCCTGGGATCGCGACCAGCCGTGGCAGTCCGTTTTTCTGCATGAAGTGGCGCACAATCTGCAGGCCGATCTCGGCATCTGGCAAGAGAACCGTCAGGCCGTGCTGCGGCGCATTCTCGGTTCGTCGCGCGATCCGCTCGTCGCGACCGTCTACGGACGCTGGCACAAGGAAATCTTCGCGGATCTCGCCGCGCTGCTGCTGGGCGGCCCGGCCGCCGCGTGGGGCATGGCGGACTTTCTCGCGAATCCGGGGCCGCGCAGCATGACGTACCGGCCGGGCAGCGCGCATCCGACGGCCTATCTGCGCGTCTACCTGCTGGCGGAGATGCTGCGGCGCATGGGCTTCGGAAAAGACGGGACGCGTCTCTTGCGCGTCTGGCAGGCGCTGTACAAGCCGTCGCAGGGGCACCGCATACCGGCAGCGCTCATGAGCAGCGCGCCGCGCGTGATCCCCGACGTCGTCGATGAAATTGCGTTTCAGACGCGCCGCAATCTCGCCCAGCGCGCACTTGCCGACATCATTCCGTTTCGCCGCGAGGACGAGGACGCGATCCGGGCGGGCGCGCGCTGTCTCGCTGAGGAACGTCCGGCCGAGTTGCCGCCGCGTCATCTCGTGAGCGCGGCGCACTATGCGCTCGAAGCCGGCCGTATTGCGCCGCGCCGGCTGGCCGAGAACGTCATCGGACAACTGACGGATCACCTGCGCGAGAAGGCCACGGAGCCTTCGCACTACAAGACGGCAGCGTGACCAGCAACGAATTCTCCGACGCCAGGACTTGTCAAAGGTAGGTAGCCGCCATGAACGAAACCCCGAACGCCCTTTCGCCGATGCCGGATCGTCAGACCCTCGCCATCGACAATCTCATCCGGCGCGAACTGAAGGTGGGCGATCCGCGCGATCCTCAGGCGATCGCGCAGGCGCTGGCAGACCGCTATCAATCCGACGTTCGCGCGCAGGCGATCGAAGGCGAGGCGCAGGGCATGCCGTTTCTGCGCACTGCGGTGGTCCGGCCTTCGGCGCCGCCGCCGCTCGCCGCGACCAACATCGATCTGAACCAGGCCCGCCACGACGTCGAAACCGATATGGCGCGTCTGCTCGACGACAACCAGAGCAAGGACATCCGGCCGGAACTGGAAGGCTGGCAGCAGGTGATCGTGCGCTCCATCGACGAGGGCGTGGCGGCCGCGCGCATGTCGATGGACACGCGCCAGCGCGACAAGGCTTTCGCGATGCGACGCCAGCTCGGCGACTACGCGCGGCTCGCGCGCATGATCGGCGTGCTGACGCCGGACCTGAACCGCAGCTTTCGCGATCTCGGCCAGAGTCTCGACGAAGTATCGGCCGTCATCCTCGTGCTGATGGGCGAAGCACTGGCGAACCTCGGGTTCGCGGGCGGTCATTTCCTGCTGCAGGCGCCCTTCACCGAACTTCAGGCGCGTCGCGATGCCGTGCTGAATGCGTTACGCCAGGTCGACGGCGTCGCGGCGATGGTCGGACAGGGAAGCACGTGGCCGCGCGGACTGCAATCGTACCGGCAGCTCGCCGCGATGCTCGAAGCGCGCGGACAGGGCGATCTGCGCTCGCTGCTCGGCGAAGGCGAGCTCGCGCGCACCATGGACGAAGTCGTGCAGCTCGCGAGCGGCGGCGGGTCGAGCGGATTGCGGGCGATCGGAGCCACCGCGTGGGGACCGCTCGCGCGGCTCAACCGCTTCGTGCAATCGACGCTCGGGCAGATTCCGAACGTGTCGCCGGAACTGGCGACGCTGCTGGAGGCGCTGCAATTGTTCATCGACGGATTCATGCCGGCTGGCGGTTTCCGGCTGCTGCGCGTCGCGCGGCCCTCGGTGCTCAACTACGGCCTGTACGGACCGTCGCCGATCACGCCGGCGGAAAACCGGCTGATGAATGTCGTCAATCATCGTGGCACGCTCGCCCGTCAACTGGATTGCCTGACCGACTGCGCGTGCGATCACGACACGGTGCTCGCCCAGATCGTGCTCGACAAGCTGCTTTACGACATCGACCGCTCGATCGACTTCTACTGCGTAGGCGACGCCGATCTCGGTCTGCCGGAAGCGCGCGCCGCCGCCTACAGCTTCCTGATCGACGTGATCGTCGCGTCGAACCCGATCAACGCGAGCGCGCAGGCAAGAGAGCCGTTCTTCGGCCCAATGTGGCCGTTCCGCGGCAACCTTCAGCGGCCGCGCGCGTTCTGCAGCACCGGAACCGTGGTGGCCGGCGTGGCGGGCGTGATTCCCGACGCGGTCATCAACGAACTCGACGCGATCCGCCGCCTCTTGCGCCCGCTCGACGCGAACTACTGGTCGGTCACGACGACCGTGGCGAGCTTCCAGAACATCGTGCAGAACAATCTGAGCTTCATGGGCGGCGCGCCGTCCGCGCTGCGCTTCGTCGACGTGATGCACGAGGAACTCTGCCTGCAGCGGGACAGCGATCTGCAATGGCGTCCGCTCGTCGAGCAGATGACGATCGGCTGCGTGTCCGTCGAGGAGATTTTCGACAGTTCGACGACCGGCCCGGAAGGCATCTTGCCGCTCTTCATCGACCGTGCGCTCGACCTGTTCCGCGAGGCGACGGGCGGCGGCGTGCCCGCTTCGTGCACGCCGCTCGATCCGAGAATTCCGCCGCACTTCGAACAGACGCTCTTCGATCGCCTGTAGGCATTCACGCGTCGCCGGCCGCTTTTGCGGGAGGACATCATGACGATAGACAAATATGGCGGATGGGGAAGGCTTCCTCCGGCCGCCGCGCCGAGCCCGACCATCGCGCAGACGCTCTGCATGGCGCGCATCGAGCAGGACGACAACTTCGACGCGCTGACGCGGGCCGTCAACGATGCAGGCGACAACATCCGCGTGGCGCTCGCGAATCTGAATCCGAATGTGAACGTGGCGCTCGCCGCGCCGGTGGGCACGCTGCTGAACGACCTGAAGACGCTGCTCGACACGACCAACCGGAATATCGACTGCGTTGCGAAGGCGATTACCGGTCAGCCGAGTCTCGACGCCATCGCAACGCAAACGGCCGAGCTGCGCCAGTGCGTCTGCGAAGCGGGGGAGCGGGTGCGCCTGCTCGCCGGCATGATGAACCGGCAGGCGGACTGGCCGAGGCATCTCTCTTCTCTCGCCATCCAGGTGCTGCGGCATCTGTCGCGCTTGAAGGAGGTATTGCTCGCGGCAATGGACGAAAAGCCCTCGAAGAGTCTGGCCGCAAGACTCAATGAGCTTGGGAAATCGTTCGGCAATGAGATCGGCGGGCGCAACGACATTCCTTCAGGGATAGTGGATGAAATCGGCAATCTGTATCTCCCTATCCCGCCGGAAGAATACGAGAAGGAAATCAACGAGCGTCTGATCGCATTAGCGCGGGTCGAGCAAACTGTGATCGTCGAGCTGGCCTGATCGACGTGCCCGAGGAGCGGGACCATGAACTTCAATACCACGGAAACCATTCAGCGGCTCTGGGAGTCGTTCCTTCAGGAACAGCTCGCGAGCCTGCCGCCCGAACAGCGCGACGCCGCGGCGTCGCAGTTCGAGCAGCGCTTCGCCGAACTGCTCGGCAAGCCCAATGGCGACAGCGGCGAGTCGGCGTTTTTCGATCTGATCGGCCTCGGGCAGCAAGGCGTCGTCGGTTTCGACAAGGTCGGCTACGCGTACATCAAGCCGGACTTCGACGATTCCATCGTGCCGAGCCAGTTGCACGCGGCGGCCGAGCTGTACTACATCTATCAGCACGAGCGCATGAAGATCTTCGAAGTCGCCGAGACACTGCTCAAGCTCTTCCGCCTCGGCAAAATGCGCATTCAGCGCGGACCCGGCGCGCGCGGCTTGTATCTGCTCGAAAAGTGGCGTCCGCTGCGTTATACGCGGCAGGACCGCATGGTCGCGTACCGGCGGGCGTTCAATTACGGCACCGCCCCGGCGCCAGCAGGCGCGATCGTCAACCGAAACTTCCACCGCCAGTTGCTGGGATTCATGGTCGCCGTGAGCCAGTACTTCCGCGACCTGATGATCGGCGAAGTGATCCGCGGCGGCCCCATGCTCGAACAGCGGCCCTTCGGCAGCGTCGCGACGGTGCAGCGCATCGGTTTGGATTTGCGCTATGCGCTCGACCGCTCGACGTACGGCAACATCTTCGCGCTGACGATGGAGACCGGCCACTACCTGATTCAGGTGCTGAAGCTCCTCGATGCGCCCGACATCAAGAAGTCCTTCGATGCGAACACGAAGTGGGACGTGGTCGAGATCGTGTCGAACCGCTACCTCGGCGGCGTCGCGGAGCCGTCGCAGCGCGCGAAGATGGCGGAAAGCGGGCGGCGCATCCTTCAGTTCATCGCGGACAACGACTTCAAGACCGCCGTCGATCCAATACTGTTCCAGAGCGTCGTCCGGCCGATGGGCGCGCACGCGGAAGCATGGGTCGCCGCGTATCGCATGACGCCGGAAGGACGCGGCTTCCCCGGCGTGACGCCGGCGCTGCGAGGCGTGCTCGGCGTGCCGCAGCCGGTGGCCGTTTGAGCGAGAGTGGCCGAGCGGTGAACCATGAGCCATCGGCCGTGTAAGACGTGAGGCAGGAAAGCCATGCACGCATCCGACATGCTGGTCCACGTCCACACGAGGAAGCTCTCGTGTGTGCTCGATCCGGCGCTGATCCTCGCGACGCCAGGCGGCATCAAGCTGGCGCTGCGTCTGACGCACGTCGTCGAGCCGTGGCTCACCCGCACGTTCTGGCAGCTGATCGATTCGAGCGACTGGCTCCGGGCCGTCCTGCCGAACGAGGACGCGGACGCGGCCGTGGCGCCGCGCAGCGACGTGCTCGGCGCGTGGATCGAGATGCGCGAGCAGACGGATGCCGCGTCCTGGCCGTTTCGCTGGATCGGCGACCGCCTCGCCGAATCGCAGTTGCTCGATCACGCGGATGCCTGTCTCATCGAACACTACGAAGCGCTCGCCGACAGTCTCGCCGCCCGCGCCGAGCGCGGTCGCGGCAAGCGCCGCATGGACTGGCCCGCGCACTGGGACCCGGGCACGGCGAGCATCGACACGCTGCCGCTGTCGGCGGCGCTCGATGCCGCGATGATCCTGACCGCGCGAGGCGCGCTGAACGGCGACGAGGGCGAGCCCACGCTGGTGTCCAGGCTGCGCGAGCTGGACATTCTCGTGGAGCAAGCCGACAGCGCCTCGCCCGACTCGCTCTTCGCGGCGGAACGCGCGCTCTTGCGCGAGGCGCTGGCGCAGGCGGGTCTCACGGGCCTGTGTCAGCGCCTGCCGCGGCTCGCCGTCGTGCATGTGACGGCTGAAAGGTGGAACGCCTCATCCGCGGATGAGAACCGTTCGGACGATGCCCGCTCGTCCGACGCGTGGTCCGAAGCGCGGGCGTGGTGGTATCCGGTCTGACTCGGCGGCGGCTCGCGGCAGTCCGCGCGGCGCATCCGTCCGGCCGTAGAAGGGAGCGTGAATCATGCCGAGCGAACTGGCGACAACGCGTGCCGGCACACCGCGAATCAACACCGACGAACTGGTCGCCGCGGCCGTGACCGGACAGATCGCGCATCCGGTCGGGCGCGCGTCGGCGTATCGCATTGGTTACGACGGCGTGCCGCGCGTGCTGCACGGCACGGGCGGCATCGCGCTGAACAAACGTATCGGCGATGCATGCGTCGGGCTTGCCAGCGATCACACCGAACCGGGCGTCGCGCTGCATCACAACGGACGCGAAATCGTCGGTCCGCGCGACGGACCGAACAACGCGCTGCTCACGTATGCCTGCGTGGGCAATGCGGTGCATGTGATCAGCGGCCCATGCGAGGGACGCATCGGTCTCGTCACGGGCAAGCACGGCGGCGTGAATCACGTGCTCGTCGACTTTCCGAGCGAGGTGCTGCGGCGTCTGCGCATCGGCGACCGGATGCAGGTTCACTCCGTCGGTCCCGGCATGCGGCTCACGGATCATCCGGATATCGATGTCTTCAATGCGTCGCCCGCTCTCATCCGGCGCTGGGGCCTCGTCGAGCGCGACGGCAAGCTGCATGTTCCGGTCACCCATCTCGTGCCGGCGCGCGTGATGGGATCGGGACTCGGCAAGAACACCGCATGGCGTGGCGATTACGATATTCAGCTCGCCGACCGGCAGACGCGCGAGCGTTACCGGCTGGGCAGCCTGCGCTTCGGCGACATGGTGGCGATCATGCATGCCGATGCCCGGCGCGGCCCGCTTTTTCGCAGCGGGTTCGTGACCATCGGCGTCGTCGTGCATGGGGATAGTACGGTGAGCGGACACGGACCGGGCGTCACGCCGCTCATGAGCGGGTCATTGAATTCGATCCGGCCGATGCACGCGCCGCAGGCCAATCTCGCGGAGATCTTCGACGTGCGCCGCGCGGTGCCGCCGCGCGCGCGGCCCACGCTGATCGAGGCGACATCGCGGCGGCCGCGGCGTGGCGATCCTGCGGCCATCGCTCACGAAAAGCCCGATCGGGACCGGCATGAACCGTTACGTCGATGAGGGCGCATCGCGGTCGGCTGATGCGCTCCACCGCCCGCGCTTTACTTCGCCACCTGCTCGCGCCACTTGTAAGCCTGCTGCCAGCCGAGCAGGCGCTTGAGCTTTTCGTTGCTGAGCAGGGTTTCGGATTCCGCCAACTGCTTCTTGACCGGCACGTTCGGATAGAAGCGCTTCAGCAATTCGGCGGTGGGCAGATCCGACGAGACATCGTCCGCGGCGACGTTCATCACCTGGAATCCGAGACCGTCCTTCTCGATGGCAAGGCGCGCCGCCGTCGCGAGATCGCGTCCGTCGATGTAGCTCCACGCGATGCGCTTTCTCAACGCGGGGTTTTCGAGCCACGCCGGGAATTTTTGGTAGTCGGCGGGATCGAGCACGTTGCCGATGCGAAAGCAGTAGATATCCGCGCCCGTGCGGGCGTGAAACGCTTTTGCCGTCACCTCGTTGATGACCTTCGATGTGGCATAGCTGTCCATCGGGTCCACCGGATACTCTTCGTCCAGCGGGAAGTACACCGGGTCGCGATGCCGATGCGCGAACACCACGCCGTATGTCGTCTCGCTCGATGCGACGATCACCTTCTTGATGCCGAGTTTCGATGCCGCATCGAGCACGTTGTAGGTGCCCATCACGTTGATGCGAAAGACCTCGTTGTCGGTCGTGACCAGAATGCGCGGAATGGCCGCGAAATGCACGATGGCGTCGATCGGCTTCGGCTCGATGTCATCGTCGAACTCCTTCGGCGTGGTCGTGGATGCGAGCGCGTTGAAGACCTGTCCCGCGTCGGTGATGTCGGTAATGAGCGTGCGAGCGGTGCCCTTCGCCATGGGCACGCGGTCCACGTTCAGCACTTCATAACCGTGCGCGACCAGATCCTCCACCACCCACTTGCCGGCCAGGCCGCTACCGCCGGTCACAATCACTCGCTTCGTCATGCTGCGCTCCTTTTGAATTCGACAGTGTGTGCGCGCATCGTAGCCGTTCTTAGCCTTCCATTTCTGTGACGCGCGTCATAGCGGCGCGCGAGTTCTTCTACGGGTCATCCCCGATGCGCGACTATGACGCGCGTCACAGATTTGCCGTTTCCATCGCGCCTATGATCGGCCTCAGCCTGAACGGAGGAGCGATCGGTGAGCGCACTATCGTCGAACAAAGCGTCGAAGAAAGCGTCGGATAAAGGTTCGAACAAGCCGCAGCCGCAATCATCGCGCGGCGTGGCTCTGCTGCGTGCCTGTCTGCGCATCCGCGAGCTGAACGTACTGTCCGTGGTGCTGCTGGTCGGACTCCTGATCAGCGCGTTTTCGCCTTACTTTCTCACCACGAACAATCTGATGGGCGTGTTCCGCTCGTTCTCGCTCGTGGCGCTCATGTCCATCGGCATGATGCTCGTCATCATCACGGGCGGCATCGATCTCTCGGTCGGCTCGGTCATGGGGCTGTCGTCGCTCGTGACGGCGCTCGCCTTTCAGCACGGCATGACGGCATTCGCCGCGGTTCTGTCGGGGCTCGCGGTCGGCGTGATCGTCGGCGCCTTCAACGGCCTGATGATCACGTGGATACAGCTGCCGCCCTTCATCGCGACGCTCGGCACCTTGTCGATCGGGCGCGGGCTCATGTACATCATCACCAAGGGCGTGCCGGTCACGCCCGACGTGCCGGATGCGTTCACATACATCGGGCAGGGATATATCGGCTTCGTGCCGTTTCCGGTCGTCATCCTGCTCGCCATGACCGGCGTGTTCTCCGTCGTCATGCGTCAGACGCGCTTCGGCCGGCACGTCTACGCGACGGGCGGCAACGAAGTGGCCGCGCGCTTGTCCGGCGTGCGCACCGCCCGCGTGAAATTCGCGGTGTATGTGCTGTCCGGACTGATCGCGTCGATGGCGGGCGTCATCGCGTTCTCGCGCTTCGTGTCGGCGGAACCGGCGTCGGGATTCGGCGCGGAACTGGACGTGATCGCGGCGGCGGCCATCGGCGGCGCGAGTCTTTCGGGCGGCGCGGGCAGCGTCGAAGGCGCGATCATCGGCGCGGCGCTCGCCGGCATCATCACCAACGGCGTGGTGCTCCTCAACATCGATACCTATGCGCAGCAGGCCATTACCGGCTGCGTGATCCTGATTGCGGTGAGCATCGACATATGGCGCGTGCGCCGCAAAGGGCCCTGATTAGAGCCGAATCGACAGAAACCATAACGGGAGACGAAGCATGAAGACCACGCCAAGAATTATCGCGGGCTTGACGCTCGCGCTTTGCGCGACGCTCGGCAGCGCAGCGCACGCGAAGGAGGGGAAGGACATATCGGTCGCCGTGATTCCCAAGGTCGCGGTGCCGTTCTTCGACGACTGCAACAAGGGCGCGCAGTCCGCCGCAGACAAGGCCGGCGTCAAGTATCAATGGGTCGTGCCGCAGAACACGCAGGGCTCGACGCAAGTGCAGATCATCGAAGACCTCATCTCGCGTCACGTGGATGGCATCGCCATTTCCGTGAACGAGCCCAAGTCGGTCGAAGGCGTCATCAAGCGGGCCGCGCAAAGCGGCGTGAAAGTCCTGACCTACGATTCGGATTCGCCGAAGAGCGGCCGCTCGATGTACATCGGCACGAACAACGTGCAGGCAGGCGAGACGATGGCCGACACGATGGGCCGTGCGTTGAACGGCAAGGGCGAAGTCGCGATCGTGACGGGGCAGCTCGGCGCGGTGAACCTCAACGAGCGCATCACCGGCATCAAGAAGGGTCTCGCGAAGTACCCGGGTATCAAGATCGTCGAGACGCAGGGCACGGACGACGACCTCGCGCGCGGCGTGTCCGTTGTCGAGACGACGCTGCGCGCGCATCCGAACCTGAACGGCATCTTCGGCGTGAGTCAGGTCGGCGGCCCGGCGGTCGCGAAGGTGCTCAATACGAAGGAATTCGGCGCGATGAAAGGCAAGCTCGAAGTGCTCGCCTTCGACGACCTCCCGGATACGCTCAAGGGTCTGAGAGAGGGCTACATTCAGGGCATCATGGTGCAGCGTCCGGTGACGATGGGCTCGCTCGCGGTTCAGCATCTCGTTGCGCAGATCCAGGGCAAGGAGACGCAGGAGAAGGACATCGATACGGGCGTCACCGTGGTGACGAAGGACAACATCGGCAGCTATACCAAATGACGCCCGCCGGCGACCGTACGAAGCCCTTTCTGGAGATGCGCGGCATCTCCAGAACGTTTCCGGGCGTGAAGGCGCTCGACCACGTCGATCTGGCCATCTACAGAGGCGAAGTGCTCGCGCTCGCCGGCGAAAACGGTGCGGGCAAGAGCACGCTCATGAAGGTGCTGACAGGCGTGTATGCGCCCGATCCCGGCGGCGTCATCCTCGTCGAAGGCCGCGAAGTGACGATCGCGAACAGCAATCATGCGCGCGCGCTCGGCATCAACATCATCTATCAGGAGCTGGCGGTCGTCGAGAATCTGACGGTCGGCGAGAACATCTTTCTGGCGAAGGAGCCGCTCACGCGCTTCGGCCTCATCGATCGCGCGCGCATGCATCGTGAAGCGCGCGAGGTGCTCCAGATGATCGACATGGACGTCGATCCGGCGACGCGCGTAAGCGAACTGAGCGTGGGCCAGCGGCAGATGATCGAGATCGCGAAGGCGCTGTCCGCGCAGTCGAAGGTCATCGTGATGGACGAGCCGACCGCATCGCTCAGTCATCACGAAACGAGCGTGCTGCTGGGACTCGTGAAGCGCTTGCGGGAGCGGGGCATTGCTGTGGTCTACATCTCGCATCGGCTCGAAGAGGTCTTCGAACTCGCGGATCGCGTGACCGTGCTGCGCGACGGCCGCACGGTCAGCACCATGCCGATCGACCGCGTGACGCGTGAAACGCTCGTGCGTCAGATGGTCGACCGCGAGTTGAGCGAGCTTTATGGCGAGCCGCAATCGCACGCGAGCAGGCACCCGGTGCTCGAAGTGCGCGATCTTTCGCTCAGGCAAAGCAAGTCCGCCGATGCACGCATACGCGATATCAGTTTCACGCTGCATCGCGGCGAAGTGCTGGGTATCGCGGGGCTCGTCGGCTCCGGACGCACGGAGATCATGGAGATGATTTTCGGCATGCGCCCCTCGACCGGCTCGATCCTGATGGAGGGCAAGCCGGTCGCGATCCGCAATCCGCATGATGCGATTCGCGCGGGCATCGGCTTCGTCACCGAGGACCGCAAGGCGCAAGGGCTCGTACTCGGCATGAGCGTGCGCGAGAACTTCAGCCTCACGCATCTCTCGCGCTATTCGCCGTTCCAGTTCGTGCAGCAGGCGCGCGAGCGGTCCAGTTGCGCGGAGTACGTGCGCATGCTCGGCATCAAGACGCCGGGCGTCGAGCAAAAAGTGGTGAACCTGAGCGGCGGCAATCAGCAGAAGATCGTCATCGCGAAGTGGGTCGCGCGGCAACCGAAGGTGCTGATCGTCGATGAGCCTACGCGCGGCATCGATATCGGCGCGAAGGCGGAAGTGCATGCGCTCATTGCGCGGCTCGCGTCCCAGGGCATCGGCGTGATCGTGATTTCGTCGGACCTGCTCGAAGTACTCGCCGTGAGCGATCGCATTCTGACCGTGCGCGAAGGGCGCATCAGCGGCGAGTTGCGCCGCGAGGAAGCAAACCAGGAGAAGGTGATGGCGCTTGCCACTGCCTGACATCAACTCATTCGAACGTTAGAGCGAAGCATGGCAAAGATCGTCGTAGTGCATACCGGACCCGTTACCGTCGAGCCGCTCAAGGCGCAATTCGCAGAGCAGTTGCCGGGCGATCGCGTCATCAACATCGTGGACGACAGCCTGCTTGCCGATGTGCGCGCAGCAGGACGCCTGACGCCCGAAGTGACCGCGCGTCTCTACGCGTACATGTCGAGCGCGCAGGGCATGGGTGCGGACATCATTCTGAATGCATGCTCATCGGTCGGCGAAGCGACGGATCTGCTTCGCGGCCTCATTCGCACGCCCATTGTCAAAGTCGATGAGTCAATGGCCGAAGAAGCGAGCGCGCTCGGCGCGCGTGTCGGTGTGGTCGCGACGGTGTCGACCACGCTCGAGCCCACCGTCCGTCTCATTCGCAGCAAGGCGGCGGAGCACGGACGGCAGGTCGATGTGACCGAATGCATCGCGCAAGGCGCATTCGAGGCGCTGCTCGCGGGGGACGCGGGCCGGCACGACGACATCGTGAAACGCGCGATCATCGAACTGGCCGATCAGGTCGACGTGATCGTGCTGGCGCAGGTTTCGATGGCGCGTCTCGTGCCCGCGCTCTCCCTTGCCGTGCCGGTGCTGTCGAGCCCGCAAAGCGGCGTGGCCGCCGTCAAGCGGGCACTCGCGAATATCGCCTAAGCCGTCGCGAGCGCGTGCGTTCTGCCGATGAAGCGCGAGACGAACGCGGGCGTCAGCACGATCTTGCGATCGCGCATGTCGACGAGACCTTCGGCCTTGAGATCGCTGATATGCCGGTTCACCGATTCGCGCGACGTGCCGATGAATTCCGCGAGCTTGTCCTGCGCGATCGGCAAGTCGATGAGGATCGCATCGCCATGGTCGGCGTAATCGCAAGCGATGCCCACTTGACCCGAGAACATCACGAGGATGTTGGTGAGCCGCTTGCGCACGTCGTGCAGCGAAAGGTTCTCTATCAACTGCTGCGCTTCCTGCCAGCGCAGATAGTGGTTGCGCAGCACGAACTGGTTGATGACGTCATAGCGCGCGAGCAGGTCCTTGAAATCCTGCTTGCGGATGAAGCAGACCATGCTCGGCGCGAGCGTCTGTGCGTGATGCGAATAGTTCGCCTGATTCAACACGTCGCCGTCGCCGAAAATCATGCCGGCCTTCACGAACGCCAGCGTGATTTCCTGACCGTCCTCGGTCAGCCGGTATAGCCTCACGCTGCCGCTCTTGAGCAGATAGACGTGCTCGCTCGATTCATCGGGGCGATAAACGATGGTGTTCTTGCGCAGCGTTCGGTGATCGCTGAACGCGGGCATTACCTCGTCGAGGCAATTGCGCTGGATAAGTGAAAGCAGTTCGCTCTTGCCGACAAACCACATTGCCGTCTCCTTGGGGTTGCCTTTCGATCGGCTCTCTTTCCGGGCGCTCGTTCGTGGGCGCATGCGGAGCCGTACTTCAGGACGGCTCATTCTACACACGCAAGCATTCGCCGGTGTCTCATGCCGCGTGCGTTGCACCGCATTTTTTCCCGCGCGGCGATGCGCGTTATTGCAATGCGACGAGCGCATGCGCCAGCGTGGGCGGGCTTGCGTGACCGAAAATGCTGCAAGCGCGGAATCTCGCTCAAGTAGACGAACCCGTGCAGCTAAGGGAAAATCCCGACAGGAACATCAGACGTCTGATGTATATTTGACCTCATGCCACCTGCGGGAGTCCCATGCGTCTAAGCGTCGAGCGTTCGATGAGCGACAAGATTCAGGAGTCGCTTCTCACGATGATTCGTGAGCGCAAGCTCAAGCCCGGCGACCAGATTCCGACGGAAATCGAGCTATGCGAGCTGCTGGGCGTGGGGCGATCGAGTCTGCGCGAAGCGGTCGCGCAAATGATCTCGCATGGGCTGCTCGAACGCGTGCAAGGCAGAGGCACGTTCATCAGACAAATTTCGCTCAAGCTGCAAGGCGGGCTGGATGATCTGATGTCCGTGACCGACATGATCAAGAGCGTCGGCGCGGTGCCGTCGACGAGCCGCATTCGCATGGACATCGTCGGGGCATCGGAGAGTCTTGCGGACAAGCTGGGTATCGAGGCAGGCGACGAATGCGTGCGCATCGAGCGCGTGCGCCGCGCGGACGACGCCATTGCCGCGTACTGCATCGACACCATTCCGAAGACGTTGTTCGATGCCGCGGACGGAGAACTGGGTGAGTCGCTGTTCGGCATGTTCGCGCGTACCGGGCGCCGTTTGTCCCACACGCACACGTCGATACAGCCGACCATTCTCACGCCGCGCGACTTGCCCGAACTGGGCGATGGCTTCGGTCTGTTTCTGCTGCTGGACGAAGTAGATTTCGATCAAAGCGGCGAGCCGCTTTGCTATAGCAACGACTACTACAACACGAGCATCTTCAAGTTCGACCTGGTGCGCAAACGTCGCTGAAGCGTTCCGCTGACCTGCGCGCTCAACACATCGGAGGAGACACCGATGGAGTTCGAAGCATTCACCGCAGCCGCACTTGCCGATTACCTCGGCGGCATCCCCGAAGTGCGCGCGCGGCTGGGCGATCCCGATGATCTGGAGATCGTCGAAGTGGGGGACGGCAATCTCAACTTCGTGTACTTCGTGACCAATGCGAAGGCGCGCGAGCGCAGCGTCGTCGTCAAGCAAGCGCCGCCGTTTCTGCGGCTCGTCGGCAAGAACTGGCCGCTGTCCTGCCAGCGCATGGAGCATGAAGTCGCGGCGTTGCGACGCTTCGGCGCGTTGTGTCCGCAGCATGTGCCGCAGGTCTTTCACGCGGACAGCAAGCGCTTCCTGATGGTCATGCAGCATCTTTCGTCGCATCGCATCTTGCGGCACGGGCTCATGGACGGCGTGCGGTATCCGCTCATGGCCGAGCATCTGTCGACGTATCTCGCGCAGACGCTCTTCTTCGGCTCGGATCTCTATCTCTCGCCCGACATCAAGAAGCAGGCCGTGGGCGGCGCCGTGAACGCGGAGTTGTGCAAGATCACCGAAGACCTCGTCTTCACGTTTCCGTTCGAAGACCATCCGTCCAACGTCTACAGCGCCGCCTTGCCGAAGTCCGCGCTCGACCGCCTGCGCACCGACGATGCATTGCGCCTCGCCGCCGCCGACATGAAATGGGCGTTCATGAATCATGCGGAAACGCTGCTGCACGGCGACCTGCACACCGGCTCGATCATGGTCAACGAGCGCGAGACCTATGTCATCGATCCGGAGTTCGCGTTCTACGGGCCGATGGGCTTCGACATCGGCGCGCTGATCGCCAACCTGCTGCTCGCGTATTTCTCGCGCGATTATCACGGCCGCCTCGATGGCGGCGATCCCGGCGCGTATCAGGAATGGCTGCTCGATCAGACGGCGCGCATCTGGAATGGCTTCAGCGCGAAGTTCCTCGCGCTCTGGCGCGATCACGAAAGCCGGAGCGGCCGGCCTTTCATCGGCGGATCGGCGGATAGCCGCGCGGCCGAGGCCTACCGCGCGCACTTCATGCGGCGGCTTCTGGCGGACACGCTGGGCTTCGCGGGCTGCAAGATGATCCGGCGCATCGTCGGCATGGCGAAGGTCGCGGAAATCACGCGCATTCCCGACGCCGACGTGCGCGCGCAAATCGAAGTGCGCTGCCTGCGCTGTGCCGAAGCGCTGCTCGTGCAGCGCGCCGCTCTGACCGGCATCGAAGATGTCACCCTGCTCGCGCGCGACATGCAGCGCGAGGCCGTCGAACAACGCTGACTGGAGCACGAATGAATTCGCAGCCCTTGTTTCCTGCGCTCGCGCCCACCATCGAGTGGCGTGACGGCAAACTGCTGCTGCTGAACCAGACGCGCCTGCCGCACGAGATCGTGGTGGAGCATGTCGCCGATGCCGCCGCCGTGTGGCGCGCCATTCACGAACTGCGCGTGCGCGGCGCGCCTGCCATCGGCGTCGCGGCGGCATATGGGCTATGCGTCGCGATGCAGGATGCGCGCGCGTTGCCCGTGACGCGGTTCCGAGCGGAACTGGAACGGCGCGCCGCGTGGCTCGACAGCGCGCGTCCCACGGCGGTCAATCTGAGCTGGAGCCTTGCGCGCATGGTGCGGCGCGCGCGCGAATGCGACGCGCAGGATGGCGCGGCGCTCTACGACGTCCTCGTCGATGAAGCAAAGCGCATCCACGAGGAAGACATCGCGCTATGCGAAGGCATCGGGCTGCATGGCATGTCCCTCATCCGGCCGGGCAGCGGCGTGCTCACGCACTGCAATGCAGGCGCGCTCGCGACCACCGGTCTCGGAACGGCGACGGCGCCCATTTACGCGGCGCATCGCGCGGGCGTCGCATTCAACGTCTTTGCCGATGAAACCCGGCCCCTGCTGCAAGGCGCGCGTCTCACGGCGTTCGAGTTGCAGCAGGCGGGCGTCGACGTGACGCTCATCATGGATGGCGCGGCGGCTTCGATCATGTCGCAGGGTCTCGTGGATCTCGTGATCGTCGGGACGGACCGCGTGGCCGCGAACGGCGACTTTGCGAACAAAATCGGCACGCTGGGGCTCGCGATCGCCGCGCGCCACTACGGCATACCGTTCTATGTCGCGTGTCCTTCTTCGACGCTGGACTTTTCGACCGCGACGGGCGAGCGCATCGAGATCGAGGAGCGCTCGGCGACCGAAGTGACGCATCTCGCCGGGCAACGTATCGCGCCGGACAACATCAAGGCGCGCAATCCTGCATTCGATGTGACGCCGCATGCCCTCGTGACCGGCTTCATCACGGAACGGGGCATCGTCGAAGCGCCGTTCGAGCGGTCGCTCAGAAACCTCTTTGCCGCGGAAGGCAACGCGGCATGAGCGCGACGGATGAGGACACGCTGCGCCGGGCCATCGTGGAAACGGCGCTCGAAATGGAACGCCTCGGCATCAATCAGGGCACGTCGGGCAATGTCAGCGCGCGTCTGGGCGACGGCCTGCTGATTACGCCGAGCGGCGTTCCGGCACGCGAGCTGGACGCCGCGAGCATCGTGTATCTGCCGCTCGACGTGCGCGACGACGATGACGTGCTTCGCTTGAAACGGCCTTCGTCGGAATGGCGTATTCATCGCGACCTGCTGCGCGCGCGCCCGGACATGCATGCGGTGGTGCACACGCACTCGACGGCGGCAACCGCGCTCGCCATTCACGGCCGCGATATACCGGCCGTTCACTACATGGTGGCGGCTGCGGGCGGCGAGTCGATACGCTGCGCGCCGTATGCGCTCTTCGGCACGCAGGCGCTATCGGATCACGCGCTCGCTGCACTGGAAGGAAGACGCGCGTGTCTGCTCGCGCATCACGGCGTCGTCGCGCTCGGCGCGGATCTCGCCCGCGCCGTGTGGCTCGCGCATGAAGTGGAAGTGCTCGCGAGGCAATATCTGCTCGCGTTGCAGCTTGGCACGCCGCCTCTCCTCAGCAACGAGCAGATGGACGACGTGCTGGAACGATTCAAGACGTACGGCAAGCGCAGCAATAACGATTGACACCCCGCGACACGACCTGAAGCTAACTGCAATGAACAACTCATACAAAGGAGACAGTGATGGCCTGGAGTTCTGCACGATTCGATAGTTGGGGAACGTTCGGCAAATCCACCGGGGCGCTGCTGCTTTGCGCCGCCGCGCTCGCGGGATGCAACAAGAGCGAAAACACATCGTCGGGCAGCGGTTCCGCGAAGAGCGCCAGCGAAAGCGCGAGCGCGCCGGCAAGCGGGCCGGCAAGCGCACCGGCAAGCGCACCAGCGGCGGCCGCCGCGAGCGGCGCGAAGCCGAAGATCGGCTTCTCGATCGCGACGTTGAACAACGCGTTCTTCGTGGGCCTGAAGGCCGGCGTCGAGCGCGGCGCGAAGGATCAGAACTTCGACCTCGTGCAGACCAACGCGAACGGCGATGCGCAGCAGCAAGTGAACGATGCGCTCAATCTGCTGAGTCAGGGCGTGACGGCGCTCGTGCTCAATCCGATCGATTCGAAGGCGATCATCCCGGCCGTCGAGAAAGCGAACCAGATGAACATTCCCGTCTTCACGCTCGATCGCGGATCGGATGGCGGCAAGGTGACGTCCTTCGTCGCGTCGGACAACGTCGCGCTCGGCCAGACGGCGGCGAAGTGGATCGCGGAGCAGCTCAAGAAGCGATACGGCTCGGAGAAGGGCAACGTCGTCGACCTGATCGGTCTCGTCGGCACCACGGCGGCGACCGATCGCGAGAAGGGCTTCAGCGACGAGATCGCGAAGTATCCGGACATCAAGGTCGTGGCTCGCCAGGAGGGCGCATTCGACCAGGAGAAGTCGCTCAACGCGATGACCAACATCCTGCAGAAGTATCCGCAGATCGACGCGGTATTCGGCGCCAACGACGACAATACCGTGGGCGCGGAGAAAGCCATCGACAACGCGGGGCGCTACAAGCCGCTCGACGACAAGGCGCACATCATGGTGATCGGCGCGGACGGAACCGCACAGGCCCTCTCCGCGATTCGCGCGGGCAAGCAGGACGCGACCATCTCGCAGAACCCCATCAAGATGGCGGCAAAGTCGTTGCAGTTCATCGCGGACTTCAACGCGAAGAAGGACGTCCCCGCGAATTATGCGTGGCCGACCATGCTCATCGACAAGTCGAACATCGACTCGGACGCGGTCAAGCAGTACGGCCTCTGGTCCGAAGAGGTGAAGCAGTAAGGTCAACCGGCGGCCGCGCGTTTCGAGGCGCGCGGCCGCGAGCGGAATGCGAACATGACAGTCGAAACCGAACCGCGCACGCGCGCGCCTTCGAGCACGAAGGCGCCGCTTCTGCGCATGCAGGGCATCGTCAAGAGCTTTCCCGGCGTGAAGGCGCTGCGCGGCGTGAGTCTTGAATTGCAGGCCGGACATGTGATGGCGATCGTCGGCGAGAACGGCGCGGGCAAGTCGTCGCTCGTGAAGACGCTTTCGGGCGCTTACGAGCCGGACGAAGGCGACATCGAAATCGACGGCGAGCCACTTGCGCGCGGCACGAACGCCGCCATCGACGCCGGCGTTGCGGTCATCTATCAGGAGCTTTCGCTCATCAACGACATGACGGTCGCGGAGAACCTGTTTCTCGGCCGCATGCCCGCGAGCAACGGCTTCGTGAGGCAACGCGAGGCGCATGCGATGGCGCGCGAGGCGCTCTCGCGCGTGGGGCTCGACGACGTAGCGCCGTGGATGCGCCTCGGCGATCTGCCGCTCAACAAGCGGCAACTCGTGGAAGTCGCCAAGGCCATCGCACGCGACGCGCGCATTCTCGTGATGGACGAGCCGACCGCCGCGCTGCAAAGCCACGACATCGAGAACCTGTATGCGGTCGTGCGGCGCCTGCGCGAAGAAGGACTCGGCATCATCTTCATCTCGCACCATCTGGAAGAAGTGTTCGAGCTGGCGGATTCGGCAGTCGTGATGCGCGATGGCGCGACCGTGGGCGCGCGTCCCATGTCGCAATGGACCGAAGCCGAACTCGTGCAGGCGATGGTCGCGCGCAATCTCGAATCGTTCTATCCGTGGGAGCCGCGCGACTACGGCGAGGTCGTGCTCGAAGTGCGCAAGCTCGCGAGCGCGCCTCTGCTGCGCAACGCGAGCTTCACGGTGCGCGCGGGCGAGATCGTCGGCATTGCGGGCATTGCGGGCGCGGGCCGCACGGAATTGCTGAAGACCATCTTCGGCGCGCTGCCCGCCACGCATGGCGAGATCTTCGTGAAAGGCAGGAAGGTCTCGAATCATTCGCCGACCGAAGGCGTTCGTCACGGGCTCGTCTATACGTCGGAGGATCGCAAGCTCGAAGGGCTCGTGCTCGATGCCAGCATCGAAGAGAACATTGCGCTGTCGAGTCTCAGAGCGCTCGCGAGCGGCGGCTTCGTGCGCGGCGCGAGAAAGCGCAAGCTCGCGCAGGACGCGAGCACGCGCTTCGGCGTGCGCGCTTCGTCCGTGCTGCAAATCACGGGGACGCTCTCGGGCGGCAACCAGCAGAAGGTCATTCTCGGACGCGCCACCGCGACGAATCCCGCCGTCATCATGCTCGATGAACCGACGCGCGGCATCGACGTGGGCGCGAAGACCGAGATCTACGCGCATATGGTGGCGATGGCCCGCGCGGGCGCGGCGGTCGTCATGGTCAGCTCGGAACTGCCGGAACTGCTCGGCATGTCGGATCGCGTGCTGGTGATGTATCGCGGCAGCATCGTGACTGAAATACCGCGCGACAAGGCGGACTCCGAAACGGTGATTCAATGGGCAACGACAGGAGCAGGGGCATGACATCCACGGCAGCCAACCGGGCGGACACCGAAGCGCTGTCGCGCCGCGTGATCCGTCAACTGAGAAGCGGCATCGGGCCATTGTTCGCGGCGCTCGTCATCATCTGCGTCGCGTTGTCGATTGCATCGCCGGAATTCCTCACGACGAGCACGCTCACCAACATCATGGTGCAAGTGTCCGTCGTGGGCATCGCGGCGGTCGGCGGCACCTTCGTCATCATCACGTCGGGCATCGATCTTTCGGTGGGATCGCTCGTCGCGCTGAGCGGCATGGTCGCCGCGACCTTCATGGCGGGATCGAGCCCGGATGCGGTCGGTCTCGGCATGGGCGGCCTCTTCATTGCGCTGGCGACGGGCGCGGCGGTCGGGGCGATCAACGGCTTCGCCATCTCATGGCTGCGACTCGTACCGTTCATCGTGACGCTCGCCGCGATGGCAATGGCACGCGGCCTCACGCTTGCCATCTCGGACGGCCGCACGAAGTTCGACTTCCCGAACGCGTTCACCGTGTTCGGCGCGAAGGCCATCGCGGGCCTGCCGATGCCGATGATCGTGATGCTCGTCGTGTTCGTCATCGGCCACGTATTGCTGCGCAAGACCACGTTCGGGCATCAGGTGTTCGCGGTCGGCGGCAATCAGGAGGCCGCGCGCCTCGCGGGCATTCCGGTGCGGCGCGTCGTGTTTCTCACCTACATGCTCGCCGGCGTCACGGCGGCGATCGCGGGCATCGTGCTCGCGGGACGGTTGAATTCGGCGCTGCCGTCGGCTGCGAACGGTCTCGAGCTTCAGGTCATCGCCGCCATCGTGATCGGCGGCACGTCGCTCGCGGGAGGGCGCGGCTCGATCGTCGGCACGTTTATCGGCGTCGTGCTGATCGGCGTGATCAACGTCGGTCTGTCGCTGCTGGGCGTGAATCCGTTCTGGACGCAATTCATTCAGGGTGGAGTGATCTTCGCCGCGGTCCTGCTGGATGCACTGAGCCAGCGACGCAAGCTGTGAAACACGCGACGTCAACACATAACGCAGGACATCGAGAGACAAACCAAGGAGACACGCGAAGATGAAGAAGATCATCAACAACCCGGAAACCTTCGTCGATGAGATCATCGACGCGCTCTTGCTCGCGCATCCGAAATGGATCAAGGCGGCGAACGCGGACAAGCGCGCGCTCGTTCGCGCCGATGCGCCCCGCGAAGGCCGCGTAGGCATCGTGACGGGCGGCGGATCGGGCCATATGCCGGGATTCTTAGGCTACGTGGGCGAAGGCTTGTGCGGCGGCGTGGCGGTGGGCAACGTGTTCTCGTCGCCATCGTCGGAACAGATTCTGGAGGCCACCAAAGGCGTGAATGGCGGCGCGGGCGTGCTCTACGTGTACGGCAATTATGGCGGCGACGTGCTCAACTTCGATCTCGCGTCGGACCTCGCGGATGCGGAAGGGATCGAAGTGAAGACCGTCGTGCTGACCGATGACGTCGCATCGGCGCCGAAGGAGCGCGCGTCCGACCGGCGCGGCGTCGCGGGCATGGTGTTCGCGTTCAAGTGCGCGGGCGCGGCGGCCGAACGCGGCGACTCGCTGGACGAAGTGGCCCGCATCTGCGCGAAGGCCAATGCGAACTGCCGCACCATGGGCGTCGGCCTTTCGCCGACCATTCTGCCCGCGGCCGGCAAGCCCACCTTCACGCTGCCGGATGGCGAGATGGAGATTGGCATCGGCATTCACGGTGAACCGGGAACGCATCGCGGCGCGCTGCAATCGGCCGATGCCATCGCCGAGAATCTGATGCGCCAGATTCTCGACGATCTCGCGGCACCCAAGGGCTCGCGGCTTGCGCTGCTCGTCAACGGCTTGGGCGCGACGCCGCTCGAAGAACTGTATCTGCTGTATCGGCGCGCGGCGAAGATCGCCGAGGGTGATGGCCTGTCGATCGCGTGGTCGTATGTCGGCGAATACGTGACGAGTCTGGAAATGGCGGGGGCATCCATCACCGTCATGCTGCTCGACGATGAACTCGAAGCGCTGCTCGCAGCTCCAGCGCATTCTCCCTTCTTTCGCGAAGGCACGCGTGCCTGATCAGGAAACCTAAATGATTACGACGAGACAAATGCGGGATCTGCTATCCCACGCATTGAGTGAGCTTCCGTCTCATGCCGACGAGCTGCGCGATCTCGATGCCGCACTCGGCGACGGCGATCTCGGCATCACCGTGCGCGCGGGATCGGAAGCGGTCGTCAAGGCAATCGGCGCGCTGCCGGACGAGGCGACGCTCGGCGACGTGCTGCTCGCCGCAGGGAAGGCTTTTTCGACGGCCAATCCGTCGACATTCGCGGCATTGGTGGGCGGCGGCCTGCTTGCCGCCGCGAAGACGGTGCAGGGCAAGGATGCGTTGGGACGCGACGAGGCGCTCGCCATCGGGCGGGCGGTGGCGTCACGCATTACCGAGCGCGGCAAGAGCAAGATCGGCGATAAGACCGTGCTTGATGCGCTGACGCCGAGCCTGGACGTGCTGGAGGCATCGCAGGGAAGCGCGGCCGAGACGCTCGACGCGATGATCGCCACGGCGAGCGAACGCGTCGTGGAAACCGCGAAGATGCAGTCGCAGAAGGGCCGCGCGGCGTGGGTGCAGGAGCGGAGCATCGGCCATCCGGACCCCGGCGCGACGGCCTATGTGCGTTTTCTGGAAGCGTTGCGCAGGGCGGTCGATCAGGGCGCGTCGGCGTGAATGCGCGGGCATGCGGCGCGCGCCCGTGAAGGCTATCGGTGCGAGAGCGCGCGCGCCGATTGCAGGAGGTCGTCGAGCATGGCCTGCCGGCGGTCCGGAGTGGTGTCGCGGCCTGTCATGAAGCAGAGCGCCGCGACCGGCGTGCCGGCCCGGTCGCGAACGGGCGCGGCCATGCATAGGCGAAACGCGTTCGAGAGTCCCTCGGTGCAGCAGTAGCCGAGGTCGCGCGCGAGCTCTACATCGCGCATGAATGCGTGGAAGTCGATACGAACGCCGTTGTCGAGAACGAAGTCTTCCTGCGGAATCAACGCGCGGATCTCGTCGGCGTTCATGTGGCCGAGCAAGAGGCGTCCGGTCGCGGTCCACGGAATCGGCACTCTCACGCCGATGTCGGAACTGATGTTGAAAGGGCGCGCGCTGTTCTCCGATAGAACGACGGTGTACTTGTTACCCTCCAGCATGCACAACTGCGCGGTTTCCTCGTGCTTGCGCACCAGCGCGAGAATCGATTGATGCGCGCGGCTGATCAGGTCGTTGTGCGTTGCGTAGTCGGACCCGTAGTAATGCATCTCCCGTCCGAAGAAGACGCTGCCGTCGGCGGTGCTTTCCAGCCAGCCGACTTCGGCGAGGATAGCGACGAGTTCATAGATGCTCGATCGCGGAGCACCGGTCGCTTCGATCAGCTCGCGAATCGACATGGGACGCTGCGCAATATGCAGTTGCCTGAACATCGCAATCACGCGATCCACGCCCCGGGCGCGCGACGATTCCATCACAGCCATTCATCCGCTCCATCGTGCGTCAATGATCGAGCACCCGATGCAGAAACTGCCGGGTGCGCTCGTTCGACGGATTGACGAACATCTGCTCGGGATCGCCTTGCTCCGCGATGACGCCCTTGTCCATGAACACCACGCGATCGGCCGTTTTGCGCGCGAATCCCATCTCGTGCGTGACGACCACCATCGTCATGCCATCGCGCGCGAGACCGCGCATCACGTCGGTGACTTCGCCGACGAGTTCGGGATCGAGCGCAGAGGTCGCTTCATCGAAGAACATGATGCCGGGCTCGACGGCAAGCGCCCGGGCAATGGCGACGCGCTGCTGCTGTCCGCCGGACAACTGGCTCGGATAATGATCCGCGCGCTCGGCGAGCCCCACGCGATCGAGCACGTCCATCGCGCGCTTCCGTGCATCGGCAGGACTCATCTTGCGCGCCTTGATCAACGCGAGCGTGACGTTGCCTAGCGCGGTCTTGTGTGGAAACAGATTGAACTGCTGGAACACCATGCCGACGTGACCACGAATGTCGCGCGCGCGTTTCGGGTCGTGCAGCGGTACGTCGTTGACCCAGACTTCGCCGGAATCCGCCGTTTCGAGGCCCGCCATGATGCGCAGCACCGTGCTCTTGCCCGATCCCGATGCGCCGATGAGTACGAGCACTTCGCCCGCACGCACGTCGATATTGATTTCGTCGAGCACGCGCGTTGCGCCGAATGCCTTGCTGACGCGCGTGAGCGCAATGACGGGCTTGTTCTGGCTTTGCTCGCTCACGAGAGTCTCCTGCGGTCATGGTGGCGCACCCACTGCGAAAGCGGGAAGCACACGACGAAGTAAATGAGTGCGACGAGCCCGTAGATTTCGACGGGCTTGCCGATCCGGTCGACAATGGCTTGTCCGCCGTGCATCAGTTCCGACATGCCGATCATGCTGACGATGGACGTGTCCTTGATGAGCGACAGATACTGTCCGACGAGCGGCGGCAGCACGATCCTTCCGGTCTGCGGCAGCACGACGGCGCTGAAGGTCTGCATGCGCGACAGTCCGAGGATCTGCGAGACTTCCCACTGGCCTTTCGGCACCGCCTCGATTCCCGAGCGGAACACTTCGGCGATATAGGCGCCCTGATAAACGCTCAGACCGACGACGCCGGCAGCGAACACGTCGATGGCATAGCCGAAGTAAGAGACGCCGAAGTAGATGAACATCAGCGTGATGAGAACCGGCGTGCCGCGAAAGAGTTCGACGTAGAGCCTGGCGATACGGTCCGTGCCCCACGGCCCGAACGTTCGCAGCACGGCGGCGAGAAGTCCGATCAGCGTGCTGCCGACGATGGCCGCGACCGACAGCAGCAGTGTCGTCACGAGACCCTGCAACAGGATCGACAGACTGGTTCGCAACAATTCGAGTGACATGATCCGGCTCCGGTTCGCGGCTCAGGCGCGATTGGCGCGGCGCAACGTGAAAGCGCCGAACCGCGCGCGCGGCGGCACGACGAGCGGTGGATGAAACAGCTTCGCGCCGATGCGGCTCGCGAGCCACGACAGCACGTTGCTCAGCACCAGATAGGCAACGAGCACGACCGCGAATGTCTGAACGTAGAGCAGCGTGCGCGAGTTGATGACCGTCGCGGTTCCGGTCAGCTCAGGCAGCGCGATAGCGGACAAGAGCGACGTGCCGAGCAGCAACTGGATCAGGTAGTTGACGATCGCCGGATAGACGGCGCGGGCGGCCTGGGGCAAGACGATCTCGGACATGATCTGTGCGCGCTCCAGACCGAGGATTGCCGCAGCTTCCAGTTGCCCGCGCGGCACCGACTGAATGCCTGCGCGAAACACTTCCGACAGGTAGGCGCCGACATTCAGTCCGAGCGCGATGACGCCTGCCCAGTAGGCATCGAGCGCGATGCCCGCCGACGGCAAGCCGAAGAACACGATGAAGATCTGGAGAAGCACCGGCGTGTTGCGGATAACTTCGACGTACGCCCGCGCGAGAAAACGAACCACGCCGAGCGGTGACATGCTCGCCAGCGCGGCCACGAGGCCCAGAAAGATCGCGAGCACGAACGCGAGAAGCGTGACCTGCAGAGTCAGCCAGCCGGCTTTCAGGAACTCTGGAACATAGCCCCACAGGGTCAACCACTCATAGCTCATGTCCTTCTCCCTATCGGATCTATCGGTCCTATCGGTCCGTCCTCGGCCGGCGATCCCGTCATGCGGCGCTCAGAATTGCGGATTGAGCGGAAAGCGCGGATCGACGCCGAACCACTTCTTGTAAAGCTGCGCGTTCACCTTCGACGCATTGATGTTGAAGAGGAACAGGTTAAGGTAGTTAAGCCACGCCTGATCGCCGGCTTTCACGCCGAACGCGTTGTACTCCAGCGGCACCAGCGCTTCGTTGGTCACGGTCAGTTCGGGGTCCAGCTTGGCCTGATAGGCGAGGAAGTTGTTGTCCTCGATCATCGCGTCGGCTTGCCCTTGCTTGACTGCGAGAATAGCGGCCTGCGAACTGTCGTATTCCTGAATCTTGACCTGCATGTTCAGCGAGCGGACTTCATCGCCGTTGGTCGAACCTTTCACGGTCGCGATTGTGCGGTTAGTCATGTCCTTTACCGACTGAATGCCGCTGCTCTTCTTGACCAGCAGCGCTTCGCTCGCGACGACGTACGGCGACGTGAATTCGATGACCTTCGCGCGTTCGAGGTTGCGGGTGAAGTTGCAGAAGACGACATCCACCTTGCTCGTCTGCAGATTCGGAATGCGGTTGGCGCTGGTCGTGTTCACGACTTCGAGCTTGACGCCCATCTGCTTAGCCAGCTCTTTCGCGAGATCGACGTCATAGCCGTCCGGCTGGCCGTCCTTGTCGTAGAAGCCGAACGGCGCGAAGGTCAGACAGTCGCCGACGCGCAAGGTCCCGCGTTGCAGGACCGCTTGCAGCGTCGAGGAAGTCGTTGCCGCAGGGCTTTCGGCTGGGGTGGAGACCTTTGTGCATGCCGACAAGGCAATCGCGCCGATGACGAGGAGAGCGGCCGCTTTGCCGCGTAGAGCAACGAATTTCATATGCAGGTCCTGATTCCAGGGTGGACGAGGGACCGGTTCCAGAACTGCATCCGAAAGGCACCGGAGTCTGTGGGTGGTGTCCGATATATCGGACGGGCATCTGACTGTTTGGATTCGGGATCAGTGTCGACCGAGAGTATTTCGGCGGCAAGCAGCCTAATTACGGATTGTCTTGGGCTTTTTGATGAGATACGGGCTCGATCGTTGCGATGTGTCGAACCGAATCGTTGCGGTCCTGCCTGCTCTCGAATATTCCGTGACAGAGATGAGCGTATCGAGATCCGACATCGAAGACTGCGTGCTGCGCCTGCTTCGGGAGCGCGCCGCGACTTCCTCTATCTGTCCGTCAGACGTCGCGCGCGCCCTGGCTGACGATGAAGCCGCGTGGCGCGCGCTGATGCCTGTGGTCAGGCAGGTCGCCTCGGCACTGGCGATCGAAGGGCGCATCATCGTCACGCAAGGAAGCGCAACGGTGCACCCGGACGCGATCAGTCACGGGCCTATCCGCTTGCGACGCGGGCCGACGTTCGAGCAAGCAGAGTGATGCGCAGCGTGGGTTCCGTATGCCTGAAAGCTCTTCATGGAACGTCCAGGCGAACGCGGTCATCGCAATGAATGCGCGGAGTCATCTGCAAGAATGCACGGCGAGCGGTCTACGGACGCCCTTGTCGGCGTTCCCGCAAACTAGCCTCTGATGTCAATGCAAAACGCCTTGCGCGATTCCCGCCAGCGCGCAACCGATTACCACGACAAGCGGCGGAATCTTCCAGCGCACCAACAGGAAAAAGCCGATGACAGCGATCGCGAAGTCGGACGCGGTATGCACGGCGCTGGTCCAGACCGGCGAGTAGAGTGCTGTCGCCAGTAACCCGACAACGGCCGCATTGACGCCGGACAACATGGCAGCCATCGACGGCCGGGCTCGCAGCGCTTGCCAGAACGGCAAGGCCGCCAGCACGAGCAAGAGACCGGGGAGGAAGATGCCGGCGGTCGCGAGCATCGCTCCCCACGCGTGACCGCTTGTCCCGCCCATCGTCCAGCCGAGAAAGGCAGCAAATGCGAATAGCGGGCCCGGAATAGCCTGTGCAGCGCCGTATCCCGCGAGAAAGTCGTTCGACGATACCCAGCCCGTCGCCACGGTTTCCTGCTGAAGAAGCGGAAGCACGACGTGACCGCCGCCGAACACGAGTGCGCCCGAACGGTAGAACGCATCGAACAGGCGGATTGCGTGCGTGGGATCGGTCGCGATCAAGACCGGAAGTCCGAAAAGGAGAACGCAAAACACGATCAGCGCGATCGCGCCGGCCGCGCGCGGCACATGAAACGCCTCAGCGCGTTCATGCGTCACAGCGCGGCTTCCCGCCGTGGCTTCGCGGCACAGCGCAATGCCGAGCAGCGCGCCCGTCACGATGACGATGAGCTGCGCGTAGACGGTCGTCAGCGCTGCGAGGATCGCGATGCTAGCGAGCGCGATGCCCGCCCGGCGATGATCGGGACACAAGCGCCGCGCCATGTCCCATACGGCTTGCGCAACGACGGCAACGGCAACGAGTTTGAGCCCATGAATCAGGCCGCTGCCCACCGGGCCGCCAAGAGACGGCGCGAGGATCGCGAAGCCGATCAACAGTGCGACAGACGGCAGCGTGAATCCACACCACGCGGCGATCCCGCCGAGCCAGCCCGCGCGCAGCAAGCCGATGGAGAAGCCCGCCTGGCTGCTGGCCGGTCCGGGCAGGAATTGGCAGAGACCGACGAGATCGGTGAAGGTTTCGTCGCTGAGCCAGCGGCGGCGCTCGACAAACTCGCGGCGGAAATAGCCGATGTGCGCGACCGGTCCGCCGAACGACGTCAGCCCCAGCTTCAGGAAGACCAGCAGCACCTCGAGCGCAGAGCCTGGCCAACGCCGGCTGGATATCAAAGTGTTTGCTTGCATCTAGGGCTTCCAATCATCGAGTGCGACAAGCGCGACGGGAGGCAGTGCGCGGCATCAGTCGCCGTCACGAACATCATGGCGATCGTCTCGAAAGGGGTGTGCATGGTTATCGGCGCGCTCGAGATCGGCTTGGTCATAGAGTTGCTCTCCGAGCCGGTACGGGCGCCTATATTAGC
The DNA here is from genome assembly GCF_022879575.1 of Caballeronia sp. SL2Y3. Taxonomy (NCBI): domain Bacteria; kingdom Pseudomonadati; phylum Pseudomonadota; class Betaproteobacteria; order Burkholderiales; family Burkholderiaceae; genus Caballeronia; species Caballeronia sp. SL2Y3. The sequence continues at coordinate 78,701 of NZ_CP084263.1, forward strand.
GGCATTCCGCTGGCGCTGGTCACAGGCAGTTGCCTCGCGTGCTGGTGACACCAATTCAGTAATTGATCGCGCGGGCGATGCCGCGTCGGCCATGTTAGTACCACGAGTCGGCACGGCCGGAGTCAATTGCACAATAGACCTGCTGGAAATAGCCCGCCTGAGCCGCGACGTCGCGCAGCGATCGCAGGAATGCGCGCGTGAAGGCCGCACTGACTACAGCAGACCCAGCGGGTCGCGGTCTTGTCGATCACGATGACGGCATATCCGCAAGGGCCGACTCGGTCGAAGGTATCGAGGTGAACAGCATGCGCATATGACGCTCGCTGGTGCTTCCAGCGCCCGGAACGACGAACAGTTGCAAGCATGCGCTTGCCTCGCGGTCATGGTCGTGCCCGGGCGAGCGGTCGAAGCGTCGATCCCCGCATGTCAACGGACCACCGCGTTCAGCGGTCGTCACCGAAGCCGACGTTGGCGGCCCAAGCAAAGCAGCAATATCGTGGCGACGCAAAACCCGGCACCGACGTAGAACGTCGCTGCGGGACTGACTCGATCCCATATCGCGCCGGCAACGGTGCTGGATAGCAACGTGACGCTCCCGCTGAACAAGTTGAAGAAGCCGAACGCCGTTCCGCGCGAGTGAGCCGGCGCAGCGTGCGCGACCATGGCCGAGAGCAAGCCCTGCGTGATGCCCATATGCATGCCCCAAAGCGCGACACCCGCGACGACCACGCCCCAGTGCGTCCCCTGCGCGAGCACGATGTCGGCGGCGATGAGAACGCCGAGGCCGCCGATCAACAACCGGGTATGACTGACTCTGTCCGCGAGCTTGCCGAATGGGTAGGCACAGAGAGCGTAGACCGCATTCATGACGACCATGACGAGAGGAACGAGCGCCGTGGGCACGCCGCTTTGCATCGCGCGGAGAACGAGAAACGCTTCGCTGAAGCGCGCCAGCGAGAATACCGCGCCCACGGCGACGACCCACCAGTAGCCACTGCCCATTTCGACGAGGTTGCGCCAGCGGATCGGATTCGCGCCTTTCGCGTCCTGCGCATATTGCGCGTGCGCGGGTTCCTTGATGCCCGTTACGAGCAGCGCAACGGCGAGCAATCCCGGTATGACCGCGATCCAGAATGCAAGGCGATAGTCGTCGGACGAGACGAGCATGATGCCGACCGCGAGCAGCGGGCCGAGGAATGCTCCGACGGTGTCGAGAGACTGACGCAATCCGTAGGCGGCGCCGCGCAGATGCGGCGGCGTGACGTCTGCAACGAGCGCATCGCGCGGCGCGCCCCGGATGCCTTTCCCGACACGATCGATGACACGGGCGCCGAGGACGACGCCGATCGTCGGCGCGATGGCGAACAGCGGCTTGCTCAATGCCCCGAGGGCGTAGCCGGCGACGGCGAGCCACTTGCGGTTCCGAAGGTAATCGCTCAGGGCGCCGGAGAACACCTTGACGATGGGCGCGGTGGCTTCCGCGAGGCCTTCGATCAGGCCAATCGTCGTGGCACTAGCGCCGAGTCCGACGAGCAGGAACATCGGAAGCAGGCTATGAATGATCTCCGACGACACGTCCATGAGCAGGCTGACGCATCCGAGCACCCAGACGCTCCGCGGTATCTGGCGAAAGATACGTTCTTTCGGTCGAATTTCCATTTTGTCGCGCCATGTCGTTTCGTCCATGCACTGCTTCAGCACCTGGACATATTCGACGATGCTCGCGAACGTTAGTTCGACCGCGTCAGCGCGGTTCGCAAGGACGGCTGGAAGTTCGTCACGCCATGATGTTCACGCCGCCATCGATATACAAGGTCTCGCCCGACAGACGGCGCGCATAAGGCGTCGCGAGGAACGCGCAGGTGAAGCCCACATCCATGATGTCGACGAGTTCGCCGAGCGGCGCGCGCTGGGCCGCCTCGGTCAGCAGCACGTCGAAGTCCTTCAGACCGGAGGCGGCCCTCGTCTTGAGCGGACCCGGCGAGATGGCGTGCACCCGTATGCCCTTCGGCCCCCGTTCATAGGCGAGATAACGGGCGCAGGCTTCCAGCGCCGCCTTGACCGGCCCCATGACGTTGTAGGTGGGCACCACCTTGTTCGCGCCGTGATAGCTCATGGTGAGCATGGTGCCGCCGTTTTTCATCAGGGGTGCGGCCAGTCGCGCCATCCGTACGAACGAGTGGCAGGAAATGTCCATCGCACGGGCGAAGCCTTCGCTGGAACTGTCGAGCAACTGGCCCTGTAAGTCCTCCTTGGGCGCCCATGCAATGGAATGGACGAGGATATCGAGTCCGCCCCATTCCTTGTCGATCCGTTCGAACACGTCTTCGAGTTCGGTCTGCCGCGATGCATCGAGCGGCATGAAGAGCGAGGCGTCGAGGTCTTTCGCAAGCGGCTCGACATAGGGTCTTGCCTTGTCGTTGGCATAGGTGATCGCAAGCGTCGCGCCGAGTTCGCGAAACGCTTTCGCGCATCCGTATGCAATCGAATGTTCATTCGCGATGCCGGTGATGAGGGCCTTTGCGTCGCGGAGAATGGGCTGCGGCGAGGTCGGTGTCATGAGAGCATCCTTCAGGCAGGCAAAGGCATGGTGTCGCCGGATGACGCCGTTGCGTTGATCGCCGCGAGCGTATGCTGGCCGATCATGAGTTCTTCATTGGTCGGTATGACCCAGACGGTCGCCTTGCTCGACGCCGCGCTGATGCAAGGGCCGCCCGAAGCGTTCGCGGCATGGTCCAGTTCGATCCCGAGCCACGCGGTGTCGCGCACCACGCGCTCGCGAATGATGCTGGCGTTCTCGCCCACGCCGGCCGTGAAAACGAGCGCGTCGATGCCCTGCATCGCGGCTACGAGCGAACCCAGTTCACGGGCGATCCGGTACGTGTACATGTCGATGGCAAAGCGCGCGCGCGGCGCGTCGCTCGCAAGCAGCGCGCGCATGTCGCTCGACATGCCCGACACGCCGAGCAGGCCCGACTGCCGGTAGATCAGATCTTCAATCTGCCGCGTGTCCATCTTCAGCTCGGACATCAGGTAAAGGATCACGCCAGGGTCCAGGTTGCCGCAGCGCGTGCCCATCAGCAGGCCGTCGACCGCGGTGAAACCCATCGTGCTCGCGACGCTCTTGCCGCCTGCCATCGCGCACATGCTCGCGCCGTTGCCGAGATGCGCGACGACCGTGCGGCCGCTCGCGGCGGCCGGCGCCAGGCGCGGCAGCACGCTCGCAATGTACTCGTACGAAAGGCCGTGGAAGCCGTAACGGCGCACGCCCTTTTCGGTGATCGAGGCGGGCAGCGCGTAAGCCTGCGCGACTTCGGACGCCGAGCGGTGAAACGCCGTATCGAAGCAGGCGACTTGCGGCAACTCCGGGCGAGTGCGCGCGATGATGCGGATCGGGTTCAGGTTATGCGGCTGGTGCAACGGTGCGAGCGGCACCAGTTTGTCGAGTTCGTCCAGCACCGCTGGCGTCACTCGCACGGGCCCCGCATACTTCTGGCCGCCATGCACCACGCGATGACCGACGGCGATAAGACGATGCCCTTCGCCGTGGCTGCGCAAGAACGCGCCGATATGCTCGATCGCGCCCTCGTGATCGATGCCCGCGTGCGCGCCCATGTCCTGCGTCGTCGTGTGACCGGCGTGGTCGGTCGCGCTGAAACGCGGCGCTGTGCCCAGTCCGTCGACCTGTCCACGCAACACGAGATGCATCGTCGTGCCGTCCACGCCGAAAGCGCGGAACTTGATGCTGGACGACCCTGCGTTCAGTACCAGAATGACGTCGGCCATGACGCTACCTCAACACGTTGTTGGGCTCGCGCCTCGCCTGCGCCACGAGCGTGGCGACCGCGCACGAGGCGAGGCGCGTCAGCAGGGCGTCGGCGCGGCTCGTCAGAATGATCGGCACGCGCGCGCCGAGCACGATGCCGGCCGCGTCTGCGCCCGCCAGGAACGAGAGGCTCTTGGCGAGCATGTTGCCCGCTTCGAGATCGGGGACCATCAGCACGTTGGCGCGTCCGGCAACCTGCGAATCGATCTGCTTGATCCGCGCGGCTTCGAGATTGATCGCGTTGTCGAGCGCGAGCGGACCGTCCACCAACGCGCCCGTCACCTGGTGTCTGTCCACCATCTTGCACAGCGCGGCGGCCTCTATCGTGGACGGCACCTTCGGATTCACGGTTTCCATCGCCGAGAGAATGGCGACGCGCACTTGCTCGAAATGCAGCGCGTGGCCCAGGTCGATAGCGTTCTGCAGGATGTCCATCTTCACGTCGAGCGACGGCGCGATGTTGATCGCAGCGTCGGTCACGATCAGCGCATGCTCGGTCTGCGGCACATCCATGACGAAGCAGTGGCTGATGCGCCGCCCCGTGCGCAATCCCGATTCGCGGTTGACGACCGCACTCATCAGCTCGTCGGTATGCAGGCTGCCTTTCATCAACGCTTCGGCCTTGCCCTCGCGCACGAGTTGCACGGCGGCCGAAGCCGCGGCATGACTGTGCGGGGCATCGACGAGCGGGTATTCGGCAATGGAGATGCCGGCTTGCGCGGCCGCTGCTTCGATGCGCTCTTTCGGTCCGACCAGTATCGGCGCGATCAGCCCCATGCGCGCCGCTTCCACCGCGCCCTGAATGGAAGTGGGATCGCACGGATGCACGACCGCCGTCTGCAACGGGGCCAGGCTCTTGCAGAACTCGATCAGCCGTTGATACTTCGCATGGTTGTTTTCCATCGTGCCTCCATCGAGAAGATGACTGCATGCGATACCGCAGGCGAGCTACGGCCGTGCGAGTGCAGCGGAGGTTCGGCCGCGCGCGGGCTTCGCCGTGAGAATCTCGCAGATGCGGTCGAGCATGGCCCGCTGCGCGTCGGTCGGGCTGGTGCTTTGAACCCGTTCGTCGGTCATCAGCGCGTCGAGCAGCGTGACGAAGCGCGCGCGATCGTTCTTGTCCGCGATGAGCGTCGGCAACGTTGCGAGCGCCTGTTCAGGTTCGAAGCTGACGATGATTTCCTGCTCGCCCCGAATGCGCCGCCATTGATCGGGCGGCACTTCCGGAAGGTAGTCCGCATACGCCTGCGCCAGTTCCTTGCGCGTGATGAGCCGCGAAAGCGGCAGGGGTTCGCCCTTGCGTGCAAGAAGCGCCGCTGCGCGCGCAATGGCTTCCGTGTAGCCGCCTTCGCTGATCGCCGCGAGCGCGTCCTTCACGAAGGGCAGCTCGCGCGGCGGCGCGCCGGTCTTCGCCGGGGTCTCGGCCGCAGCCTTGTGATCGGCGAGATACAACGAGAAGAGGTTCGCGTAGATCGTGAAGAAAGCCGCTTCCATGCCGGCGTCGCGCATGGCCCGGTAATAGTCGAGCGATGCGCTGATCATCTCGGAGCCGGTCGTCTCCGCTGCGCACCACGGGTTATCCGGCTTCGCGGGCTGGCGGTTGGCTTTCACGGCGCTGGCCGCCGACGGCAGCCACGCGAGCCACGGATTCAGGTCCGAAAACCCCCAACGCTGAAAGCGCAGCGGATGGAAGGCGCGCAGCATGCGGGCTGTCGTATCGTTCGACATCGACTGCACGAACGGACGCCCGAAGAGTTCATAGGCACGCTGGTTGAATTCGGAGATCTGGGCCACGGCCTCGAAGGGCTTCTCGTCTTCGCGCTCGAAGCGGTTGAAGCGAGCCGCCACTTCTTCGAGCCGATACTCGCGAAACTCGACCTCGTATTCGGGTTGGCCGTCGGTGCCTCCGCGTTCGGTTATCGACATTCCGTACAGACCCGGCGCAAACGATTCGATGGCTTCGAGCACGGAGACGATCTGCGTGTGTTCCTTCTTCGCCACTTTGCCCGACACGAAGATGCCGAGATGGCCGATATGCTGATGCATCAGACCGACGATCACCTGGCCGCGCGCCTTGATTTCCTCGGTGCTGCCGTACAGGTCCGCGACCCAGTTGAAGGCCTGTTGCGGCGGCGTGATGTTATCGCCCAGCGACGCGAACAAAATGATCGGCGAGCGGATCTCGCGCAGATCGAATGCCTTGCCGCTTGCGCCTTTGACATCGCCCGACCAGAGCTTGTTGCCGACGAAGAGGTTGCGCGTGATCCACTCGATCTCCTCGCTATTCATCAGATAGTAGTCGCCCCACCAGCGTTCGAAGTCGAGAAAGCGCGGCGGTTCCGTATCAATGTTGTGATACAGGTGGTAGTACTTGTCCCACAGCGTGTTGGCGGGATTGAGGTTCTCGAAGTTCTGCACCAGATACGCGCCGTCGAACTTGCCGGCCCCGAGGTCCGCGGCGAACGACGCGAGCCACGAGCCGCCGAGCAATCCGCCCGCATAGCGCATCGGGTTGTCGCCTTCGCCTTCGCTCCACGCGCCGCTCCAGTAAGACATCGGCGCGCCGTTGATCACGATGGGACCGGTGTCGCCGGGATCGGAAGCAGCGAGCATCATCGCGGCCCAGCCGCCCTGGCAGTTGCCGATGAGCGCGGGCTTGTCACTGTCCGGATGCAGCTCGCGCACCCGCTTCACGAACTGTTGCTCGGCCACGCAGACGTCGAGCAGTGTCTGACCCGGTTCGGGGTCGGGAAAGAAAACGACGAAATACACGGGATGTCCCGCTCGCAGCGCGACACCGGCTTGCGAATCGTCCTTGAAGCCGCCGATGCCCGGGCCATGTCCCGCACGCGGGTCGATGATCAGGTACGGGCGCTTGCGTGCGTCCACGGTCACGCCTTCGGGCGGTGTGATCTTGAGAAGCGCGTAATTGACGGGCCTCTCGAACTGGCGGCCGTCGACGACGAACTCGTAGTCGAAGTGAAGCACCGGTTTCGGCTCCTGCCGGCTTCGTTCGTAGAATGCGGTGCCGCGCTCGCGCAGCGTATCCCAGAACATGACGGAACGCTGAATCAAGTCGAGCCCGTAGGTCCAGGTGTCCCAGGGAGTAGGACCACGCGCATTGATGCCGGGCGCCGTGCCGCCTTCACCGAGCGCGGCGTGCAACCGATCGATGAAGTTCTTCTGCGCGTTTTCGATGCGTGCCTTCAGGATGCGCGCAACCTTCGCGTTGATCTCCCGACTGCGTGACAATTGGTTTGCTGCGTCCATGACGTAGACCTCTCGATCGAAGAGCGGGGACAGCAGTGTGCGACCTGCGTTTTGCGCCAAGTCGCGGCATGAATTCTGAAGGTAGCAGCGGCCGATGACGATTAGACTAGAGCCGCATACGCGGACCGCCAACCGCCGAGTGCAACGACCTTGAGATACATCAACGTCGCGCGCATTGCAGTGCGACGCTGTCTGTGTGTAGCAATGCCTTACTTATGCCGGAAAACGAAGCTGCAATTGAGCGGCCGCAGAAGGCGCACATGAGGCTCGATGTTCACAATCTCGGCGAGCCGATACCGGCCGAGAGCCTCTCCGACATGTTCGATCCGCTCAAGCGCCTGCCGCGCACTGGCCCGCGTCCGCGCCCGTCGACGGGCGGATCGGTGACGGTGGCATCTTCTCGCGAGGCCGGGACCACCGTCACCGTCAGGTTGCCGAAGAAGCCGTCGGCAGGCGGGCAGCCGCGGAACTGATAAGCCATGTCCGGGTTGTCGGGGCTTGCAGGTATGTTCACGGCACTCGTCGCCCAGGGCGCGCGCGCCGCTCCGGGCGATCAGGGCGCTCATGGCGCTCGGAGTGCTGAGGGCGACCCTGATCCTCGCTGATCGTCGAAATGGCTCGCTTGAAGATCGCCTGCGCGCCGGTCGCGGCGTTCAGGTAGACCATGTACGTATCGAATGATTGAATCTCGCCTGTCAGCTTTATGCCGCTGACCAGGAAGACGGAGACGCGCTTTCGCTGTTTTCGCAGCGCATTCAGGAACTCGTGCTGCGGGGTTGAAACGGCGTCGGACATGGTCGCCTCAGTCAGTGAATCAAAGGTTGGCGGGCGTGTTGCGCGGGCTCGGTAGGTGACATCTGCATCGTCGATCGACGTCACTCGAACCGCTGACGATTCATTATGGACACGGCCAAAAAAAGCCCGCTCGGAGGCGGACTGCAATGCATATCTTCGACGACGGCCTCACGAAAAGAATCATGTAAGAGCGCACTGTGGAAGTGTAAGGAAACGTTAAATGTGCTGCATAGACGAAATTGGCATCGGTAATATCACCTTCGATTGCGCAGATCGAATACGACGACAGGCTGGTGAAACGCCCCACGCACATGAAAGGCATCGTTGAATGCCGACGCTTTTCAGAACCTGAGAGACGAAAACGATGATCATCTACCACGGCAGGGCAGCGTTCGAACCGCACGTCACGCGTAACGGCAACTCCTTCGTCGCCACCGCGTCGATTCTTGGAGAAGACGGAAATTCGACGTCGCTCGGAAAGTGGGGTTTTTTCGCTGACGAAGACTGCGCGATGCACTTCGCCATTCAATCCGCAACCGCTTTCATCGAAGGGGATGAATTGCCGGTGCCGCCGGCTGATCTGCCGGCTTAACGTGGTCGGTTCAACCGGCCGGGCCGATTCAGCTAGTTGCAACAGAAGCGCCGGTCACTGATATTGACCGGCGCTTCTTGCGTGACAACGAACGCGATTACTGCGTCTCTTTCAGCTTACGAGGCTTGGCCGGCGCCTTCACCTTGTTGTACTCGAATTCAGGCGTGTTCTTTAGCGCGTCCTTCGTCGCGCCGGGCAGATAGAAATTGCCGTCGCGCAATTCCAGCGACGAAATCGGGACCGCCACGTCATGCGTCGCGACGCCGAGGAAACCACCGGTCGAGATGATTGCTGCTGAGACGGTCGCGTCAGGCGAGATCACCAAGTCCTTGATGGAGCCGATCTTCGCGTTCTCGTTGTTGTACACGGCCTTGCCGAGAATGCTCTTCTTCGTGCTCCAGCCCTGCAGCAACGCCTGAGATTGCTGGACAGTCACACTCAGAGGCTGTGTCCCGGCGACCTGTGCGTGAGCGCCAAGGCTCACAGCGCCGATAGCGGTGGCTAGTACGAGGCATCGCAGCGATTTCATTAGTGTCCTCCAAGTTGTTTGGCTAAACCCTATTGCAAGGAACAGGCCCAGTTCCTTGCGTCCGCCAACCGGTCGTACTCCGCCGCCAACCGGTGGCGCGTCTCTTGCGTAGCTGTCGCGCTAATTCAGTGTAACCGTGGCCGTCGGCCGCGTTCTCAATGAGCAAAGGGGATGAGATGAGCGACATCGAGCGAGACAACAACGAAGCGCGGTCCGTGCAGCCGCAAGACGCAATGGAGCGACGCGCGCTCTTGCTGCATTTGGGCGATGTGGTCGAAGCGATCGGCTGCGTGCTGAAACTCTCCGGCCGCCATAAGACCATCGGTGAGGCTGCCGCTAGCGAGGACTCGCTCGCGGACTTGCCGCTACTGCGCTTCGTCGCGCCCGAGTTGACGCCGCACGACTTCGCTGCGCGCGCCGCGACCGCGTACTTCCTCTGGACCAAGGCGTTGCTCGAAGCCACGCTCAACCGGAAGCTCCTTGCGCACACGGTTCAGCACGACCTGTTCGCAGGCGATCAGCCCGGCTGGGACGCGTACGTCGAAATGATGAAGTTGCAAGTGCCCTGGTTCGGGGATGATCTCGGGCCGGTCAGCGAAGCGCAAGCCGAGCCTGCGCGGACAGAAATCTGGCCACCGGCGCAGACAGACAACGGCGATGCAGGCGTGCCAGCGCATCCGGTCGAATCAACGAGCTAGATAGCTATGAATAGCTGCTGAGGATCGGTCGGTGGGAGAGGTGGACATGAACCTCGAAGACGAAGAGAGAGCCCTCTGCCAAGCCAACGATGATCTGCGCGAAGCAGACAAGCGCATACAGGCTCAAATAGATCTCTTGAAGGAAATGGAGCGGGACGGGCACGACACGTCACAGGGTGTCAGCCTGCTCGCCGCGATGCGCGAAGCTCGAGAAGCCATGGAGGGTCACAGGGACCGGATACTGCAAACAATCGACCTGCTCAAGAAAGGCAAGATCAAGCCTCGCTGATGACGGCGAGCGAGACGCTCGGCGTTCGCCGGACTGCTACGCCTCAAACAACGCAACGTGTTCAGGCAGATTGCTTCCGGCTGAGATAGCGATCGAGGAGAGTAGTCGCTGTCGCGCCATGCAGAAAGACCGAAAGTACGATGGCCGCCAGAATGATCGGCACGAGCGGCCCCACGCGGTCGTGCCCGGCCTTCTCGAGCGAAAACAGCAGATAGTAGAACGCGCCGACGCCGCGCAGGCCCAGCCATCCGGACAGAAGCCGCTGATGCCGGTCCATCGACGAGCCGACGAGAGACAGAGTACTGCCAAGCGGCCGGGCCACAAGGAATAGAAACAGGACCGGCCAAATAACCGGCCATTGGATCAGCTCGCGCCAGTGCGCCGACACGACGCTGCCGATAATGACCATCAGCCCCAGTTCGACGAAGCGTTCGATCTCGACCGAGAAGCCCATCATGTTCTCCGCGATATACGCGTGAGCCGTTTCCGGATCTTTGGCCGCTTCCTCCCGCTGCCCGCGCTCGACCGATTCCAACACCTCGCTCGGCGGTTTGTCGCCCGTCGCCTTCATTTCCTGCCGTCGCAGCGCGACACCGGCGGCGAAGACCGCAATGAACGCGTAGCCATCGACGATCAGGGTCGCACCGTAGGCCAGCGCAACGAGTCCGAGCGCAAGAAAGCCTTCGAGCCCGAGCGCATGGTCGTACTTCGTGCGCAGCTTCGTCACGAGCACGACCACACCGGTGCCCAACGCCCAACCGCATATCGCTGCGCTCGCCAGTCCCCACGCGATCGCAAGGGCGAAGGTCCACGGATCTCCGCTGCCGAGACTGCCGATTCCGCAAAGCGCGAGCGCGATGAAGACCATCGGGGAGGCCGCGCCGTCGTTGAGTCCGCCTTCCGATGACAGGGCGAAGCGCAGGGGTTCATCGTCGCCCGCTTCTTCGACGCGCAACTCGTTGGCCAGCACCGGATCGGTCGGAGCGAGCGCAGACGCCAGCAGCAACGCAGGGCCTGCCGCGAGGCCGAGGCCCCACCGCGCGGCGGCGAACATGGTCGCGATGGTAATCAGCATCGCCGGTCCGGCGAGGCGCAAGGTCAGTCGCCAGAGCGGCCTCGAAAGCTCGACGCGCAGATACATTCCGATGGCGAACAGCGAGACCATAAGCCCCGCTCCGGTCAGCGTGCGAAGCAGGCGCACGTCGCGCTCGACGTCGATGTTGAGCAGCCCGGCGCACGCCGGACCGAGGACGAAGCCGACGACGAGGTACACCATTGCGCCGGTCATCGGCAGCCGCTCGACCATCTTGCGGCCCAGCGCCATCAGCACCATCAATGCCCCGACGATCAGGAACCAAACGGCTTCGATCGTCATCGATGTCTCCTGTCAGAGCTTCTGCAGTCTGCGAAACTGATTGAAGTGGCGAATCGCCAAGGTCGCTTCGCCCAGTTCTTCGTGGATGCGCGCGGCGTTGTAGTGGGCATCCGCAAACTCGGGGTCGTGTTCGATGCAACGCTCGTAGAACTGCAGTGCCTCGCGAAAGCGGCCCGAATCTTCGAGCGCCACCCCAATGTTGAAAAGCAGCACCGGGTCGTTCGCCCGGTATGCCAGCGCGTCTTGGTACACCGCTATCGCCTCGTCGAACCGCTCGCTGTCCATGAGGATGCCGCCGAGGTTCAGCGATGCATCGGTATAGTCGGGCGCGCGTTCGAGCGCTTGCCGGTAGGCCGCTTCGGCGGCATCGAGATCGTCGTCCTCAAGAGCACGTGCCCGCCGGAACAATTCGACGGCTTCTTCGCGCGCCCGCTGCTCGCGCGGCGCTTGCATGGAGGCGACGTTTCCCGGCGCCTTCGCCTGCTCGAAATCCAGCAGCAACTGGCCGGTCTCCGCATCCCACTGGCGGCTTGCCTCGTCCCGCACCGCGACCCGGTCGCCGACCGCAGCCACGCGCACGCCAGTGAGCGATCCTTCACGCCCCCAGTTTTTGCGAAGGTGGTCGAGCGCGCGGACGATCTTCATCGGCGAGACGCCAGCCACGCGCAGGGCATGCGCGGTCCTGAGCATGACGATGTCCTGAAAGGTGAAGCGCCGCTCGCGTTTTTCACCGCTCGCCGGTGACACCAGACCCGCCGCGATCATGCGTTCGACGACGCTGCGCGATACGCCGAGCATGCGTTGCACGTCGCGAAGGCTGTAGCCGTCGTCTTGCATGTCACCGCTTCGTGCCCGTTTTGCGGGCCGGCGCCGGTTGGTCGTCGCTGGCCGCGCGGCGCACGGCACGGCGCTTGGGCGCCGGAGTGGCTTCGGCCGCTTCTTCCGCCGGCGCGGCGGTGCGCGCGCTCTTGCGCGCCGCTCGCGCAGCGGTCGGCTGATCGGCAGACGGCTTCTTCTTCAGGCTCGCCCGCAGCGCTTCGACAAGGTCGATGAGTTGTGCTCCCGGCTGCTCGACGGCCGGCGCGGCGGTGATCTTGTTGCCCGCGACCTTCTTGTCGATCTCGGCGAGGATGCGCTCTTTCTCTTCGTCCTTGTACGCGGCTGCGTCGTAGCTGTCGACGCGATACTGCTCGATCAACTGCTCGGCGAGCTGTAGCTCGGTCGGCTGGATCTCCGTCTCTTCGATGCCGATGTCGGCCTGCGAGCGCACCTCGTCGGCGTAGAGCAGGGTCTGAAGGATCAATCCGTCGTTACTGGCGCGGACCTGCACCATGTGTTGCTTGCCCTTCCATGTCCAACGGGCGAGCGCGCAGGTCCCGCTATCGTTCATCGCCTTCTGCAGCAGGCGGTACGGTTTGCCGCCGCGCTTGTCGGGTGCGAGGTAGTAGGGTTTGTCGAGGTAGATGGGATCGATCGCCTCGGTCGGCATGAACGAGACGATGTCGATGGTGTGACTGGCGCTCGCTTCGAGCGCATCGAGCTCGGACTTCTCGAAGATCACATACTTCTCTTTCTCGAACTCGTAGCCCTTGACCATATCGGCGCGCTCGACGACCTTGCCATCGTGCGGGCAGACGTACTGCTGCTTGAGCCGGGTGCCGCAGTCCTTGTGCATCAGGTTGAAGCCGACCCCGGACTTGCTTTCCGTCGCCGCATAGACTTTCACCGGGACGGAGACGAGTCCGAAACTCAGAGTCATGGACGCAATCGAGCGAGCAGCCACGGCGGCCTCCCATTGAAGGTAATGGCCCGTTCAAGGGTACGCGCTTATAGCGCTCATGGCGCTCATGGCGCTCATGGCGCTCATGGCGCTTTCGCGGCGTGGGCCTCGTCCGCGCGCGCTCGCCGGTCCAGCCCGGCCGTGACACGCCATTCTTCCAGCACGCGTTCCAGCAGATCGTAGGTGACCGGCTTGCACATATAGCCATCGAACGACGGAAAGTCATTGTCGCCCAGATCGTGCCTGCCGGTGATCGCCACCATATAAGCGGTCTGCGAGGCGCCTTCCTGCCTCAGACTATCGCACGTGTGCCGGCCATCGCCGTCGGGCAGGTCCACGTCGGCGAGGATCACGTCGAATAACTGTGCGCTCGCCAGCTGGCGTGCCGACTCGCACTCGTGCGCGACCGTCACCTCGTGACCCATTTGCTCGATCAGCGCCGCAAGACCCGCTGCGAAGTCCCGGTCGTCGTCGAAAACGAGAATCTTCATATTATCTCCTCCACGGCGGGCGCCAGACGGTCGCCCGCATGCGCCTCGACGCGCCGCAAGGATCATGCCGCCAGTGAATGTGGCCGGAAGCCCGAGGCCTCCGTTGCGCGACCAAGTGCTCGCTGCGGCTGCGCTGTAATATTTTCGCGACTGAGTTGCGATAGTACTGGAGCTTCACTTGGCGTCGAGCCTAACCGGCGCGAGAGAGAACGAAGTCGAGGCGGCTCGTTTCACGATTCCCCAGAGTGAGCTGCCGCAATGCATTCAACGCGGCTTGCGGGATCTTCGCGAGCGCCGCTTTGCGCACGATCAGCGTCGCATCGTCGGTGCCGCCGAGAAGACCTTTCGGGTCCTTCAATTCTCGAATGCTGTACTGCTCATGCAGGTACTGCGGGCTCCACAGTGGCACGACGACCCAGCGCCGCTCCTTAACGGCGGCTTCGAAAGCGCGCACGCAATCGTCGAGCGTGCCGTTCTCGAAGTAATAGCCGGCCTCTTGCAAACCGTACTGAACGATCATTTCCCGGGAGAATCGACTGATGCCGGCTCCGGGGTTGATGCCCTGAATGAGTTTCGTCATTTTCGCGGCCACGTCCGGCCGCTTCAGGTCCGCAACGCTCTTCACCGCGCTTTCCGGCACATAGTCAGGCACGCCCCACAAGGCATACGGACGATAAAGCACGGTGATCTTGTCTACCTCATGCTCGAACGGCGCCAGATAGATACCGTGGCTGCTGGGCAGCCAGGCGCTGCCGAGCATATCGGCCTTACCGTCGCGCAGCATTTCGAAAGCCTGCTCGTGCCGAGCGAATACTTCATCGACCGCAACGCCATGCTCATGCAACAGGCGCCGAACCGCGCCGGATGCAGCGCGATGAAACGAGAGATCGATAGTGACGAGTGTGATGCGGGGATGGTCCGAGGCAGCGCCAGTCATGATCGCTCTCCCGTTCAGATGAAGGTGAAGACTTGTTCGCGCGGCAAACGCGACTTGGGCAGATCGGCGTTGAAGTCTTCGCCACTGCGATGCCCCAACGCGACAATGACCACGCTGGTGAGCCCTTTTTCGCGCAAGCCCAGACTTGCATCGAGCGCGCGGCTGTCGAAGCCTTCCATCGGCGTGGCATCGACGCCGAGGATGGCGGCACCGAGAAGCAGCCCACCCAGTGCGAGATACACCTGCTTTTCCATCCACTGCGGCGTGTCGCGCAATTCGTACTTGTGCATGTCCACGTACGAGCGGCGGCTTTTGTCCTGACCTGCCTGCATCTGCGGTGTCCTGAAACGGCCGTCCGCCGCCTCGCGCTCGAGAATGTTTTGCAGATGGCGGTCATCCATTGACTCGCGCATGCACATTGCGATGACATGCGATGCGTTGAGCACTTTCGGCTCGTTGTACGCGTAGGCGTCAGTGGTCGATTGAGCGATGCGGGCGCGGCCTTCGGGCGTCGAGGCAACGACGAAATGCCACGGCTGCGAATTCACCGACGAGGGCGACTGATGCAGAACGGTGAGCAGAGTTTCGATCTGCTCAGCCGGTACGGGCGTGCCTGCCTCGAAGGCCTTGACGGTGTGACGAATGCGAACGGCATCAGCGAGATTCATGATTGGACTCCAGTGCTGGACAGGTGAATGCGTCATAACGTCGGTGCGGGGCCGGCGCCGATTCGTACGCGAAAGAGGGCGTACGGCTTCGTGCGCTCGTCCTTGCCGGCGTGGAAGACCGGTTGGCGATGCAGCTGATTAGCGGTGAAGTACAGATATCCGTCGGTGCCGACCGACAGCGTGTCGGGCCACAACACGCGCGGCTCATGCACGATGGTCCGCCACTCGCCGCCCGGTTCGAGCTTGCGGATGGAGTCGTGCTCGTAGTCGCCTGCATACACGGCGCCGTTCGCATCGCTTTCGAGTCCGTCAGATGCGCCCTTCTCGCCGAGGTCTTTCACAGCGGCCGAAAGTTGTGCTTCGCTGATCGACGGATCGCGCAGCATGGCGGTGGGCACCGAATACAAATGCCGGCTGGAAAGCGGGCAGTAGTAGAGCGTCGTGCCATCGGGCGAAAGCGCGATGCCGTCGGAGGCGACGGTGAACGGCGCGCTCTTGCCGTTGGCGTCCCGTACTTTGAGGGTTTCGCCTTCGACCACGGGCACGAAGCCCGGATAGGCGGACGTCGAAACGTCGCCGGTAAGGCGTCGCAATGCCTTGCCGGAATCCAGATCGATCACGATCAATCCACCGGTGCCGCTCAACGACGAGTCGGTCACATAGGCGACGCCCGCTTTGCCGACGCGAAAGTCGAACCGCACGTCATTCACGTAGGTCTGTTCGCGCATGACATCGGCCGGAAAAACCAGCGTCTTCACGACGCGATCCGTCGCCAGGTCGATGGCGACGAGCTTCGCGCCTCCGGCTACCGGACTCGAAAAGTTGGGCGCGGCCGTGTCGAGTATCCACAGTCGTCCGCGGCCGTCTGCAACCACGCTTTGAACGCTCAGAAAGTGCGTGCCGGCATGAGAAGCGTCGGCGCGATTGATCTCCGCATTCGGATACGCGACTACCTTGCCGTCGCGCAACTCGGCCACGGTGGCCTGAACGTCGTCGCCCCAGCGCGGAAAGTTGACGAAGATCCGCCCGGTCTCGGTGACGCTCACGCCCGTGGGCATCGGACCCGTGAATGTCGCGACTGTTTCGATCGACCCGATGGTGCGTTCCGTGGCTTGGTTCGACGACGGCCGATCCGACGCCGCCGCCTGAGCGAGCGCGGGATGCGCCACCACGCCGGCGAAGCCCAGCGCCGCTGCAATTGCAATGGCGGCGCGGCGTATCGGATGGCTGTTGTTTTGTCGATGGATGGAATGCATGGCTGTTCTCCATTTGTGTTGTTCTTGCATGCGGCGCAAGCGCGAGGTCCGCACGGACTAGAAGTTTTCCAGCACGATTTTTCCGCGAGCACGACCGCTCTCGATGAGCGCATGAGCGCGGCGCAGGTTCGTTGCGTTGATGGTTCCGAAGTGGTCGGCCATCGTGGTGCGCAGCGTGCCGTCGTCGATGAGCGCCGACACGCGGTTGAGAATCTCGTGTTGCCTGACCATGTCGGCGGTTTCGAACAGCGACCGCGTGAACATCAGCTCCCAATGCAGCGAAATGGACTTGCGCTTGAGCGGCATGGCATCGAGCGTGTCGGGGTCGTCGATGACGCCGAGCCGGCCTTGAGGCATGAGTGCCTCGACAAGCTGCGGATAGTGAAGGTCCGTCTGTGTCAGGCTCGCGACGTAACGCACCTGCGGCGAGCCGATACGGCGCAGGCCTTCCAGCAAAGGTTGCGAGTGATCGATCACGTCATGCGCGCCGAGTGCTTCGACCCATTCACGCGTTTCGGGGCGGGAAGCGGTGCCAATGACGCGCAGGTTGGTGAGGCGGCGTGCGAGCTGTGTGAGCATCGAGCCGACGCCGCCAGCCGCGCCGACGATTAGCAGCGCGTCCCCCGCGCCTCCGTTCTCCGCCACGCCGAGCCGGTCGAAGAGCAGTTCCCACGCAGTCAGCGACGTCAACGGAAGCGCTGCGGCTTGCGCGTTCGAGAGCGTGGCGGGCTTGCGGCCGGCAATGCGCTCGTCGACGAGCGCGTATTGCGCATACGCGCCGGGGCGGGCAATGCTTCCCGCGTAGAAGACCTTGTCGCCTCGCGCGAACATCGACACCTTGTCGCCCACGGCCTCGACGGTTCCGACCGCGTCCCAGCCGAGCACGCGCGGCGCTTCGGCCGGCGAGCCCATGCGCACTTTGGTATCCACCGGATTGACGGCGATCGCCTCGATTTTCACCAGCAGGTCGTGCGGCGCCGGTTCAGGCGTCGGCAGGTCGAAATCGACGAGAGCGTCGGGATGGTCGGCGGGAAGGCCGTGCTGCGTATAGACCACTGCTTTCATGTGCATGCTCCAGGTACGTGATGGCGGATCGCGGCGGTCACCGTGCTGATGTGCCGCTGTCGTGTGGCTGAATTCTGGCGCGACCGCATAGGTGTGAGAAAGCGGTTAAATTAGGCAGGACTTTCACTCCTGGAATGAAAATGGTCCGCCTGGAAGACCTGCAACTCTTTGTCAGAACCGCGGCGCTCGGCAGCTTTTCGAATGCGGCGAGGGAGGCAGACCTCCTGCCCGGCCAGGTCAGCGCGGCCATCTTGCGGCTGGAGCGAGAGCTCGACGTCCGGCTCTTCGCGCGGTCCACGCGCAGTCTCAAGCTCACCGCAGAAGGCGAGCAGTACCTTCCCTACGCGGAAGAAGTTCTCTCCATGCTCCATGAGGGCCGCGAACGTCTGCATGGAGAACGACATGCCCTGCAAGGCATCTTGCGTATCGCGGCGCCATCCGATCTGGGCCGCAATAGCCTGCTGCGTTGGCTGGGAGCGTTTCGCGATCTCCATCCGAAGCTGACCTTGCGGCTGTCGTTGTCGGATCATGTGACCGACGTCTTTCGCGATCCGGTGGACGTGGCCATCCGGTATGGGTCTGCGGAACAGGCGAGCTACGTTGCGCTTGCCCTTGCCGTGAACAACCGAAGGGTGTTGGTGGCCTCGCCGGAGTACCTCAAGCGGCGCGGCTCACCGGCTTCTCTCGATGAACTCGTGTTGCACGACTGCCTGCCCTATGTCCTGGCGGGGCGCGTCTACGACCGCTGGTCGTTTCCATTCAACGGCGTGCGGCGGCAGGTTACGGTGAGGGGCACGCTGCTGTGTGACGACGCGGAAATCGCAAGGCGATGGGCGGTGGAAGGCCGGGGCATCGCCTATAAATCGTGGCTCGACGTGCACGACGACGTGCTGGCCGGCCGATTGCAGGTTCTGTTGCCCGACCAACCGGGGGAAACGGTGCCGCTGAACCTCGTGTGTCCGCACCGCCGTCAGTTCTCGCCGGCGGTGAGATATCTTCATGCCCATCTCAGCGAACGGGTGCTGCCGATGAGCGCGGCCATGCGCGAGTACGCGAGCGTGCGCGTCGAATGACGGTGAAGCGTTTGAGCGCGGCACCGACTCTGCCGCTCCGACGAGCGCGCGGCATGAAGCGAGCCGGTGAAGCCGGTGATTGCTCAGTGGAGACATCAGCGAGTTGTCGCATGCAATCGCACGCAATTCCGAGCGATGCTGCCACCTTGGTCGGTCCCCCTAATGTTTTATCAGACGGGCCGGCGTCGATCACGATACGCCCCCGTCACGAAGCGATGCATTCAGGGCCCTCCTATTTTTGACCGCCGTTGACAACTGAAAATTCGACGCATTAGACTGCCTCATACCTCGCGGCCTGACAAAGATGTCCGCCCGAGGACCCGGCACAGAAGCCCCCTGACGAACCGACGGTTCGTCAGGGGGCTTTTTTTTGTTCGCATTTTTCCGTTGTTTCTGCGCCCACTTCTGGAGAATCCGCATGTTGCTGAAGCCGTCGGGCTGGATGCGTCTCGCCCTTACCGCAGGATTTGCACTGACTTCGCTCGCATCGAGTGCCGCCGATCCCGTTAAGATCGGCCTGCTGGAAGATGCCTCGGGAAACTTCGCACTGGCGACGATCCCGAAGATTCACGCCACGCAGCTCGCCGTCGATGAGATCAACGCCAAGGGCGGCATCCTCGGACGTCCGGTTTCACTGATCGCCTACGACACTCAGTCGGACAACACCAAGTTCCAGGAACTCGCACGGCGTCTCGTGCAGACCGACAAGCCGGATGTGATCTTCGGCGCCTTCTCCAGCGCATCGCGCGAGGCCATACGGCCCATCATGGATCGCGCGCATCAGCTTTACTGGTACGACAATCAGTACGAAGGCGGCGTTTGCGATACCAACACCTTCGTCACGGGCGCGGTCCCCGAGCAGCAATTCTCGACACTCATTCCGTGGATGATGCAGAAGTACGGCAAGAAGGTGTACACCATCGCCGCCGACTACAACTTCGGGCAGATTTCCGCCGAATGGGTGCGCAACATCGTCAAGGAGAACGGCGGCACGATGGTCGGCGAGGAATTCATTCCGCTGTCCGTATCGCAGTTCGGCCAGACGATTCAGAACATCCAGAAGGCCAAGCCCGACTTCGTCGTGACCTTGCTGGTCGGCGCGAATCAGGCTTCGTACTACGAACAGCAGGCGTCGGCCCATCTGAACCTGCCGATGGCGAGTTCGGTGAACGTCGGTCAGGCGTATGAGCACAAGCGCTTCAAACCGCCCGCGCTCAAGGACATGTACGTGACCGCGAACTATGTGGAAGAAGTCGATTCGCCCGCCAGCAACGACTTCAAGAAGCGCTTCCACGCGAAGTTCCCGAACGAGCCGTACATCAATCAGGAAGCGGCGAACGCGTACGACGCCATCTATCTCTACAAGGCGGCCGTCGAAAAGGCCAAGACGACGAATCAGGACGCGGTGCGCAAGGCGCTCGAAACCGGCATCTGCACGGAAGGCGCGCAAGGCAAGGTCTGCATGGACCCGAAGAGCCATCACGCGAGCCATACCATTTACCTCGTGCATGTGAAGGACGATCACTCGGTCGATATCCCGAAGGTCTGGAACGACGTCCAGCCGTACTGGCTAGGCAAGGTGGGCTGTGATTTGCCGAACAAGCCGGATCACCGCCAGTACACGCCGTCGAACCTGCCCAAGAAGTCCTGATCCGCGCCGGCGCGCGCTCGCAGAACATAGCGAACGCGCGTCCGCCTTCTGAACGTGGAGCATGCATGGCCACCTTTTCCGTTCTCTACTCGCTCATCTATCAGTTCGGCGACAGCTTCGCCTATCTGGTGCTCGCGGCGCTCGGTCTCGCGGTGATCTTCGGCATGATGGGCGTGATCAATCTCGCGCACGGCGAGTTCATCATGTGCGGCGCGTATGTGACGATCATCGCGGCCAAGCGCGGGTTGCCGCTTCCGCTCGCCATGCTGCTCGGCGCGCTCGCGGCGGCGCTCGCGGGTGTCGTGATCGAACGGCTCGTCATTCGTCACCTGTACGACCGCTTGTTCGATTCCGTTGTGGCGACGTGGGCCATCAGCCTCATCGTGCAACAGACCATGCTGCTCGTCGCCGGTCCTTCGATAGAAGGCATCGGCACGCCGTTCGGCTCGTTCTCGCTCGGCGACTATTCGTTTTCGACATATCGCGCGCTGTTGCCGGGCATTGCGCTCGCCATCCTGTTCGGGCTGTACGTGCTGTTCTTCAAGACGAACTACGGCGTCTGCGCCCGCGCCACGATTCAGAACGCCAACATCGCGCAATGTCTGGGGCTGCGCACGGACCGGCTCTACACGCTGACTTTCGCGCTCGGCGCGGGGCTCGCCGGGCTGACCGGCGCGCTGTATGCGCCGACCATGACCGCAGTGCCGACGATGGGCAGCAACTTCATCGTGCAGGCGTTCGTGTCGGTGGTCGTCGGCGGCGCGAACGTGATCGCCGGGACGACGCCCGCTGCGGCCGTGCTTGCCGTCATCCAGACCGCGCTTACGGCCTCGTATGGTCAGTTGTTCGGACAGATCGGCTTGCTGGTGACGGTCATCGTGGTGATCCGGCTGATGCCGCAAGGTCTCGGCAACCTCTTTTCCCGCGCGCGCTAGGAGGCAAACGTGAAGCAAACGAAAGAGCCTTCGCGGCTGTTCCCGGCCCGCGCCACGCGCGCGGTCCAGTACGTGCCATGGCTCGTGGGGCTCGCGCTGCCGCTCGTCGTGGACGCCACCACGAGCGGCAATCTCGCCTACTGCCTGTTGTGGGCCTTCGGCGCGGTCGGCCTCGCCGCGATGTGGGGCTATGGCGGCATCCTGTCGTTCGGGCAGACGGCCTTCTTCGGCTTGGCGGGCTACAGCTACGGCATCTTCACGCTGAACTACGGCGATGCCTGGTTCGATTCGTGGCTGGGTCTCGTCGCTGGACTGGCGGTGAGCGTCGTCGTGGCGGCGCTGATCGGCTACATGATCTTCTACGGCCGCATCAAGGGCGTGTTCATCGGTATCGTCACGCTGTCGGTGACGCTCGTGCTCGAAACGTTCATGTCGCAGACGGCTGGCCCGCAGTGGGCGATCGGCGAAGCGCGTCTGAACGGCTACAACGGCATGGGCGGCATGCCGCCGCTCACGATCCCGTGGCCTGGCGGCCCGCTGACGCTGGAAAACGCGAGCTTCTACTACCTCGTGCTGATCCTGTTGATCGTGGTCTATGCCGCGATGCGCAGGCTGCTCGACGGCACGTTCGGGCTCACGCTCATCGCCATTCGCGAGAACCCGCAGCGCGCCGAGATGCTGGGCGTCGACATCCGCCGGCATCAGCTTCTGGTATTCGTGCTCGGGTGTACGCTCGGCGGATTGTCGGGCGCGCTGTACACGGTCTGGGGCTCGTACATCACGCCGTCGACGATGGGCCTCACCTCCGCCGCCATGCCCGTCATCTGGGTGGCGACGTCGGGCAGGAAGAGCATCGGCGGAACTGTTCTCGGGACCGCGCTGCTGGTGTGGCTTTCGCAGAATCTCGCGGTGTACGGCAGCCAGTACGCGCTCATCCTGCTCGGCGCGATTCTCTTGATCGTCGTGCTGGCCGCGCCGGAAGGTCTGCTGCCGTTCGTGACACGGCATCTGCGGCGTCTGAGCCGCCGCCCGGGTCAGGATGCGCGTCTCGGCGGCGCATGTCTTAAACGTGAGGAGGGCAAGTCATGACCACGCTCCTGGAAACGCGCGGACTCAAGAAGCACTTCGGCGGCGCGCATGTCATCAACGGCATCGACTTCAGTATCGATGCAGGCGAGATCCGCTGCGTGATCGGCCCCAACGGCGCGGGCAAGAGCACGTTCTTCAAGCTCATCACCGGAGAGCACCGGCCGTCCGAGGGCAGCGTGATGTTTCTCGGCCAGGACATGAGTCATGTGCTGCCGCACGAACGCATTCGCATGGGCATGAGCATCAAGTTCCAGATTCCCGGCGTGTTCCCGGATCTGAGCGTGCGCCAGCATCTGCAGTTGTCGCTGCATCGCGCGAAGGACGACCGGCCCGAAAGCCTCGATGAGCTGTTGCAGCGCTTCATGCTGGAAGACGAGGAGCATGTGCTCGCTCGCAATCTGTCGCACGGCAAAAAGCAATGGCTCGAAATCGCCATGGCGGTCTCGCTGCGTCCGAAGCTGCTCTTTCTCGATGAACCCGTTGCGGGCATGTCCGTCGAGGAAACGCATGCGACCGGCGAACTCATCAAGCGTCTCTCGGCGGCCGGCCTCACGATGATGGTCGTCGAACACGACATGACCTTCGTCAAGCAGATCGCCTCGCGGGTGACGGTGCTCCACGGAGGAAGCCTGCTCGCCGATGGTCCGCTCGACGAGATCCTCGCCCGCGACGATGTGGCGGAAGTCTATCTGGGGAAGAAAAAATGAGTGCGTTGCTCCAGGTGTCGGGTGTGGAAGCGGGATATGGCGGCGGCCGCGTGCTCAACGGCGTGTCGTTCGGCGTCGGGCGGGGCGAAGTGCTCGCGCTGATCGGCCGCAACGGCGTCGGCAAGACGACGCTGATGCGCGCGTTGATCGGCCTGATCGGTCTCGACGGAGGAACGATCGAACTGGATGGCGATGACATCGGCCACGAGAAGCCCTACGTTCGCGCGCAGCGGGGCATGGGCTACGTGCCGCAGGGCCGCGAGATCTTCGGCGCGTTGACGGTTGCGGAGAACCTGCAGGTCGGCGCGCAGGCGAATCGCGCGCAGGCGGCGCAGATGAAGGATAAGGTCGTCGGCTACTTTCCGATTCTGAAGAAGCGCTACCAGCAGAAAGCGGGAACCATGAGCGGCGGCGAACAGCAGCAGCTTGCCATCGCGCGTGCGCTGATCAGTTCGCCGAAGGTCGTGTTGCTCGATGAGCCATCCGAAGGCATCCAGCCATCCATTGTCGATCTGATCGGCGAAACGCTTCAGCAAATCGCCCATGAAACAGGGATCGGCGTGGTGCTGGTCGAGCAGGACATGGGAATGGTCGAACGCATCGCGACGCGCTGCTGCGTGATGGACAAGGGCCGTATCGTCGAGACGCTGAGCCCGGCGCAGCTCGCGGACGAACAACTGATTCGCCAGTATCTGGCACTGTGACGGAGACGAAACATGAAATGGCTTGAAGACTCGATCATGATGAAGCGTGGCGTCGGCGCGGATCGCGAACCGGTGGAGCACCATCTGACCGAGGAAATGCAGAAGACGTATCACTACACCATCGGGCCGTACTCGCAGCCGGTGTTGCATGTGAAGCCAGGCGATCGCGTCGTGGTGGAAACGCGCGATGCGTTCGAAGGCAAGATCAAAGAGGAGACCGACAAGCCGTCCGAAGTGCTGCAGGTGCCGTTCCTCAATCCGCAGAACGGCCCGATCATGATCGAGGGCGCGGAGAAGGGCGATGTGGTCGCCGTGTACATCGAAAAGATGGCGCCGCGCGGTGACGATCCGCATGGCTTCTGCTGCATGATTCCCAACTTCGGCGGACTGACGGGCACGGACTACACCGCGCTTCTGAACGAGCCGCTGCCGGAAGTGGTGCGCAAGATCAGGATCGACGAAGAAAACGTGTACTGGAGCAAGCGCAATACGCTGCCGTACAAGCCGCACATCGGCACGCTGAGTCTTTCGCCGGAGATCGACTCCATCAATTCGCTCACGCCCGACAACCACGGCGGCAACATGGACGTGCCCGACATGGGACCGGGCAGCATCACGTACTTGCCGGTGCGCTCGCCGGGCGGGCGGCTCTTCATCGGCGATGCGCACGCCTGTCAGGGCGACGGCGAAGTCTGCGGCACGGCGGTCGAATATCAGAGCACGACGACCGTGCGCGTCGATCTCATCAAGAAGTGGCAGATCGACTGGCCGCGGCTCGAAAACGAAGACGCGCTGATGAGCATCGGCAGCGCGCGGCCGCTGGAAGACGCGACCCGCATTGCCTATCGCGAACTGGTGCTGTGGATGGCCGCGGAATACGGCTTCGACAAGTGGGACGCGTACATGATGCTGAGTCAGGTCGGCAAGGTTCGACTGGGCAATTTTGTCGATCCAAAATACACGGTTGGCGCGATGGTCGCCAAGCACTACCTCAAGTAACGCTTCGGTCAGACGAATCCAAGGCAGCCGGCATCACGCGCGGGGCGTCCGTTCCGCGCGCATTCTAGAGTGCGTCACGAAATGGCTTTGTCCGATCCCATCCGAGTGGGCCTGCTGTGCTCGACGAGCGGCTCGACCGCCCTGCTCGAACAGTCTCAATGGCGCGGTGCGCGCCTCGCCGTCGAGGAAATCAATGCGCGCGGCGGCATTGGCGGGCGCGAGCTCGTCGCGATTCACTACGACCCCGCGTCCGATCCGGCCGTGTTCCGCGAGCTCGCCGAGCGGCTGATCGTGAAGGACGGCGTCAACACCATCTTCGGCGGTTACACGTCGACGAGCCGCAAGGCGATGCTGCCCGTCGTCGAGAAGCACAACCGGCTTCTCATCTACGCGCAGATGTACGAGGGCTTCGAGTATTCGGACAACATCATCTACAGCGGCGCGTCGCCCAATCAGAACGGCGTGCAGCTGGCGGACTTCATGACGGAGACCTTCGGCGCGCGCGTGTACTTCGTCGGTTCCAGCTACGTCTATCCGTACGAATGCAACCGCACCATGCAGGAACTGCTGCTTCAGCATCCCGAAGGCGCGATCCTCGGCGAACGGTATCTGTCGCTCGACGCCACGCGCGAGCAGTTCGAGCAAGTGGTCGCGGACATCCGGCGCAAGTCCCCGGACTGGATTTTCAGCACGGTCATCGGCGCGACGGTGCCGTATCTCTACGACGCCTACGCGCACGCCGACTTCGATCCCTCGCGCATGCCCATCGGCAGCCTGAATACATCGGAGACCGAAATACATGCGATGCAGCGCGGCATCGCGGCAGGGCACATCACGGCAGCGCCCTATTTTCAGAGCGTCGATACGGAAGAGAATCACCGCGCCGTGGCGCATCACCAGTCGCGCTACGGTTCGGACACCCCGACGGACATGAACTGGGAGGCTGCGTACTATCAAATGCATATGTTCGCCGAAGCCTACGCACGGTCGGGTTCCGACGAGATCGGCGTCATCATGCCGCATCTTCTCGGATCGGAATACGCGGCGCCGCAGGGCCGGGTGCGTATCGATCCCGTGAATCATCACATGGCGCTCTATCCGCGCATCGGCCGCGCGAACGCCGATGGCCAGTTCACCATTCTGCGCGAGTCGAAGTTCGCCGTCGGCCCCGACCCGTACATGACGCGCCAGAAGCTCGGGGACTGGGTCACGAAGCTGAGCACGCGAGAGTACTGACGTGAGCGCGCGAACAGACAGAGGTCAGCGAAGCCTCACGGGTTCGATTCTCGAGCGCAATGCACGGGTTGTCGTTTTTCATCCGGACGACGACGACGGACTGACGCTCACGAATCATCTCCGGCGCATGGGCTTTCAGGTCGAGCGATGCTGGCCGCCCACCGACACGCTGCCCGAGAAGACCGATCTCGTGTTTCGGGCGTTGCTGCCCGAAGAGCGCGCGCCGAAGGGCGAGTGGTGCGGGCCGGATGCGCCGCCCGTCATCTGCGTGGTGGCGTACGAGAACCCGACCTTCATCGATCAGGCGATCAAGATGGGATCGGACGGCATCGTCACCACGCCGATTCGCGCCTCCGGCCTGCTGTCTACCGTGGTGATGGCGCTCTATCACGCGAAGCGCGCGCGTCAACATACGCAACGCATTGCGAGGCTCGAACAGAAGCTGCTCGACAGCCGGCACTTGCAGGAAGCCAAGAGCATCTTGATGACCATGCATCGCGTGAGCGAGCGCGAGGCTTACGACATGCTGCGCGCGCAGGCAATGGAAAAGCGCGTGACCATCGACGACATCTGTCATTCGGTCATTCAGGCGGGCGAAGTCTTGCAGATCGCGCGCGGGCTGGATTCGGAGGACGGGCGCGACAGGGATTGAACGCGTCGCGCCGCCCATTCATCGACACATCAAGGAGCGGCGAACATGGACCTGCAACTGAAGGGCTTGAAAGCGATCGTGACCGGCGGGACCAAGGGCATCGGTCTCGCGATCGCGCGGACGCTGGCTACCGAGGGCGCCGATGTGGCCATCTGCGCGCGCGACGAAGCGAGCGTCGCGGCGACGGCGAGCGCGCTATCCGAACTGAGCGGCGCGCGGGCGTCGGGTGCCGCCGTCGATGTCTCCGATGGCGCCGCGCTGAAGGCGTGGGTCGAACGTGTCGGCGCGGAGTGGGGCGGGCTGGATATCGTCGTGGCCAACGTGAGCGCGCTTGCCATCGGCAACGACCTCGAATCGTGGCGCAAGGAGTTCGAAACCGATCTGCTCGGCACGGTCAATCTCGTCGATGCCGCCATGCCTTATCTCACCGCGAGCAAGGCGGCGTCGATCGTCGCCATATCGAGCGTGTCGGCTCGCGAGATCGACTTCGCGGCCGGACCTTATGGCGTCTTCAAGGCCGCAATCGTGCACTACATGCAGGGGCTCGCGAATCAACTCGCCTCGAAGGGCATTCGCGCGAACACGGTCTCGCCGGGCAACGTGTACTTCGAAGGCGGCGTGTGGGACTGGATCGAGCATAACGATCCGACGCTGTTCGAGCGGGCGCTGGCGTTGAATCCGACCGGTCGCATGGCGAGGCCGCAGGAGATCGCCAATGCAGTGGCGTTCGTCGCCAGTCCGGCAGCGAGCTTCGTGAGCGGCGCGAACATCGTCGTCGACGGCGCGCTCACACGCGGCGTACAACTCTGACGAACGGAACAACTCAACGGGAGCATCGAATGGAAAAACGCAGCGCAATCGACGTCGATCTCGCGACCCTCACGGTCGATGCCGTGCAGGACGGATTCAGCACCGGCCGGTTCACCGCGGAAGAACTGGCGCGCGCCTGCTTCGACTGGATCGAACGTCATAACGACAGGTATAACGCGCTGATCTTCCTGAATCCCTCCGCGATCGACGATGCGCGCAGGATCGATGAGCGGCGCGCCGCCGGCGAAGCATTGGGGCCGCTCGCGGGCGTGCCGGTCGTCATCAAGGACCCGATGGACATGGTCGGCTTTCCGACCACGGCGGGATGGTCGAAGCTGTACAGCAAGACGGGCGGCATCGACCTGATGCCCGAGCGCGACGCGCCGGTTGTCGCGCGCATGCGCCGCGCGGGCGCGGTGCTGCTCGGCAAGACGAACGTACCGATTCTGAGCCACACCGGATCGCATGCGAACGATAGCTGGGCGGGCCCGACGATCAACGTCGCGATGCCCGACCGCGTGCCGGGCGGCAGCAGCGCGGGAACGGCGGCGGCGGTGGCCTCGGGCATGGCGGTGCTCGGACTCGCCGAGGAGACCGGCGGGTCCATCCAGAACCCCGCATCGGCGCAGGACCTCGTCGGCATCAAGCCGACGATTGGGCTCGTGCCGAACGCGGGCGTGATGCCCTTGTCGGGCAATCGCGATGTCGTCGGGCCGATCGCGCGCAACGTGAGAGATGCGGCGCTGTGTCTCGACGTGATCGCCGGTTACACGAGCGAAGACCCGAAGACGCTCGCTGGCGTCGGCCGGCAGCCAGAAGGCGGCTATGCGTCGGCGCTCGACCGTGATGCGCTGCGGGGCAAGCGCATCGGTCTCTATGGTCCCGGGTGGCGCGACCAGCCGCTTTCGGACGAGGCCGCCGCGCTGTACGAGCGCGTGAAGGGCGAACTGGCATCGCTCGGCGCGACGCTGATCGACGATCCTTTTCAAGGCTCCGGCTTTGCCGAACTGCGCAGGACGACCCCGCCGCTGCGCAATTTCGACGCGCGCGGTCTCGAATCCATCCCCTACGACGTCGAGAAGTATCTGGAGCGTCTCGGTAAGCACGCGTCGATCAAGAGCTTCGCGGAATTCGCGGAGGCCACGAAAGACGAAGACGCTTTCGCACCGAACGGCGTGTTGAACTTCATGCACAGCCTGGCGGATTTCGAGGCCGCGCTGGCGAATCCGTCGCTGCCGCCGGAGATGCCCGAATTCATCGAACTGAAGGCGCGTTATCTGCGCATCTTCGAGCGCGTGTTCGACGAGCAGCGGCTCGATGCCCTCGTCTTTCCGCAGATGAGGTGCGAGCTTCCGCCGTTGCACGGAAAGGACACCATCCAGGAGACGACGGTGGGAGAGATCAACATCGCGGGCCTGCCGGGCATCGCGGTGCCTGCGGGTTACTACGCGTCGGGCTCGCCGTTCGGGCTTATTTTCGTGGGTCGCCAGTGGGACGAAGCGGCGCTGCTGGGCCTCGCGTACGCCTATGAGCATGGCGCGGGCAGGCGGAAGACGGCAATGCTTACCTGAGACGCCTTTCGCGTTGCAGCGGCATTGCGGCGGGGGCTCGGCTGCGTGCTGTCGGCGTGCGCGTATGACATGGATGGTGCGCTGGAACCTGCGTGCACTAAGGGAACGAGATGGGCTTAACGCCGCCAGCTTAGTTGTGTGCGTCAAGTTGTGCAAAAGCCGGATGCCGGTGGTTTCAGTTGATCCTTCTGTGCTGCGTGCGGCGCGAAGAGCGTAGCCCGCAGCGCCGAAACGCGCGCGCTGTGCAGCAGCGCGCAACAACTCCTTCTTCTGATCGGCCAGCAAGGCCATGTTCAGATCACGGCTGTCGTCCAGCCACGTTTCATGCGTTTCGCTACACAAGCCCTGGTCAGCCGAAGGCACGACGCATCGTTGGGAAAAATGCACACGCTGTGAAGCGCAAGTTGCATTGCGCGATGTGTTGATTTCCGGTGCACACTTTCACGAGCACCTAAGGCATCTACGGTCGGATTCCTTTGCATGTCATCTCCACGGTTACCAGCGGTCTGGTTTCGCCTTCGAGCGCTTCGGGTGGTGGCGCCGAAGGGCAAATGCCGAAGATGCAGCATACGACCCACCAGCACAGTGAAACCGACATGGTGAGTGGGAACAGAACGGCCCAAAACGGAAGCAGCCAGCTCTTCTTTCCTTGGTGTTCGCCAGCCTCGCCGGTACGCCAAGGAACATAGTGCCGCCATGCCTCAAGTGGTGTGAGCACCACCTTGTGCAGAGGCAGCATCCACCAATTGGGCTCAGCCGGGATAGGAAGGCCTTCTGGACCATGAGCCATGAAGACTCGGATGTATTCCCAAACCTGCGCCACGTATTCGATGCGTGGATCGGTTTGCGCATTGCTCATGATGCGAAACCACAGCATGCCGGGTGGTAAGCGCTTTTGCCAGAAGCGATGTGGTGGCAAGGGGTGAACACTTGGTAATAGCATTTCGAGCCGGAAGCGTGTAACGGCGCCAACGTTGCTCGCGTCTACGAATGAGTTGGGAGTCGCTTGCACGCCGTGCCAATCGGCTACGTATAGATGATGCCCTTCTTTAGCGTAGACACGTTGCGTGTGTCGATTGAAGTAGATATGCGACATCTTCAACCGGCGTAGGTTAAGGGCCAGAAATGGACCAAAACAGACGATCGGAGCGGCATAGAGCAGAACGTTGAACAAAGCTTCGAACCAAGGATTAGGAGCCCCGAACTCTGTCGGGATTTTTGGCGAGGTCCATTGCAGCCAGAATGCGAACGGTATCCAGCCAACAATCGTAACCGAATACATGAGTGCCATCAGGACAGATACTTCGAGAAACGGGCGCCGCAGGCAAAGCACCTGTTGTCCCATACCGATGAACTGGTCGCCAATGCGAGGAGATGCGCCGGTGGCTGCAGACTGCGGCGTCCATACTGTTTGAGGATTTGCCATGTGCATACTCTTGCTTAACCACCGAGCACGAAGCTTGCGGTGACTTCTGCGGCTTCGCTCAAGCCCTGATTGGGGTGATAGCTCAGGCTAAGCTGAAGGTTTTTATCGCCTAGTGGCGCCATCCGGGGCCGGGTACCCAGTCAGCCGCGTAAAAGCAACACTGCTTAGAAAGGTTTGCGCGGCCAAACGGAAGCCCACGCCCGGCAGACGATTTGCCAGCGTGGTAATGGCCGTCACGTAGATCGCCCGTACGCTAACCTATGTATTGATTCCCGGCGCACACTCTCACGATTACCTATGGCATCTATGGTCGGATTCCTTTGCACGCCATCTCCACGGTTACCAGCGGTCTGGTTTCGCCTTCGAGCGCTTCGGGTGGTGGCGCCGAAGGGCAAATGCCGAAGATGCAGCATACGACCCACCAGCAAAGTGAAACCGACATGGTGAGTGGGAACAGAACGGCCCAGAACGGAAGCAGCCAGATCTTCTTCCCTTGGTGTTCGCCAGCCTCGCCGGTACGCCAAGGAACATAGTGCCGCCATGCCTCAAGTGGCGTGAGCACCACCTTGTGCAGAGGCAGCATCCACCAATTGGGCTCAGCCGGGATAGGAAGGCCTTCTGGACCATGAGCCATGAAGACTCGGATGTATTCCCAAACCTGCGCCACATATTCGATGCGTGGATCGGTTTGCGCATTGCTCATGATGCGAATCCACAGCATGCCGGGTGGTAAGCGCTTTTGCCAGAAGCGACGTGGCGGTAAGGGGTGGACACTTGGTATTAGCATTTCGAGCCGGAAGCGTGTAACGGCGCCCACGTTGCTCGCGTCTACGAATGAGTTGGGAGTCGCTTGCACGCCGTGCCAGTCGGCTTCGTATAGATGATGCCCTTCTTTAGCATAGACACGTTGCGTGTGTCGATTGAAGTAGATATGGGACATTCTCAGCCGACGTAAATTTACGGCAAGAAAAAGAGCGGTACCTGCAATCAAGAAAAGAAAGGGAAGGCAATTTAGCCAGATGTCAGCCGTTTGGCTACTCGGATCGGCAATTGATGAGAACGACATCCAAAGCACGAAGCAAAGTGAGCCAACAATCGTGACAGAATACATGAGTGCCATCAGGACAGATACTTCGAGAAACGGGCGCCGCAGGCAAAGCACCTGTTGTCCCATACCGATGAACTGGTCGCCAATGCGAGGAGATGCGCCGGTGGCTGCAGACTGCGGCGTCCATACTGTTTGAGGATTTGCCATGTGCATACTCTTGCTCAACCACCGAGCACGAAGCTTGCGGTGACTTCTGCGGCTTCGCTCAAGCCTTGATTGGGGTGATAGCTCAGGCTGAGCTGAAGGTTTCTATCGCCTAGCGGCGCCATCCGGGAATAGTGCACAAGTAATCCATGCGGCGTAATGCGTGTCTCGGCAACGGCGTTAGGATAGGTAGCACGAGGGATTCGTTCGCCAGGTCTGGGCGGCACGCTTAAGTCACCGTTCCACAGGCTTTGACCTAAGATGTATCCGGGTAGTAGCACAGTGAATTCAGCAGTATTGTTTTCGAACCAATGTCCTTGCCAAGCGGAATCTACGCCCTCCCAGCCTAACTGTTTGGCAGCGTCCGAGTTGAGCAATACAGGACCGTAGTAGGCTTGATACCATCCTTGCAATTCGTCACCGAGATCCTTGAATGCTTTGGGGCGATGATCCACCTCGTTCTTGCTATTGTCGTCTCCCATGCGGTTACCGAAGATGCCGCATGTAACCCATAGCTCCATTGGGCGATTGCTTGCCGAATCCGCTTGTGCATAGAGCCATAAGGCCCCGGCGATAAGTGCTGCGCCGACCAGGATGACGACAGCCGCAGCCCAGCCCACTACTGGAATAATGGAAACGCCTCCGGCAAGGGCGATACTACCTTCGAGTACCGCAACTCCGCCTAAGAACATTGTGGCTCCACCCCAATATGTATAGCGTGATGCTTCTTTGTTCCCAGCGTTGCTGAGTCGTAGGCCCTTCTGAATGTCTGTGAGTAACCCAGCGAGAATCGCCGGGTACCCAGTCAACCGCGTAAAAGCAACACTGCTTAGGAAAGTTTGCGCGGCCAAACGGAAGCCCACGCCCGGCAGACGATTTGCCAGCGTGGTAATGGCCGTCACGTAAATCGCCCGTGCGCTAACCATAGCGGCGCCAAGCGAGCCCAGCGTAGCAAACATAGCTGAGGCAAGGTTCGTTGCGTTCTCGCTACTGTAATTTGTGGTGATGTCTTTGAACGCGCTCGCCAAGTTGAGCCAGTTGAAGTACAACGCGCCGAAATTCAGGGCACTCACAGCACCTGTCTTGCTAAATCCAGCCAAAGTCGGCCGAACTATAAGCGTCTTGGTCTCCGCCACAGTGACCGTTCGAACACCGGTGTTCAACTGTACGGCCTTCTGGCTCTCGATTACCCGAACCATACCAGTGTCGATTAGTCCTTGTACTTCACTTGTGAATTTGGCTTCAGCTGCAGGCAGCGCGTCGGTCACACGATAACGCGCTCCCAGCAACCCCATGATCTCCTCCATATTCGCTTCACGCGCGGCAGCCTCGACGTTTTGACGCAGATTGCGACTTTTGTCCCAGCGAGTCTTGCCGTTCAGCCTTTTCATGAAGACTTTGCTGGTGGTTTCTGCAAGTAAGTCTGTAGCCCCTTTAACGTCCTCGAATTTTCCGCCCAGTTCATTGATCACTGCGGCACTGGCACCCAGCAGGGTTCCTTTAACGTCGTTTTTGCCCTTAAGCTCCTCAACAGCCTGTCTGAATGGGTTGTATGCTGCCAATCCGACGTAAATGGGACTGGACTTATCATCCACCCAGGCTTGCAGACGCGTAAAGCGCGGGTCTTTCTCATCATCCAGAAGCAGACAATTGCCCATGTTGTGAAGGCATTGAGCAATGGTCAGCTCAAGTCCTTGGGATGAGCGCTTGTGATTGCGGTCATAAGATGAAAGTGCAGCGGCGAGGCTGTAAGGTTTTTCTAGATATTTCGCCTCGGCTGTGGCCAGCCACAGATCCTGATTCGCGCATGCTGCGGCGAGGCTCGCCAGCAACTGCTTAAGCTGTTGATCGGCCTTGTCGCGTTCCGCCAGGAATTTGTTGTACTCGGGCACGTTCATGCGTTTGGCAAAGCGCTCTCCATCTGGCGAGAGGGACTCATTTGTAAGAATCGAAAACTCAATTTGGCTATCCGTAGGGACGTTATGGCCGTGGGATTGGGTGCGGTACCGCTCGCTTAGCATTTTGGTAAATGCATCCGGGTTTCGGCTACTTGGCGAGCTTCCGCCTTTGTACATTCCGCTTAGCACCTGCTCAAGCAGCATAGCTACGACGCATTTACGATGGAAGTCGGCGCTGGCGGGCTGAACCCGCTCGACGTCCAGTCGCATGCACACAGGTAGCTCACTGGCTGGGGAAGCGCCGCTTGCATTAGACGATTCTTTCGCGGCGGATGCCAAAAGTGAATTTTTCAGATCTAGGGCTTGGTGCTGAAGCGCAGCGATCGTGAGACCTAGCTCTTGAGTCAGCCCCTCGGCGTCATAAAGTGCGACAACCGCAGGCACGCGGGGTTGGGTATATGGATAGGCTGCGGCTTGAGCCAGGACTGCCCCCAGGGGTAAGTCATCTTTACTGAAGCACGCGCTCCAGGCCAACGGAACGCGCTGCTGCTTAGGCTTATAGTCTTCTACCCAAGTGCTTAGCGCCGTGGCAGGCAAAACATGCTTCTGGCTAGACGGCTTTTTCTCGCCACTGGTCAGCTCCTGGACGTCCAGCGGTTGCATAAGTCGTTGTCGAAATGCTCTGCTGCTGATCACCTTCGCAGTGGTGGCGTTTGTCCACAGATGCGTGCAGTAGCCGATCCACACTTCCTTAGCAAGGGTTGGGCAAGTTTCTACCCAAACGTTGGAGACAGTTTTACCGGTGAGATACTTATCGGGTCTATCGTAATCTTCCAAGCCTGAGTACTTGAGTTCGATATATTTGCCGTTGCCATCGTACTCATGGATCGTTAGCTTCTCGCGCTGTGAACCTTTCATGTAGACGTAGACATACCCGGGGCGTAATGCGCGCAGCGTATAGGTGGCTTCCTTGAGCGCCGGTAAGCTTTGATCCAAGGTAAATCCTGAGTCGGCGTAAGCATATGCTTTAGCTCCCGACTTAGCCGGAAGAACCGCGTATCGCACGGGAACGACGGGAATGCGCGAGCTGCATGCGAGCGAGGAGCTCGTGATGTTTGGATCGGTCATTGTTGCATATCCTTACTATTGGCGTAGGCGGATACCGCGCGCAGGCGTGCAGAAGGTGGCTCGCTGACATCATTTAGGAGGCGCTGCGCCTCGGGATCGCTCCGAAGATTGCCGTGACGTGCATGCAATAGGACATAACTGCGCATGTCATCTTCTGAGTAAATATCGATCTGGTTGGCTTGATCCAATGTGTGTTGCACACTGTTTTGAAGATGGGCCAAACTGAACTCGGCGAAGTCAGGCAGCGCCTGTAACTCATTTGCGAGGGCGACTACGAAGTGCTCCTGTAAATTTCGGTTGAAGACTGATAGTTCGCGCGGACGCAGATGCAACCAGCCCGTAGACGTTTGCGCTGGCGCGGACGTGGTCTGCTCAACCCTATACCATTGATGGGCTGGCCCTAGGTTGTCACGCCACAGCAATTGCGTAATCGGTCCAAGCCAAGCATGGCGATGATCCGCATCGAGTGCGTTCAACCAAGCGGCGAGTTGACTGGGTCTGAGCGCAGACTGGGCAGCCCCCTGGTCGGGCATGACGATGCGCGCCAGGCTCTTCAGATGTCGGTGCAGCGTATCCATATCGCTTTGAGTACCGATCATCAACACGCTATCAGCGGCGGCCCATGTTGTCTTTGCTTGTTCCAGAAACAGGACATCGTTCGTGACGTCGACCAACAGCGGGCCTCGCTCAGGATTTTCCGATGTCAGGTCTTCCAATAGCCAGCGTCGCATAGCCAACGGATTGACTGCGCGAACCAGATCGATGACGCTCGGCGCCCAGGCAGAATTTACACTCGAATCGGGCGGTGATGGCCGATACGCCCAGCTTTCAAGCGCGCCAGTATGCAGCAACAAGTAGCGATACGGCGCGCACGGGAAATCACCAGGAGCGGAACCTTGACCCAGCTTTTCGGGCACTCCTGGAATCGACTCCACA
Organism: Caballeronia sp. SL2Y3; assembly: GCF_022879575.1. Classification (NCBI taxonomy): domain Bacteria; kingdom Pseudomonadati; phylum Pseudomonadota; class Betaproteobacteria; order Burkholderiales; family Burkholderiaceae; genus Caballeronia; species Caballeronia sp. SL2Y3. The sequence goes on from NZ_CP084263.1 coordinate 114,339, forward strand.
ATAGGCATCATCATCGCGCGCGCCCCGCCATGCAGGGGCAATCGGGTAGAGCACAAGTTCCATCGGACTGCTTGCCACACATCCGGTCAAGCGGTTTGCCGGATGCAGGTGTGCCTTTCGCCGAAAACGGATTGCCTGCGCCTCCGGTTTCGACCGCCAGTGCTCCCTTGAGCTTGATTGCGGTACCTTCGATCGTGACGCCACTCGCATCAATCGTAATGGTGCCGCCGGGTCCCCGAATCACCGCACGATCGCTCGCCTGCAACTGATACTTTTGCGTCTGCCGCTCGATGCTCTGCCCGGCACTGAGCCTGTGATGCCCCTGCACGGTATGTTGGACATGCCCGCCCACATCGATGATGTGGTTCGCCGTCGTCTGTTCCTTGCGGTGATTGCCGACCGTTTCGACGCGGTCCTTGCCGACGTTGATCGTGTGATTGCGCTCGACGCTCAGGAACGCGTCCTGCCCGACGGTGTGCCGCTGGTCGTGGCCGATGTTGACCTGTTCATCGTTGCCGACGCTTTCCTTGCGGTCGTGCCCGATGCCGATGGTTTCATCGTGCTCGACATTCTCACTGCGGTCGTTGCCGACGAAGATCGTCTCGTCGTGGTTGACGTGGATGTTCTGATCCTTCTGCGCGTGAACGTAGATCTCCTCCTGGTCCTTCTCGTCCTCGAAGCGCAGTTCGTTGAAGCCATCGCCCTTGTGCGTCTGGCTCTTGATCGTCATGCGCGTCTTATGACGCGGCAGCTCGTAGGGCGGCAGATTAGCCGCGTGATACGTGCGCCCGATGATGATCGGCTGGTCGGGGTCGCCATCTAGAAATGCGACGATCACTTCCTGACCGATGCGGGGAATCGCCATATGGCCCCAGGTCGCGCCCGCCCAGTTCTGCGCCACGCGCACCCAGCAGGAGCTTTGCTCGTCGGGCGGGTCGTTGCGCTGCCACGGAAAGCAAATCTTGACGCGGCCGAACTCATCGCAATAGATCTCCTCGCCCGCAGGACCGGTGACGGTCGCGATCAGCGGGCCGTCGATACGCGGCTTGGCAAGCAGCGGGGCTTTCCATTCGACATCGTCGGGCACCAGCTCGGCGGTGTAGCTGTAGTGCGTGCCTTGCTGAGCATCCGCGGCTTCTTCTTCCTGGCTCACGTGCTGGGTGCCGCGATGCGTGATGCGCACGGGCCGCCATCCGCGATTCCATTCCTCGCGCGGATGGTCGACGAGATCGAAGCGCAAGCCCGGGACGAGACGCGCATCGTCGCCCTCGGCGATTGCGACCTGCGCATCGCGCCGCAGCGCCAAGAGGCGCGTCTGCGTGAAGGGAACACCGGCCGCATCTTCCTTGTAGCGTCCGGGGTAGCCGTAGCGTTCGTAATCCCGGCCCTGGTGGTCGAGGCTCGCCCCGTCTTGGCTGTGCTGCTGGCCGTAGCGCGGGTTCTTGAACGTATAGTCGCGTTGCGTCTGGCGGGCCGTGCGTACGCGTTCGGCGTAGCGGAAACTGCGCAAGCCCGGCTCGGGCGCATCGCCGCCGGGGTTCGGGTTATAGGAGACCGGGCCGCCCGCGATCGCGCCATGCACGATGAGCTTGTCGCCGTGGATCAGGCGGTGGCCGTTCGCGGAGAACTGGAAGGCATAGTAGATGCCTTCTTCCGCGCCAATGCGCTGCACCCATTCGAGTGTCGATTCCCCTGCTTGCACACAATACTCACGGGGCAAATGGCTGCTAAACGCCATTTGTTCGTAGTCGGTGATGCCTTGCTCGGTCATCAGCGTCTGCAGGATCTGAGGAATGCTCTTCTGCTGAAACACGCGCCAGTCGCTGCGCAAGTCGGCCCGGGCAAGCGCAGGCGTCACCGTCGCGTGATACACGGTGCGCCGAAAGCCCGTCTCGCCTTGCTCGAAGGCGCTGACGATGCCGTGGACGTAGCGCACCGGCGCGTCGTTTTGCCAGATGGTGAGCAGCGCGCCTTGGTCAAGCACATCGCCGAAATCGACGGCGGGATCGTGGCTAGCGAGCTCCAGATTAAGCTCAAACGGCTCTGAGAGCCCCTCCACTAAGTCAAATCTTCGGACATCGAGCGTGAGGCCGCTCGCGGTCTCGAAACTAAAGCGCAAGTCGGATTGACGCGGCATGAATAATGAGTTCCCCGAAAGGCTTCGTGCGAAGCGAAGTCAAGTCGTGAAGCGCGGACAGACATCAGGCGATGTCGCCCGTGCGTCAGTATCCTGACCGGCGAGCCTTTCGATACCAGAAAAATCCGAACGTGTCCCTTATTTTGACCAGCGAGGATTCGACGCAGAGCCTCGAGCCTTTGAGCTTGCCGATCGGCAATCAAATCAGCTGCGCTTCGTGGTGATCGGCCTGAGCGGCGTGCGACCGAAGAGGGCGCGCTCGTGTGCGCGAGGATATCGGGCGCGCAGCGCTTGGACGAGGCCGTGTTGGCCCTACGCGGCGGATCAGCTGCGCTCAACCGTGGCGGAAATGCAGGCGGTGACCGTCTCGTGTTCGTACTACGCTTGGTCGTGGCCATGGCGTAGCTCTCCCGAGGGCAGGTTGACGAACTGGACATTAATCAACTCACACCACGGGCACCCCCGCCTCTGCGCTACTTACGCCTCGGCGTTTTTGCACATCGTGCAGCACACTACCCAATCACCCCGGATTCGACCAGCAATGCCACGCCGTCATCCAGTTCCGCGCTTCGCTTGACGCGAGTCAAAGGCCGCGTGATTCAGCCGCGCATACTGACCGCTCATTCGGTGCCTCGTCGCACGAGTCGCCTCACACCGTCCAGGGGAGTGGTTCATGAGCAGGTCGATGAAAGCTGCTGTCGTTCACGCGTTCGGCGAACCTTTGTGCATCGAAGAAGTGCCGGTTCCGACGCCGGGCCGCAACGAGATACTCGTCAAGATCGCCGCGTCCGGTGTCTGTCATACGGATATTCACGCAGCCGAAGGCGACTGGCCCGTGAAGCCCGCGCTGCCGTTCATTCCGGGTCATGAAGGCGTCGGTTACGTCGCCGCCGCCGGAGCGGACGTCACGCACGTGAAGGAAGGCGACCGCGTCGGCGTGCCGTGGCTTTATACAGCGTGCGGTTATTGCGAGCATTGCCTCTCCGGCTGGGAAACGCTTTGCCATGCGCAGAAGAACACGGGCTACTCGGTCAACGGCGGCTATGCCGAATACGTGCTCGCCGATCCAAACTATGTCGGCCATCTGCCGAAGCAAGTCGCCTTCGATCAGATCGCGCCGATCCTGTGCGCGGGCGTGACCGTCTACAAGGGGATTCGCGTGACGGACACGCGGCCCGGACAATGGCTCGCCATTTCCGGCATCGGCGGGCTCGGGCACGTGGCGGTGCAATACGCCATCGCGATGGGACTGCATGTGGTCGCGGTGGATGTCGAACCGGGCAAGCTCGCCCTCGCGCGCGATCTCGGGGCGAAGCTGGCAATCGATGCATCCGTCGACGATCCCGCCGCCGTCATCCAGAAGGAGATCGGCGGGGTGCATGGCGTGCTGGTCACGGCCGTGTCGCGCGGCGCGTTCGCGCAGGCGCTCGGCATGGTGCGCCGGGGCGGCACGGTCTCGCTGAACGGCCTGCCGCCGGGCGACTTTCCGCTGCCCATCTTCTCGACTGTGCTGAACGGCATCACGGTGCGCGGCTCTATCGTCGGCACGCGGCGCGACCTTCAGGAAGCACTCGACTTCGCCGCCGAAGGCAAGGTGCGCGCGCACATTCGTCGAGAGCGGCTGGAGAACATCAATTCCGTCATCGCCGATCTGAAAAGCGGGAAGGTGGACGGCCGCGTCGTGCTCACGCTGGAGTGAATGCCGCGAACTGCGCGTGTCCACGAACGGCACGGGCATATGCGACGCGCGGGGAAAGGCCGTGAAGTCCGCGTCTCTTCACATGTCCTTTCGACGATATGCAAGGCGAGGAGGCGATGATGAACAATGCTCCCGTGGCAGATGTAGCCTGCCGCATCCGGACGGCAGCGAGTGACGTTGCCGGCTCTCCCCTGCTGCATGACGTCGTCAGGAATCTGATCTGCCGGCAAGCGCGCTATCCCGACATTGCCACCGCGCAAGACTGGTATATGGCGCTTGCCTTCAGCGTCAGGGACCGGATGCTGGCGCGCTGGGCCGCGTCGACGAAGATCTATGCCGCAAGAGACGTGAAGATAGCCTGTTACCTGTCGGCGGAATTCCTCATCGGTCCGCAGCTCGGTAATAACCTGCTGAGTCTGGGCATGCAGGACGAAGCGCGAGAGGCGATGACTTCGCTCGGCCAGAACCTCGATGCGCTGCTCGCCATCGAGGAGGAGCCTGGGCTCGGCAATGGTGGACTAGGCCGGCTGGCCGCGTGTTACATGGATTCTCTTTCGACGCTGGAGGTACCGGCGCTCGGGTACGGCATCCGCTATGAATTCGGCATCTTCGATCAGGAGATACGGGGAGGCTGGCAAGTCGAGGTCACCGACAAGTGGCTACAGAACGGCAACCCATGGGAGATCGTGCGACCGGACGTGTGTCACTACGTCGGCTTTGGCGGATACACCACGCAGCGGACCGACGACGAGGGCCGTCTGCGCGTCACCTGGATACCGGCGCGGCAAGTGAAAGGCGTTGCGTGCGATTTCCCGGTGCAAGGCTATCGCGTAGGCACCTGCAATCTGCTGCGCTTGTGGAAGAGCGAGGCCGTGGAGTCATTCGATTTCGAAGACTTCAATGCAGGCCAATATTACGAGGCGGTGCAGGAAAAGGTCTTGTCCGAAACCATATCGAAGGTACTGTATCCGAACGACGAGCCCGAAATAGGCAAGCGCCTTCGGCTCGCCCAGCAGTACTTCTTCGTGTCCTGTTCGCTGCAGAACATGCTGTGGCTGATGGAATACAAGGGCACGTCCATCGAGCATTTCCCCGATCTGTTCGCCGCGCAACTCAACGATACGCACCCGTCCATCGCGGTGGCCGAGTTGATGCGTCTGCTGCTGGACGTGCACGGGCTCGCGTGGGATATGGCGTGGGACATCACACAGCGAACCTTCGCCTATACGAACCATACCTTGTTGCCTGAAGCACTGGAAACGTGGGGCTTACCGCTTTTTCAGAGCATGCTGCCGCGTGCGCTCGAAATCATTTATGAAATAAATAGCCGCTTCCTGAGCGATGTGCGCCGCGCCTTTCCGGGCGACGAAGCGCGCGTTGTGCGGATGTCGCTGATCGACGAAACCGGCGAGAAGAAAGTGCGCATGGCGCATCTCGCGACGGTCGGCAGCCATGCGGTCAACGGCGTCGCCGCGCTGCATTTCGAACTGTTGAAACAGACCGTGATGCGCGACTTCGCCGACATGTTCCCGGAGCGTTTCCTCAACGTGACCAACGGCGTGACTCCCCGCCGGTTTCTGCTGCTGAGCAATCCCGGTCTCGCGCGTCTTCTGGATACGACCATCGGCGACGGATGGACCACGGATCTGTCGAGACTTCACGCACTCGCGGCGCTCGCCGACGATGCGGAATTCCATGGCGCATGGCGTTTGATACGGCGCATGAATAAAGGCGCGCTGGCCGACCGCATCCGGGACGTAACAGGCATCGTGGTCGATCCCGACGCGCTCTTCGACATACAGGTCAAGCGGATACACGAATACAAGCGCCAGCATCTGAATGCGCTCTACATCGTCAGCTTGTACCGCCGGTTATGCGCGAACCCGGATCTTGCCTGCGCGCCGCGCTGCTTCGTTTTCGGAGGCAAGGCCGCGCCGGGCTACGCAATGGCCAAACTCATTATCCGGTTGATTACGGGCATTGCGGAGGTGGTGAACAACGATGCCGCCATCAGGGACCGGTTGAAAGTGGTGTTTTATCCCGACTTCAACGTGAAGAACGGCCAGTGGATTTATCCGGCAGCCGACCTGTCGGAGCAGATATCCACGGCGGGGAAAGAAGCGTCGGGCACCGGCAACATGAAGTTCATGATGAACGGAGCGGTGACGATCGGCACGCTCGACGGGGCCAACGTGGAGATTCGCGAAGAGGCGGGCGCGGACAACTTCTTCCTTTTCGGGCTGACCGCCCAGCAGGTCGAGGAGACAAAGCGCGCAGGTTATCGTCCTGCGGAATACGTGGAGTCGAACGACGAGTTGCGCGACGCACTGGACCAGATCGCGCAAGGGCGCTTCTCGGGCGGCGATACGAATGTGTTTCGGCCGCTGATCGACAACCTCATGCAGTCCGATCCTTTCCTCGTGCTGGCCGACTTCGCGGATTACGCTGCCTGCCAGGAGCGCGTGAGCGACGCATGGCGCGACGTGAGGCAATGGACGCGCATGTCGATCATGAACACGGCGCAGTCGGGCAAGTTCTCATCGGACCGGGCGATCCGCGAATACTGCGAGCGCATCTGGAATACTGCGGCAGTGAGAGTCGACCTTGCTCAAGGCTAACATCGAAAGCGCACGCCGCTACCGCGTGCAGCCGGGTTCGCGTTTTCCCATGGGCGCGACCGTCTCGCCGGGCGGCGTCAACTTCTGCGTGTTCTGCCGCCATGCGACGGGCATGGAACTGCGTCTTTACGCATCGACGGACAGCGTCGAGCCGTTTCAGATCATCCCGCTCGTCCGCGAGGAAAACAGAACGTTCTACTTCTGGCATGTCTTCGTCGAAGACCTTCCGGTTCACTGTTGCTATACGTGGCGTGCCCACGGTCCGCACGGCATGCCGCAGATGGACGACGAAGCCGCCAGCCGCAAGGAACTGCTCGATCCGAACGCGCGCGCGGTGACCGAGCGCTTCTGGGACCGGCAACAGGCGAGCGAAGCGCAAGGACCGTCTAACGCATGCATCAGGGCCATCGTCACGGAGCCGCTGGAGACGACCTACGACAATGACGTCCGCACGCTCGACGACGCCGTCATCTACGAGTTGCACGTAGCCGGTTTTACGCGGCATCCGTCGAGCAATGTCCGCAATCCCGGCACCTTCGATGCGCTGATCGAGAAGATCCCTTATTTGAAGGAGCTTGGTGTCACCCACGTCGAGCTGCTTCCCGTGATGGCCTTCGACGAGCAGGACGTCCCGCGCACCGCGGCTGCGAGAGGACTCACCAACTATTGGGGTTACAGCACGCACAGCTTCCATAGTCCGCACTCGGGCTACTGCGTGGAACCGGCTCGGGCGCCGCAGGAATTTCGCGCGCTCATCGACGCCATGCACGCGGCGGGCATTCGCGTATTGCTGGACGTGGTGTTCAATCACACGGCGGAGGCGGGCGTAACGGGGCCGGTGATCAACTTCAAGGTGCTCGCCAACGAGATCTTCTATCACGTCGATCCCACCGATGCCGGGCGTTACCGCGATTACACGGGCTGCGGCAACACGATCAATTGCAATCACCCGCTGGTATCCGCCTTCATCTTGCGATGCCTCGAGTACTGGGTGCGCGACCTCGGCGTGGATGGTTTCCGGTTCGATCTCGCGAGCGTCTTCACGCGCGGCGAGGGCGGCGCGCTGCTGAGCAACCCGCCGTTGCCTTGGGCGATCGAATCGTCGGAAGTGCTCTCGCGTGTGCCTTTGATTGCCGAAGCGTGGGACGCCGCGGGTCTTTATCACGTCGGCGCTTTTCCCGGCATGGCGTGGGCCGAGTGGAACGGACGCTACCGTGACGTGATACGACGCTTCGTGCGCGGCGATCCGGGCCTCGTCGGGCAAGTATGCACATGCATGGCGGGAAGCGCGGACCTCTATGAGGCTGATGGGCGGCTGCCTGCCAGCAGCATCAACTTCGTGACGTGTCACGACGGCTTCACCCTGCTCGACCTGGTGAGCTATGACACCAAGCACAACGAGGCGAACGGCGAGGACAACCGCGACGGCACGAACGACAACTTGTCGTGGAACTGCGGCGCAGAAGGCGAGACGCAAGATCGCTCGATCATGCGTCTGCGTCTCTCGCAGGCGCGCAACTTCATGGCGATCCTGCTGTTGAGTCAGGGCGTACCCATGATTCTCGCAGGCGACGAAAGGCTGCGTACCCAGCGCGGCAACAACAACGCGTTCTGCCAGAACAACGAGCTTTCATGGATGGACTGGCGCATGTCCAGCGACGCGCTCGCCATGGCGCGCTTCGTTCGGGAAATGATCGCGCTGCGCAAACGTCACGCGAGCCTGCGCCGTCGTCGTTTCCTTACGGGCCGGCCCGCGAAGGGCGGCTCTGAACCGGACGTCGCCTGGCACGGCGAGCGGCTCGGCGAGCCGCCGTGGCATGACCCTGGTGCGCGCCTCGTCGCGTTCACGCTCGCGGGTCAATCAGCGGAAGAAGCCATGCTGCATATCGTGCTGAACATGAATGACGATGCGCGTATCGTCGCGCTTCCTGGCCTTGGCAGCGGAAGCTGGCACCGCATTGTCGATACGTGGGCCGAATCACCGTTGGACATTGAGCCGGACAAGGAGTTAGCGCGGATTGAGCGTGACACATGCCGCGTCGAACGCCGGAGTGTGGTCGTCCTTGAATCGGGCGCAGACTGAGATTGCCCAGGTTCTTGAGGAAGCGCTGGATTGCTTGCCTCGATTGCTTGCCTCAAGCCGGGCGCGCACGGCCGTTCAAATTCGCGTGGCCTTGCCTTTGCGGATGCATTGAATCCGGGAAGCCGGCCTCAAGCGCCCGGAGTTTCGGAACTCGGAGCCGGCGGGGTGGGGCGTGCCGACCTTCTCGCCTGCAACTGGCGCGCGCGACCCGCGTCTGCGGAAGATACTTGCCCGGTCGGCTGACCCGCCAGGTCCACTCTCGGCGCGCCTTCGACAAGGCTGCTCCAGTACCGATTCCCACGACACCAGACCTTGATTGCGTCCTTCAGCTCCTGCTCGGAAAGAGAAAGGTCCGCTTTCTCAGCGAGAAGATCCTTGAGGATGCCTACCTTTAGCGGCACCTTGGGGGCGGGGTTTTTCGGAAAGGCGTTCGGAAAACGCTTTTGCAGCTTCCCGATGGTGTACACGACGTCGTCGACCGGCGCACCGGCGGTCTTGCGCGGCGCCCGGTCCGCCTGCGTAGCCTGCTTCTTGGGAGGCTTCTGCGTGCGGGTACTTTTTGCCTGTTGCGCGAGCTGCTGTTTCAAAGCGGCGAGTTGTTCAAAGCCCATGTGCGTATACCTGAGATATAAGGGCCGATTTTAACAGTCGCTGGAGACACCTGCGTTTTCGTTGCCCCGCACGCTTTCCCCGCCTAGCAACCGTCGTTGTAATTTCTTCGATCCTTGCGGCGCTCAATTCGCCGCCGATTCTTCAATTCAACGGCGCGCGGGCCGAGTTCTCGGCACTCAACTAAGCGCCTTCGCGTGGCTGACCGCAGCCAGTGTTTCAGGTATGACGATTGCAACTATAGGCTGTCTCCTCCGCGTCCTTCCCCTCTCTCTCGGACGTGGATCTCGGCCCGCCCGTCCCCCCGCGCGGGCCTTTTTTCGTCGTGATCTTGGCCGAATAAACGATAAAGCGCTTCTGCACCCGACGATCTACGCGAGCGCGGCGGCACCGGCTTTCGCGACGCACGAGTCTTCGGCCGGCTTCATCCCGGAGACGCCGATTGCGCCGACGACATGACCTTGCGATAACAGGGGAACGCCGCCCTCCAAAGCTGTCACGATAGGGGCGGTCGTAAAGGCGGTGCGTCCGCCGTTGACCATGTCTTCGTACGCCTTGGATTCGCGGCGGCCCAAGGCTGCAGTGCGCGCCTTGCCTATCGAAATCTCGGCGCCAATCGGTGCGCAACCGTCGAGACGCAACAGGCCGAGCAAGTGTCCGCCGTCGTCGACCACTGCGATGGCGACGGGCCAGTTTTGCCTGTCTGCCTCGGCCCGCGCAGCGGAGAGAACGGTGGTCACGTCGTCGATGGACATCACGGGTTTCGTCTGCATTTCATTATCTCGTCGTGGAAAGTTGGATACCGCATCGTCGAGCATACCTCTTACCCGGCGGCATGTTGAATCGGGGGTTCCAGGCGTCAGAGGGGCGCAGCGTCGCGAGCGAGAGGCGCCGAACTCATGCGCGTCTTCTTTCCAGGCATCGTGCTGTATCTGACGTACTGGTTCCCGGCGGCGCGGCGCTCGCGCATGAACGCCATGTTCATGATTATGGCGACGTTCCGGGACGTAAGCGGCTGGTCGAACTGGCAGTGGCTCTTCTTGCTCGAAGCGATCCCGTCCGCGGTACTCGGCATCGTCACGCCGGCCTGCCTGCCGAACGACATCCGGGCGGCGAAGTGGCTCACCGAAGACGAAAAGCGCGTGCTGGAAGCGCACATTCAGCGCGACGATGCAGGCAAGACCCACGGCCCGCTCGCTGGCGTCCGCGCCGACCTGCGCATCTGGAAGATGGCTCCGATCTGCTTCTGCTGCATGGTGGGACTCTATGGCATCAGCTTCTGCTTGCCGACTCTCGTGAAAGCGACGGGCGCAGAAAGCGCGCTCGAAGTCGGGATGCTGACGGCCGTTCCCTACGCGTGCGCGGTGGCGAGCATGTTCTTCGTCGCGCGCAGTTCGGACCGCACGGGCGAGCGTCGCTGGCACTTCGCCATTCCTGCGGCGCTTGCGGGAATCGGGCTCTTCGTCAGCACGCAGATGACGGGCAATGTTCCCGTCGCGATGCTCGCGCTCACCGTCGGGACCGCCGGCATGCTCGCGACCATGCCGGTGTTTTGGACCATCCCAGCGCCATTCTCGCGGGCGGATCGGCAGCGGCAGCCATCGGCATGATCAGCTCCATCGGCAATCTGGCCGGCTTCGCGAGCGCGTCGATCATCGGCTGGCTGAAGGACGTCACGCATAGCACGAACGCCGGCATCTACTGCGTATCGGGCGCGCTTATTTTCGGGGCCGTGCTCGCCCTCCTGTAAACGGGCCGCGCGATAAAGCGCTTCCCGGCGAGTCGCTGGGTGAGCGTTGACCATCGGTACGATGCAGCGCCGCGCTTCAGCCACGCCCAGCAGAAAGCGCATGACACAGAACATGGTCGGCGTCTTCATCCGGTGCAAGCGGTTGAACGAACAACCGCTTTCGAGCGACCACCGTGTCACATCAAGCGTGCACTGTTCGCGATGCTCCCACGGCCCGCGGCGACACTGCCCCACACGCGCGAATGACGAGCCTCACGACTTCTTCGGTCTGTTCGTCGAAGGCTTTTTGCGTCAGCGCCCGCTTGCCTTTCAGCGCGCGAATCTGCGCATCGAAGTCGGCGTAATGCTGGGTGATCGCCCAGATCATGAACATGAACGTATCGGCTTCGACCGGCGCGAGCAGGCCGCGCGCAATCCAGCTTTCGATGACCGTCACGCGCGTATCGAGCCACGGCTTCACGCGCTCGCTGAGGATGTCCTGCATGTGGTGCGCGCCGTGAATGATTTCGCTCGCCCACACCTTCGAGCCGAGCGGCCGTCTTCTCGACAACTCCATTTTCGCGCGCACATAACCGCCTATCGCTTCCACCGGGTCGTCGCTGCACTCGAAGGTATCCGCCGCGCGATGCCAGTCCTCGAATATGTCTTCCAGCACGCGGCGATAGAGCGCGAGCTTCGTCGGGAAGTAGTAATGCAGATTGGCCTTCGGCAATCCGGCGCGCTCGGCGATCATCGCCGTGCTCGCGCCTTCTAATCCTTTCTCGGCGAAGACCGCCTCCGCACACGCAAGCAGATGCACTTCGTTGCTTTCGCGAATCTGCGCGCGGCGTCGCCGCAAGGGTGGCGCCGCGTCTTCGTTTCCGGTGATGCCGTTCGTGGCTTCGTCGTGTCTCATCGTCGCACTCTGGTGCCGTCTGTGCCGCATCGTGCCTGAATCGCGCCGTTCGTGCACGCCGCGCTGCATCGCGTCGAAAGCATGGGCAAACCTCGCATGCAGCGATGCTGCGACGCAATGGCATGGTTATCGCTTTTACCGTCTCCGTGTTTGCCCGCACACGAAATACGTTGATTTGCTTATTTTAATCGGCTAAAACCTGTCCAACCGGACAGGATTCGAGGAGCGCGTCGGTCATTGGCGAAGCGCGCTCTTTGCATGATCCATCGTAGAACGAAGAGTCGTGCACCGCGCGGGTGCGATCACGCACTGCAAGCGCTCGACGCGCACGAACCGAGGTCACTCACATACGAAGTCCCATCGCAAGGAGCGAGGCGCATGAACGTCCTAACGGATGCAGTCACAGAGGCCGGTCTCGATACGTCCATCCGCGTGAACGGCGCGCGGTTGTGGGAAAGCCTGATGACGATGGCCAAGATCGGCGCGACGCCGAAGGGCGGCGTCTGCCGCCTCGCGCTCACCGATCTCGATCGCGAGGGTCGCGATCTCATCGTCAGTTGGGCGAAGGCGGAGGGCTGCACGGTGCACGTCGATCAGATGGGCAACGTGTTCATGCGACGGGCGGGCCGCAATCTCGATGCATTGCCGGTCGTGACCGGCTCGCATGCTGACTCCCAGCCTACGGGCGGCCGTTTCGACGGCATCTACGGCGTGCTCGGCGGGCTGGAAGTGATCCGCACGTTGAACGATCGCGGCATCGAGACCGAGCATCCGATCGAAGTGGTCATCTGGACCAACGAAGAGGGCTCGCGTTTCGCGCCCGCGATGGTCGCGTCCGGCGTGTTCGCGGGCGTTTTCTCGCTGGATTACGGGCTTTCGCGCAAGGACGTCGACGGCAAGACCATCGGCGAGGAACTCAGGCGTATCGGCTATGCGGGCGATGTTCCGTGCGGCGGCCGCAAGCTGCATGCGGCATTCGAGCTGCATATCGAACAGGGGCCGATCCTCGAAGCCGAAGACAAGACGATCGGCGTCGTCACCGATGCGCAAGGCCAGCGCTGGTACGAAATCACGCTGACGGGACAGGAAGCGCACGCCGGCCCAACGCCGATGCCGCGCCGCAAGGACGCGCTGCTCGGCGCCTCGCGCGTGGTCGATCTCGTCAACCGCATCGGTCTCGACCATGCGCCGCTCGCGTGCGCGACGGTCGGCATGATGCAGGTACATCCGAACTCGCGCAACGTGATTCCCGGCCGCGTGTTCTTCACCGTCGATTTCCGTCATCCCGACGATGCCGTGCTCGCGCGCATGGATGCCGCCTTGCGCGAAGGCGTCGCGCGCATTGCCGGCGAGATCGGCTTGCAAACCGAGCTCGAACAGATCTTCTACTACGAACCAGTCAAGTTCGATGCGGCCTGCGTGGCATCGGTGCGCGCGGCAGCGCAACGCTTCGGCTACTCGCACCGCGATATGGTCTCGGGCGCGGGCCATGATGCGTGCTATCTCGCGCAGGTGGCGCCTACATCGATGGTGTTCGTGCCGTGCGTCGACGGCATCAGTCATAACGAAATAGAAGACGCCACGCAGGAGTGGATCGAAGCGGGAGCGAACGTGTTGCTGCACGCGATGCTCGAACGCGCGTCCGAACCGGCTCCCTGAGCCGCGCCTTTTCTCGTTGATTATTTCCGGCCGTCCGCTTGCCCTGCGGACGGAAGGCACCGTCACGCCTTCGACAAGGAACGCGCATGACCATGAAGACCATCGGCGATATCGCGAGCCATCGTCAGACGCACGAACATCTCGCGTGCGAATTCTCGGACGTCGCGCCGCTGCTCGACGCGACCGCTGCGGCCGCCGCCGCGAGCCGCTGCCACTACTGCTACGACGCGCCATGCGTGCAAGCGTGTCCGACGCGCATCGACATACCGGGATTTATCCGCAAGATCGGCAACGGCAATCTGAAGGGCGCGGCCACCGACATTCTCTCGGCCAATCCGCTCGGCGGCATGTGCGCGCGCGTGTGTCCAACCGAGATTCTTTGCGAAGGAAGTTGCGTGCGCAATCATCCGGGCGACGAGCCTGTGCAGATCGGCGCGCTGCAACGTCACGCGACCGACTGGGCGATGTCGAATGACGTTGCGTTGTTCAGCCGCGCGCCGGAAACCGAAAGGCGCATTGCGATTGTGGGCGCGGGACCGGCGGGGCTCGCGTGCGCCTATCGACTGGCGCTCGCGGGCCATCGCGCCGTCATCTTCGATGCGCGCAACAAGCCGGGCGGTCTCAACGAGTACGGCATCGCGGCCTACAAGACGGTCGACGACTACGCGCAGCGCGAGATCGAGTGGCTTCATTCGATAGGCGGCATCGAGATCCGCACCGCTCAGGCGCTCGGACGCGACTTCACGCTCGACGAGTTGCGCAAGCAATACGACGCGGTGTTTATCGCGTTGGGCCTCGCAGGCGTGCGCGAACTGGCGCTCGAAGGCGAGTCGCTGAACGGCGTGGTGAACGCCGTCGATTTCATCGAGCAAGTGCGTCAGGCCGATGACCTCGCGAGCGTGCCGGTCGGCCGTCGGGTGCTCGTGATCGGCGGCGGGAACACGGCCGTCGATGCGTGCGTGCAGAGCCGCAAGCTCGGCGCGACGAGCGTGACGATGGCTTACCGGCGCGGCGTCGAGAACATGAGCGCGACATGGGCCGAGCGCGAGTTCGCGCAAAGCAATGGCGTGCACATCGTCACGCATGCGCAGCCCGTGCGTCTGATCGGCGAGAACGGTCAGGTGACAGGCGTCGAGTTCCAGCGCGACGCCGAGCGCTTCGTGATCGAAGCCGACATGGTCCTGAAGGCGATCGGTCAGACGCTCGTGCCTGTGGGCATCGGGCGCGAACTGCTGACGCTCGACGGCGGGCGCATCGTGACCGACGAAAATCGTCAGACGACGCTCGCCAAAGTGTGGGCCGGCGGCGATTGCGCCACCCACGAAGGACTCGATCTCACCGTGCAGGCCGTGCAGGACGGCAAGCTCGCGGCGGCGTCGATCGACGCGTCGTTCGAGCTGACTGCAATCAAAGCCGCCTGATTCGAAGAGGAGACACGAACATGGCCGATCTTCGCTGCAACATCGCCGGCATCTCGTCGCCGAATCCTTTCTGGCTCGCTTCGGCGCCGCCTACCGACAAGGCCTACAACGTCAACCGCGCGTTCGAGGCGGGCTGGGGCGGCGTCGTGTGGAAGACGCTCGGGCTCGATCCGCATGTGGTGAACGTGAGCTCGCGCTACGGCGCCGTGCAATGGAACGGGCAACGCATGGCGGGCCTGAACAACATAGAGTTGATCACCGATCGGCCGCTCGACGTGAATCTTCGCGAGATCGAGCAAGTGAAACGTGACTGGCCTGATCGCGCATTGATCGTTTCATTGATGGTTCCGTGCAACGAGAAAGACTGGAAGTGGATCCTGACGCAAGTGGAGGACACCGGCGCGGATGCAGTCGAACTCAACTTCGGCTGCCCGCACGGCATGAGCGAACGCGGAATGGGCGCAGCCGTGGGACAGGTTCCCGAGTACGTGGAGATGGTGACGCGCTGGGTCAAGGAAGGCACGAGACTGCCGTGCCTCGTCAAGCTGACGCCCAATATCAGCGACATTCGCATGGGCTCGCGCGCCGCGTTCAAGGGCGGCGCGGACGGCGTGTCGCTCATCAACACGATCAACTCGATCGTCGCTGTCGACCTCGACCAGATGGCGCCCATGCCGACCGTCGACGGCAAGGGCACGCACGGCGGCTATTGCGGACCGGCCGTGAAGCCGATCGCGCTCAACATGGTCGCGGAAATCGGGCGCGATCCCGAGACTCCGGATCTGCCGATCTCGGGCATCGGCGGCATTTCGTCGTGGCGCGACGCGGCGGAGTTCATGGTGCTCGGCGCAGGCAGCGTGCAGGTGTGCACGGCGGCGATGCATTATGGCTTTCGCATCGTCACCGATCTGGCCGATGGCCTTTCGAACTGGATGGACGAGAAGGGCTACGCGAGCCTCGACGACATTCGCGGCCGCGCCGTGCAGAACGTCACCGACTGGAAGTACCTCAATCTCAAGTACGACATCAAGGCGCGCATCGATCAGGACAAGTGCATCAAGTGCGGACTGTGCCATATCGCGTGCGAGGACACCTCGCATCAGGCAATCCTGAAGGAGAAGGACGGCAAGCGTCACTTCGAAGTAGTGGATGCGCAATGCGTCGGCTGCAACCTGTGCATGCACGTGTGTCCCGTCGAGCAGTGCATCACGATGGAACGCGTCGATGCCGGCGAATACGCGAACTGGACCACGCACCCGAACAATCCGGCTCGCGAGAACGTCGAGGAGCCCGCGAAAGCGGCCTGAATCACACGCAGCGCTCGTCATTGACCCCCGCCGCGCCACATCGCGCGAAGATGCGATGGTGCGGCGAACACTTAAGCGGAGTGCATCCGATGAATCAGACCGCGCGTAACGTCGAAGCGAGCAGCCTTTACAACGACGATCTGGCGCCGACCGGCCCGGCGCAACGCACGTGGAAGTGGTATCACTTCGCGGCGTTGTGGGTCGGCATGGTGATGAACATCGCGTCGTACATGCTGGCTGCGGGACTCACCGATCAGGGCATGTCGCCGTGGCAGGCCGTGATGACCGTGCTGCTCGGCAACGTGATCGTGCTGGTGCCGATGCTTCTGATCGGCCATGCCGGCGCGAAGCACGGCATTCCGTACGCGGTGCTCGTGCGTTCCTCTTTCGGCACACAGGGCGCGAAGCTGCCGGCGCTCTTGCGCGCGATCGTCGCGTGCGGCTGGTACGGCATTCAGACTTGGCTGGGCGGCAGCGCGATCTATACGCTGCTGAACATCCTCACGGGTAATGCGCTGCACGGCGCGGCGTTGCCGCTGATCGACATCTCCGTCGGGCAACTCGGCTGCTTTCTGTTCTTCTGGGCGCTGCAACTCTACTTCATCTGGCATGGCACCGATTCGATCCGCTGGCTCGAAAGCTGGTCAGCGCCGATCAAGGTGGTGATGTGCGTGGCGCTCGTATGGTGGGCGACCTCGAAGGCGGGCGGCATCGGTTCGATGCTCTCGGCTCCGTCGCAGTTCGTCGCCGGCGGCAAGAAGGAGGGCATGTTCTGGGCGACGTTCTGGCCCGGCCTCACCGCAATGGTCGGCTTCTGGGCGACGCTCGCGCTCAACATTCCCGACTTCACGCGCTTCGCACGCACGCAGCGCGATCAGATGGTCGGGCAATCGATCGGCCTGCCGCTGCCGATGGCGCTGCTGTCCGTCATCTCCGTGGTCGTGACGTCCGCGACGGTGGTGATCTACGGCAAGGCGATCTGGGACCCGATCGATCTCACGAGCCGCATGACGGGCATCGGCGTGGGCGTCGCGCTCGTCATTCTCACGCTCGATACGATGTGCTGCAATCTCGCGGCCAACCTCGTCGGACCCGCTTATGACTTTTCGAGCCTATGGCCGAAGGGCATCTCGTATCGCGCGGGCGGCATGATCACGGCGACCATCGCCATCGTCATGATGCCGTGGAAGATTCTCGCCACCACGCAAGGCTATATCTTCACGTGGCTCGTCGGCTACTCGGCGTTGCTCGGTCCGGTGGCGGGCATCATGATGGTCGATTACTTCTTCATTCGCGGCACGCGGCTCGATCATCGCGAGTTGTTCGAGGAAGACGGCGAGTACTCGTATCACGGCGGCTGGAATATCGCCGCAGTCGTCGCGCTGCTCGTCGGCGTTTTGCCGAATCTGCCTGGGTTCCTGCACACCGCATTCCCCGCTTCCTTTCCCAACGTGCCCGCGTTCTTCAACACGGTCTACACGTATGCGTGGTTCGTCGGCCTCGTGCTGGCGGCGCTCGTGTATGGATCGTGGATGAAACTGCGCGGCAGCCCGCGTGCCGACATGCTGAGTGCTTGAAAATCAACGGAGGACGACACATGCCTATTCTCATTCGCGGCGGCACCGTCATCGACGCGGACCGCACTTATCGCGCCGATGTGCTGTGCGCCGATCCGCAGTCAGGAGGCACGATACTCGCCATCGGCCAGGACCTCGATGTTCCCGCCGACACGCAGATCGTCGATGCAGGCGGCCAGTACGTGATGCCCGGCGGCATCGATCCGCATACGCACATGGAACTGCCGTTCATGGGCACGACCGCCAGCGACGACTTCTACAGCGGCACTGCGGCGGGATTGTCGGGCGGCACGACGAGCATCATCGACTTCGTGATTCCGAGCCCGAAGCAGCCGCTCATGGACGCGTTCAGGGAATGGCGCGGCTGGGCGGAGAAGGCATCGGCGGATTACGGCTTTCATGTGGCCGTGACATGGTGGGATGATTCCGTGCATCGCGACATGGGGCTGCTGGTGCACGAACACGGCGTGTCGAGCTTCAAGCACTTCATGGCCTACAAGAACGCGATCATGGCCGACGACGAAGTGCTGGTGAACAGCTTCACGCGCTCGCTCGAACTGGGCGCGCTGCCTACCGTGCATGCGGAGAATGGCGAACTCGTCTTCCAGTTGCAGAAGCAGTTGCTGGCGAAGGGCTTCAGGGGACCGGAGGCGCATCCGCTCTCGCGTCCGCCCGAAGTGGAGGGCGAGGCGGCCAATCGCGCGATCCGCATTGCACAGGTGCTGGGCGTGCCGCTTTACATCGTGCACGTGTCGGCGAAAGATGCGGTCGATGTGATTGCGAAGGCGCGCAACGACGGCCTGCGTGTGTTCGGCGAAGTGCTGCCGGGCCATCTCGTGATCGATGAATCCGTGTACCGCGATCCAGACTGGACGCGCGCCGCTGCGCACGTGATGAGCCCGCCGTTCCGCACGAGCGAGCATCGCGAGGCGTTGTGGCGCGGGCTGCAATCGGGCCAGTTGCATACCACGGCGACGGATCACTGCGTTTTCTGCGCGTCGCAGAAGGCGATGGGACGCGAAGACTTCACCAAGATTCCGAACGGTTGCGGCGGCGTGGAAGATCGCATGGCCGTGCTGTGGCATCACGGCGTGAACATGGGGCGTCTCACACCGAACGAGTTCGTGCGCGTGACATCGACGAACGCGGCGCAGATTTTCAATCTGTATCCGCGCAAGGGCGCGGTGCAGGTCGGGGCCGACGCGGACCTGGTGGTCTGGGATCCGCAGGCATCGCGCACGATCTCGGTGAAGACGCATCATCAGCAAGTGGACTTCAATGTCTTCGAGGGCATGACGGTGCAGGGCGTGGCGACGCACACGCTCACGCGCGGCGCGCTTGCATGGACCGATGGCGATCTGCGCGCGGTGCGCGGCGCGGGGCAGTATCTGAAGCGTCCGCCGAACGCATCGTATTTCGAAGCCGCGCGCGTGGCGAACAAGTTGAGGGAACCGCGTCCGGTGGAGCGAGCGGGGTCGGCGTGAATCGGGTCGATCGGGAAGCCCGGCGGTCATGTTGCGCGGGGCTTTGTCGCGTGGTCGCGCGCGGCGTTTCGGGCGCCAGCGTCTGTCAATAGCCAGAACACGACATTGCGACATAGACGCTACATGCGGAATGCCACGGCCAAATACAAATGTCCGATGTCTGACTCATTAGAAGTGTCCGATTGAGATATGCGAGCAATCGCAACGCAGCGTTGAAGCAAGGCATCTGAACGGGCAGGGCGCGGAAGCATGGCGCGCTACCGGTTGTGGGCCGCTGCCTCGCTTTTGATCGACTGCACGCGGCGCTTCTGCTGCTGCAGCGCCAACCGGGTCGCCTCGATGTCCTGGTGGGTTAATCTGCGCGGCTTGCTCGTGCCTGGCGCGCAGTTCCATGCGTTTGTCCGGACCCAGCCGAACCCGTTGCGCCTGCCGACACGATCGAGTCAAAGAGAGGCAACTAACGGTCTTTCGCCTTCACATACGCGACTCAGCGGCCTCCTTCTCGTTCGCCGACAACATCTCGGACTTTGCGTATTCCTTAGTCAGAGCTAACAGCCCAGCATCGAAACGAGCTCGATATGCCATCGAGTATGGTTTCTGAAGAGGGTCCAGGAAAGTTCGTGGAGAGCGGTTGCGCTTTCGATTCGGCGCAGCAAGCGCAATGGATGGCCTCGCATTGATTAGCAGAACGTAATTCTCGGTACGCGGGCACATGAGAAGCATGCGACCGAGGTGTCAGTGAGTTCGATGAAGCGGAGTGTTACTCGACTTACGAGTATGAGCTAGATCAATGCGATGCGGTTGGAGCCATGACGCAGAACTTGCGCGCGTTGGCCGTTTGCAAGGAGCATGCGTTTCTGAACTATCAACGCTGTAGAGGATTCTGATGTCCAAATTGCCCCGCGCCACGATCGTGTTTTATAACGAAACCACTCGTCAACTCCAGTTATGCACCGTGCCATTTGCTGAAGTCCGAAGTGCGATTGACCGACAGACAACGCGTGGTTTTGCGATGAACCTGCCGCTTGGTGCGGATGACGAGGATTCCTCGCCCATTACTAACGAAGTCTTGCAGCAAATAGGCGGCATGGCTGTATTGAACCAAGGAATGGCCCATCCTGAATTGCGATCACGATTCCAGTTCGATACACCGGGACCGATGGTAGATTGGGACGCTGCAGATAACAGGAGCGTCTCGGGAAACGACTAGATATTCAACAGAGCCAGGGTCGTGCATGAGCGAATGCAGAGAGGCGTCAGCCACGAGCGGCTTGAAGTCAAATGTTCAGACAATAAGTCTGAGCGACGCTAATTTATATTATGTCAATAACAATCAACGCAGGACCGAACTCTCGAACTGAGCGGACCAATCGTAATCGACGCCGCACTGGTGCAAAGGGTCGCCACACCGGCGCATCATGCACATCGATGACTCACCATCCGCCCGTCGATAGCCAATGCCTTTGCATTACATCGATAAACAATATTTTTCCGAGTTAATCGGCGAGATAACTTATGCCTCGTGGCGCTGCAGGACGGCGCGAAACATCTTCACAGGGCATATCGATGAACGCGATCAAACACTGGAAACGCTATCTCCTCGCAGTCATGTTCGCCGCAGGCAGCGTGTCCGCGCATGCGGACGACCTGCTTTCGCGTGTCAAGAAACAGGGCGAACTTGCCGTCGGCACCGAGATGCAGTTCGCGCCGTTCGACTTCATCGAGAACGGTCAACAGGCGGGCTTCAACAAGGACCTGTTCGCCGCGGTCGGCAAGATCATCGGCGTGAAGGTGCGCTTCATCGATCTGCCGTGGGACAGCGTGTTACCGGGGCTGGACGCGGGCAAGTTCGACATGGTCGCGGGCCCGCTCACCGTCACAAAGGCGCGCATGGAGCGCTACGCCTTCACTTCGCCTATCGCCGATGCCACCGATGCCCTTCTTAAGCGCGCGAACGACGCGAGTATCACGAAGAGCGCGGACATCGCGGGCAAGACCGTCGGCGCGCAGAAGAGCAGCGCACAGAACGCACAACTCAAGACCTATGCAGAGACGCTCAAGCCGGGCGTCACCGTGCGCGAGTACGTCGATAACAATCAGGCCTATGCGGACCTCGCTTCCGGTCGTCTGAACGCGGTCGCCAACTCGCTGACGAACATCGCATACGTCGCGAAGCAACGCCCGAACGTTTTCGCCGTCGTGCAGCCGCCGTTCGGCTCGGCGGTGTACTTCGCGTATTGCATGCGCAAGGACGCCGACAGTCAGTCGCTCAACGCCGCATTCAACGATGCCCTCGCGACGCTCGGCAAGAACGGCGAGCTCGCGAGCCTGCAGAAGAAATGGTTCGGCGTGGCCGTGGATCTGCCCGCCGCGATGCCCACGCCCGCGTACTGAAGCGCGCGACATGTTCAGCATCGAGGCCTTCACCACAGCCCTTGCGCTGCTGCAGCACGCGGCGCTGACGACGCTGGGGGTATCGGCGGCGGGCCTGGTCATCGGCTTCGTCATTGCGCTGGCCGTGTGTGCGGCGAATCTCTCCGCGAAGCACGGGTTGCATGTCGCCGCGGTCGTGTACGTGCGCGTGTTTCGCGGCGTGCCCCTCCTCGTGCAACTGCTGCTCGTGTATTACCTGCTGCCGTTCATCGGCATCAACGCGCCGCCGTTGATCGCGGCCATCAGCGCGGTGTCGTTATGCGCGGCGGCGTATATCGCGGAAATTCTGCGGGGCGGCTTCGCCAGTCTGCCGCCGGGTCAGAACGAAGCGGCGGTCATGCTCGGCCTGTCGCCGTTCGACCGGCTCGTGCGCATCCAGATTCCGCAGGTCGTGCGCTCGACGCTGCCCTCGCTCGTCAACGAAATGGTGCTGCTCATCAAGGCGTCGTCGCTGATTTCGGTGGTGGGTGTCGCTGAAGTCACGCGCACGGCGCAGAACGTCGCCGCCAGCACCTATCAGCCGATGGAAGCATATGCCGCCGCCGGCCTGATCTATTTCTGCATCTGCGGCGGGCTGGCATGGGTCGCGCATTCCGCCGAACGGCGTCTCGCAGCCTGACCGCCACATCGACGACAGGATTCGTTCCGTGCCTCCTTTCGACCTCTCCGCCATCACGCATAACCTGTCGCAGATCGGCGCGGGCTTCGCGACCACGCTGTGGATGTGGCTCGTCAGCGTGCTGCTGGGCGCGATGCTCGGCTTCGTCGTGGCGCTCACGCAGCAACTCGGCGGGCGCTTCGTGCGAGCGTTGCTGCGCGTGTATGTCGAGCTGTTTCGCGGCACGCCGTTTCTCGTGCAACTCTTTTTGCTCTACTACGGCGGCCCGTCATTCGGACTGACGCTCACGCCTGCGATGGCCGGCGTCCTCGCTCTCACCGTGTATGGCGGCGCATACTTCGCCGAAGTGTTTCGCGGCGGCTTCGCGTCGGTGCCGAAGGGGCATCTCGAAGCGGCGGCGTGTCTCGGACTCACGCGCATGCAGGCGGTCTGGCGCATTCAGTTGCCGCAGATGCTGGCGCTGATTCTTCCCGCGCTTTCGAATATGACCATCGTGCTGAGCAAGGAAACGGCCGTGCTGTCGGTCGTGACCGTGCCCGAGCTGACCTTCGTGCTGACGGGTATCGGCTCCGCGACGTTCGCCTATGTTCAAACGCTGCTCGTGCTGTGCGCCTGCTATCTGCTGCTCGTCGAGCTGGCGACCGCGGCGGGTAACTGGGCCGAAAAGCGCATGACGCGCTTTCTCGCCTGAAGGTATCGAGGAATTCATGACGCTCATCATCGCCGAACCCGCGCCTGTTCTCAGCGGCGCAGCCGCCGAGCCGCTCGTCGACGCGAAGGGCTTGTACAAGCGCTTCGCTTCCACCGACATTCTTCGCGGCATCGATCTGACCATCCGCAAGTCCGAAGTCCTGTGCATCATCGGGCCGTCGGGGTCGGGCAAGAGCACGCTGCTGCGCTGTCTCGCCGGGCTCGAAAGCTACGATCATGGCGAGGTGCGTATCGAAGGCCAATTGCTCGGCTATACCGAGCGCGGCGGCAAGCGCGTGCGCGCCACCGCCAGCGAGTTGCAACACACGCGGCGCAATGTCGGCATGGTGTTTCAGCAGTTCAACCTATGGCCGCATATGACCGTGCTCGGCAACGTCATGGAAGCGTTGCAGCGCGTTCGCGGTTTTCCGAAGGCGAAGGCCGCCGCGCAGGCGGGCCGCATGCTGGAGCTGGTCGGTCTGTCGGGCAAGGCGGACGCGTATCCGTCGCGCCTGTCGGGTGGACAGCAGCAGCGCGTCGCGATTGCCCGCGCACTCGCCATGGAGCCGCACATCATGCTGTTCGACGAACCCACATCCGCGCTCGATCCCGAACTCGTCGGCGAAGTGCTGCAGGTGATGAAGCAGCTCGCGCGCGACGGCATGACGATGGCCGTCGTGACGCATGAAATGGGCTTCGCCGCGCAAGTGGCGGATACGGTCGCCTTCATCGATGCAGGCCGTATCACCGTGTCGGGCGCGCCGCGACAGGTGTTTCGCGAGTCGAAGAACCCGCGCCTCACTCAGTTCCTGCAAAACTATCTGGACCGCAACGCGTTCTGGTCGGGCGACGGCGCGTGATGCCGACTGCATCGACACGCGCATCGACACGCGCATCGACACGCATGCATAGGTTCGATGACGCCGACGCTCGCGGCAAACGCCCATCGGGTCGCGCATTTCCTCCCTCTTCACAATACACAGCCATGAACACGAATGAGCGCCAGTTGCGCATCGACCTCGCCGCCGCCTTCCGTTGCTTCGCAAAGCTCGGCATGCATGAAGCGGTCGCCAATCATTTCAGCGCGGCGGTGTCGCCGGACGGACGCAAGTTTCTGATGAACCCGAAGTGGGTTCACTTCTCGCGCATCCGGGCCAGCGATCTGCTGCTCCTCGATGCCGAAGACAGCGAAGATCTCGCGGGCCGCCGCGATGTCGATGCCACCGCGTGGGCGATTCACGGCCAGCTTCACCGGCGCGCGCCGCATATCCGTGTGGCGATGCATCTGCATCCCGTTCATGCGACTGCCATCGCGTGCCTCGCGGACCCGGAGATCAAGCCTATCGAGCAGAACACGGCGCGTTACTACGGCCGCGTCGCGCTCGACAGCGAGTTCGGCGGCATGGCGGATACGGCCGCCGAGGGTGCGCGTCTTCTTGCAGCGCTCGGTGACAAGTCGCGCCTGATGATGGGCAATCACGGCGTCATGGTGACTGCGGCGAGCATCGGCGAGGCGTTCGACGATATGTACACGCTGGAACGCGCGTGCCAGATTCTGTGCATCGCATACGGCACGGGCCAGCCTCTGAAGGTGCTGTCGCCCGAAGTTGCCGAAAGAACCGCGCGCGACTGGGAAGGCATCGTTGACTTTTCCCTCGCGCACTTCGAAGAGATGAAGCGCGTTCTGGACAAGGAGGACCCGTCCTACGCGGACTGACATGAATCGCGCGAGTCGGCGCAGGTGTTCACACTGCCGCATTCGCCGCATTTTGCCTCATTCGCCGGAGGCCGCGCGGCCGATACGCGGCCCGCTCGCGTTAGAGCGACCGAGGCAAATCTCTCTCGATCAAATCTCGTCCCTGCCCTTCCTCGAAATTCGAACGACGTACTGCAGCCATCAGCGTCACGTCGTCTTCTCACTGTCCATACGCCCCGCCTTTCGCTCGCCGCCTTCGTGAAAGCAATTCAAGAAACGTGCACGCGAGCACCGAAGAAGGACACGGACACCCCCACTGCGAAAAAGAATTTTGGCGAGGACAGCTTTCTTTTTTGATTGTGCATTATGCATTGTAGCAAACGCCTAATTCCCGCGAGACCTTGCGAGGATCAACATGAAGACATCGAACTCAGTGGCAGAGAACACATCGCAAGCCCCGCTGCGTGTGCGACAACTCAGTCACGGCTTCAAGACGCCCGATGGCTCGACAGTGACCATCTTCGACAAACTCGACTTCTGCGTGGGTCAGGGGGAGATCGTGTCGATCGTCGGACGAAGCGGCGCCGGCAAAAGCACGCTGTTCAATCTGATCTCGGGGCTGCTCACGCCGCAGTCCGGCGAGATATCGGTCGGTAGGCGTCCGGACGGTGGCCCGGGGCGCATCGCCTATATGTTGCAGAAGGACCTGATGATGCCGTGGCGCACGGTACTGCAAAATGCGCTGCTCGGCATCGAGTTGTATCGCAAGGTTAGGCCCGACGATATCGCGCGTGCGCGGCAGATGCTCGCGCGCTACGGCCTCGGCGCGGTCGCCGATGCGTATCCGCATTCGCTGTCGGGCGGCATGAGGCAACGCGTTGCGCTCACGCGCACGCTCCTCGTCGATCCGACGCTCGTCCTGCTCGACGAGCCCTTCTCCGCTCTCGATTACGAAACGCGCCTCGCACTCGAGGACGACATCATTTCGCTGCGTGCGCAAAGCGGCACGAGCGTCGTGCTCGTGACACACGACATCGAAGAAGCCATCGCAATGAGCGATCGCGTCATTCTGCTGGGCGGACGTCCCGCGCGCATCGAGGATCAGGTTCTGGTCGAACTCACTACGCACGGTCCGCGCAACGCCGTCTCGGCGCGCGAGGCGCCGGAGTTCCGCGGCTATCACGCGCGCGTGTGGAACGGTCTGCGCGGAAACGTCACGTCGCGCGACACGCAAGACCTCGCCCAATCCAACACCCTTGCAGGAGCCATGCATGACTGAAGCCGTTCTGTCCACTGGCGTCGCGCAAAAGAAAGCCGTACGCCGCGTACCGCGCAAGCTCGGCACGACAGGCGCTGTCGTCGGTATCGTTGTCGCGCTCGTCGTCGCCTGGCAGCTCGCCGTCAGCGCCGGCTGGATCAACGGCAAGCTGCTCGGCTCGCCGTCGGGTATCTATGAAGCCGCCGTCATCGGACTGACGCAGGGTACGCTCGTTTCCGATACCTGGGTCACGCTCTATGAGACGCTCGCGGGTCTCGCCATCGGCAGCGGCCTCGGCATTGCGCTCGGCCTGCTGCTATGGTTTCTGCCGGCCGTATCGGGGGTGGCGGAAGGTCTATCAGTGATCCTAAATAGTATTCCGAAGATCGCGCTCGGTCCGCTCATCGTCATCTGGTTCGGCTCCGATGCTTCGTCGAAGATCTGGCTCGCCGGGATTTCGACGTTCGCCGTCGCGATGATCTCGTCCTGCGCCGCCGCGCGCGAAGTCGACAAGGACTTGCTCAACCTCTTTCATTCGTTCAAGGCCAGGCCTTCGATGATCTTCACCAAGCTCATCGTTCCGAGCGCACTGCCGTGGATCTTCTCGACGCTGCGCGTGAACATCGGCTTCGCGCTCATCGGCGCGGTGGTCGGCGAATACATCGCGTCGCAGTCGGGTCTGGGTCACGCGGTTTTCGTCGCAGGCTCGCTTTTCGACCTCAATACCGTCTGGCTCGGCATCATCGTGCTGACCGTGATGGCTTCGGTTCTGAGCTGGATCGTTCAACTCGCGGAAGCGAAAATCATCTCCTGGAAGAAAAAATGAAGAAGACCCACGCTCTGCTCAACGGTATCGCGGCCGCATGTCTGGTCGCATTCGGGATCGGCGCGACCAGCGTCCGGGCCGCCGAACCGGTCGTCATCTATCAGGCGTTTCAGTCCATTCAATATCTGCCGCTCTACGTGGCCATCGACAAGGGCATCTTCGAGAAGAACGGTCTCGCGGTGCAGAAAGTTACCGCTGGCAGCGGCGCGGCGGGCGTCGCGGCGGTGATCGGAGGTCATGCGGACTTTTCGCTGCAAGACCCGATGACCGCCATGCTGGCCAACCTCAAGGGTGCGTCGCTCGTGAACGTGGCCAACGTGGTCGCGGGCGTGCCGGTCTGGGTGATCACGCCGAAGGACTCGAAGGTCAAAGGCGTCGGCGATCTGGCAGGCAAGAGCGTGTCCACCGCGCTTCCGCCCTCGACGAGCACGTATTTGCTGCAACGGCTCATCGCCGAACAGAAGCTGGCCGATGTCAAAATGAACACGGTGCAAATCGGCACCGAACTGGCGCCCGTGACTGCGGGCCGCTCGGAAGCCGCCGCGCTTTACATGCCGCAAGCGGAGACGGGACTCGCGCAGGGTTATCGCATCGTTTATGCGTTTCCCAAGGCGTATCCGGGGGGCTATGCTTTTTCCACCATCGACACGCTCGCCTCGACCGTCAAGACCAAGCCCAAGATGGTGGCCGCGTTCGTGAAGTCCATCGGCGAGGCCGAGGCGCTGATCCAGCAGTCGCACGATACCGCGAAGAGCGTGGCGCGCGCGGAGTTTCCGTCGCTCGATCCCGCGATCGTCGATTCGGCGGTGCAGCGGCTGATCGATCAGAAGATCTATGCGGCCACGCCCGACATTTCCGAGCAGGCGTTCCGCAACGCGCTCGATCTGCAGGAGTCGATCGGCAACATCAAGCCGGGCGCGATCACCTATGCCAACGGCGTGGACAACACGTTCGCCGCCGCCGTGAGCAAGTAGCAATGAATCGATCCAACGAGTCACTGCTCGCGACACTGATCGCGAACCGTAACGACGATGCCGCCGCGCGTGCGACGCTGCTCGACGCGCAGGCCCGCGCCGATGCGGTCGATCCGTGGCTGCGCGCCTTCGTCCATCGGCCGCGCGCATACGATCTGAGCGATGCCGTTGCGCGCCCGCTTGCGGGCGTGCCGATCGGCGTCAAGGATCTCGCCGATACCGCCGATATGCCGACGAGTTACGGCTCGCCGGCCTACGGCGGGCACCGGCCGGAGCGCGACGCACGCATCGTTTCGACCATCCGTGAACTCGGCGGCACGATTTTCGGCAAGACCGCGACGACCGAGTTCGCCTGGCGCGGACCGGCCGCCACCGTCAACCCGTGGAACCGCGCGCACACGCCGGGCGGCTCGTCGAGCGGATCGGCGGCGGCTGTCGCGGCAGGCATCGTGCCGCTCGCCATCGGCACGCAGACGGTCGGCTCGATCATTCGGCCGGCCGCCTATTGCGGCGTCGTCGGCTACAAGCCGTCGTATCGGGCGGTGCCGACAGAAGGCTTGCATCCGCTCGCCGCGTCGCTCGATCACGTCGGCTTCTTCGCGCGATCCGTCGAGGATGTCGCGATCGCCCACGCGTTGTTCGTCGATGGCGCGGCACAGGCGGTCGAAAGCGAATCGGCGTGGCGCGACCGCTTTGCGCGCGACTCGTCCACGCTGACGCTCGGCGTCGTTCGTACGCCGTTCTGGGATGACATGATCGCGCCGGATCAGCGCGACAACTTCGATGCCTCGCTGCGCACGCTGAGCGAAGGCGGCGTGCGCATCGTCGAACTCGACTATGGCGCGGACCTGCGGCAGATGCGCGAAGCGACGCTGACGATTCTCGCGGTGGAGGCGTATCGCGCCATCGGCGAAGTGGCGGCACGCGCGCCGGCGCTGATAAGCGAGCACATGCGCCTGCTGTTGTCCGAAGGCCGGGCCATGCCGCTCGAACGCTATCAGCAGGCGTTGCTGTTGCAGGCGCAGGTACGCTCGCAATCCGCCGCGCTCATGCAAGGCTGCGACGCGCTCGTGACCATACCGGCCAGCGGCGAGGCGCCCCGGGGCTATGCGGATACAGGCGACGCCCGCTTCTGTGCGCCCTGGAGCCTCATGGGCGCGCCCGCCATCAACGTGCCATCCGGCTGGAGCGATGCCAACCTGCCGCTCGGCTGTCAGGTGATCGGCGCATTCGCCGACGACGCGAGGCTGCTGCGCATCGCCGCGCGCATCGAGAACCTGCTGAACTTCGAGAGACGCGCCCTGCCCGTCTGAACGACGTGCCGCACCGCACGCGATAACGATAGCTCATGGAGACGAGCATGAACCGGCCCTTTCGCACGATCCAACAATACGTGCTCGGCACCTTGCGCGCAGAGATCCTGAATGGCGTCTATCCGCCGAATACGCGGCTTCGTCAGGAAGAAATCGCCAGGCGCATGAGCGTCAGCACGACGCCGGTACGCGAAGCGTTCCGCGATCTGCGTGCGGAAGGACTGGTCTCGATCGATCCCAACAAGGGCGTCGTCACGCGCGCGCTCACGGCCGCGGACGTGATCGAAATCTACGAACTGCGGATGGTGCTGGAGCCGATGCTGGCCGAACGCGCCTGCGCGCATGTCAGCGACGACGATCTCGCGGCTGCGGAGAAGGTCCACGGCGAGATGTGCGCGACATCGTGGTCCGAGACGTGGGCTGTCCTCAACGAGGACTTCCACCAGCATCTGATGAAGGCTGCATCCGGCACGCGCCTCGCCGAAGTTGTCGAGAACCTTTCGCTGGTTGCGCGGCCTTACGTATCGCTCTCGATGCACGTCAAGCGTGACATTCTGGACAGCAACAACCGCGAGCATGCAGACTTGCTCCATGCGTACCGCGCACGCGATACGCGCGCCGTCCGTGAGCAAACGCGCGCACACCTGGAAAACACGCGCGATGCGGTTATCGCGTGCGTCGCCCAGGGCCTGCGTCCGCAAGCGGCGGCCTGATCGCTCATCTTTTCCTGTCCGATGCCCATGACGCACGACTCCCTCGCCTCCCTCGCCTCCCTTTCCGCCGTCGATGCGCGCCGCCTGATCGAAGAGCGCAGCATCTCGCCCGTCGAACTGCTCGAAGCATGCATCGCTCGCGCGGAGGCCATCAATCCTGCCGTGAACGCGTTGGCTGCGACCTCATTCGAGCGCGCCCGCGCCGAGGCGCGCCGTGCCGAAGCAGAGGTCATGCGCGGCGGGCGGCTCGGTTTGCTGCACGGCTTGCCTGTCGGGGTGAAGGATCTGGAAGAGACAGCGGGCGTGCTGACGACTTACGGCTCGACAATGTATCGCTCGAACGTGCC
The DNA here is from genome assembly GCF_022879575.1 of Caballeronia sp. SL2Y3. Taxonomy (NCBI): domain Bacteria; kingdom Pseudomonadati; phylum Pseudomonadota; class Betaproteobacteria; order Burkholderiales; family Burkholderiaceae; genus Caballeronia; species Caballeronia sp. SL2Y3. Next base: position 144,447 of record NZ_CP084263.1, read on the forward strand.
CGACGAAGACAACGCGATGGTCGCGCGCATTCGCGCGGCGGGCGCCATTGTGATGGCGAAGACCAACACGCCTGAAATGGGCGCGGGTGCGAACACGCGCAATGACGTCTGGGGCGCGACGGGAAACCCGTTTGCGCCGCTGCTGAACGCGGGCGGATCGTCGGGCGGATCGGCAGCGGCGCTTGCCACCGGCATGATGCCGCTCTGCACCGGTTCAGACACCGGCGGCTCGCTGCGGATTCCTGCCGCGCTATGCGGAGTCGTGGGGCTGCGGCCATCGCCGGGACTCGTGCCAGCCGACCGGCGCGAGCTTGGATGGGCGCCGATCACCGTCAGCGGCCCGATGGGCCGGACCGTCGCCGACGCGCGCTTGCTTCTCGCGGCGCAAGCCGGCTTCGACGCGCGCGATCCGCTGGCATACGACGTCGGCTCCGCCGCGCTGGCGCAGCACCGGCCAACGGATGTCGCGAAACTGCGCATCGGCTTTACCGATGACTTCGGCGTCTGCGCGCTCGACGACGCATCGCGGGCGACGTTCCACGCGAAGGTCGACAAGATCTCACGCTACGTTGCCGCGTGCGAACCGGTGAGCATCGACATGACCGGCATCGACTGGTGCTTCGACGTAGTGCGAGCGCAGAACTTCGTCGCGCAGTTCAAGGAAACGTATGAGCGCGATCCTTCGCAGCTCGGGCCGAATACGCGCGCGAACTTCGAGATGGGCGCGTCGATGACGCTCGGCGACGCGGTCTCGGCGCACAAGTTGCAGACCACCTTGTATAGGCGCTTTCAGTCGCTCATGCAGCACTATGACGCGATCATTTCGCCTACCGTGTCCATCACGCCCTTTCCATGGTCGCAATGGCACCTCGAAGCGATCAACGGCAAGCCGCTCGATACTTACTATCGCTGGCTCGGGCTGACTTATCTGGTTTCGCTGATGACCAATCCGGCGCTATCGCTGCCGTGCGGCGTTGACCATGCCGGCATGCCGTTCGGTGTGCAGGTGATCGGACCCGCGCGTGGCGACGGGCGCTTGCTCGACATTTCGCAGGCGCTGGAAGACGCATTCAAATCGGAAGACGCGTTGCGGCGCCATGAGCCCGATCTCGATGCACTGTCGCGGCCCGTGCCTGAGTTGCGGGCCATCGTGTCGTCGCCGCCGATCATCGCTTAGATGGGTCGTCGGTTTCCGGATCGAACCCATCCGAGCCATCCCGCGCTCAGAATCGCTCCGCACGGAACGGCGTCAGGTCGACCGCCGGAGGGGTGCCTGTAATCGCTTCTGCAATCAAACGCCCGGTGATGGGCCCAAGCGTCAGTCCATGATGCGCGTGGCCAAAGGCGAACCATAGGTTCCGGTGATGCGGCGCGGGTCCGATGACGGGCAACATGTCCGGCGTGCAGGGACGACGGCCGAGCCAGGGCTCGGAATCGAGTCGCTCCCCCAAGGGAAATACTTCGCGGGCCAGGGGTTCGATGGCTTCGAGTTGCACGGGCGTCTTCGGTGAGTCCCGAAAGCCGAGTTCCACGCCCGTGGTCAAGCGAATGCCTCTCACCATGGGCGTAATCATGTAGCCGATTTCCGCGTCGAGAACCGGCTGATTCAGCGTCGCGCCGGCCTTGCTTGCGTAATGCATGTGGTAGCCGCGTTTCACCTCTAGCGGCAGGCAATACCCGAGCTTCGTGGTCAGGTCGCCGGACCACGGGCCCATCGCGATGACCGCGACATCCGCCCGCACATCGCCGAAATCCGTTCGAACGCGCCAGCCCTTCTCGAGCGTGGATGCGTCTCCCACGAGCACTTTGCCGCCGAGCTTCTCGAAGAGCTTCGCGTACGCACCGACAAGGCCGGCGGGGTCACTCACCGAATCCGACGACGAGTAGCGTACGGCAGCCCGCAGGACGGAACTCAAAGAAGGCTCGGTGCGATGCAGCGCATCTCCGTCCAATACGTCGAAGTCGATTCCGTATTCTTCTCGCCAGCGTGCCGCCTCCGCGACGGCGGCTTCGAAAGCTCTGCCTGTACGAAATGCCTTCATCCAACCGTTCTTTCGCAATAGCGCCTGTGCGCCCGCCGCTTCGATCAGCTCCCGGTGTTCCGAAACGCAATGCTCTATGAGCGTCGAATAGGCTCTCGCGATCTTTGCGTGACGGTCAGCTCGGGAGTGCTGCCAATACTTCACCAGGAACGGCGCCAGCCTTGGCATCGCCATCGGGTGATAGCGCACGTCCGTCGCGCGATTGCGTGCGTAGTGCGCAAGGGACGCAAAGTCGCGAGGCAAGGCGTACGGATACACGCCTTCGCGCTGAATGAGGCCTGCATTTCCGAGCGACGTTTCGTTCCCGGGCGCTTTGCGGTCGATCAGCGCCACGTCGAGGCCTCGACGCTGCAGTTGCAAAGCGACCGATGTTCCGACAATGCCGGCGCCGAGGACCATTGCGTCGAACTTCATGTTCTCACTCCTTGCTTTATCCACCACGCAAAGGGCTCCATCGCTCGGGCCGCCCGGATTCGTGTGCTTGAACTGCCCAACTCGCTAAGGAAACTCTCTCTAGTTGTTTCAGAGAATCTTTCAAAGACTCTAGCGAGTGAGTTTATACCTCTGCCCGGAGCGTGCAGCGGCTGCACTTTGGTAAGCGCGTGAGGACGTGCCCGAGAGTGCGTTCATGCAATCCGCCAATGAGAAGTCGGGCGCACTTCACACTCCGCCATGTTCTTCGCGTTGAGACTGCTGTCTTAAGAATTTATCCCTTATAGCCAGACGTACCTGTCCAAGCCCTCAACCCACGAACGGCAGCTTGCGCTCACGCGCTTGCGCCAGCATCGATACGGTGATCTTCCGTACCTCCAGCTTGCTCTGCGTGATATGCGAACGCAGCAGCATGGCCGCTTCACCGCACTTGCCACGGTCGATGCAGCGAAGCATCTTCGCGTGTTCCTCGTACGTTGCGCTGGTCCGATGCGGCTTCAGGAAATCCAGCCGCCGCACGATGCGGATGCGCTCCGTGACCTCGTCGTGCACACGCAGCATCTCGCCGTTGCCGCTCGCGCGAACGAGTCCGCGATGAAAGTCCTCGTCCATGGTGAACATCGCGACGGGGTCCGTTTCGCGCGCCTCCGGCGGCACGCACCAAACGGCCTTGAGGGCACTGATGTGCGGATGTGGCGGCACAGCCGACGCGAGCTTGTCGAGCGAAGCGGTCTCGAGAACGATGCGCAAGTCATAGAGCTGGTCGAGTTGCGCGAAGTCGATCTCGGACACCTTCCAGCCGCGCCTGAACCCCACCTCCAGATAACCTTCGCGCAACAGGCGAAACAGGGCATCGCGCATCGGCGTGCGGGACACGCCGTAGTATTGCGCGATGTCCGTCTCCGAGAAGCGGTCGCCGGGAAAGAGACGAAAGCTGAAGATGTCCTGCTTCAGCTGCTGATACACCTGTTCAGCGAGCGGGTTCGCTTCCTGAATGGCGCGCACGGAAGGGCGCTCCATGGCTTTGGGCGAGTCGATTCGGTGTCTCCTGCGAGGGTTGCTTAAAGGGCTTCCTCAGGGCGCTTCGATCAAGCTCACGTGGGCAGCGACGATCATCCATCCCGCGAATGCGTTCGTCTTGTCCGAAAGCCGCGCCCATGTCTGCATCTGGCGGCCGAGCAGAGGCGTCGCGTCGCTGGTGAACTCTGTGCTGACCGTGGCATGATCCGCGCCGAACGTCGTCACGACCGTGCGATGCAACCGGCGCAAACGAGGCACCGGCGCACAGGTCCCGCGCCACCGGCGAATGGCATCGCCGCCATGCTGCACTTCCGCGATGCCGTAGCGCACGGTTTGCGGCGCGTGCCAGAAGAGCGCGTTCATGGTGGCGACGTCGTTATCGACGAGCGCCCGTTCATACGCAATGAACGCCCGCTCCACTTCGGCCACGATATCGGGGCGGTTCACTTCCATCGTCATAGGTCAGGCTTCCTGTAGATCGCCAAGCGTCGCCGTCCATCCGACGATACCGCCCTGCGAGCGAATCATCTCGATGGTCGCGGTCTTGAACGCGGGGATGTAACTCGCCGTCGCATCCTCGATCAGCACGCATTCGTAGCCGCGGTCGTTCGCTTCCCGCATGCTCGTCTGCACGCACACTTCGGTCGTCACGCCCGCGAACACCAGATGCGTGATGCCGCGTTGCGCCAACTCTTCGCCGAGACGCGTCGCATAGAAAGCGCCTTTGCCCGGCTTGTCGATCACGAGCTCGCCCGCGACGGGCGCGAGCTCATCGACGATGGCATTGCCCGGTTCGCCGCGTATGAGAATGCGGCCCATCGGTCCCATGTCGCCGATGCGCGCCTGCGGTGCGCCGCGCAGCCGCTTCGCAGCGGGGCAATCCGAAAGATCCGGCGCATGCGACTCGCGCGTATGCACGACGAGCCAGCCCTCGTTGCGCGCGTGATCGACGAGCCGCGCCACCGTCGGCACGATCGACGCGAGCAGCGACACATCGTTGCCGAGGCTTTCGCCGAAGCCGCCGGGTTCGATGAAATCGCGCTGCATGTCGATGACGATCAACGCGGTATGCGATGCCTCGAAGGTGAACGGCGACGGCCGCGCGCGCGAGATGGTCGGCATCGCATCACCCTTTGTAGCGGCGTTCGGGCGCCGGAAAGCCGCATGACGTACCGTCTTTGACGACGACATCCTCATCCCAGGGCAAGCGATATTCTCCGCGCACCATGTCCTGCATGAACGTGTACGGGCAATCCTGCGCGCCGCCCTTCACGGCCACGTAGCCGCGATGCCCGAACTGGTAGATGTTGTTCTCGACGCCCCAGTGAATGCGCGCTTCGCGCACGAGATCGGGCCGCATTTCGCACGTGATGATTTCGTCGGGACGATGGCTGCCTTCCACCATCACCGCGCCGTCGAAATCGCAGAACATGCCCTCGCCCATCGAGTCGAACGTGCCGTCGCTGCCGCACAGACACACGCTCGCGGTCTGCGCGAGATTCTGGAACGCGTTCGACTGATTGGTGATCTTCCATGCATGCCGGATCGGCGCGGTATAACCGGCCGTGCGCAGAATGATCTCCGCGCCCTTGTACGCGGCTTCGCGCGCCATCTCCGGAAACATGCCGTCGTGACAGATGATGAGCGAGAGCTTCGCGCCCTTCGGCCCGATGCACACCGGCACGCCGACATTGCCCGGCTCCCACGGCTCGACCGGCACCCACGGATGCATCTTGCGGTAGTACAGCGCGATCTCGCCCTGATCGTCGATGATGATGCCGCTGTTATACGGATTGCCGCCCGGATTGCGCTCCATGATGGAGAAGCATCCCCAGATGCGATGCTCGACGCAGGCAGCCTTGAATGCCGCCACTTCGGGGCCGTCGAGCGAGCACATGATGGCGTCGTCGGTGCTCATCGACAGGCCGTGCAGCATGTATTCGGGGAACACGACGAGATCCATCGCCGGATTGTTGCGCCGCGCCTTGCCCACCATGTCGACGATGCGACGCGTTTGCGCGGCGAGCTGCGCAGGCGTCGCCACATCCGGATTCTGCAACTGCACGAGTCCCACGACGATGCCTTGCGGCGACTTGTTCAACCCACCGAGACCGCTCGAACTCATTCTTCCTTGCTCCTTTCCTTATGCGTGGACGGTGACCGGCTCAGACGTATCGCGCGTGGCGCTTTCGACGTGGCCCGCCATGTGTCTTCCCAACGCGACGCGATCCGCGCCGCTTGCAGCCGTTTCATGAACGATCCGGCCTTCCGCGATCACCGCGATGCGGTCTGCCAGTTCCAGCAGTTCATCGAGGTCTTCGCTGACGAGCAGCACAGCCGCGCCGCTATCGCGTGCGGCGAGAATGCGCGCGTGAATGTCCGCCACCGACGCGAAGTCGAGCCCGAACACCGGATTCGCGACGATCAGCACATCGACCGCCTGTCCGAGTTCGCGCGCGAGCACCGCGCGTTGCACGTTGCCGCCCGACAGCGTGCCGATGGCGCGTGCAGGCACCGGCGGCCTGACGTTGAATTCGGCGATGAGCCGTTCGGCCCGCTCGCGCATTGCGCGGCGATCGAGCCGCCAGCCGTGGCGCTTCATCGGCGGGCGATCGAAGTCGCGCAACGCGAGGTTCTCGGCAACGCTCATGTTCGCGACGCATGCGTTGCGCAACGGTTCCTCGGGCAGCGCGAACACGCGCAGCCGCGTCATTTCCTCCCGCGTCGCGCGATACTGCTCGCCGTGCATGCGCATCTCGCCCGCCTCGACGCGCCGCTGGCCGACGAGCGCCTCGATCAGTTCCTTTTGTCCGTTGCCCGATACGCCCGCGATACCGAGGATCTCGCCCGACTTCACCGCGAGGGAAACTTCGCGCACGGCCGCATGCCCGCGATCGTCGATCACGCTCAGGTTTCGCAACGCGAGGCGCACCGGCGCATCCGACGGACAAGGCTTGCGCGCAGGGCGCGTCTGCGCCAGCTCCGGATCGTCCGATGGCGCTTCGCCGCCCATCATCCATGCCGCGAGCCGGTCGCGGCTCGTGTCCGCCACCGCGCTCGTGCCGACGAGCCTGCCTTTGCGCAGCACGGTGACGTCGTCGGCATAGGCCATCACTTCGCGGAACTTGTGCGTGATCATCAGCACCGTCAGTTCGCCGCGCGCGGCGAGATCGCGCATGAGGCCGAGCACTTCATCGGCTTCCTGCGGCGTCAGCACGGAAGTCGGTTCGTCGAGAATCAGAAAACGCTGCTGCAGATACAACTGCTTCAGGATTTCGAGCTTCTGCTTCTCGCCTGCGGCAAGGCCGGCGACAGGGGCGTCGAGCGGCAGCCGGAAGGGCATCGACTGCATGAACGCTCGAAGCGCGGCGCGTTCCTTCGCCCAGTCGATCTTCCACGGCAGACGTCCTCGCGCGAGCAGCAGGTTCTCTTCCACCGACAAGCCCGCCGCCAGCGTGAAGTGCTGATAGACCATGCCGATGCCGAGCGCCTGCGCATCGCGCGGCGACGCGATCTTCACCTGCCGCGCATCCGCGACGATCTCGCCGTCGTCCAGCACGCCATAGCCGACGAGTCCTTTCACGAGCGTGCTCTTGCCCGCGCCGTTCTCGCCGAGCAGCGCATGGACGGTGCCCGCGCGCACTTTGAGCGTCACGCCGTCGAGCGCGGTAAAGGCGCCGAAGCGCTTGGTCGCGCCGAGCACTTCGACGCTCATCGCCTTGATCGAAGCATTCATGGCCGGCTTCCCAGCGCGGCGAGCAGCGCCTTCGAATCGGACACGGTGCCGAACACGCCGCCCTGCATCAGCACCATGTTGAGCGCGGCGTCGTGGTTGCCGCGGTCGGTCGCGCCGCAGCAGTCCGCGAGAATCGTGCATTCGAAGCCGCGGTCGTTCGCTTCGCGCATCGTCGTGTGGACGCAGACGTCCGTCGTGATGCCCGTCAGCACCAGATTGACGATGCCGCGCGTGCGCAGCACCATTTCGAGGTCGGTGGCGCAGAACGAGCCTTTGCCCGGCTTGTCGATGACAATCTCGCCATCCACCGGCTTCAGTTCGTCGATGATCTCCCAGCCCGGTTCGCCGCGCACGAGAATCTTGCCGCACGGTCCTTCATCGCCGATGCCCACGCCTTGCGTTCCCGCGCGGCGGCTTCGCCATCGCTTGTTGGCGGGCAAGTCGGAAAGGTCGGGCCGATGCCCTTCGCGCGTATGGATGATCGTGAAGCCCTGCTCGCGCATCAGCGTGAGGACGTTCCTGATCGGCTCGATGGGCGCGCGCGTCATCGAAAGGTCGTAGCCCATCTTGTCGACATACCCGCCGACGCCGCAGAAATCCGTCTGCATGTCGATGATGACGAGCGCGGTGTTCTCAGGGAGCAGGTTGCCGTCGTAAGGCCAGGGATAGGGCCGTGCTTCGATGAAGCGGGTCATGGGTTCGCTCCGTGATTTGATCGACGAGTGAATCAACGAGTGAGGCTGAGTTCGCCGGGCGCGCCGGCGAGCGTGCGGTCCGGCCGGCAGTTGATGAGCATGATCGCGAGCGTCAGCACATAGGGCGCGGCGTTGAAGAGGTAATAGCCGCTCGTGACGCCGATAGCCTGAAGCGCCGGCCCCAGCGCGCCCGCGGCCCCGAAGATCAACGCGGCCCACAGGCACCGCAACGGCTGCCAGCGCGCGAAGATCACGAGCGCGACGGCCATCAGGCCTTGTCCGCTCGACAGGCCTTCGTTCCAGCTGCCCGGATACACCAGCGACAGATACGCGCCGCCGACACCCGCGAAGAAGCCGCCGGCGGTCGTCGCGAGAATGCGCACGCGCGTGATCGGATAACCCATCGCGCGGGCGCTTTCCGCGTTCTCGCCGACGAGACGCAGCGCCAGACCCCAGCGCGTATGACGCAAGCCCCATTGCAATGCGAAAGCCAGCAGCACCCCCGCGATGAACAGCGGATTCACATGCAGCGCGTTGTGCAACTGCGGCGACGACGCCCATGCGCCGAGATCGATCGACGGCAGCATCGGCGCCTGCGGCTCGATGAACGGCTTGCCGAGATAGAACGCGAGGCCGGTGCCGGCGAGCATCAGCGCAATGCCGAATGCGATATCCGACACGCGCGGCAGCGAGCACACGAGACCGTGCAGGCAGCCGAGCAGCAGCCCGGCGCATCCGGCGGCGAGCACCCCGAGCCACGGCGAACCGGAGAGATATGCGGCGGCGTAACCGGTCATCGCGCCTGAAACGAGAATGCCTTCGAGCCCGAGATTGACGCGGCCGCCCTTCTCCGTGAGGCATTCACCAATGCTCACGAACAGATAGGGTGTGCTGACGCGAATGGCGCCCGCAAAGAGCGACAGCAAGAGCACGGCGACGGGTGAATGTGCATCAAACATGCGTGCCCTCCAGTCCTGCGGCTGAACGCGCGGCCGAGATCGCCTGCAAGCGGATGCGCCATGCCGCGAGGCGGCCGCCCATTGCTTCCCACGCGAGCAGGTTGGCGAACAGCAGGCCCTGCAAGACGAGCGTCGTGGCGTCGGGCAAGCCAAGACGGCGTTGCAGGAGCGACCCACTCGCTTCGATGCCGCCGACGAGGACCGCGCACAACACGATGGCGAGCGGATTCTGGCGCGCCGCGAACGCGACGAGGATGCCTGCATAGCCATAGCCCGCGAGCAGCGAGGCGTTCGCGCTGCCCTGCACCGCCGCGACTTCGAACATGCCGGCGAGGCCCGCCGCCGCGCCGCCCATCGCGCATGCGGCAATGGCGAGCCGGTTCACCGGCAGGCCGACGAGCTTCGCCGCATGATTGTTGCCGCCCGCGACGCGCATCGCGAAACCCTTGGTGCTGTGTCGCACGAAGACCCATGCCGCGATGCACGCGAGCGCGCCCCACAGCAGGCCCCAGTGCACGTCGAGGCCGGGCAGCGAACCGATGGCGAGCGCATCGGGGACCGGTGGCGTCGACGGCTTGTTGAGGCTCGCGGGATCGCGCAACGGGCCTTCGACGAGATGTTTGAACAGGGCGATCGCGATATACGACATCAACAGGCTGCTGATGGTCTCGTTGACGCCGCGCAATTGGCGCATCGCGCCGACCGCGCCGATCCATACGCCGCCAGCAAGCATGCCGGCAAGCGCCATCAGCGGGGCCGCCGCGAACCAGGGCAACGCGGCGGGCACGTGCGCCGCCACGACGGCCGCGGCCAGTCCGCCGAGCGCGAGCGCGCCTTCGCCCCCGATCACGATCAGCCCGACCTGCGCGGGCAGCGCGACGCACAACGCGGTGAGCATCAACGGTGCGGCGCGCAATAACGTGCTCTGCCATGCGAACGACGAGCCGAACGCGCCCTGCCCGATGAGCACGAGCGCATCGTAGGCGGGTTGGCCCTGCACGAGGAGAAACAACGAGAACAGCGCCAGCGTGCCGGCGAGCGCGCACAGCGTGGGCAATGCGGGCAATGCGCCGACGGCTGCGCGCGACAACAAGGAAGAAGATGGCATGTCAGCTCCGCTTAGCGAACCCCGTCAGATCTGCCCGACGACGCCCGAGACGAGATAGTTCATGCTCTCCAGCTTGATATCCGTCTGCGCGTAAGCGGTGCCGGACGCGATGGCGCTGCCGCCCTTGTTGTCCTTCAACGGGCCTTTGAAGATGACGTATTCGCCCGCCGCCATCTTCGTCTTGATCGCATCGGCATTGGTCTTGGCGTCCGGCGTGACCTTCGCGCCATAGGGCGACATCTTCACGAAGCCTTGCTTGAGACCGCCGCGCAGAATGTTCGGTTGCGGCTTGCCGGTCTGCGCATCGGTGACGATTTCCCTGAACGGCGTCTGCCAGTCCCATTCCGCTCCGGTCAGATAACCCTTCGGCGCAAGCGCGGCCTGGCTCGCGTGATAACCGCAGCTCATCGCGCCGCGTTTCTCCGCCGTTTCGATGACGACCTTCGGGCCATCGACGTGGCAGGTGAGCACGTCGCATCCCTGATCGACGAGACTGTTGGCCGCTTCGGCCTCCTTGACCGGCATCGACCAGTCGCCGGTGAAGATGACATGCGTCGTGATCGACGGATCGACCGATTGCGCGCCGAGCGTGAAGGCGTTGATGTTTCGCAGTACCTGAGGAATCGGCTTGGCGGCGACGAAGCCGAGCTTCTTGCTCTTGCTCACGTGACCGGCCACGACGCCGTTGAGGTACTGGCATTCGTCGATATAGCCGAAGTAACTCGCGATATTCGCCGGGTCGCCCTGCTTCCACAGACCGCCGCAATGCGCGAACCGGACCTTCGGATACTTCGCCGCCATCTTGAGCACGTGCGGATCGAAATAGCCGAACGAGGTCGCGAAGATCAGCGTCGCGCCGTCCTGCTCGATCATCGCTTCCATCGTCTTTTGCACGGCGACGGTCTCGGGCACGTTCTCTTCCTCGACCACTTTCACGCCCGGCATCTTGCGGATGACCGCCGCGGCCTGTGCCTGCGCCTGGTTGTAGCCGTAATCGCCCTTGGCGCCGACGTAGATCACGCCGACGGTGAGGTTGCTCGCGCCGAACGCGAGATCGAACGGCAAGGCGCTGCCGAGCGCGAGCGCGCCCGCGCCTTTGATGAACTGGCGGCGATTGGTCATGGTGTGGCTTCCTGTGTGAATGGATGGTCGGAGTGGGGATGCGACGCTGTGCCGGTACGTGCGCCAGCCGCCGAATGAAGTGATGTCGCGTGTGCCGCTTTCAGGCTCGACCTCGCGGCCATCGTCGGTCGCGGTCGTGCAGATGCCGGGCGGTGAGATACGGCGCGCGTAACCGTCGAGCGCATCGAGTCCCGCATCGGCGACGTCGTGCGCGAAGGTCGACAGCGAGTGCGCGTGCGTACGTCTCGACGAGCGAACGGACAGTGATCGGCATAGCGGCCACAGATGCCTGCATGAGTTCAATCTTGAATACAAGTCGAACTCGCAACGCACTGTCCATGCCAAGCGAGGTTGTCGGTTTCGAATCAAGGACTTGCCGGAGTCAAGTCGAAACAGGTCGACGCGCGCTGACTCATTCGAGGTCACGAAGCGGCCAGCGATGGTGCGTCGAATCCCGTTGAGGGTGCACTGAGGCAGATATGGGCCACGCGGCGTCGAAGTAGTCGGGCGTGAAGGAACACTCGACCGTCTAGTGACCGGTACCTCCGGCGCGGTCGCCGTTACCAAGAGCGCAAAAAAAAAGGCGGCACCGTCAAGCGCCGCCCATCCATAAGCACCGACCACCGCAGAACCGCTACCGCACCTTGCCCGCCTTCCAAGCCGACAGCAACTGCTCATACTTCACGGTCTCGCCCTTCGGCTTCTCGTTGGAAAGCCGCTTCCAGGGCGCGTGCTCGTCGGACAGCCACTTGGACGGATCGCTTTGCGGATTCAATTCCGGCGCGCAAACCTTCATTCCGGCTCGCTGCAAACGGGCCAACACCTGATCCATTTCCTTCGCGAGGTTGTCCATTGCAGCTTGCGGAGTCTTTTCACCCGCGACCGCGGTGCCCACGTTCTTCCACCAGAGCTGCGCCATCTTCGGATAATCGGGCACGTTGTTGCCGGTCGGCGTCCACGCGACGCGCGCCGGACTGCGATAGAACTCGATCAGGCCGCCGTACTTGTCCGCGTTTTTCGTGAAGTAGTCGCTATGAATATCGGAGTCGCGAATGAACGTGAGACCGACAATCGACTTCTTCAGCGACACGCTCTTCGACGTGACGAACTGCGCGTACAGCCACGCGGCGGCTCGCTGCTTCGGCGGCGTCGACTTGAAGAACGTCCACGAGCCGACATCCTGATAGCCGTTCTGCATGCCGTCCTTCCAGTAAGCGCCGTGCGGCGAAGGCGCCATGCGCCACTTCGGCGTGCCGTCCGCATTCGTGACGTTGCCCGGCTTGAGCATCGAGGCCGTGAACGCGGTGTACCAGAACACCTGTTGCGCAATCCGGCCTTGCGCGGGCACCGGGCCGGCCTCGCTGAAGGTCATGCCCGACGCTTCTGGCGGCGCGTATTTCTTGAGCCAGTCGATGTATTTGGTCGTCGCGTAAACGGCTGCCGGGCTGTTGGTGCCGCCCCCGCGCGACACCGACGCACCCACCGGATGACAACCGTCCGGCGTCACGCGAATGCCCCATTCGTCGACGGGCATGCCGTTCGGAATGCCCTTGTCCGCTGCGCCCGCCATGGAAAGCCACGCGTCCGTGAAGCGCCAGCCAAGCGAAGGGTCCTTCTTGCCGTAATCCATATGGCCGTAGACTTTCTCTCCGTCGATGTTTTTCACATCGTTCGTAAAGAACTCGGCGATGTCTTCGTACGCGGACCAGTTGACCGGCACGCCGAGATCGTAGCCATACTTGGCCTTGAACTTGTCTTGCAGATCCTTGCGTGCGAACCAGTCCGCGCGGAACCAGTAGAGATTCGCGAACTGTTGGTCGGGAAGCTGATAGAGCTTCTTGTCGGGCGCGGTCGTAAAGCTCGTGCCGATGAAGTCTTTCAGGTCGAGCCCGGGGTTCGTATATTCCTTGCCCTCCCCTGCCATGTAATCGGACAGCGGGACGATCACGCCATAGCGATAGTGCGTGCCGATCAGGTCGGAGTCCGAAATCCAGCCGTCGTAGATGCTTTGCCCGGATTGCATCGAGGTCTGCAATTTCTCGACGACGTCGCCTTCCTGAATGATGTCGTGCTTCACCTGAATGCCGGTGATCTCACTGAATGCGGCCGCAAGCGTCTTGGATTCGTAGGTATGCGTGTCGATGGTTTCCGACACGACATGAATCTCCTTGACGCCCTGCGATTTGAGTTTCGCAGCGGTGTCGATGAACCATTTCATCTCGTCCATCTGCTGCTGTTTCGAAAGCGTGCTCGGTTGAAACTCGCTGTCCACCCATTTTTGCGCCTCGGGCGTGCCCGCGAGCGCCTGATTCGCGAAGGCGCCTGACACGATGCTCGCCAATGCCAGCGTGACGATCCGTCTCCTCTGATGCATGGTCTTCTCCTGTCTCTTCCGTGCCCCTTCGACCGTGTCGGCGCCCGCTGGGGGCATCAGCGGAACCGGCAGTTGCCCGTCTTCATCGCATGCGTCCGCTATCTAGCCCTTCCACATGATCGCGAGCAATATCAGCACGGAGGCCGCGAAGCCCGGCCATGAACTGGAGCCCTCGGCGCTGATTGCGAGCCACGCGAGATTGATATACGCCGCAGTCAAGAGGCCGATGAACAGCCGGTCACCGCGAGTCGTCGGGATAGGCAGAAAGCCCTTGCGTTCATGCGTGGGCGAGCGCAGTTCCCATACGGTCATGCCGCCCAGCATCACGACGATGCAGGCGAAGAAGATCGCGACCTCGGGGGTCCAGTACATCCAGGTGAACATCACACTCTCCCCATCGCGAAGCCCTTCGCGATGTAGTTGCGCACGAAGTAGATCACCAGCGCGCCGGGAACGATAGTCAGCACGCCCGCCGCCGAGAGTACGCCCCAATCCATGCCGGCCGCCGACACGGTCCGCGTCATCACGGCAGCGATAGGTTTCGCGTTGACCGACGTCAGCGTGCGCGCGAGCAGCAGTTCCACCCAGCTGAACATGAAGCAGAAGAATGCCGTCACGCCGACGCCCGACTTGATGAGCGGCAGAAAGATCTTCACGAAGAAAGCGGGAAACGTATAACCGTCTATGTACGCGGTTTCGTCTATTTCACGGGAGACGCCCGACATGAAGCCTTCGAGAATCCACACGGCAAGCGGCACGTTGAACAGCATGTGCGCGAGCGCGACGGCAATGTACGTGTCGGTGAGGCCGACGCTCGAATAAAGTTGGAAGAATGGCAGCAGGAATACGGCGGGCGGCGTCATGCGGTTGGTCAGCAGCCAGAAGAACATGTGCTTGTCGCCCAGAAAGCGATATCGCGAGAACGCGTACGCGGCGGGCAACGCGACCAGCACCGACATCACCGTGTTCATCAACACGTAGATGATCGAATTGATGTAGCCCCAGTACCACGAAGGATCGGTGAAGATCACCTTGTAGTTCGCCAACGTCGCGTGCTGCGGCAGCGTGGCGAAGGTCGCCATGGTTTCCTCGTTCGTGCGCAGCGAGATGGAAACCATCCAGTAAAGCGGAATGAGCGCGAACAGCACATAGACGACGAGCATCGACGTCCGCATCCAGCGGCGCTTATCCTGCATGGTCGGCTCCTTGGGCGGCGATCCCGCCTTTGCCTACGCGGCTCATCCAGCTATAGAGAATGAAGCAAAGCAGCAGAATGATGAGGAAATAGATCAGCGAGAAAGCCGCCGCCGGGCCGAGGTCGAACTGACCGACCGCTTTCTGAGTCAGATACTGACTGAGGAATGTAGTGGAATTGCCGGGGCCGCCGCCTGTCAGCACGAACGGCTCGGTGTAGATCATGAAGCTGTCCATGAAGCGCAGCAACACGGCGATCATCAGCACGCCGCGCATCTTCGGCAGTTCGATGTAGCGAAATACCGCGAAGCGGCTCGCGCCATCTATTTCCGCGGCCTGATAGAAGGCGTCCGGAATCGCGCGCAAGCCCGCATAGCACAGCAGCGCGACGAGCGGGGTCCAGTGCCAGATGTCCATCACGAGCACGGTGATCCATGCGGCCGTGGGACTCGCCGTGTAGTTGTAGTCGAAGCCGAGACTATTCAGCCAGTAGCCGAGCAGTCCGATATCCGGCCGACCGAAGATCTGCCAGATCGTGCCCACCACGTTCCATGGAATCAGCAACGGCATGGCAAGCACGATGAGCGTCGCCGATGCGCGCCATCCGGAAGCCGGCATCGACAATGCGAGACCCACGCCCAATGGAATCTCGAACAGCAGGACGCACGCGGAGAATATGACCTGCCTGCCGAGCGCCTCGCGCAAATCTGGATCGGTCATGATGTTGCGAAACCATTCGGTACCGACGAACACGTGCTGAGTCGGCCCGATGATGTCCTGCACCGAATAATTGACCACCGTCATCAGCGGCAGGATCGCGGAGAACGCGACGCAGATGAATACCGGAATGACCAGCAGCCATGCTTTCTGATTGACGGGCTTGTTCATCGCGCGGCCCCTTCCGGAATGCGGGTTTCGATTCTTTCGTCGTTGCAGAAGAACACGGTTTCAGGCGCGATGAGATGAAGCCAGGCAGGGCCGTCGACAACCCTTAGATGCGGCTCCAGCTTGGCATTGAAAACATGGCCGTCGCATTGCAGAGTGACCAGTTGATAGTTGCCGAGCTGTTGCGCGCGCAGCACTTGCGCGGCGACCGCGCCGGCTTCTCCTTGCTGCGAGAGGCGGACGAACTCCGGGCGAATCCCCAGCTTGAGCGCGCCGCTCGACTGCTGATGCGCGGCCCGTAGCGTTGCAAGCGTGTGGGCGTCGAGCGGCAAGCGCTGCGAGCCGATTCTGGCGCCTTCGGAGTCGAGTTCGATCGGACACAGGTTCATGCCCGGACTGCCGATGAAGTAGCCTATAAAAGCGTGATCCGGCCGCAGAAAGAGCGCATCGGCTCCTCCCTTCTGAACGACGCGGCCATTGGTCATGACCACGACTTCGTCGGCGAAAGTCAGCGCTTCGACCTGATCGTGCGTCACGTAGATCAGCGTGAGCTTGAGTTGCTGGTGGATCTTCTTCAGCTGACGGCGCAGCATCCACTTCATCGCCGGGTCGATCACGGTCAACGGTTCGTCGAAGAGAATCGCCGCGACGTCCTTGCGCACGAGGCCGCGCCCGAGCGAGATTTTCTGCTTGGCGTCGGCGGCCAGATTGCTTGCCTTCATCGGCAGATCGCGCGTCATATCGAGAATGTCCGCGACTTCGTGCACGCGCTTCTTGACCTCGGCGGCCGGCAGCTTGCGATTCTGTAGCGGAAACGCGAGGTTCTCGAAGACGGTCATCGTGTCGTAGACCACGGGGAACTGGAACACCTGGGCGATGTTGCGCTGACGTGCGCCAAGCGCCGTCACATCGCGTCCGTCGAACAACACCTTCCCCTCGGACGGCGTGACGAGCCCCGACACGATGTTCAATAGCGTGGTCTTGCCGCACCCCGATGGACCGAGCAACGCATAAGCGCCGCCGTCGTCCCAGACCATGCTCATGGGTTGAAGCGCGTAGTCGTCGCGCGTCGCGGGTCCTGGTCCGTAAGCGTGCGCGAGATTCGAAAACTCAATGCGCGCCATGAGCGGCCTCCGGGCGGGACACCAGCCGGGTATCCGCGCCGAACACGAACAGTTCTCGCGGGTCGATGAAAACGTCGAGCTCGGTGCCGAGCTCGATCTGATGCACGCCTTGCAACTGCGCAACGAGATTGACCGCGCCGGTCAGCGTGCGCACATGCAGATACGTTTCCGAGCCGCTCAGTTCAGCGAGTTCGAGCCGGCAGCGAACGGCGATCGCATGGGAGGCGTTCGGCTGAAGACGCAGATGCCCCGGCCGGATGCCGATGCGGCACGCGCCGTTCACAGCGTCACCGTGCCGGACCGGAACCTCCACGCCGATCGGCAGACGCGCGCGGCCGTTGGCGCAGTCGCTCGTCAGCATGTTCATCGGCGGGTCGTTGAAAACAGCCGCGGCGGCGACGTCGATCGGGGCGTTATAGACGTCGAGAGTCGGACCGAACTGCAGGACGCGGCCTTTATCGACGATCGCCGTATAGCCGCCCAGCAGTAACGCTTCGAGAGGTTCGGTGGTCGCGTAGACGACAGTGGTGTTGCCGTCGGCGAAGAGCGTAGTCAGTTCCATGCGCAATTCCTCGCGCAGCTTGTAATCGAGATTGACGAGCGGCTCGTCGAGCAGCACCAGCGACGTACGCTTCACGAGCGCACGCGCGAGCGCGCAGCGCTGCTGTTGTCCGCCCGACAGTTCGCCGGGCCGCCGCTCAAGCAAATGATCGATATGCAGTTTGGCTGCGACTTCGTGCACGCGCCGGCGGATTTCGGCAGCGTCGGTCTTTTGCAGGCGCAGAGGCGAGGCGATGTTTTCGAAAACCGTCATCGCCGGGTAGTTGATGAACTGCTGATAGACCATCGCGAGATTGCGCCGGCGCACGCTGACGCCGGTCACGTCCTGGCCGTCAACGAGCACTCGGCCTTCGTTCGGCCTGTCGAGACCCGCCATCACCCGCATCAGCGTGGTTTTACCCGCCTGCGTGGGTCCGAGAAGCACATTGATGGCGCCTGGGACGAGGCGCAAATCCACGCCGTACAGATACGGTTGCCCGCCAGAAACGACACTGACTCGCTCCAGTTCCAGAACCAAATCGCTCTCCTTTGCGGCGTGCGCGACGCCAGTCGCAGAGGCGGCGCTTCAGTGCGGCGTCGATTGGATTTCGCTTGGATTACGTGCAGCAGGCAGAATGTCCCTTTTGTTGGATTCCGTTTAAATCGGGGTAAACCTTACGACAGGAAGAAAAGGACACGCCGAGGGACGAGGCACGGACATTGGATGCCGGAAGAAAGGCACCGCCGGCTCGGCACGGACTCGCATTTGCGGACCTACAGCGACGAGCGATTGCCCCGCTTTCTACGCCTGCCGCTTGCTGCGCCCGTACAGCAGCAGCATCGCCGCGATCACCACGCCGTAGATGATCTGGCGCCCTGCCTCCGGCATCTGCGCGACGGAAAGGATCGACTGTAGAAGCGTGATGAGAATCGCGCCGGCCACGGTTCCGAGGTACGATCCCCTGCCGCCCAGAATCGACGTGCCGCCCAGCACGACCGCCGCGATGGCGGGCAACAGGTAGGCATCGCCCATCGACTGCGCGGCCTTCGATGCGTACCCCGCCAGCAGCACGCCGCCGAAGGCTGCGAACCCGCTGCACACGGCAAACGCGGCCACGGTGACCAGTCGCGTGTTGATGCCCGAAAGATAGGCCGCGCGTTCCGTGTTGCCGATGGCGTACAACGTCCGGCCGAAGGTCGTGCGCGACAGCAGGAACATCGTGGCCGCGCCGATCACGACCCACAGCGCCACCGCGTTCGGCACGCCCGGCACGAGCCAGCCTGCCGCGAGCCATCGCATCACGTCAGGCGCGGAATCCTGCGGCGAGATCCCCCCGTGTAGACGATCATGATGCCCTGCGCGACGGCATTGGTCGCGAGCGTCGCGATCATCGACGGAATGCGCAGCAGCGCGACGAGCACGCCGTTGACCATGCCGATCAGCACGCCGCAAGCGATGCCGGCCGGAATCGCGAGCACGCGTCCGAGCTCGCCGTGTCCCGCGACGGCGCACGCCATCATTGCGCCTACCGTGATCGTCCACGGCAGCGACAAGTCGATATGGCCGAGCAGGATCACCATCATCAGCCCGGTCGCGATAATGCCGAGAAACGCGCCGACCTTCAGCTGCAACAGGATGTACTCCGGCGACGTGAAGCTGCGCGAGAACATGCCGCCGACGAGCAGCAGCGCGACGATGCATCCGAACGCAATCAAGATCGGCTTGTCGATTCTGCGCGCGAGCCTCGACACGAACGTCGTCCGGCCGTTTGCGGAAACGTCGCTCATTGGAACCACTCCAGGCGGTTGCGGACCCTGAACAGCCCGCACGCGCCGATAGAAACGGCGAGCAACAGGATGATGCCCTGAAAGAGCGGCTGCCACAGCGCATCGACGTTGAACACGAACAGCAAGTCACCGATCGAGCGGAAGGCGAATGCGCCGAAGATCGCGCCGATGGCGCTGCCCCGGCCGCCGAGCAGCGACACGCCGCCGATCACCACGGCCGCGATAGAAAATAAGGTGTACGAATTAGCGCTGCCGAGGCTCGCTTCGCCGGTGTCCGTGAAGAACGTCAGAAACAGCCCTCCGATCGCGGCGAGCAGTCCGGCGAGCGTGTAGCTCGCCAGCTTCGCCCGGCGGATAGGCATGCCCGACAGAAAGGCCGCTGGCTCGGAGGAGCCGGTTGCGTAAGCCGCGCGCCCGAGGGCCGAACGCTTGAAAGGCACCCAGACGATCACCACGGCCGCAAGAAGAATCAGCAGGCTCGCCGGCACCACGCCCGCGACTTTGCCGGTCAGTGCGTCGGCGAGATCCTCGTTGATCGATCCGCCGGGCACCGGGCGCAGCAGCAGCGCCAATCCGTAATAGACGGCGCCCGTGGCGATGGTCGTGACGATGGGCTGCAGACGGCCGAAGATGATGATGACGCCGTTGAGCGCGCCGCACAGCGCGCCCGCCGCGAGCACGCCGGCGATGCCGAGCGCGCTGTGCGACGCGTCGCCCGTCACCATCCACGATGCAAGGCAGTTCGTGAGCACGAGCATCATGCCGATGGAGAGGTCGATGCCCGCCGTCAGCACGACGAGCGTCTGGCCCATCGACACCAGCGCGAGCAACACGGCCTTGTTCGCCGCCGTCTGCACGACGTTCGCCGACAGGCTCGACGGATAGTTGATGAGGTAGATCGCGAACATCAGCACGAAGAGGCCGAATGCGAACGCCGACCCGCGATTTTCCGCATACCAGTAACGCAAGCCGCTCATGGCGCGACTCCTTCTGAAGCCGAAGTTTGACCGACCGGCAAGTCCAGCGCGCTCGCAATGAGGCTCTGCTCGGTGATGGCCGAACCTGCGAGTTCCTTCTTGATCCTGCCTTCGTAGAGCACGAGCACGCGGTCGCAGCAGCCGATCAGCTCGTCGTAGTCGGTCGAATAGAAGACGATGGCGGCGCCTTCGTCGGCGAGGCGCCTGAGCAACTGATAGATCTCCTGTTTCGTGCCGACGTCGATGCCGCGCGTCGGATCGCAGAGCAGCAGGATTCTCGGCTGCCGGATCAGCCATTTGGCGATGACCACCTTCTGCTGGTTGCCGCCCGATAGCGAGTCCACGGCGGCATCGAGGCTGAACGACTTGATCGCGAGCAGGCTCATCATCCGGTCGACGAACGACTGCTGGCGGCCGCGATCGATCACGCCCGCCGTGGACATGCGATCGAGCGCGGCAAACGACAGGTTCTCGCGCAAGGACATCGGCAGCATCAGCCCTTCGGTCTTGCGATCCTCGGGAATGAGCGCCATGCCGATCCGGTCGGCGCGCGCCGCGCGGGGGCTCGCAACGGAAACAGCACGGCCATCGATCTCGATCTCGCCCGCGCAACCGCGCAGAACGCCGAACAACGCGAGCAACAACTCGCGCTGGCCTTGTCCGTCGAGGCCGCCCAGCCCGAGGATCTCGCCGCGCCGCAACGAAAAGCTGACGCCTCGAAGCGTGTCGTTCCATGCGAGATCGCGGCAGGCAAGCACGGGCTTGGCTGCGCTGTTTGGCGTAGCTTCGTCGGGTTCGCGTTCGGGCTTGTCGGGGAAAACGTGCTGATACTTCCGCCCGATCATCATCTCGACGACCTCGTTGTCGGTGCGCGTGCCCGCCTCGAAACTCATCACATGACGGCCGTTTCGGTAGACGGTGCATTCGTCCGCGAGCGCTTTCACCTCGTGCATCCGGTGCGAGATAAAGAGCAGCGCGAGCCCTTCCTCGCGCAGGCGCTTGAGCACTTCGATCACGCGCGCCACGTCGGCTGCGGTCAGCGCCGAAGTCGCCTCGTCCAGAATCAGGATGCGCGGTTCGTGCGCGAGCCCCTTCGCGAGTTCGACCATTTGCTGGCGCGACAGCGGCAGGTCGCGCACTTTCGCGAGCGGATTGATGTCGTGCGCGCCCGCGCGAGCGAGCGCGGCCTCGGCCTGGCGGCGCTGCGCCCGGCGATCGATCATGCCGAAGCGGCGCGGCGGATTCGACGCGAAGATGTTGTCCGCCACGCTGAGATCGGGGACCAGCGACAGCTCCTGATACACGCAGACGATGCCGGCCGCGTTGGCTTCGGCCGGCGACGCGAACGAGACTTCGCGGCCGTCGAGATGCATCGTGCCCTTGTCCGGCTGCACGACGCCCGACATCACCTTCAAAAGCGTGGACTTGCCCGCGCCGTTTTCGCCGAGGACCGCGTGGATGCGTCCCCTGCGCACCGCGAGCTCCGCGTTATCCAGCGCGACGGCGCCGCCATAGCTCTTCGAAATCCCGGACATCTGAAAGAACGGCTGCTCTGCATCCCGCCGCATGCTTCGTCTCCCGTCTTCTCGTCGGCGATGATCCGCTTATTGATTACCCTGACTCTGCTTCATGATTTCTTGCGCCGAGAAGTTGATGCCGCACGTCGGAAACGAGTTGCCGACGAAGAAGTTGTCGGACTCGTTCGGGAAGTAGTTGACGCCAGCCTTGAGCTTCGAGTCGTCCGTGATGTCGAGCGGCAGCTTGATCGCGACCGGTATCGTCTGGCCGTCGAGCGCGGCGAGCGCTGTCTTGATCGCGACGGCCACCTGCGCGGGACCGCTTCCCGCCGACGTGCATTTCAGGCCCTGGCTGCCATACTGCGCGCAGAACTTGCGAAAGCCGTTTTCCGTCTCGCCGCCGAACGGCACGAACGGATGCTTCGCGTCCAGCATCGCGCGCACGACACCCGTGTCGCCGCCTTGCGCCGAGATGCCATCGAAATGGCCCTGTACCGCGATGGCGTCGGCGGCGGCCTTCTGCGCGACGCCGTCGTCCCATTTGCCATAGACCTGGACGATGTTCCACTTCTTGCCTGTCTGGTCCAGCGTCTTCTGGAAGCCGTTGTGCCGGTCGGTATCGACCGATGTGCCTGCCACGCCGCGAACTTCGAGCACCTTGCCGCCGTTCGGCACGTGATCCGCGAGCCACTTGGCCCACAGCACGCCGAGCCCGTATTGATCGACGTCGACGTTGATCGCGTCTTCGCTGTCGAGCGTGTTGTCGAATGCGATCAGCACGACCCCGGCCTTCTTCGCGCGGCGAATCGCCGGTCCGAACGAGGACGGGTTCTGCGCATCCACGATGATCGCGTCGTAGCCCGCGTCGATGAAGTTGTTGACGGCCGAGATCTGCGCCGGCACGTCCTCGCCTGTCGAGACGACCTTGAACTCTTTCAGCTTCGCGGCGACTGCCGGTTGCGCGGTGTAGGCCTTGGCCGTCTTGATCATTTGAATGCGCCAGGTGTTCGCGATATAGCCGTTCACGAGCGCGATGCGGTACGGCGCGTTCTTCTTCGGATACTTGATGAACTTCGTGTCGCTCTTCCACGGGACCATGCACGTGGGGTCGCTGGCCGGGCCCGAAACAATCGATGCCTGCGCGAAGGCCGCGCTTGCGCCTAGCGCGAGCGCCGTAGTCACTGCCACTCGAAGCACCTGGATTCCTGCAAGCATGGCGTCTCCTCTTTGTTGGAATGGACTTACCGGCTGCTGGCGCACATGGCACGTCGTGATGCGCGGCACGGTGTGCGAGGCCCGTGCGAGAGGCCAGAACGGCACGCGCGTACGCGTTCGCGTCTGACAGTACTGACTTACCTAGCCACGCGCGATAGTGGTTTACGAGCGTGCGCAATGCTTGCCGAAGCCGTGGTGGATTCACATCCATCCGCGCTGAAGGAATGCTGCGTTGCACATGAATCGGCGTGTCCATTCGATGATGCTCCGCAGGACCGCGGCAGCCGCAGCCGCAGCCGCTCTCGCTCGTACCGGCGAGGCATTACCGCGCCGCCCACTCCAAACCGGTGCACGAGGTACGCGGCGGTGCATCCGCCGAGCCCTTTCTCCCCTCTTCCAGTGCATGTCGGCAGGCGAAGGCCCGTGCGTCCTGGGGTGTCACGTTGGCACGCTTCATGCCTAATGAATTCCATTCACGTTACTTGAATATCCTTCCTGGTGTTTTCAAAATCGTTTATCCGCAACGGGAGTGTCATGAACAAACATCTTCGCCATTTGCTGACCGTGCTCACGGGCGCGCTCGCCCTCAACGCCGCTTCGCCGTCATTCGCGCACGCGGACGATCTGCTCGGCCGCATCAAATCCAACAAGGAAATCACGATTGCGACGGAAGCGCGTTACGCGCCTTTCGAATACGTCGATAACGGCAAGATCGTCGGCTATGACGCCGATCTGATGGCCTACGTCCTCAAGTCCCTACCGGACGTAAAGGTCAAGCAACTCGACTTGCCCTTTCAGGGTTTGCTGCCCGGTCTCGATGCGAAGCGCTTCGACATCGTCGTGACTGCGGTGACTGTCAACAAGGACCGCGCGGATCACTTCGCGTTCACCGTGCCCGTCGCCGATGCAACGACCGGCGTGCTCACCCGCGCCTCCGATGCATCGATCAAAGCGCCCAACGATCTGAACGGCAAGGTGGTCGGCTCGCAGACCGGCTCCGCGCAGTTGCAGGCGCTGATGGCGCTCGACAAGAAGCTCAAGGACGCGGGCGGTCCGGGTCTCAAGCAGATCAAGCAATACGTCGCGTTCGACGAAGCGTATGCGGACCTCGCCGTCGGCCGGCTCGATGCCGTCGCACAATCCGTCGCCAATCTCGGGCCGCTGATGAAGTCGCGTCCGGGTGTGTTCGCGGTGCTGCCGCAGACCATCGGTCCGAAGAGCTACTTTGCGTGGGTCGCGCGCAAGGACACCGACAGCGCCGCGCTGCTGAAGCTCTTCAGCGATGGCATCGCGAAAGCGAACAGCGACGGCACCATGAAGAAGCTGCAGGAGAAATGGTTCGGCTCGACGATGGACGTTCCGGCGACGCTCCCCGCGCCTTCCATCTGACATCGCCATGAACGGTCCCGATCTGCTCACGCGCTCAATCGGCTACTTGCCGCAATTGCTCGACGGCGCGCTGACGACGCTTCTGCTATCGGCGGTCGCCGTGTGCTGCGGCTTCTTCGTCGGCGTGTTCGTCTACACGATGTCGGTCAGCGACAGCCGCCTGATGCGCGCAACGGCGCGCGTGTATGTCAGCGTGCTGCGCGGCACGCCCGTGCTCGCGCAACTGCTGGTGTTCTATTACGTGCCGTCCGCGCTCGGGCTTGCGTTGCCGGGGCTCGCGGCAGCGGTGATCGGGCTGTCGCTCAATACCGGCGCATATCAATCGCAGATTCTGGGCGCGGGCTTTCGCTCGATCGCGACCGGGCAGATCGAGGCGGCATCGACGTTCAATCTCACGCGGCGTCAGACCTTGTGGCATATCGAAGTGCCGCAGGTCGTGCGTGCGACGCTGCCGGCGCTGGTGTCCGAGATGATCGATATCGTCAAGGCGTCGGCGGTGGTGTCGGTCATTTCCGTGACGGATCTGATGCGCGTGGGACAGCAGCTTTCGTCGTCCACGTACCGGCCGCTGGAGGTGTATGCACTGGCCGCGGTGTTTTATCTGGCGATCACGTCGCTGCTTGCGGGCGCGGGTCATGTGTACGCGCTGCGTGCAACTCGGCGTGCGTGAGGAATCGGCATGCATGACTTCATCGCGCTCTTTCCGCGCTTCATCGAAGCAATGGGCGTTACGCTCGAAGTGAGCATGCTTGCGGCGCTTATCGGCATCGTCGCGGGGTTCGCCTTGAACGCGATGCGTCTCGCGCTCGGCCGTCCGTTCAGGCTCGTATATGGCGCGTTCGTCTGGCTGGTGCGCGGCACGCCTTATCTGTCTCAGCTCGTGATCGTCTATTTCGGGCTGCCGGTCATCGGCATGACGCTGACGGCCGTTCAGGCCACGATTCTTTCGCTCGCGTTCTACTCGAGCGCCTATTTTGCAGAACTCTTTCGCGCTGCATGGGCGAGCGTTCCACGCGGCCAGCTCGAAGCCGCCGCCGCATTCGGCGTGAGCCGGCGCGATGCGTTTCGCGCCATCGAGTTACCGCAGGCGCTCGCGTTCGCCGCCCCGCTGATCGCGAACCAGACCATTCTCGTCATCAAGGAGAGCGCGGTCGCGTCGATCATCACGGTGCCCGAATTGACGTTGACGGCAAGCGATATCGTCGCATCGAGCTACACGTATATCGGACCTTATGCGCTCTTGATCGCGTGTTACTGGCTGCTCACGCAAGCCGTCTCGCTGATCGCGCAGGCGGCCACATCCCGAATCTCGTTTCTGAAGAAGACATGATGAGCGACCTTCCGATTCTCAAGCTGCGCGCCGTCGGCAAGTCGTACGGCGAGAACCGCGTGCTCAAGGGCATCGACCTGGACGTGATGCGCGGCGAGATCGTCACGCTGATCGGGCCGTCCGGTTCCGGCAAGACCACCGCGTTGCGCTGCATGAACTTTCTCGAAGCCTACGACGAAGGCGAAGTTTGGATCAAAGGCCAGCTGCTGGGCTATCGATCGGAAGGACGCACGGCGAAGGACCGCGACAGCGAAGCGACCATCGCCGAGGTGCGCCGTCCCATATCGATGGTCTTTCAGAAATTCAACCTCTGGCCGCACATGACCGCGCTCGACAACGTCGCGACGCCGCTCGTGCTCGCCAAAAAAATGAAGAGACGTGAAGCGCGCGAAATGGCGCAGGCTGCGCTCAAGCGCGTGGGTCTGGAACACAAGGCCGATGCATATCCGGCGCGACTGAGCGGCGGACAGCAACAGCGTGTGGGGATTGCGCGGGCGCTGGCTATCGAACCGGAAGTGATTCTGCTCGATGAGCCTACGTCCGCACTCGATCCCGAACTCGTCGAGGAAGTGCTCAACGTGATTCGCTCGCTCGCGCAGGAGGGCATGACGATGGTGATGGTCACGCATGAGATGAGCTTCGCCGCGAAGATCTCCGACAAGGTCGTGTTCATGGAAGCGGGAAAGATCGTCGAAGCCGGATCGCCCGCGCAGTTGTTCGGCAATACCCGCACGCCGCGGTTGCAGCAGTTCCTGAAACCGTGGCTCGAACGCAGCTTGACGATTGCAAGCGAAGGAGCGACGTCGTGATCGCAAGAAAGATAGCGCACACCGTGAACCAGGACCGTCTGCTCGAATCGATCGACACGCTCGCCACCTTCGGCGCGCGCGGCGACGGCGGCGTGGACCGGCCCGCGCTCGGCGAACGGGATATCGAAGCACGGCGCTTTCTGATCGACCGTGCGCGTGCGCTCGGATGCAGCGTGCATGTCGATGCGTGCGCAAATCTGTTCTTCCGCCGCGAAGGCGATGCGGCGCTCGCGCCGGTGATGACCGGAAGCCACATCGACACCCAGCCGACCGGCGGCAAGCTCGACGGCTGTTACGGTGTGCTGGCGGGCTTCGAAGTGCTCGCTGCATTGAACGATGCGAACGTGCGCACGCGCCGCCCGCTCGAAGTCGCGATCTGGACGAACGAGGAAGGCACACGCTTTTCTCCGGGCGCGATGGGGTCGAGCGCGTTCGTCGAGCCGTCGCGCATGGCGCGTTATGCGGATGCGCGAGATTCGAGCGGCATGACCTTGAGCGCGGCGCTGGACCATCACAGCAGCGCGTTTCCCGAGTTGCCTCGACGCGCGCAGGATGAAGCGGCACACGCTTTCGTCGAACTTCACATCGAACAGGGTCCGCAACTCGAAGACGCCGATGTGCCGCTTGCCGTCGTCAGCGGCATTCAGGGCGTGCGCTGGTATGCGTTTCACGTGCAAGGCATCGCGGCCCACGCGGGCACCACGCCGATGCCGCTACGTCGCGACGCCATGACGCTCGCCATCGCGCTGCGTCAGGAACTCGATGCGATCGCCCACGAACTCGGCCGCGCCGATACGCGCGTCACGTTCGGGCGCTGGAGCATCGAACCGAATTCGATCAACACGATCCCGTCGGCGGTGAGCTTCACCATCGACTTTCGTCATCCGGACGCGACCGTGCTCGCCGCGTTCGATCAGCACGCGCACGCCATCGCGCAACGTCATGGCGCGCGCATCGAAGCGTTGTTCACGCATGCGCCTGTCGCGTTCGATGCGTCGGTGTTGTCGTGCATCGACCAAGCGTGCCGCGCGCTCGATGCCCGCGCGCTGCATCTGACCTCGGGCGCGTTTCACGACGCGATGTATCTCGCAACGCATTGCCCGACCGGAATGATCTTCGTGCCGAGCATCGACGGAATTAGCCACAACCCCGCCGAAGCAACGGACGCCGGACATCTCGTACTCGGCGCACGCGTGCTCGCCCATTGCCTCACCACACTCTGCAACGACTAAAGGAACCGACATGAATGCCCTCGGCACCACCCTCGCAAGCACCGACGACAACGGCCATGAAACCGGCGTGAACGCCACGCTGAACGAACCGATCTCGCCGGACGGCACGCCGGAAATCGGCACGACCTACACGGTGCCCGCCCGTTGCGGCCGCGCGGTTCGCGTGAAGGCGGGTCAGACTATCCGCATCGCCAATCCGCACGGCACGCAAGTGTGCGATACGTGGATCTTCAACGCGCAGCATCTGAACGAGTTCCTGTCGTTCGAACATACGCGCGCGTTCATCGACAAGATCATTCCGCAGCCGGGCGATCCGCTCGTGACCAACCAGCGACGCCCGATCGCAGAACTCGTCGCGGATACGTCGCCGGGTGTGCACGATACGCTGATTGCCGCATGCGATCTGTATCGCTATCGCAATCTCGGTGTCGAGCACTATCACGACAACTGCGCGGACAACTTGCGGCTTGCGCTGAAGGCCATCGGTCTGCGCACGAAGGAAGTGCCCCAGCCGCTGAATCTGTGGATGAACATTCCGGTCAAGCCGGACTATTCGATCGACTGGCTGGCCCCTGTCTCCAAGTCCGGCGATTACGTCGACATCAAGGCCGCGATGGACTGCGTCGTCGTGATGTCGGCGTGCCCGCAGGATATCATTCCGATCAACGCGCTCAACCCGCTCGAAGTCGAGTTCACGGTGCTCGCATAAGCGCGCGCCTCATCCTTTCGATGGTGTTCATTCGTGGCCAGCAAACGACCTTCTTCACCTGCAGCGCGCACTTCGAGTAGAGCCGAGACCGCACCGGCATCCGCCGCCGATGGTCTCGGCACGCGTCTGCGTCATGCGCGCATGGTGCGGCACATGACGCTCAGGGCCCTCGCGGGATCGGCGGGCTGCTCGGAGAGTCTTCTTTCAAAGGTGGAAGGCGGCCACGCGACGCCATCGCTCGCCATGCTGCATAAGCTCGCCATTGCGCTCGACACCAACATCGCGGCGCTGCTCTCCGCGCCGACTCTCACGGCTTCGCCGGTGCAGCGTGCGAGCGAGCGGCCCTCGGTGCGCTTTCCGGGCGCGCGAGCCGCTCCGCCCGCAGGCAAACGCAAGCGTGCCGACGGATCGATCATGCTCGAACGCTTAGTCGTTCCGAGTCCCGGCCAGTTGCTTCAGGGCGATATTCACGTGCTCGAACCGCTCGCGCGCAGCGACGAGCAGATTCATCACGTCGGCGAAGAACTGGGCTATGTGCTCGAAGGCGAACTGGAACTCACGCTCGGCGATCAGAGCTATTCGCTCAAGGCGGGCGATTCGTTCTATTTTCCGAGCACCGAGCCGCACAGCTATCGCAATCCGGGCGATACGGTCACGCGCATTCTGTGGGTCAACACGCCGCCCACGTTCTGATCACTGAATCCCTATCATGGCCAGCACCGATCTTTCGCAGATGCAGTTGCCGCGCTTCGCGGGCATCCCTACTTTCATGCGCGTGCCGTTCGAGCGCGATCTCGCCGCGCTGGATATCGCGCTGGCGGGCGTGCCCTTCGATGGCGGCGTCACCGCGCGTCCCGGCGCACGCTTCGGCCCGCGCGAAATCCGCAATATGTCCACGATGATGCGCGCCATTCATCACGTCACGCGCTTCAATCCGTTCGAAGCGTGCCGCGTCGCGGATATCGGCGATGTGCCATTCGAGCATCTGTACGATCTCGAAGCCGCGCACGCCGATATCCGCCGCTTTTTCGAGCCCGTGTTTCGCGCAGGAAAGATGGCGCTGATTGCGGGCGGCGATCACTCGATCACGTATCCGGTCTTCCAGGCTATCGCGCCGAAGCAACCGCTCGCGCTCGTGCATATCGAAGCGCACACCGACACATGGGACGCGTTCAAAGGCTCGAAGTTCACGCACGGCGCACCGTTCAGACGCGCAGTCGAAGCAGGTCTGCTGGACCCCACGCGTACCATTCAGATCGGCATACGCGGCGCGCAGAATACCGACGAAGGCTGGCGCTATTCACTGGATCACGGCATGCGCGTGGTGTTCATCGAAGAGTTCGAGGAACGCGGTCCGGCTGCGATCGTCGAAGAAGCGCGACGCGTGGTGGGCGATGCGCCCGTCTATCTATCGCTCGATGTCGACGGTCTCGATCCGGTCTTCACGCCCGGCACCGGCACGCCGGAGATCGGTGGCCTGACGACGCGCGAAACGCTCGCGCTTTTGCGCGGGCTCGACGGGCTGAACTGGGTCGGCGGTGATGTGGTGGAAGTGTCGCCGCCTTATGACCCGAGTGGCAACACCGCGCTTGTCGCCGCGACGATGATGTACGAGATGCTGTGCCTGTTCGCGGCGCGTCTGGCTCGATCGAGCCGAAGCTAGCGGGCGTCGAACGATCGTTCGTTTGAAGGTCACGTCATTCAGGCGCTAATACACCTGTCGAGCGTGAGGCTCGACTGCTCTCCTTTCAGCTCAATTGCATCTTATGGCTTCCATTACGCCGAAGCCGATACGCGGAAAGACTTCCCGACATCCCACCACCCAGCCTCCAACTATTTTTCATACAGTTCGAAACTTTTCGTGTGAAAGCGTTTCGTAATATCGGTCTGCAATTCAACTTGAGAGAGTCGCATGAATCGATTGAAACACATGTTGGTAGCAAACATTGCCTGGGCCCGTGAAACGGCTGAAACCGATCCGCAATTCTTTCCACAACTCGCGCAAGGGCAAAGTCCCAGGGTGCTGTGGATAGGCTGCGCGGACAGCCGCGTGCCCGCCGAGACCGTCACACAATGCAATCCGGGCGATCTCTTCGTTCATCGGAACATCGCCAATTTATTCAGTCCTTCCGACGACAACACCATGAGCGTGATCGAATATGCGGTCAAGGTGCTCAAGGTGGATCACATCATCGTCTGCGGGCACTACGGCTGTGGCGGCGTGCGCGCGTCGTTGCTGCCGTTTTCGCGCGATCTTCCGCATGTGAATCGACGTATTGCGCCGCTGTGCGCGCTTGCCGATGCGCATCGGCAAGAGCTCGAAGGCTTCTCCGACCTCGACGCGCGCACGAACCGGCTCGCGGAACTCAATGTGCTCGAACAAGTGCGCCTGCTGCGCGCCGAGCCTGTCGTGCGTATGCGCGAGACGCCGCCGCTCGTGCACGGCTGGATCTTCGGCCTGCACGATGGGCGCATCAAGGAACTCGCATCCGCTTATGGCGATGATGCAGCCCGACGCGCAGAACCCGCGCCTTCCGAAGCGCTCAGGACAGCGGAACTCGTCACCCGCTGACTCTCGCTCATTTCTCGGGTGATTTCTCGGCTCATTCAGTGTGTTCGGATTGCAGCGTGGTTACTTACGACGCCGCAAGCCGGAAACCCGCCATCAAAGATCATGAAGAACATGGAACCAGCCAATCGTTTAGCCGAACTTCCGCGCGATATGTTCGCGGGCACAGTCGTTTTTCTCGTAGCGATGCCGCTATGTCTGGGCATTGCCAATGCGTCGGGCGTCGAGCCATTCGCGGGGCTCCTGTCGGGGATCATCGGCGGGCTCGTCGTTGCGTTGCTGAGCGGTTCGCAGCTCAGCGTGAGCGGACCGGCCGCAGGGCTCATCGTCATCGTGGTGGATGGCATTGCGGGCCTCGGGAGCTTCTCTGCATTCCTGCTTGCGGTCTTGCTATCGGGCGCCATTCAGTTCGGCTTCGGCTTGCTCAAGGCGGGGCGCTTCGCGGCATATGTGCCGTCGTCGGTCATCAAGGGCATGCTGGCGGCTATCGGCCTCTTGCTCGTCATCAAGCAGATACCGCTCGCCGCGGGTTTCGCCAATGCAGGCGCGCCGGCTGCAAGCGGCGCTGGAATGCTGAACACGCCGCTCGGTCCCGTATCGATTGCCGCGAGTGTCGTCGCCATCGTTTCGCTTGCCATGCTCGCTGCCTGGGAAACCCGCGCGTGGCGCCGCTTCGCTATCGTGCGCGCGGTCCCCGCGCCGCTCGCGGTCGTGGCGCTCGGCATCGGCATGACGTTGTTGCTCGATGTAGTGGCGCCCGGCTTCGCGCCGCCCGCGCAGCATCGTGTTGCGTTGCCCGCACTCGAATCGTTCGGCGCGTTCACGGCCGCGCTCGAACTGCCGAACTTCGCCCAACTCGTCAATCCGGATGTCTGGCGTCTTGCAGTGACGCTTGCCATCGTCGCGAGTCTGGAGACCTTGCTCAGCCTCGAAGCCGTCGAACAACTCGATCCGAAGAAGCGCCCCGCGCATCCTGACCGCGAGTTGAAGGCGCAAGGCATCGGCAACATGATGGCGGGCGCGATAGGCGCGTTGCCGATCACATCGGTCATCGTGCGCAGTTCGGCCAACGTGCATGCGGGCGCGCAAAGCCGCTGGTCATCGTTTATTCATGGCGTGCTGCTGCTCGTGAGCGTGTTCGCGCTGACGAGCGTGATCAACCTGATTCCGCTCGCCTGCCTCGCGGCGATTCTGATCTTCACGGGCCTCAAACTGGCGAAGCCATCGCTCTTCGCCGCAATGGCCCGGCAAGGCTTCGAGCGCTTCGCGCCGTTTATCGCCACGATTGCAGGCGTGTTGCTGACCGACTTGCTGATGGGCATCCTGCTCGGCATAGCATGCAGTCTGCTGCTGGCGCTGCGCGCAAATCTCAAGCGGCCCATCACCATGGCGCAGCACGACGATCACTATCTTCTGTCGTTCCGCAAGGACGTATCGTTCCTGAGCAAGGTGACGCTCAAGCATCATCTGGCCACGATCCCGAATGGCGCGACCGTGATCTTCGATGCCACGCGCGCCGACCATGTCGATGGTGACGTGCGCGAGATCATCGACAGGTTCATTGCGGATGCCCCCGCCAGAGGCATGCACGTGGAATGCAGGCAGATGCCGCCTGCGGAACAGCCGCATGTGCGCATGCGGCTCAGAGCGGAGTAGGCATCATGGGTCCGCGATAGCAATAACGCCGATTCGTCGGAGAGAACGAAGCCCGGCGCGTGCGCCGGGCGCTTCTACTTCGAACGCGCACACGCCCCTACGTCAGCCGTTGACTTTGGAACTGACTGGTTCCTATAATGCAGTCACTTCAAGGAAGCATTCATCGCCCATGACGAACACCGCTGTTGGCCGCCCTCGTGAATTCGAACTGACCGATGCGGCGCGGGACGCCATGAACGTCTTCTGGGATCGAGGATACGAAGGCGCGTCCCTTTCGGATCTCATCGAAGGGACCGGGTTGTCGCGCGGGAGCCTTTATAAAGCCTTCGGGGACAAGAAAGGGCTGCTGCTGGCGGCGCTCGACGTCTACATGTCCGAAGGGCTCAAGGCCACCGCTGACATTCTTTCCCGGTCCGGCGCGGTGAAGGACGCAATCAGGGAATCGTTGATGCGTTATGTGCGGTTGTCCGTGGGCGATGCCGGGCGGCGCGGGTGTCTCGTGGTCGCCATGACCACGGAACTGGCCGGGCGCGACGCAGAGGTGGTCGAACGCACTGGCCGGATGTTTCGGCGCTTGCAGCAGATCTATGCCGCCGCGATCGTGCGCGGACAGGCCAGCGGCGAGATTGCCGAGGGCGACGAGCAAGCATTGGCGCGCTTCCTGGTTTGCCAGATCGAGGGCATGCGCGTTCTGGGAAAAACCGGCGTCCCTAAGGCGGACATGATCGCGCTCGTCGACATCGCAATGAGCATCCTCGACTAAATTTTTTTGGCCAATTAGGAACCGAATGGTTCCAAACAGGAGCCTCTTTCCATGCCTCGAAACGATACGTCAGCCGACCCGCGTCGCTGGGCCATGTTCTCGGTCCTTCTTGTCGGTGCATTTCTGCCGCCGCTGGACTTCTTTATCGTCAATGTCGCGCTGCCTTCGATCAGGGAGGACTTCGGCGCATCATCGTCAGCCGAGCAGGCCGTCATTTCGGCTTACGCCGGTTTCTACGCGGTCACCTTGATTACCGGCGGGCGGCTAGGCGACTTGTTCGGACGCGGCCGTGCATTCTTTCTCGGCTTGCTCGGCTTTGCAGCGGCGTCGACGCTATGCGGCTTCGCCAGTTCGCCCTGGACGCTGGTCGCCGGACGCGCGCTGCAAGGACTGACGGCTGCCGTCATGGCACCGCAGGCGCTCGCTTCGATCCAGGCGATCTTTCCTGAATCGGAGAAATCGCTCGCGCTCAGCCTCTACGGCGCAGTCTTCGGCCTGGCTGCCGTGGCCGGGCAGGCGCTGGGCGGCGTCCTGATTTCGCTTAATTTGCTGAATCTCGGTTGGCGCGCGATCTTCCTGATCAATCTGCCGCTGGCCATCCTCGTCGTGATGTTCGGTGTTCCATTGATCAAGGAAACACGTGCGCAGGAAGCACGTAAGCTCGACCTCGTCGGCACGGCGCTATCAGTGATAACGCTGGCTGCGCTGATCGTGCCGCTCATCGAAGGGCGCGACGCGGGGTGGCCCTGGTGGGCATGGCTGTCGCTGCTTGCAGCGCCCGCGCTGGCGTGGCTCTTCTTGCGCTATGAGAGCCGGCTAGCGATCAGGGGCGGCGCTCCCCTGCTCGACCCCGCCGTTCTGCGCGCACCGGGGCTGGGTCGCGCGCTGCTCATCGCGCTGCTGCTGTACTCGATCGGTACCTTCTTTCTCCTGTTTTCCATCTATCTGCAGAGCGCCCTGCACGTCGATCCTTTAAGCGCGGGCCTGGTCTTTCTGCCCTTCGGCGTGGGCTTTCTTCTGGGACCGTTGTCGACACCCTTCTTCTCGCGAATCCTCGGCTCCTACGCTAATCCGTTCGGCATGGGGCTGGAAATCGTCGGTATCGTGAGTCTCGCGGGGCTTGTCGCCGTGACGCCGGTGGGCACCTCGCTCGCGTTCGTGCCGCTCGCTATCGCTCTCTTCATCATCGGATTCGGGCAAGGCGTCGCGCTGCCAACACTGATGCGAATGGTGACGGGCCGCGTCGCACCAGCCGTTTCCGGAATGATCGCCGGGATCGCCAGTTCGACACTGCAAATCAGCACGTCGCTGAGCGTCGCCATCATCGGCGGAATCTTCTACTCGGTTCTCGGCCAACGCCACGATCCGACAGCCATTGCGCACGCCTTTGTCGTCGCGATGTACTGTATCGCGCTGTGCCTCGCCATTGGCGCAGGACTAGGCGTGTCGCTCGCTCTTTCGCCCGGAAGGCAGGCCTTGTCCCGGCCGACACCCGCTCGAGACTGGTCCGTAAACGCTCGTAGCCGCGAAAGATAGGACTGCCGCCGGACCATCCCGGCGAACGCGAAACGCGCCGGCAGCCATCGTCGTGATGACATTTCGCGGCAGACCTCGTGTGTCCAGCGTTTACCCGCCCTTCAAGAAGTCCTGGCATTTGCCGATAGACGAGTACTTAGACGACATTTTCCGATGACAGAGGCGCAGGGAATGACCAATAACGACCACGATATCGAGCAGCGAGTCAGGCTCGCCGGCAACAACATGTTCGAGCTGCTGCTCTTTCGCCTGGGAAGCGCACCGCGAACCGGGGAACGCGAGCTTTACGGCATCAACGTGTTCAAAGTGCGGGAAATTGTCGAGATGCCGACGTTGACGGAACTCGCCGGCTCATCGGACAAGGTCCTCGGTGTGGTCGATGTGCGCGGCGAAATCATCCCGGTCATCGATCTGGCCGCAGTCACCGGTTGCGTCTCTCGCGGCAAAAGCAGAATCCTGCTCGTGACCGAGTTCGCGCGTACGACGCAAGGCTTCGCCGTCGAGGAAGTCGATGACATCGTGCGCCTGGACTGGAGCCGCGTGCTCTCGGCAGAAGGACATTCCACCGGCCGGGCCGTAACGAGCATTGCGCGGCTCGATCCGCATGCGGGCGGACGGCTCGCTCAAGTGCTCGACGTCGAACAGATTCTGCGCGACGTGTTGCCTTCGAGCGAGCCGGAGATCACCGTGGACAACACGGGACGCCTCGTTCTTCCGCGCGGCGCGAAGGTGCTGGCTGCGGACGACTCCGGCGTCGCGCGCGCGCTGATCGAAGAGAGCCTGAATGCGATGGGCGTGCCGTACATCATGGCGAAAACCGGAAAAGAGGCCTGGGAAGTGCTCGAACGCGCCGGAGAGAAGGCCGCCCAAGCGGGCCGCAAGGTCACCGACGACATCGCGCTCGTGCTCACAGACCTCGAAATGCCCGAAATGGACGGATTCACGCTCACGCGAAAAATCAAGGCAGCCGCTGACCTTCAATCCATCCCCGTCGTCATTCATTCTTCGCTGTCGGGCTCGGCGAACGAACAGCACGTGCGAAAGGTCGGCGCGAACGCCTACGTCGCAAAGTTCGTCGCGTCGGAACTCGCGGAGGTGATGCGCAACGCCATGGCGGGAGCGGCGGCATGAACCAGACACCCGATCCGAACGCATCGCGACGATTTCCCTACAGCATTGGAACCAGCGCGGTATGGCGGATAGATGCGACGAGGAAGCTAACGCTGTTCCTCGTTGACGCGTCGATGCCGCTATACAACGTCGTCATCGGCGACGTTCGTTTTTTCGCTAACGCGGAGCAGGCGTTGGCCTTCGCGGAGCAACTCGAAGCTGCACCGGACGAGCGCCCTTCGCGGCCGGCCTGGACCTGGGTGTTCGAAAGCGGTTTCGAGAAGTCGATCGATGGTTCGCCGAACAAGAAATGGCGCTTGCAAGAGGCGTGATGCGGTGGCGTCGAGGGGAACGGCGCGTCTTCTCGAACGCCGCCGATCTGGCCTTCGCCATCTAACGACGAACGATTTGCTTCGGTGTACGTAATAACAGTACGCCAGCCCTGGCAAGCGAAATACGGCCCTTCTGCGACCGGTGTGTTCTTTCTGAAGATCGCCGCAAACATGCGCGCGAGCTGTGCTTCTTGCGTTCGCCACCTCGAATTCCACTGAACTGCTGACGCCGTCGAATAGACGGCGGCCGCCGGGCAAACGCGGCTACCAAGGCGTTCGTCGGTGTTTATCCCTCCCCCGCGCGGCACGACGTTTGCGGGACTGTTGGCACCACAAACGGTTGCTCACTATCGGAGACATCGATGAAACTCTTGACGACTCGGGACGGCCTGCCGCGGCTGTCATGGGGGGCGATCATCGCCGGCGTGATCCTTTCGATGATCGTGTATCTGATCATGAGCGTGCTCGGGACCGCCATCGGCGCATCTCTGCTTGCGCCGATGTCGAAGCCTGACGCATTACGAGGCTTCGGCTTCGGCTCGGGCGTATGGGTGATTATTACGACCGTGCTTGCGGTTTTCATCGGCTCCTACTACGCGGGCCGCTGCGCGCCGGTGCTCGGATGGCTGCATGGCCTGCTTTCGTGGGCCGTGATGACGCTATTGATCGTCTACGGGATGACGTCGCTGATTACCGGCGCGGTCAGCACCGCCGGCAGCGTCGCGGCGACGAGCGCGCAAGTCGGCGCGACTGCCGCCAACCAGTCGGGCGGCGGCAGTCAGATCATCGATTCCGCGAAGCAACAGCTGCAAGCAGCGGTTGCGTCGGCGGCGTCGGCGGCATCCAGTCCCGAAGCCGAACAGGATGCGCGACAGGCAGCAGAAACGGCGGCCAAGGGCGTCGCCCGCGCAAGCTGGTTCTCGTTCGCCGCACTGGTCGTCGGCGCGATCATCTCCATCGTCTCCGGGGGCGCGGGCTTTCGTCATCAACCGCCGTTCGAGGAAGACGGCGGCTCGGCGGTGGACCGCGACGCGGCATCGGGCCGTAACCGGCCGGTATCGAGCCGCGGGCGGCTCTGAACAGGGCGGCGAGAGTCAGCCGCAAGTGTCCGGCTGAGCATCGGATGGCGAGGGATCGGCTGTCGCGAGAAGCCGTCCCGCATTCCCTCGCCATTCCGATTCAGAGCGAATCCGCGTGCAGTGCGGCGGCGACGATTCGCAACTGCTCCCGCCGATGCGCTGCCACGGTGGAATGAGCGCCGGCCGGCGTTTCCTTGCGGCATGCATTGCGCAGGGCGCAACCGGCGGGGAGTACCTTCTCCAGTTCTTCCCGAACGAATCGCCATGCCCCCTGGTTTCGGTCCTCCTCCTGCGCCCACACGATACTGCGCAAGTTGGTGAACCGGGCGAGCGCGCGCCTCAGTTCGTCGTGAGGGAACGGATAAAGCTGCTCGACACGGATGATCGCAGTCGAGTCGTCCCGGGATTCATCGCGAGCGTCGCGCATTTCGTAGAAGAACTTTCCGCTGCATAGCACGACGCGTTTAACGGCAGTCGCATCGGCGATGCGTTCGTCGTCCAGCACGCTTTGAAATGAACCCTCGGCCATCTCGCGCAGCGGCGCATGCGACGCCACGTTGGCGTAGAGCTTCGACTTCGGAGACATGACGATGAGCGGGGTCCGATGCTGCGCCGTCGCCTGCTGCCGAAGCAGATGGAACCATTGCGCGGAGGTCGAAGGCACGACGATCCGCATGTTCTCATCCGCACATAGCTGAAGGAAACGGCCGAGGTAGCCGCTCGAATGCTCCGGGCCCACGCCCTCGTGACCGTGCGGCAGCAAGACCGCAAGCGCCGACTCATAACCCCATTTGAATTCACCGGCGGCAATGTACTGATCGACGAAGACCTGCGCGCCGTTGACGAAATCGCCATATTGCGCTTCCCACACGGTCATCGTTGCTCTGGTTTGCACGCTGTAGCCGTACTCGAATCCGAGCACGGCTTCCTCGGTGAGCGGCGAGTTGACGATGTCGAATCTTCCTTGGTTCGCAGCGATAGCATTGAGCGGTACGTGGCTGTGGCCCGGCACGTCGTGCGCATCCTGCGCATGCCATACAGCATGGCGATGCATGAACGTGCCGCGCCCCACGTCGAGACCCGAGAGCCGAATATCATGCCCTGCTGCGAGCAACGAGGCATACGCCATGTTCTCGGCGAAGCGCCAGTCGGCCGCGCGTTCTTCGTCCGCGACGGTGTCCTGCCACTTCGCGAGCATCGACGCGACGAGCGGATGGACCGACACGTCCTCCGGCACGCGGGTAAGCGCAGCGGTCAGCTCCCGCAACTGGCCTAGCGACAGCTGCGCGGTGGTCAGGTTCGGCTCGGTCGTGCCCATGTCGCGACGATTCTGAACGATGGCTTGTTCAACAGTCTCATTCGACGCGAGTCTGCGCAACGCTTCGTCCCGCAGGCCGCGAAGCGCCGTACCGCCACCCGTCGCGATGTAATACAGCTCGGTCACGGTCGGATGCATGTCGATGGCCGTCTGCCATAGCGGTTGCGTGACCGAAGGCACGTCATGCTCCGAATGCCCGAGCCGCCGATAACCGATCAGGTCGATGACGATATCGGCGCGGTGCTGCTTGCGATAGTCATACGCGAACCGCGCGGCACGAAGAACATCTTCCGGATGATCGGCATTGACGCGCAGGACAGGTGCATCGATCATGCGGGCGACATCGGTACAGTAAGCGTGGTCGCGCAGGTTCATCCGGTTCGGCGTGGTGAAGCCGATCTGATTGTTCAGGATGACGTGGATCGTGCCGCCCAAACCATAGCCGTCCTGGCGCGTCATATTGAGCGTTTCCATGACGACGCCCTGCCCGGCGAAAGCGGCGTCTCCGTGCACGACGACGGGTACGCAGTCTTGACCGGGATGGTCATCCAGCCATGCGCGCGCCATTCCGCTGATCACCGGATACACGCTTTGCAGATGAGAAGGATTGTGTGCGAGCAGCACCGCGACGTCTCCCCACGACGTGCGCTTCGTGACTTCACCGCCGAGGTGATACGGAAGGTCCGTCTGGATAGCCCCGAGATCCGATCCGGGATCGAGGCGATCCATCATTCGTTCTGCGGGGAACTCCATCACGTTGACGAGCGTGTTCAGGCGTCCCCGATGGGGCATGCCGAGAAACAACTGCCGCGTGCCATCGCTTGCGGCGCTTTCTATCAAGGTGTCGAGAAGCGGAATGAAGCTCTCGCAGCCTTCGAGCGAGAAGCGCTTGGCATCGTCATGGCGTGCCGCGACGAACCGCTCCCACATCTCCGCGTCGAGAAGACGCGCGAGTAGTGCCTTGCGCTGTTGCTGCGTCGGCTTGGGCAGCGTGAGGTCCCGCTCCATGCGTTCGAAAAGCCAGGCACGGCGCAACTCGTTGCGCACGCCGCTGCAATCGAGCGTCAGCGCGCCGCAATAAGCGCGCTTCAGTTGGTCCTCGAGTTGCCCGACCGTCGCGGCCGATGCAAACGGTGCAGGTGCGTTGCCGGCGGCGATCGCTTCAGACGCGTCGAGTCCGTGATAGCGCGGCGACAAGTCAGGCGCGTATCCCGGCGCCGAGAGTCCCAGCGGGTCAAGCGTCGCTATGAGATGACCGTGTTTGCGGTAAGCGTCGATCAGTGCCGCCGTTGGTGAGGCCGCCTTCGATAGCGCGGCGTCAGGCTCGCTTGCGCGGACGCT
Organism: Caballeronia sp. SL2Y3; assembly: GCF_022879575.1. Taxonomy (NCBI): domain Bacteria; kingdom Pseudomonadati; phylum Pseudomonadota; class Betaproteobacteria; order Burkholderiales; family Burkholderiaceae; genus Caballeronia; species Caballeronia sp. SL2Y3. The sequence goes on from NZ_CP084263.1 coordinate 184,348, forward strand.
GGCTGCCTCGTGAACGAGCGCGGCGTCGATTGGGTCTTGGTACATGCTATGAGCTCGGTTTCAGATCATGAGTTCTTGTGTTCGCTGTCTCTCGCCCCGATTGGAGGCGCGGTCAGCGAGTGCGCCGTGCACGACGGCGCACCACCGACGGTCAGCTAGTCATGAGCATCGGCATACTGGATCGACGCGCGGGCTCGGCATGGGCCGCTGCACGTGCATCGTCCGGGGACGTCGCCGCATCCAGCTTGAAGGAAGCGACCAGTTGCGTCAGTTCGGCGGCCTGATCGCGCAACGACTGGGCTGCGGCCGCGCTTTCTTCCACCAGCGCGGCGTTTTCCTGCGTGACCTGGTCCATTTGCGTAACAGCCTGATTGATCTGCTCGATGCCGTCGCTTTGCTCGCGGCTCGACGTGCTCATTTCACCGACGATGGTCGAGACGCGCGAGATGCTGCTCAGCACTTCACGAATGGTTTGCCCCGCCTCCCCGACGATCTGGCTACCGGTGTCGGCCAGGTCGACGGAATCGTCGATAAGCGTCTTGATCTCCTTGGCAGCCGTCGCGCTGCGCTGCGCGAGGCTACGCACTTCGCTCGCCACGACTGCGAAGCCACGCCCGTGCTCGCCGGCCCGCGCCGCTTCCACGGCGGCGTTGAGCGCGAGGATGTTGGTCTGGAACGCGATACCTTCGATCACGGCGATGATGTTCACGATCTCGCGCGACGAGGCGTTGATGGCTTCCATCGTATCCACGACGCGGTTCACGGCTTCCCCGCCTTTGCCCGCGATGACCGATGCATCGGATGCAACGCGGTTGGCTTCGAGCGCGTTGTCGGCGTTCTGCTTGACCGTGGAGGTCAGTTCTTCCATCGCGGCGGCCGTCTCTTCGAGGGCGCTCGCCTGCTGTTCCGTCCGGCTCGACAGGTCCATGTTCCCGCTCGCGACTTCCCGCGACGCGTGCGTGATCGTTTGCGTCGCCGTGCGCACATTGCCCACGATACCGTGCAGGTTCTCGATCATTCGCTTGAGCGCGCCCTGCAGCCTGCCGATTTCATCGCTCGACGCGACTTCCAGACGATGGGTCAGATCGCCGTCCGCCACCGCTTCGGCAAGGTTCACGGCTTCATGAATGGGCCGGGTGATGCTGCGCGTGATGACGACGCCCGTGCCGATTGCCGCGAGCACCGCACCGAGCGACAGCAGAATCATCTGTATGCGCGCGTCGTTGCCGTCTTCGGCTGCCTTCGTCACGGCTGCCTGCATGAGCGCCGCCTGATAGTCGACCATTTTGTCGACGAGCAAGTAGTAGTCGTCCTGTTGACGGGCGAGATCACCGAGATACAGCTCTCGTGCCGCCTGTTGCTCATTAGCTTTAACGAGTTCGAAGAATTTGCGTACGCTCACTCCGTAAACCGTTCGCGCGCCGATCTGCTCTTTGAAAAGCGCCTTTCCGTCGTCGCTCGTCAGCAGCTTCTCGAGTTTCGAATACGCTTGCGCATTCGCGCCACGAATCGCCACGTATTCGTCCATGTACTGCTTGGTCTGGTCTTCCGACGAAGCGAGCAGGAGTTTGCTCAAGATGCCATTGGCCTTGTAGCCATTGGTCTTGATGGTATTGCTCAACGCGATCAGCGAATAATGTTCGCTGACGACGTTGTCCATTTTCTCGTTGCTGGCTTCCAGATGCTTGGTTCCCAGCGCCGCCGTGCCGATCATCAGCGCGACAACCGCGCCGAACGCACAGCCCAGCCGAACGCCGATCTTTAGATTCTTGATGCGCATTTTGCGAATCGCTCCATGTTGTCCATTGTTTCTCCGCGTGGAGTCCTGCTGACTCGTCCTGCGCCATTTACGGTGAGTGGTTGCTCGGTTGCGCTTCTGACTGTCAGCTTTCGAAAGGAATATCGGCAATTACGGCATCGGAATTAAGGGCGTGCTGAAATAAATTCATTACCGACGGTGGCGTAGGCCGATGCGTTCGGCCAGCCTGAAGAGATTAGAGGCGGTTCTTTCGAGCGTCTCGATGCGGCGACGCTTAAGTAACTCGGGGGAAACGGCGAGGCGTGCCGGTGCGCGCATGAGCGGCGCGGTCGGAATGAGCTAACGGCGAGGGGCGGCGCCGGGGAAACTTGACGGCCGCCGATCATCTCCCGTTGCGATCACGCTTGGCCGGGGTCCGGTCGGAACGGTTGAGCTTTATGACTGCGCGAGCGCGGCCTGACGTGGCGTCAGCTGGTCGCTCGCGCGCGAAGGTATCGTGGAGCTTGTGGTGACAGCGCCGCTGACGGAGTCACGAGGGGAAGGCGCCTCCGCGCCCGAGCGGAGTCGTCGGCGACGAGAGGCAGCCTCCGGGCTTAGAACGTCGACCACTCACCATCAGCCGCCGCGCCGGCCGCTACCGGCGCAGGGGCCGTTGCCTTGACCACGCGGGTGGCCGGCGGTGTTCTCTTGACAGGCGACGGGCGCGTCGTCTGCGGCGCGCGACTGATCGTCGTCGGCGCGGCGGATGATTGGGCCGTGCGGAACACAGCGACGGCTGCGGTCAGTTGCTTCGCCTGGTCCTCCATGGAACCCGCCGCTGCCGCGGCTTCTTCCACGAGCGCCGCGTTCTGCTGAGTGACCTCGTCCATCTGCGAAATGGCCTGATTGACTTGCTCGATGCCGCGGCTCTGCTCGTTGGAAGCGGACGCGATCTCGCCCATGATGTCGTTGACGCGCTGGATGGCGGTGCCCACGCGCTTCATCGTCTCACTGGCCTGTGCGACAAGGACGGTTCCTTCATGCACTCGGCTGCCGGACGTCTCGATGAGGTCCTTGATCTCCCTTGCGGCCGTCGAGGAACGCTGCGCGAGGTTGCGAACCTCGCTGGCAACGACCGCGAAGCCCCTGCCCTGCTCGCCTGCGCGTGCCGCCTCCACTGCTGCGTTCAGCGCCAGGATGTTGGTCTGGAATGCGATCCCTTCGATCATCCCAATGATTTCGGTGATCTTGCCCGAACTCTGTTCGATCGAATCCATGGTTTGGATGACCTGACCGATGATCGCGCTGCCCTCGTTGGCAACGGCATTCGCGTTCTCGGCCAGCCCGCTCGCTTGCTGGGCGTTCTCGGAGTTCTGCTTGACCGTTGCTGTCAGCTCCTCCATGCTCGCCGCGGTTTCCTGAAGCGACGCGGCCTGCTGCTCGGTGCGGCTCGACAGATCGGTATTGCCCGCCGCAATCTGGACAGCACCCGACGAAACGGCTTCCGAACTCGTGCGAATGGTGGTCACCGTCGCTTGCAGACCGCGACGCATGTGCTCCACTGTGGCGAGAAGGCTGCGGTCGTCCCCATCCTTGAGCGGCGTAGGAGAACTAAGGTCGCCGGCTGCGATCTCTCGAACGACGCGCGCTGCGAACTGAGGCTCGCCGCCTAGTGCGCCCGTCACGTTCCGTATGGTTTTCCACGCCAATGCGGCAATGGCCGCGAGCGCCAGCGCAATCAATCCGCCGATCTGCAGCATCGTGTGCACGAACGTTGCACTGATATCGTCGGTGAAGAATCCCGTGCCGATCCACCAGCCCCACGGTTTGAACTCGACGATGCCGTTCATCTTGCCCGTCATGACGCCCGTCGACGGGTGCGTGGTGACCACCATCAGCACCGGAATATGCTCCTTATCGAGCATCTCGCGATAAAGCTCGGTGTCTGGGCGTCCGTCTGGCGCCTTGCCGAGCAAGACCTTGCCGATGTTTTCCTGTTTCCGATGCACGAGTGAGGTTCCGTCCGGCAGGCGGGCCCAGTAGTAGCTCTGGTCGGAATAATTCATCCGGTTCAGTGCCGTCTTCGTGGCGGTTTGCGCCTGCTCGGTCGTCATCGCACCGGCAACTTCCTGCTGGTGGTAGTACTCGGCCAGGTGCTCGGCCATCTTCAACATGTTCACGATCTGCGCCCGCTTGTCGTCGAGCATCGCGCGTCGCACGCTGTAGACGCTATATCCGCCGACGGCAAGCAACGCGATAAGCGCGGTAATGGCAAGCAGCGCGAGCCGAGTAGAAATCTTCATGCTAGGTTCCAGGGCGTGGTTGCGGTGGCCGCGATGCGCGGCGTTCTACCTGCTAACGGCAGCAGCCGCGACCTCTTGAATGCGGGGAAAACCATTACCCTTTCGCATGAACGCATGAACGCATGAACGCATGAACGCATAAACGACTAAGCGGCGAACTGGAAAATCCGCAAAAGCCAAGGCTAGAAACGGCCGATAACAATGCATCACTCCGCGCATATTCATGGACCACACTGAGCATCGAAAGTCGCCCGCCGATCTGAAACGCCTCATCGTCGCGACGGTGATCAGCAACGGCTTCGTTGCGTATGACTTCACCGTGTACGGTTTCTCCGCAGCGATGATCGGTCGGCTGTTCTTTCCCGCGCACGACGCCGCTTCGTCTCTGCTGCTTTCGCTCGCGACGTTCGGCGCCGGCTTCGTGATGCGTCCGCTCGGCGCCATGCTGATCGGACGATACGCGGACCGTCGCGGCCGCGATGCGGGCATGCGCCTGTCCATCGCCCTGATGGCGGCAGGCACGTGGCTCATCGCGTGTCTGCCGACGCCCGCGATGATCGGCGCGAGCGCGACCGTCATGATCGTGTTGGCGCGGCTCATGCAAGGACTGGCGGCGGGCGGCGAGATCGGCCCGGCATCCGCGCTGCTGATGGAGTCGGTGCCTTATGAACGGCGCTGCTTCATGGTCAGTTGGCGGGGCGCGAGCCAGGGTGCCGCAGCATGCGTGGCTGCGCTCGTCGGCGCGTGCACGTCCGCGCTGCTGTCGCACGACCAGCTCGTGCAATGGGGATGGCGCGTGCCCTTCGTCATCGGCGGATTGATCGCGCCGCTCGGCTGGTGGCTTCGTCGCGTACCGGGCGATGCGTCGCCATCGAAGCCGCGTCCCGCGCGCACGCCGCTTCGGATGGTGCTTCGCGAGCACGCACGGCCTCTCGCATGCGGCATGTTGATGATGGCCGCGCCTTCGTCGAGCATTTACATTGCCGTGCTGTACATGCCGAACTACCTGACGCATACGTTGCATCGGCCGCCCGCGATCAGCTTTCTGATCGCGTCGCTCTCGGGCCTCGTGATTCTTGTCGTGACACCGCTCGTCGCGCTCGCCGCAGATCGGCTGATGAGCCGCAAGACGCTGCAGTATGCATCGCTCGTCGGCGCGCTTGTCACGGCTTTCCCGGCCTTCCACGCGCTGACACGAGGAGCGCCCGACACGCTCGCACTCGTGATCGTATTGCTCTATGTCGCTATTGCGTTGAACAACGCGGGCGCAGGTTCCGTGCTGATGCTCGAAGCGTTCCCGAAGCATCGGCGCGCAGCAAGCCTGTCGGTCGTCTATACGTTCGGGGCTGTGGTCTTCGGCGGATTCTCGCCGCTCGCCGTCGCATGGCTCATCGACGCGACCGGCAACGCGATGACGCCCGCGTGGTATCTGGTCGCCGCAAACGGCCTGGCGCTGCTCGCACTCAGCCGCTTCCCCGAACGCCCCTTGAATGCGCGGCGTGCATGCGCATGACGGGATCGCTCGCCGCCGCGCGCAACAGGTCCTGTGCGCGCAGCCGCATGTCGAGCGGAGTCACATCGAAGGCGCGATAAAACGCGCGCGTGAAATCCGACGTGCTCTTGAAACCGAGACTCATCGCGATGTCGGCAATCGGCCGATCCGGAAAGCGCGCGAGTTTATCGGCAGCTTCGCGCAAACGGCGACTGCCGATGTACGCGCGAAGGCCGCCTTCCTGCTCGAACCCTCGATAAAGAGCCTCGCGGTCGAGACCGAGTGCATCGACGATCTTTGCCGGCGTGAGATCCGCCCGATGCAGGTGCGTCTCGACATAGTGCTTCACCTGTCGTTTCGCCGCGAATCGCAGCGTGTCGCCCAAGTCGTGCATGTCGTGCAAGGCATCCGCGTTGTCGGCAAATGCGGCGAGCATGAGTTGCGCGCCGGCACCGAGCGCGTCGATGGCTTCGGACCGGTTCAGCGTCGGCAGTGCGTGTGCGACCGCTTCGAAATGCCGGAAGACCTCGCGCGCGAGTGGCGCGTCTTCGGGCAAGACGCGGCCGTGCAGCGCATCACAGTCGCCGATATGCGCTGCCACGACCGAACGCGGCAGGAACATGGTCAGCACGCGGCACGCGGGACGCTCGATGCGAAAGCGCTGGTTCAGATCGAACGCCGCGATTCCACGCACCGAATCCGGCGCGCTGCGCTTCTTGCGCACGCCGCTGACATGGCCGGACTCGCCTTCCGCATAAACGTGAAACACAAAATCGTGGCGTGTATCCGTCGACACGCGCGCGATCGACCGCTCGAGCACCAGCGCTTCGGTGCGCGCTTGCGTGAACACCAGCCCGCCCGCCGCATGAAGGTCGATACTGCCCGCGAAGCCGCGCGCGATCTGATCCTTGTCGGGCAATACGTCGACGACGTGCCCCACGCGGTCGCGCCATGCGAGCAATTGACGCTCGCGCGGGAACGTCAGCGTCGAAAAGCGCGTGGCTAGCGTAGGCGGACTGCTCGGCGGGCATGATGGGATGTCGAGTTCGGTCCGTTTCATGTTCGATAACTTGCGGGCGCACGATGCGGTCCAGCGAAGCCGCACAGAAGGTTTACGGCTGGATAAGACCAAATCTACAGGCCGGCGTTCGATCCTCTTTCGATATTTGCCGCCACCGGTTTGCCTATGGAGAACTCAATGAGCAATCTCCCGCGCGCTCTCACGTTTTGCGGCGTAGTGGAAAGCGCGAATCCACGCCGAAATATTTGTGTTCGATCAAGCGCCTGCCCCGGCAGACCGCTGTAGCATGGGTCCGAGAACACCTGCCACCGGCGCGAGACACTTCACTGCGCCGCCCCTCGCCGTCCCTATACTTTCTTTTGCTGTAGAAGTCGACGCGTGGCGCACATTGGCCCGGTGCTTGCTTGTTTCGGCGCCACACTATCCGGCGAATCGACCGGCACTTGCACAAGGAGGAGACGATGCAAGACGAGATCCGCGAGATCGCGGGCATCCCCGATGAAAGGGAAAACGGTTGGCTCATCCCGGCGATCCGCAACGCCCATCAGCGATCGGAGACCTTCGGCCTCCACGCTTCCACGCGCCCCGACTACGACGTCCTCACCCGCGCCGACCTGCTGCTCAAGCTCGAGCAGAACCGCGTGCTATGCGCGCACGCGACGCCGGTCATGGAAAGCCTGCGGGAGCAGATCGTCAATACGCAAAGCATGATCGTTCTCACGGACGCGCAAGGCCTGATCCTCCACTCCACCGGTGACGACGACTTCCTCGCGCGCGCCGAGAAGGTCGCGCTCAGAGCGGGAGCAAACTGGGCGGAGGAACGACAAGGCACGAATGCAATCGGCACCGCGATCGCCGAACGCTCGGCCACGGTCGTGCATGGCGACCAGCACTATCTCGCGGCCAACCGTTTCCTCACCTGTTCGAGCGTGCCGATCCTCGATCCATACGGTGATCTGATCGGCGTGCTCGACGTAACGGGCGATCATCGCAGCTACCATCGACACACGATGGCGCTCGCGCGCATGTCGGTGCAGATGATCGAAAACCACCTGTTTTCCAGCACTTTTCAGGGCATGCTGCAGATTTCCTTCCACGGCCGGCCGGAATTTCTCGGCACGCTCATGGAAGGAATCATGGCGTTCAGCTTCGATGGCCGCTTCCTGTCGGCCAATCGCAGCGCACAATTCCAGTTCGGCCTGCCGCTGTCGGCGTTGCGCGCGCATACGCTTTCGTCGCTCTTCGGCCTGACGAGCGCGCAACTGATCGATCGTTCGCAAGCGAGCCGCGCGCCGCACATTTCGCTCAACCTGAACAACGGCACCGTCGTCTGCGCGCGCGTGCGCCTCGACCGCGCGCCCTTCGCCGACGCGACGACGCCCGCCGCACGGCCTGCCCCGCGCGCGTTGGCTCCTTGCGAGCCGTCGTCCAGGCTCGCATCGCTCGAGACGGGCGATGCCAGAATCTCGGCCGTGATCGGCAAGGTGCGCAAGGTCATCGGCAAGGGTATCCCCATCCTCATCACCGGCGAAACGGGCACGGGCAAGGAACTCCTCGCGCAAGCCATTCACAGCGATTCGCCGCGTCGCGGGGGGCCGTTTATCGCGGTGAACTGCGCATCGATCCCGGAAAACCTGATCGAATCCGAGCTGTTCGGGTACGAGGAAGGCGCATTCACGGGCGCGCGGCGCAAAGGCGCGGCGGGCAAGGTGCTTCAGGCGAACGGCGGCACGCTTTTCCTGGATGAAATCGGCGACATGCCCTACCACTTGCAGGTGCGGCTGCTTCGCGTGCTCCAGGAGCGCGTGATCGATCCGCTCGGCTCAAGCAAGTCCATACCGGTGGACGTGGCGATCATTTGCGCGACGCACCGCAATCTGCGCGAGATGATCGCTCAGAACACGTTCCGCGAAGACCTGTACTATCGGATCAACGGGCTCGTGGTCAAGCTGCCGCCCTTGCGCGAACGCACCGACCTCGCCGTCGTCATCACGAACATGATGCGGACGTTGAGCGCCGAAGAAGCATGCAACACGCGTCTGTCCATCGATGACGACGTCTTGGCACTGTTCGAACGCTACGCGTGGCCGGGAAACTTCAGGCAGTTGTGCAACGTGTTGCGCACCGCCGCCGCGATGGTCGACGACGATGGCTGCATCCGCCGCGAGCATCTTCCCGAAGACTTCTTCGATGACCCGCGCGTCCCTACGCCAGCCGTCAGTGAAGCAAGCGTTTCATCGGCATTGGATGGTGAACGGCTCGAAGAGGTCACCGTGGCCGTCATTGCCGCGGCGCTCGCGCGTCATCATGGCAATGTGTCGGCCGCGGCGCGCGCGCTCGGGATCTCACGGAATACGATCTATCGCAAGATGCCCGGCTGTTCATCCATGGAGCAGTGAACTGTTGCCCGGGTGTTGCACTTTGGAGCACTCCGGTGCCGGAGCGTGTTGCGCGCGATCTCTTTGTCGAAGGCATGGACCTTGCACCTTTGAGCGCCGGTTGCGAAACGGTTCGCGACCGCTCACGCATCATTCAAGGAGACGCCATGCAATGGACTAAACCCGCCTTCACCGATCTGCGCTTCGGCTTCGAAATCACGATGTATATCGCCACGCGCTGAAGCCTCAATAAGCATATGTCCGGCTCGGAGCGGGATCGGTCCGGACATATGCTCCTCCTCCACTATTCCCTCCACATTATGTAGGGGTCCGAAGTCTTCAGCGACCCTGAGACGCGACGCGCCTTGTAACGACTGATCGTGCCACTGCCCCATCCGGCAACACTCGACGTCCCACTACTCCACATTGCAACACCCGTGCATCCATGCGCTGCGGCATGAGCTCGAGTTGCATCGACCGCCGCGTCCGCATGGGGCAAGCCTGTCAGGCGCTTCCTCGATCAATGGCACGTGAGTTGCCTTGACGATGCGGCAACCGTTTCGCGTGTCTATCGTTATCGGACACGCAAGAGAGAAGACGTTGCATTCATATCCAGGAGACGACGATGAAGACTCGACCAGTCCCGGCGATGCGCTTGGCGGCCCTTGCAGCAGGGGCCGCGGTGACATTCGCTTTTGCACAGCATCAGGCCATCGCGGCGGATGGCACGCCGGCGCAATACTCCGATGTCACTTATGAACGCCTGACAAGCGCGCAGGACGACCCGGGCTGGCTCACGTACTACCGCACCTACAACGGTCATGCTCACTCTCCGCTCAAGCAGATCGACACACGCAACGTCAAGGACCTGAAGCAGGCATGGAGCTACAAGTTTCCCGCTGAGCTGCAGCAGGGTTTCGAAGCGACGCCCATCGTCAACGGGCGCTTTATGTTCGTGACGACGCCCAAGGACAACGTCTACGCATTCGATGCCGCGACGGGCAAGCAGCTTTGGAAGTACGAGCCGCAACTCGACGCCAAGTCGTTCAAGACCGCCTGTTGCGACGTGGTGAATCGCGGGGTCGCGCTCTACGGAAAGAACGTCTACGTCGCGATGCTGAACGGCGAAGTGGCCGCGCTCGATGCACAAACCGGCGCACTCGTATGGAAGAAGGCCATGTTCGATCCGGGCATGGGCTACGCATTCTCGCTTGCGCCGCTCGCCCTCGACGGCGCACTCGTCGTCGGCAGTTCGGGCGGCGAGTACGGCGCGCGCGGTTTCATCGCAGCGCTCGATCCCAACGATGGCAAGTTGCTGTGGAAGCGCTTCACGGTGCCCGGCGCGAAGGAGCCGGGCGGCGACACGTGGCCCGATGGCATGCAGGAACATGGCGGCGCGCCCGCATGGCTCACCGGCACCTACGACGCGGCAAGCAAGACGCTCTACTGGGGCGTGGGCAATCCCGGGCCGTGGCTTGCCGACCTGCGGCCCGGCGATAACCTGTATTCGGATTCACTGCTCGCGCTCGATCCGAAGACGGGCGATCTCAAGTGGCATTATCAGTACACGACGCATGATACGTGGGACTACGACGGCGTGAACACGCCGGTGCTCGCCAACGTCAAGTATCAGGGCAAGGACTACGACGCGATCATTCATGCGGACCGCAACGGCTTCTTCCATGCCATTGATCGCAGCAACGGCAAGCTGATCTACGCGCGGCCGTTCGTGAAGGCCACATCGGTCACGGGCTATACCGCTGATGGCAAACCGGTGCAGGATGCCGCGAAATACCCGAAAACAGGCACGACCATCGAGACGTGTCCCAGCTTCCTTGGCGGCAAGAACTGGTGGTCCGTGTCGTACGATCCCGAGACACACCTTGCCATCGTGCCCGCGCTGCATGCGTGCATGTCCTTGTCCGGCAAGTCGGTGAACTACATGGAAGGCCTGCCCTATCTCGGAGAAGGCTTCGAGATCAAGCCTGAGCCTGGCAGCAAGGGCTATGGCGAACTGCAGGCGATCGACGTCGATACCGGCAAGAAGGTGTGGAGCTATTGGACCAAGCTGCCATGGAACGGCGGCGTGGCGACCACGGCGGGCGGCCTTGCGTTCAGCGGCTCGCTCGACGGCCACTTGCTTGCGTTCGACGAAAAGACGGGCAAGGTTCTGTGGAAGAGCCCGAAGCTCGCGAGCGGCATCATCGCGCAGCCTTCGGTGTATGAGATCGACGGCAAGGAATATGTCGCCATTCTCGCGGGCTACGGCGGCGCCAATCCGATCTGGGGCGGTCCGATGGCCAAGGTCGCCGACAAGGTGCCGCGCGGCGGCACGCTCTATGTGTTCGCGCTCAATCGTACGTGAAGCGCACCTGAACCGCTGATCGGACCGCAGGGCGCCACGTCTTTCGCGCGCTCTGCGGCGCTCTCATACCACCGGACGTCTGGCCATGACTCATTCACTCCACACCTTTCGCGCGGCGGGGATGCTCGCGGCATTCATCGCGCTCGCTCCTTCCGTGTCCCATCCCACGGTAAAAATCTGCACGTTTCCCGGTAGTCCGTCTGCGTCTCTGGATCGCGCCGTCGCACAAGCGGTCTTCGCGCGCGCCAACATTCCGATCGAGTTCGTCCATGGTATCGGCGAAGGCGATGACGACGGCGTTTCGCTCAGGGAACTCGACAAGCTGCTCACTCGCGATTGCGACGTGATCGCAGGCTTCCCGCGTTCGACGGTCGCCGATGCTTCCGGCGGCAAAATGCGCTTTTCCAGCGGTTATCTGCGTGCGGGATATGTGAGCGTCGAGGCGCCCGGCACCGTGTTACAGGGCGCAGCGAAGCGCACCGTCGCGGCCACGTATGCGAGTCCAGCGCAACTTATCGCCGTGCAGCAGAAGGACGTGACGCTCGATCTCGAGAATAGCTGCGCATCGACGGTCGACGCAGTGGCGACCGGACGCGCGCGAAAGGCCATCGTGTGGTATCCGGCCGTCGTCGCTTATCGCCTGATGCATCCGCAGCGCAGCTTCGATATCGCGCTCGCCGACTCGCCGTATGCGCAATGGCAGCTCTCTTTCGCGTTCGGCGCCAGGGCCGCTGCATCGCGCCCGCTGATCGACGAAACGCTCTCGGCCATGCGCAAGGATGGCGCGCTTCAGGCGCTGACGAAGCAGTGGACCTTGCCCGTGCAAACGACATCGACCGGTTATCTCGACAAGCCGTCGACGGCATCGCCTTCAGTCGGGGGCATCATGCTCGCGAACGCGAACGCCTCGCGCATGGGCCGCAACATCAAGGTTTCGAACGAAGTCGGCGCAGAGCCGCCATCATTCGAACAGGCTCAGACCTCGCACGGAAAGACGCTATATGGAAGCTCGTGCGCGAAGTGCCACGGCGCGCAACTTCAGGGGGTGACGGCGCCCGCATTGCAGGGGCCGTCGTTTGCACCGCCGGCGAATTCGCATCTGACGGTCGGCGGAATATTCACCTACATGGCGACCAACATGCCCGCCGATCGCCCGGGCAAGATGAAGGATCAGGACTATGCGGACATCATGGCGTTCCTGCTCATGTCGAACGGATACAAGCCAGGCCCGACCAAGATGACCGCCGACATTGCACGTGCCTCGAAGCTGCCGCTGAACGCGGGGCCTGGTCATTGATTCGGCCTCGGCGGACGTGCACCGCGCGCCTTCGATCTCGAAGGGGCGCGGTGAATCGACAGCGCTTGCAGCCACGCGGCTACGGTCCGTGAGCTGCCCTCATACTGTTCCCACACCGCCTGCGCTCTGTTCCATCGACTCCGCGATCGGCGCCGCGAATGCGGCAAGGCGTGTGACTTTCGCGTCACGCATCGTCACCGCGTACCAACACCAGGCGGCAGGCAAGAGCTTGGCTCAACGTGGGTATCCCCACCCTTCCATCGTATCGGCGCTACGCGCCCGCTCTAAGCGTTCACGCCAAGACCCCGATTCACGAGTGCTACAGCACGATACACCTGTCGCGAATATGAACAGCCGCCGCCTGCGCCCGCAACGCACGGTCTCGCCCAAACCCACGCTGCGCATGACGATGCCGCGCGCGCGGTCAATGGCATGGAACTCGCAATGTACTGGCAGCGGCGGCGCGCATCGCCAGCGCTGGACCGCTTCTATCGACATGCGAGGAGCACACAGATGAACCATGCGGAGATGCAGTTCCTGAGCACCGACTATCCGTACAAGAAGCAGTATGGAAATTTCATCGGCGGCAAGTGGGTGCCGCCCGTCGGCGGCGAATACTTCGACGACATCTCGCCTATCACAGGCGAGCCGTTCACCTCCATTCCACGTTCGCGCGAAGCGGACATCGAAGCCGCCCTCGATGCGGCTCATGCCGCGAAGGCATCGTGGGGCAAGACGTCCACAACGGACCGGGCCAATGTGCTGATGAAGATAGCGGATCGCATGGAAGCGAACCTCGCGCGGCTCGCGGTAGCCGAATCGATCGACAACGGCAAGCCGCTGCGCGAGACGATGGCGGCCGATATTCCGCTCGCCATCGATCATTTCCGCTATTTCGCGAGCGCCGCCCGCGCGCAGGAAGGCTCCATTTCGCAGATCGACGAGGACACCGTCGCGTATCACTTCCATGAACCGCTCGGCGTCGTCGGTCAGATCATCCCGTGGAACTTCCCCATCTTGATGGCCGTATGGAAGCTCGCGCCCGCGCTTGCGGCCGGGAACTGTGTGGTGCTGAAGCCCGCGGAACAGACGCCCGCGTCGCTGCTCGTGCTGCTCGAGGCCATTCAAGACTTGTTGCCGCCGGGCGTGGTGAACGTGGTCAACGGCTTCGGGCTCGAAGCCGGCAAGCCACTCGCATCGAACAAGCGCATCGCGAAGATCGCGTTCACCGGCGAAACGACGACAGGGCGCCTCATCATGCAGTACGCCAGCCAGAATCTGATACCCGTGACACTGGAACTCGGCGGCAAGAGCCCGAATATCTTCTTTGCCGACGTGCTCAATGCAGACGACAGCTTCTTCGACAAGGCGCTCGAAGGCTTCGCGATGTTCGCGCTCAACCAGGGCGAAGTGTGTACGTGCCCATCGCGTGCGCTGATCGAAGAGTCCATCTACGAGCGCTTCATGGAGCGCGCGCTCAAGCGTGTCGCGGCAATCACGCAAGGGCATCCGCTGGACACGAAGACGATGATCGGCGCGCAGGCCTCGCAGGAGCAGCTCGAAAAGATTCTGGCTTACATCGACCTCGGCAAGCAGGAAGGCGCGGACTGTCTCATCGGCGGCGAACGCAATGCGCTCGAAGGCGAGCTTGCCAAAGGCTTCTACGTGAAGCCGACAGTATTTCGCGGCCACAACAAGATGCGCATCTTTCAGGAAGAGATCTTCGGACCGGTGCTGTCGGTGACGACATTCAAAAACGAAGAAGAGGCGCTCGCCATTGCGAACGACACGCTCTATGGCCTCGGAGCAGGCGTCTGGACGCGCGACGGCACGCGGGCGTATCGCTTCGGGCGCGCAATCCAGGCGGGCCGCGTATGGACCAACTGCTATCACGCGTATCCGGCGCACGCGGCGTTCGGCGGCTACAAGCAATCGGGCATCGGGCGCGAGAACCACAAGATGATGCTCGATCACTACCAGCAGACGAAGAACCTGCTCGTGAGCTATAGCGAAAAGCCGCTTGGTTTCTTCTAACCTTCGAGCGCGCGGAGCCGCCGCAATGGCGCGCATTCGTCGACGCCTGGCATGGCCGTCTTCAGGGCGGCCTGCCGCTCTCCGACCATCTGCTCTGGAGCGCGATCCGCGTGTTCGGCGCGTTCGCGCTGGCGGTCGTCACGGCCGTGCCCGTCGGCATCGCGATGGGCGTGAGCCGCATTGCGCGCGGGGTGCTGGACCCGCCGCTGGAGTTCTATCGGCCGCTGCCGCCGCTCGCGTATCTGCCGCTCGTCGTCATCTGGTTCGGCATCGACGAGACCGCGAAGATTGTCGTCATCTGGCTCGCGTGCTTCGCGCCCATCGCGATGGCCGCGCGTGCCGGCGTGCGCAGCGCGAGCGCCGAGCAGGTCAACGCGGCGTGGTCGCTCGGCGCGAACTTCCGGCAGGTGGTGTGGCACGTCGTATTGCCCGCGGCGCTGCCTGAAATATTGACGGGCTTGCGCATCGCCGTGGGCTTTGGCTGGACGACGCTCGTTGCGGCCGAGATGGTCGCCGCCACGGCCGGCCTCGGTCAGATGGTGCTCAATGCGTCGAGCTTTCTGCGCACGGACGTGGTCGTCATGGGAATCATGCTGATCGGAGCGATTGCGTGGATCTTCGACTACGGCATGCGCGCGCTGGAACGGCGGCTCGTGCCGTGGAAGGGGCGTTGAAGGTCTCGCCTGCAGGCGCATGCCGCGGTCGCGCATGCCCAAGCGGCACGCGTGTTGCTTCCCGGCGATGCTGAAAGCCGCTGGAGGTAGCCATGAAACGCATATCGGCGCAGCAGGAGCTTCAAAGCAGCGCCCGCTCGATCGTGCAACCATTGGCCGCGAGACTGGGCGCGCGAAGCTATCTGTATTTCGAACTCGGTGCAACGCCAGCCAAAGACCTGACGATCTCGGTCCGGTATCGTCCGCCCGAAGAGGTCGTGCTGTCGGAATATGGCGAACGGTTCTATGAAGACGATCCGTTGACGCGGCCCTTCCGCTCGTGGCTGCAAGGAGAAGGGACAACGGTTCCCGAACCGCTTGTCGTCGCACTGCGCGAACTGCCGCAACTTGCGAAGACGAGCTACGAGACGCGCTTTCTCCACCGCGCACGAATCTACGACGTCATCGGCCTCGGGATACCGATGTCGCTTGCTGGCGCGCGCAAGGTCGTTTGCTTCGGCATGCATAGACGTGCGACGGAACCGTGGTTCACTGCGTCCGAAGCGAAGACGCTGCGGCGCGCCGCGACCGCGCTGCGCGTGAACGCAGAGAACCTCGCGCTTCGCGAGCAACTCGCACTGCGCGACCGGGTTACGGATGCTTTCTCGCGCAGCGGTTCGCACAACTGGATACTGTTCGACTCGCACTTGCGCGTGCGTGACATGAGAGGAGACGCGCTATGCCGGTCAGGCGCGCGTTCAACGATCGTCGAGCGCATACGAGCGCAGCTCGAAGCATGTCGCTGCGCCAGGGACAGCCATACGCGTTCGATCAGCCTGCGCGTTCATTTAGGCGTGGAAGAAGACGCTGCCGCAACGCTTGCCGCCCGGGAAATCGCAGGCGAAGGAGGCGAGCGATGGTGGCTCGTCCACACCGACACGGCCCCCCGCTCAATCACAAGCAGGGGCTTCGATTCATTCTTCGACGCCGCAGGACTCACAGCGCGCGAGCGAGAAGTGGCTCGCGTAGTCGCCGAGGGCGCAAGTAATGCGGCCGTCGCGAGAGCCCTCGGCATCTCGGTGCTCACGGTTGAAAACCACCTGCGATCGGTGTACGGCAAACTCGGCGTTTCGAGCCGCCTGCAAATGCTTCGCGCGATGCACGATGCCTCCCCTACCTCAACTCCCGAGCGAAGCCACGCAAGTCGTCAATGAGTGCATCGGGGTCCTCGTAGAACGGAAAGTGTCCGCCCGTCGGCATGGTCGTGTAGCGCACGACCGAGTGCGACAGAGCAGCGACCTCGCGTGGCGGCATGGGGAATACGGGATCGCGATACGCCGCGAGTGCGACGGGCACCTCGATGGACCGTCCTCGCGGAAGCGTTTGATACCCTTCCAGACCTTCCGCGACGTAGATCCATGTCGAAGGTCCGAAGCTGTCCGTGACCAGGTAAAGCATGATCTCGGTCAGGAGCCGGTCCATTGATATCGCGTCGCCGAATGATCGTTGCGACAGATCCGACCATGCGTGAAAGGCTTCTGCAATCCATGCGGCGACTCCGACCGGGCTGTCGAACATCGAATACGCCAGCTTGAGCGGCTTCGTTGCCTGAATCCGCGCATAGGCGCTCTCGTTCTTCCACAACTCGGCTTCGCGCGCGGCGAACGAGCGTTCGTTCGCATCGGCATTCTCACTCACAGCACCCGTGCGAGGCGCGGCGCCGTGATGACGGACGCTCTGCATCGTCAGATGGAGCCCGCGGATATGCGCGCGATGATGGAACCCGAGCATCTCCGCGATGGCACTGCCCCAATCGCCGCCGTGGACCAGGTACTCGTCATAGCCGAGCGCTTGCGTCATTAGCTCGTTGAAAAGCGACGCAATGCGTCGCGGGCCGATGGGCGTTGCCGGTGGCGGCGAAAAGTCATAGCCGGGCAGAGAGGGAATGACAACGCTGAAAGCGTCTTCTTCGCGACCGCCGAAGCGCTCGGGGTGGGCAAGCGGCTCTAGCAAGTGAAGATAGCTTGCGAACGTGTAGGGCCAGCCGTGGATGATCAAGAGCGGGCGCGGTCGCGCTCCAGAACCTCGCTCGTGAACGAAGTGGAGTTCCTGACCGTCGATATTCGTTAGAAAATGTTCGGCGGCGTTGATGTTTCGCTCGGCCTCCCGCCATTGGTACTCGGTTAGCCAGTACTCGCACAATGCGCGCATCCATGCAGCAGGTGGTCCATACCGCCAATCGGCGGCGTCGCGCGGCTCGGGAAATCGGTGCCAACGATAAGACCGTATGCGTTCCCGGATGCGGGAGAGGTCTTCGTCCGGAACGTGGACGCGAAACGGAGTCAACGACATGATGGCGTCTCCATGATTGCGACACTTCATCATGGCCGGATGAGCCGAACCTGTCATGACGGAATTCCGTCATCCTTCGATTGTGGAAGGCTTCTCTCGATACCGCATCGTGCACAAGCGGAATCGCGAGCACAGCCTCAGGCAAGCGCCCGATCACGACTGACGCGCCTCTCCGATTGCGCACGAACCTCGACTGCTATCGCGGCGTCGGCGCATCCTGCCGGATCAACTCACGACGTTTCAGCTCGGCCCAGAATTCTGCCGGTATCTCGGTGCGGAAGGTGCGCAGGTTGTCTTCGAGTTGCGCGACCGTGCGCACTCCCGGGATGCTGGTCGGGATCGCAGGATGGCCGAGGACGAATTGCAGTGCAGCGGCCTTGAGCGGCACCGAGAAGTCCCGGCATACCTGCTCCATCTGACGTACGCGCTCCAGAATGGCTTCGGGCGCGGGCGCGTAGTTGTATTTCGCGCCGGGAATCGCGCCCGTGGCGAGGATGCCGCTGTTGAAGCCGCCGCCGAGAACGACCGACACCTGTCTTGCTTCACACAGCGGCAGAAAGCCGTCCAGCGCGTCCTGCTCGAGCAGTGTGTAGCGGCCGGCCAGCAGCAGGCAGTCGAAGTCCTGCCTGCGGATCGCTTCGTGAGCCACCTGCCACTCGTTGACGCCCAGCCCGACCGCCTTCACGACGCCTTCGTCGCGCAGCTTCAGCAATGCTTTCGATGCGCCCGCCATCGCCGCCCCGAACATCTCCGGCTGGCGCTCGCCGTGCGTGAATACATCGATGTCGTGGATCAACGCAATATCGATGTGCTCCAGCGCCAGGCGTTGCAGACTGTCTTCGATAGAACGCATCGTGCCGTCGTAGCTGTAGTCGAAGGCGAGCTCGAACGGCAGCCCGTCGACCCACGGTGCGAAGTCGATGTCGGCGCGCTTGCCCGGCTTGAGCAGCCGCCCGACCTTCGTCGACAGCACGAACTGATCGCGCGGGTACCAGCGCAGCCCCTGCCCGCAGCGCGCTTCGCTCAGGCCGTGTCCGTACATCGGCGCAGTGTCGAAGTAGCGTACGCCCGCGTCCCATGCTGCCTTGATCAAAGCCGCCGAATCCTCTTCGCTGATCGGCCTGAAGATGTTGCCTATCGGCGCGGCGCCGAAGCCCATCACCGTTGTTTCGAGCCCTGAACGCGGCCATTTTCGTTTGGCGACTGGATCCAAGTCTGTCTCCTTGTTGTGAGTGAGATTGCGCGTCGCTTACTTGACCTTTGCAGCAGCCGCGAGCTTGCGCACGCCCTCTTTCGCATCCTCGTTCGAGTTCATGAAGTTCGTCACCACATCCGTGATTGCGCCAGCCGTGACCGGCGACTGAAGTTCACCGAAAGCGAGCGATGGCAGAAACCCGCCCGTCTTGATCGTCGCCTGCTCGTCTGCGCGAGACTTCTTGGCGCAGCTGTCGAACTTGTCCATCGGCACGTCCAGCCTGACAGGAATGGAGCCCTTGTAGAGGCTGAACTGCTGCTGGAAATCGACGGACATGATCGTTTTCGCGAGCGCGATCTGTCCCGGCGTCGCGTCGTTCTTGCCGTTCTGCTGAAAGAACACAAAGGCATCCGCCGTGTACGTGTAGGCGTTCGACGTTCCGGGCGCCGCCGCGCAGACATAATCGACATCCGCCTTCTTGTTCGCATTGGCGAATTCGCCCTTCGCCCAGTCGCCCATGAACTGCATGCCGCCCGAGCCGGAAATGACCATCGCGGTGGCGAGGTTCCAGTCGCGGCCCTGATAGCCCTTGTCGAAGTAAGAGCGGATCTTCTGAACGGTCTCGAAGACCTGAATCATTTGCGGCGATGTCAGCGTCTTCTGATCGAGATCGACAAGGGCTTTGCGATAGAAGTCCGCGCCCTGCGACAGCACGACCGTCTCCCAGATCGTCATGTCTTGCCACGGCTGTCCGCCATGCGCGACCGGTGTGATGCCCGCCGCGCGGAACTTGTCGGCGAGCGCGAAGAACTCCGGCCATGTCGTCGGCGGCGTGCCGCCGACCTTGTCGAGGTCCGCCTTGTTGATCCACAGCCAGTTGATTCTGTGGACGGAGAACGGCGCGGCCACATAGTGACCGCCCGCCTTTATGTCGCTATCGATGAGCGCGGGCGTGTGCGCTTTCCAGTCCGCCGCAGGCGCATCCACCGTGACGAGCATCCCTTGCTCGGCCCAGTCCTGAATCAGCGGCCCCTTGATCTGCGCGGCCGAAGGCGCATTGCCCGAGATCACCTGCGTCTTCAGCGCCGTCATGGCCGCCGCGCCCGCCCCTCCTGCAATCGCAAAGTCTTTCCACTCGTAGCCCTGTTTGCTCATGTCCTCCTTGAGCACGCGAATGGCTTTTGATTCACCGCCCGAGGTCCACCAGTGAAGCACCGAAACCTGTTCCGCAGCGAGAGCAGCATGGGCGCCCGAGACAAGCAGCGCGACAGCCGTCGCAACCGACGTCAGTTGTTGTTTCATTGCAGTCTCCGAATTTATCGTTATGGATCGAGCGACGCATGCGCGATCAACGCGATCAATGCGATCGCGCATGCGTGCCGTATTACCGCTACAGATTGAAACCGAGTTGCGCCTTGCCGAGTGGAGTCAAGTCGTCAGCCGTTGCGCGGCCGATGAAGTCGACTTCGAAATGGTCGGTCGGGAAGTCAGGCGGACTTTCGCCTTTCAGGAAGCTCGGCAACTGGCGCTTCAGATACGCGTCGTTTTTGGCGCACGCCGGCGCCGAGGCGATATACATCACATTGCTATAGCCCGCGCCGTTATGCGCGTCTTCGACGGCATGAATGACGTCGCTGTGCCAGAACACGGTATCGCCCGCTTGCATCTTCGGAATGGACGACAAGGCCTCGAACAGCGGCGCATGGAACTCCGGCTTGATCGAGAGCGCGCGACCGGGCATCGCGCCGCAGAGATCATCGTCGGCGACATCGTCCTGAAGCGCGCGCAAGAGGATGTACACCATCGAATTGGCAATGGGCACGAGTTGCAGCGTGCCGTCGCCCGGGCCTTGCGCCGTCAGCGCCGTCCACCCTTGGAACGTGCGGAACATCGAGCAGACGGCGGGCGAGGCGATCTCCTGCACATCCGTGCGAAAAGCCGCGTCGAACGCATCGTACTCGCGCCAGTTGCCGGAGAACACGTGGCGGTACACCTTGCGAAAATTGCTCTCGATCCAGCGTTCGACCGAGCCGCCGTCGCAATGCGCCGACAAGCCGAGCGATGCCGAACCCGGCGGCCGCCGGCGCAGACGGTCGGCGTAGACGGGCACATGTTCCGGATCGAAGTGAACGCGTCCGTCGCTTTCGTTGCGCCAGAGTTTGTTGAGGAAGACGCGCGCCGCGGTCAGCGATTCCGACTGACGCGCCAGCACTTGCGGCTTCGACCAGTACACGCCGTAGATCTGCGGCTTGCTGGAAGCAAGTTGTCCGAAGTATTTGTCCTCGGCGCGGTTTTCGAGGCGCTTGTCGAGATCATTGCGTTCGACGTATTGCGCGATATCGTCATCCCATTGCTGCACCTGTGCGCGCGGGAAGACGTTACGAATCACACATGCGCCACGCGATTTGACGAGCGCGATCTGTTCGGCCGTCACGCGCTGTTCAGTGATGTCGGAGAATTGAATCTCCGGAATGACGTTTTCTCCGCGATCGCGCTGCGCTGCGATTCGCTTGGCCTGTGCGCCGATCGATTCTTCGACTTCGGCGAAGACCTCCCGGTAGTTCGGCAACGCCGCGCGAAGCTCTTTTTTTGCCTGCCGGATTGCGGCCGGCACGTCGTCGATTATGAGCGCCATGCTTGTCTCCTTGTGAAGCATCGTGGCGATAGCATATGACGCGTACTCGCAACCGGGTGATACTATCCAGTCGATTCATTTGCGCTTTCGGCCATGAAACCTGCATACGAGCATGTCGAATTCGGCGAGGACTCTTCGGTCCGGGTTTACCATCGGCGGCTTCCGCGTATTCCGTTCGAGTGGCATCACCACCCCGAATACGAGCTGACCCTGACGATGAACAGTCATGGCAAGCGCTACATCGGCGACTCGGTCAACGACTACGGCGCGGAAGATCTCGTCCTCGTGCCGCCCGATTTGCCGCATACGTGGGCGTCCAACCGCTCTATCGAGCCGTCTTCGCCGCAGGTGGCCATCGTTATCTGGTTCGACGGCGACTGGGCGCGGCGCATGGCGGATTGCTGCCGCGAATATGAACCGCTGCGCAGGCTCTTGCGCAGAGCGGCGTGCGGACTGACATTCGAGCCGCCTGCCGGCGAATGGATGCGCGGCCGTGTGGACGCGTTGCTTTCGAACGTGGCGCGCGAACGGCTGAGCGCGGCGCTCGACATTCTCTGCACGCTCGCCGACGCGCCCGGCCAGCCGCTCGCTTCACCGAGCGCCTTCGATCAGGCGACGACCGGTCCGTCCGGCCATGAACCGGAGCGGATCAACCGCGTGCTGTCGATGATCGATGCGCGTTTTGCCGAACCGCTGCGGCTGTCCGAACTCTGCGCGGCGGCCAGTTTGTCGGAGCGCACGCTCACGCGGTACTTCGTGCAGCATATTGGCGAGAGCGTCGGACGGTATATCACGCGTGTCCGGATCGGGCACGCGTGCCGGATGCTCGCCGATACGTCGCTGCCCGTGGCCGTCATCGCCGCCCGCTCGGGCTTCGCGAACGTGGCTAATTTCAACCGGCAATTCAAGGCTGCGAGGCACGCGACACCGGCCGAATATCGGCGGCAGTTCGCGGCGGCGGCGCCTGCTCTTAGCGACGATGCCGCGTTGCTGACCGAGCGGTCGCCTTCGCTCGAACGCGAGCGCAAGTCATCCGGCGAGAGAAAGCGGCGAAGCGCCTAGTGTCTCACCTGCGCGGCGTGTTCTTGAGCCATCGGCAGCGCGACGCCGCCTGACGCATCGCGGTGCATGATCTCGGCAAGCGCGGCTTCATCGCGGGCAATCACGCCGGGAAGATGCGCACGCAGGAAGTCGACCCAGGTCCGCGTCTTTGCATCGATGAATTTGCGCGACGCATAGAGCGCATAGAGATTCGTGGACTGAAGCGTATGCTGCGGCAGTACGCGCACGAGCGAACCGTTGCGCAAGCCGTCGATTGCGGCATAGAGCGGCAGCATGCCGATGCCCATGCCTTCGCGAATAGCCACCACGAGCGACTCCGCGATATTCACCTGCACCGGCCCGCTGATCTGCAAGGTCTCGCGGCCTTGCGGACCTTCGAGCGTCCATTCGCGCGCGGGAAATGCCGGCGTCTGCAAGGTGAGGCAATCGTGATCCGCAAGATCGGCGGGCTGCATCGGTGCGCCGCGTGCGCGAATGTAGTCGGGCGACGCGCACAGTATGCTGAACGTGCTGCCGAGCCGGTGCGAAATCACTTCCGAATCGGACAGCGCGGCTGCCGAGACGACCGCGACATCGCTGCTGCCTTCGAAGAGATCGGGCATGCGCTGCGACAGCGTCAATTCGACCTTCACGTCCGGATACAGCGCACGGTATTGCGCGATGGCGGGAAGAATATAGTGCTGCCCTACGCTTGCGAAGCTGAACATGCGCAGCGTGCCCGACGGGTGCTCGTGCGCGCAGCTCGCTTCTTCCTCCGCCCCGTCCACGTCCGCGAGAATCTGCACGACACGCTTCAGATACCGCTCGCCTGCCGATGTCAACGCAAGGCGCCGTGTCGAGCGGTTCATCAAGCGCGTGCGCAAGTGCGCTTCGAGTTCCGATACGGCGCGCGACATGGCGCCGGTCGTCGAGTTCATCGACTGCGCGGCGGCGGTGAAGCTGCCGGTCTAGCGCATCCTGAATTTTCCGTGCGGCGACGCACGGCAATCAAAGCGTCAGGCAATACTTATAATCCCGGCGTCGCTCGCAACGCTCTCTGCACGGCTTATCAGTCAGGCGCAAGACGGATGCGAGCGCGTGATTCATGCAGTGTTGGTGGAGATACCGATGTTTGAAGACCGCATTCGTTGTGCCGCGTTACGCGGAAAGATTACTTCCGCAGCCGACGCAGCGCAGCTCGTGCGCAATGGCATGCGCGTGGGTGCAAGCGGCTTTACCCGCGCCGGCGATGCGAAAGCGGTACCGCTCGAAATAGCGCGCCGGGCGCGCGTGGAAAGCGATCCGCTTCGTATCACGCTCATGACGGGCGCATCTCTTGGCAACGACATCGACCGCATTCTCACGGAAGCGGGCGCACTGGAGCGCCGCCTGCCGTTTCAGGTCGATACCACGTTGCGTCGCGCCATCAATCGCGGCGAAGTCATGTTCGTCGATCAGCATCTCTCGGAGACCGTCGAACTATTGCGCGATCAGCGCCTCGGCGCGCTCGATATCGCGATCATCGAAGCGGTCGCAATCACCGAAACCGGCGGCATTGTGCCGAGCACATCGGTAGGCAATTCGGCGACCTTCGCGATGCTTGCGCAGAAGGTGATCGTGGAGATCAATCTTGCGCAGCCGTCCGCGCTGGAAGGCTTGCACGATATCTGGTCGCCCGCGCCGCGCCCGTCGCGCACGCCGCTGCCAGTCGTTAATCCGAGCGATCGCGTGGGCACGCCGTCTATCGACATTCCGCTCGAAAAGATTGCGGCCATCGTCATGACGAACCAGCCTGACAGCCCCTCGACCGTGCTGCCCGCCGATGACGATACAGCGATGATCGCGGGCCATCTCATCGAATTCTTCCAGCATGAAGTGTCGCGCGGCCGTCTGCCGAAGGCATTGCCGCCTTTGCAGGCCGGCATCGGCACCATTGCGAACGCGGTGCTGTCAGGCTTCGCCGCCTCGCCCTTCGAAGCGCTCACGCTCTATTCCGAGGTGTTGCAAGACTCGGCTTTCGATCTCTTCGATGCAGGCAAGCTCGCGTTCGCGTCCGGCGCGTCCATGACGCTATCGGCCAAACGCCAGGAACAGGTCCTGAGCGATCTTGACCGCTATCGCGACCGGCTCGTGCTGCGCCCGCAGGAAGTGAGCAATCATCCCGAGGTCATTCGCCGCCTCGGACTCATCGCAATCAACACCGCGCTCGAGGCCGACATCTACGGCAACGTGAATTCAACGCATGTGGGCGGCACTCACATGATGAACGGCATCGGCGGGTCGGGCGACTTCGCGCGCAATGCATCGTATGCGGTCTTCGCGACGAAGTCCATCGCGAAGGACGGCTGCATTTCAAGCATCGTTCCGATGGTCCCGCATTGCGATCACAACGAGCACGACGTGGACGTGATCGTGACGGAACGCGGACTCGCCAATCTGTCCGGCCTTGCGCCTCGTGAACGGGCGCTGACCGTGATCGACAAGTGCTCGCACCCGCTGTATCGAGATTTCCTGCGCGACTATTACCGCGACGCGGAAGCACGCGGCGGGCACACTCCGCATTGCCTGGAAAAGGCTTTCGCGCTGCATGAATGCTTCGCGAAGACCGGCTCGATGCTGCAAGACGGAAGCAAGCCGGGCCGTTGATCCCGCCCAGCGGCTAGCTTCTGTCCAGAAAGAGATCAGCCACAACGGAGCGAAGCCACCGGTTCCCTGCCTCGTGGTGATACTTCGCATGCCAGTGCTGTCGTACTGCAAATGTGTCTACCGCGAGAGGGCAGGAATGAACCGCGATGCCATTGACTCGGGCCAACGTCTCGCCAATGTTTCTCGGCAACGTGGCGATCAGGTCCGTGGATGCGATGATCGATCCGAGCCCGAGCATACCCGGCAGCTCCAGCACTACGTCGCGCTCGACGTTCTCGCGCAATAACGCTTGTTCGAGCAACTGGGCTCCCGTGCCGCCAGCGATGATTACATGGCCCTCGCGACAGTACTGTTTCAAACTAAGCCTGCTACGCACGCGCGGATGGTTTCGATTCGCCAGGCACACCCAGTCTTGCATGTACAGCTGCTGCTGATACATCCCGCCGCCCAGCCAAGGAACGTGTCCGATCGCAAGATCCGCTTCACCTGACTCCAGCGCCCGTTCGGTGTTCCCGTCGATCCGCGCGGCTTCGAGCCGAATACCCGGCGCCTCGGCGCGCACATGGGCCAGCATCCGCGGCAAAAGCGTGATGTGGCTCGCGTCTGTCATGCAGATGCGAAAGCGGCGCTTGGCCGTACTCGGGTCGAACGAGATCTCCCATGCGGCAAACCGCCGAAGTGATTCCAGGATTTCTCTGCACGGGCCGATCAGCGCGTCTGCTTGCGGCGTCGGCGTCATGCCGCCCGGCGTACGAACGAACAGCGGGTCCTGCAAATGTTCACGCAGACGCCCTAGCCAGATACTGATTGTCGGCTGACTTTGGCCGAGTTGCTCCGCCGCCCGCGTGACGCTGCGCACGTCGTACAGAAGGTCGAAAAGCTGAAGCAGTTTGAGATCGGGAAGTTCGGATGGGTTCACGGCGTATTGTCCAGCGCAATGGTCGCATTGTAGCCATTGCATTGCGCCTTGCGGACACATCGCCGTGAATGCGGCGCGTCAGGCCCGCGAAGATCACCCAGCCGCCGACACCACCGCGCGGAGCCCGAGCGAATAACTGTCGATGCCGAAACCGCAGATCTGCCCTTTCACGATTTCCGCGAACACCGAGTGATGGCGAAACGCTTCCCGCGCATGGATATTCGACATATGAATCTCGACGACAGGCACAGTCAGTATCGCGAGCGCGTCTCGTATGCCGTAGCTGTTGTGCGTCCAGGCACCGGCATTGATCATCACGCCGTCGACCCGATCGGCGAACGCCTTGTGGATGCGCTCGCACATGTCGCCTTCGCTGTTCGTCTGATAAGACTCGACCGTGACGCCTAATTCTTTGGCCAGCGCGTGAAGCTGCGCATCGATGTCGGCGAGCGTGGCCGTTCCGTATTGAACAGGATCGCGCTTGCCGAACATGTTGTGATTGATACCGTGCAGCATGAGAAACGTTTTCATCGTCTGATCCTAGTGTTCGACTTCGCGCTGGGCCGCAGGCGCGACGTTCGTCTCGACAACGGCTCCCGTCTTCGCGGCGGTCACGATTGCGTTGGTGATTCGGAGGTTCTCCAAACCATCGCGCGCTGTGACGAGAGGACTTGCTTCGCCGCGTATGACGCGCCGAAAGTGCTCCATTTGATGCCGCAGAGGATCGTCGCGCGTCAACTCGGCGACACTCACATCGAAGGGCTTCCACCACGAACGATCCTCGGCTTTCCCGTAGGTCTTGAGCCGCATGGTCGGAATCGACAACGATCCGAAGGTGCCGGCAATGGCATAGCAGTCTTCATCCGAGTATGACGAATACGCTTTGTTTTCCTGCGAGGTCTGTTCCCAGCTTCGCGCGCTCGCTGCGGTATCGGATAACAGAAAGGTGCCCAGTGCGCCGCTCGCGAAACGCAGAATGATCGCAGCGGTATCTTCCACCGGGAACCCGCGCGTCGCGTTCGATGAAAACGCCTGCACGGCAACGATGTCGCCGCATAGCATGCGCAGATTGTGGATCTCGTGAATCAGGTTAAGCAGTATCGGGCCGCCTCCTGGTTCCTTGCGCCAAGGCGCGGCCGTGAAATAGTGATCGGGCTTGAAGAATAACGCGCTGCCCATCACGGCGACGAGCGGACCAAGCGTTCCATCTTCGATGATTTGCTTCGCCCGCATCATGATCGGGCTATGCGCGCGGTGATGCCCGATGAGCACTGACGCGTTGTATCGATCCGCGGCGGCAACGAGTGTTTCGGCCTCGTCGACGGTCGCAGCGATGGGCTTCTCCAGCAGCATCGGCAAGCCTGCTTGCATGCATACGAGCGCGTGCGGGAGGTGCAACTGATTCGGCGTGGCTAGTACGACGCCATCGGGGCGGTCCTTCGAGATCAGTTCTTCGAGGGACCGGTAGTGGGAAACGCCCGCGGCCGCGGCGACATCGCCTGCGGCGTCCGACGGATCGACGACCGCCGACAGCACGCAGTGAGTGCTTTCCCGAATGACGCGAATATGTTCGAGGCCGATGTAACCGGCGCCGGCAACAGCGATGCGTGTCTTCTCCATGTCACTCTCCGTAGCTTTCGGGGCCGGCGGGGATCGCGCTCTTCGAGATCAGATTGCGCAGGATGCCGAGCCTCGATAGCGGAATTGTGTCGGGAACGCGTCGGCCAGACAAGCGGGGTGAACGCCAGCAGTGCGGCGTCGGACACGTCAACGCGCCTCAGCCGCGTCAAGCCAGCGGGACAGTCAAACGATCGATGACAGCGCGCGTTTGCGGGCGAACGCCGCGCCACCACGCGAAGGCTTCGGCCGCTTGCTCGACCAGCATGCCGACGCCATCGGCGAGGCTGCGAATGCCGGCATCGCGGGCGAGGCGCAAGAAGGGCGTGAGTCCCTTACCGTAGGCCAGCTCATAGGCGCTTCCCGTCGGACTGAAGACACTCGACGGGACCGGCGGCAGTTGTGCGGTGAGACTCGCCGACGTCGCATTGACGACGAGATCGAACCGGCCCATCGATGCCAGCTCGGGATACCCGCACGCGCTCAGGAAGTCGCCCGCTGTCACCTGGTCGACAAGACGCTTTGCCTTTTCCACGTCCCTGTTCGCAACGACGAGTTCGCTCGGCTGTGCGGCAATGAACGGCAGCAATGCGCCCCGCACCGCGCCGCCGGCACCGAGAATCAGTACCCGCTTGCCCGCCATCGGCTGATGCAGGTTCTCTTCGATATCCCTCACCAATCCCACGCCATCGAAGTTCTCCGCGATGATGCGCCCGTTCTCGAACTTCATCGCGTTGACTGCGCCCGCAAGCGTTGCGCGCTGGCTGCGTTCGTCTGCCATGGCGAACGCCTGTAGCTTGAAAGGTGCGGTCACGTTCATGCCCTTGCCGCCCGCAGCGATGAACTCTCTGACCGTATCGACAAAGGCGTTCTCGGGTTCGAGAGGACCTTCGATAGCGACATACGTCATGTCCTGCCCGGTCTCTTGTGCGAACAGACCATGAATAAGCGGAGACTTGGTGTGCCCGATCGGGTTGCCGATTACCGCGTACTGATCGCTCATCGCGCGCTCCGTTTCGAGAACAACACGCCGTCGGTTTGCATCGCGTCGATCTCGGCCGCGCTGAAACCGAGCGACTGCGCCACTTCCTCGTTGTGTTGCCCGAGGTCCGGTCCCACTTCGGCAATCGACGTGTCGCAGTCGGAGAAACGGAACGGCAGATTCGGCAGACGCAATTTGCCAAGACGCGGGTGCTCCTGTTCCACCACCATGCCGCGCGCAACGATCTGCGGATCGGCCACCACTTCATCGATGCGCTGAACCTTCGCGCACGGAACGTCGACGCTGTCGAGTAATCCCAGCACATCTGCAACCGGCCGGGATGCGACCCAAGGCTTCACCACTGCAAGAATCGCTTCGCGATTCGCGTTGCGCCCGTTGAGGCTATGAAAGCGCGTATCCGTGCCGAATCCCTCGGGCCCGCCATGACGTTCGACGAGCGCGGCGAACCGCTTCCACGAATCATCGACCTGGGCGGCAATCACGAGGTCGCCATCGGCTGCGCGGAACACGCCGTACAACGTCGAGGTCGGCATATCGTGGCCGGTCTGCTCGGGAACCACGCCCTGCATGGTGTAACACTGCACTGCGTACTCGTGCATCGAAAAGAGCGTGTCGTACAACGCCATGTCGATATGCTGACCACGTCCGCTCTTGACTCGACCGAGCAGCGCCGCGTTGATGGCAGCAACCGCGTGGATGCCTGTGTACATGTCGCCGAGCGAGATGCGCATGAGCGGCGGCGGCTCGCCCGGATTGCCGATCATCTGCATGATGCCGCTCTTGGCTTCCGCGATGAGACCAAAGCCCGCACGATGCGCGTCCGGCCCAGTGTGTCCGTATGCGGAGATCGAGCAATAGACGAGCCCTGGATTGCGCGCTGACAGCGCGGGATAGCCGAGACCGAGTTTGTCGAGCGCACCCGGCCGATAGTTTTCGATGAACACGTCGGCCGAATCGCAAAGACGCTCCATGAACGCCTTGCCGCGTGGGTCCTTCATATTGACGCTCACGCCGCGCTTGCCCATGTTGAGCTGCAGGAAATAGGCACTTTGCTGATCGTCCAGAATCGTGGCGTGCTGACGTCCTGCGTCGCCGCTACCGGGGCGCTCGACCTTGATCACCTCGGCGCCCAGCGCGGCGAGGCATCGGCCGACATACGGACCAGCGAGGAAGTGGCTGTAATCGACCACGCGGATACCTTCCAGCGGACGCGCTTGCATCAGTTTGCTCCCGGACGGCGTGGAATCATCAGGCGATGTTCCCCGCGCTGAACGACCTGCCCATCCTGATTGATCAACTCCGAAGGCAGTACGACGATGCCCCATTGCGGCTTGCTCTTGCTCGCACGCATCGAGCCGACGCGGAATTTCACATGCAGGACGTCATTGACCTTGATCGGCAGCAGAAAGTCCCACGTCCAGCCGAGCGACATGCCCGGCAGGAATCGATAGTCACTCTGCGTCTTCAGGCCATCCGCTATCGACAAGCCGAAGAGCCCGTGCGCCACGATCGACCCGAAGTGGCTCGCGTTCGCATATTCCTCATCGACATGCACCGGCGTGTAATCGCCCGTGAGATCCGCGTAAGCGAGAATGCGCTCTTTCGTGACGGTGTACGTCGGGCTCACGCATTCGTCGCCTTCGCGCGCGTCGTCCCAGTACTTTTCGGTGATAGTGGTGCTCATGCTCATGCTCACGCCTCCGCGCGTGGATCGATCGACAACGCCTGCGCGACGCACGCTGCCGGCCTGGCCTGAATGAGTTCGACAGCGAGTCCGTCCGGAAGACGCAGCCAGTTGCGTCCCTGCGCCATTTCGCTGACACCGAACCCTTGCGCCGCTTGCAGTGCGGCATCGAGGTCTTCGCACATCACGCCGAGATGCGCGAGCCGGCCCTCCGGGCCTTCATAGCGAGGCTCGCTGATGAACTGCAGGCCGCCGAGCGTCCAGTATTGACGCGGCTCATCGACGCTCCCGTCCACTTCGCGCATCGTCATGCCGAGCACCTGCTCGAAGAACCGGATATGCCAGTGAATGTCCTTGACCCAGATCGCCACATGTTCGAGGTACGCTTTCGGCACGCTCATGCTGCGGCTCCTTGCTTCTGGCGGTCCGTCATCGCGCGCTCGATCCCTTTGATGCAGGCGACCAGCGTCGAATTGACGGGCGTCGGCACGCCGAGGCGTTGGCCCCAGCGCACCACTGCTCCATTGATGAAGTCGATCTCCGTGACCGATGACTTCTCGATGCTTTGCAGCATGGAGGTCTTGAATGCGGGCGACAGCCCATCCGCCGCCATCTTCCAGGCGTCCTCGGCAGTCGGAATGGAGAGCGCGACGCCTGCGGCCCTGGCCGTAGCCATTGCTTCTTCGATGGCCGCGAGCGATGTCGCCTTGAGAACGGGCTCGTCGTAGAGTTGTCCGTAGGTGAGTCCCGTGATGCCGGTGATCGCGCCGGTCGCGACGTTGATCAGCAGCTTGTCCCACATGGTGCCGATAATGTTGTCGCTGACGGTGGTCGTCAGACCGGCGCTATTGAAAGCGTCTGCAATCGCCGTCACGCGGCTCGTCATCCGGCCGTCGAGTTCCCCGATGATCGTCCGCTTCCCGGTGACGCCGGACTGGATATGGCCGGGCGCACGCAGCACGCCGCCGACATACGTCTTGCCGGCGAGAACGCGTTCGCGTCCGACGATCTCGCTCAGCACGTCTTCGTGGCCCAGACCGTT
This sequence comes from Caballeronia sp. SL2Y3, assembly GCF_022879575.1. Classification (NCBI taxonomy): domain Bacteria; kingdom Pseudomonadati; phylum Pseudomonadota; class Betaproteobacteria; order Burkholderiales; family Burkholderiaceae; genus Caballeronia; species Caballeronia sp. SL2Y3. The sequence continues at coordinate 215,763 of NZ_CP084263.1, forward strand.
TTGCAGCGATAGCACGACCGTTTCAAGTCCGACGAGATCGAGCGCGCCGCGCATCGCCGAATCGGTATGGAAGGATTTCACCAGCACGATGACGACATCGACCGTGCCGACTTCGGCCGGGTCCATCGTCGCGCGAACCTTGACGCGGCGAGTGCCCCGCTCGTCGTCGACTTGCAGGCCGTCGCTCGACATGGCTTTCACGTGTTGCTCGGAGCGATCGACGAGCCAGGTCTCGTGGCCTCCTTCGGTGAGCGCGGAGCCGATGGCACAACCGAGTGCGCCAGCCCCAAGAAAAGCGATCTTCATTGGCGTCTCCTTGATATGGAGACGAAGATACGGGCTACACCGCCATGCTGGCAATGCAATGGCTTCAATAGCGTTATTGCCTCACGCAATACACCTGTCTTACCGTTTGGCAGAGCTCGCGTGGACCGCTTGCGCCTGCCTGGCTGAAACCACGTACACTCTGCGGCGGCCACTTAAGACGGCCTCTATCGCGCGACGCTCGGCGTCAGCATAAATTTCTCTTTCTTCTATCAGTCCCTCACGCATGGCAAACATTACGCTTCAAAACATCAATGTCGTCATCGCGGGCGGCACTTCGGGCATCGGCTTCGCCGTCGCACAAGCCGCGGCGCAGGCGGGTGCGGAAGTCATCATTGCATCGAGCAATCAGCAGCGTGTCGAAGCTGCATTGAAGCGGCTGCCGCAAGGCGTGCGCGGCGAGCCGCTCGACGTCACCGACGAGGCGCAGGTCAGCGCCTTCTTCGCGCGCATCGGAGCGTTCGATCATTTTGTCTACACCGCTGGCGAGGCGCTCCTGCTGGAGAACCTCGCGGACCTGTCGATTGCTGCCGCGCAGCGCGCTTTCGAAGTGCGCTACTGGGGCGTGTTGAAAGCCGTCAAGTATGGCGCGCCTTTGATTCGCGAGAATGGCTCGATCACGTTGACGAGCGGCGTCGCGTCGTCGCGTCCCCTGCCCGCATGGACGATCCCGTCGAGCATCCTCGGGGCGATCGAGTCGCTGACCCGCACGCTGGCCGTCGAACTCGCACCACTGCGCGTCAACGCGGTGGCGCCTGGCGTGCTGCGCACTGAGATGTGGAACAGCATGAGCGACGCGGATCGCCAAGGCCTCTACGACTACATCGCCGAGAAGATGCCGGTACGGCGCGTCGGTGAAGCGAGCGATGTCGCGCGTACCTATCTTTACCTGATGCAGCAGGGCTTTAGCACGGGCCAGGTAGTCGTCGTAGATGGCGGGCACGTGCTGGTCTAAATAGGCGGCCCGCCGCGCAAATGGCGCGGGATACGGCGTCGTGCCGATAGGTCGTTCGATTGCGCGCGAGCCTGCTTTGCAAGCCGCAGGCCGCGTGCGCAACGAAGAATCATTAGAAAGTAGCGAGCGCAGTCACCGCGACTGAAGCGGACTGGCGCAATGCGCAAATGTCTGCTCGCGCTTCGGGAACCCGTCGGCGGGCTCCCGAAGCGCATGGCAGCGTTGTGACAACGCGCTACATCGCTGCACAGTCGATCATGCCAACTCGCGGAGCAGTTGAACTTCAATCGGCCCTTCCAGGCGCGTCTTGAACGCCTCGGCCATAGCAAGAAAATGCGGTTCCTGCTCGTGCCTAGCGAGCGCTTCGCGCGTCTCCCATCTTTCGATGAACACGAAGCGACCAGCATGCTGCGGATCGGAATGCGCGGTGTACAGTCGACAGCCGGACTCCTTGCGCGTGGCGGAAACACAGGTTCTGATGACGCTTTCTACTTCTGCTTCCATCCCGGCTCGGGCCTGAACCGTTGCAACGACGGTGACTTCTTCGGACATGAGACGACTCCTCTTCAATTGACGATATCGATAACGACTTTGCCTACCGCGTCCCCGCCGGCCAAGCGCCCGTGAGCCGCTGCGGTGTCCGCAAGCTGGAAGCGGACCGGATCGACGACCGGCGAGAGCTTACCTTCATCCACCAGCGCCGCAATCTTGCGCAAGATGACGCCGTGGCGCTCGAGCCCCTGCCCGGTCAGCATCGGCAACAGCATGAAGATGCCGATAAGGCTCAGACTCCGCCCGAGCACCGGGGCGAGGTCGTGCTGCTCCCACGCTGCGCAAGTAACGAGCCTCCCGTACAAGCGAGTCGCCATGGCGGACTGTTCGAGAAGCGCACCGCCCACTGTGTCATAAACGATGTCGAAGCCGATGCCATCCGTGTATCGAGCGACATAGTCCTCGGTTGACATGTCGCGATAGGGGATCGCTACGGCGCCGAGGCGTTCTGCGAGCGCGAGTTTCTCAGGCGTCGATGCCGTCGCGAACACTTTGGCGCCGAAGACCTTCGCAAGCTGAATGGCGATATGGCCGACACCGCCCGCCGCCGCATGGACCAGGACCTTCTCATCGAGGCTCACCTTCGCTCTGTCCACCAGACCTTCCCAGGCGGTGATCGCAACGAGCGGGAGTGCGGCGGCTTCTCGCATCGAAAGGCGGGCCGGTTTCGGAGCGACGAGGCGAGCGTCGACCACCATGTATTCGGCAAGCGATCCGGCTCTGCCTTTGACGCCGCCCGCACAGCCGTAAACGGCGTCACCCACGTCGAAACCTTCGACGCCTGCACCGACCTTGCTGACGATGCCGGCGAAGTCCATGCCCAGAACGGCGGGAAGCGCGGGCGCGGCCGGGCCGAGTTCCCCCGCCTTGATCTTGAGATCCGCTGGGTTGACACCGGAGGCGTGCACGGCAACGAGCAGTTCGCCCGCCTTGGGTTCGGGAATCGCGAGCGTATCGAGCAATTGCCCTTCGACGCCGAATTCGTTCAATACAAATGCTTTCATAGATGGACCTTCCGATTGGAGGCAGAACGATAGCGCCCGCCCCACCATTTGCAAAACGACAAATTCAAATCGCGTGCATGAGCGCCGCTAATGCTAAGATCCGCGCTCTTATTTCTTGGTGCAGCGCCATGACGACGCCTCGGCTCGAACTCGACAGTCTTCGCACCTTCCTGGCTATTGCAGACGGCGGGAGTTTCACGGCAGCAGCAGCGAGTGTCGGACGGACGCAATCGGCGATCAGCCTGAAGATTCGGAAGCTCGAGGAAACGCTGGACAAGCAGCTACTCGTGCGCAACGCACACCGCACGACACTGACGCCCGCCGGGGAATTGCTGCTGGGCTACGCCCGGCGTCTCGTACGTGACAGCGACGCTGCGATCGCGCACCTGCGCAGCGCGGAGGCGACGGGGACGATACGGCTCGGCATCGGTGAACTGTTCGTGCCCGATCATCTGCCGCGAGTGCTCACGCGTTTCAGGCAGGCGCATGCCAAGGTGCGACTCCAGGTGCAGGTGGGACTATCGGCCGATCTGATCGAGCAGATGCGATCGGGCGGCTTGGAGGTTGTCGTCGCCAACCGCGAAGGAGACGAACGCGGGGGGCGCGTGGTATGGACCGAGCCACTGAGGTGGGTCGCAGCCAATGACTTCGAGTTGGGCGACAGCGGGCCCGTGCCGCTGGTGGCACTGCCCGATCAGTGCGCATATCGGCGCATGGCCATCGATGCTCTCGCGTCCGTCGGACGTCCCGGCGACGTGGTGTACGCGTGCACCAGCCTTCTCGGAGTCGAGGCGGCCATCGCCGCAGGGTCGGGCCTGGCCATACTCGGCCAGTCTTCGCTCGCCCGTAACCCCGGTTTGCGAGACCTGAGCCAGCACTTGCCGCCGCTGCCCGCGTGCGAAATAGCCGTTTATGGCGAGGCCGCCGACAACGGCCGCGCCTTGCGCGCACTGATTCAATTCATCGAAGACAGCTTGCGATCGGACTCGGTGCTGCGGAAGACATAGCCGACGATCGGCACGCTTGCGTACAGGCCGCGTACCTTCGTTGCCACCTTTATCGTCCTGATACGCAACACGTTTGCGTGAACACCGGGCTTCCCGCAGCTTGCGGCGCGAGACGCGATCGTGTTACCTTTGTTACCGATAACATCCTATCGATCCGACCCTGCATTGCCTTCAATGTTACCGGTAACGAACGGCGCTCGGGTTCGACGATGGGAAAGTGCATGCACCGGAGCACGGCGGACAGAGACTGCTGTCGTCCACACCGTCGCCCGGGCGCAAGCCACGACTCAAGCTGACTACACACAGTACGGAGACAAACACGATGCCAACCATCACTCAGGCTGCCGCAAACACGGCGGTCGTCGGGGACGAGGCCGAAGACCAGTTGTACCGGAAAGTCCTGAAGCGAATCTTGCCCTTGCTGCTGCTTTGCTACGTGGTCGCCTATCTGGACCGGGTCAACGTCGGCTTCGCGAAGTTGCAGATGCTGGATGCACTCGGACTCAGCGACAGCGTCTACGCAGTGGGCGCGAGCATCTTCTTCTGGGGCTATTTCCTCTTCGAGATGCCGAGCAACCTTCTGCTTCACAAGTACGGAGCGCGCTTCTGGATTGCCCGCATCATGGTGACGTGGGGAATCGTGTCTTCGTCGCTGGCATTCATTTCGCCGCTGGCCAGTTTCTTTCATGTCGGGACAGGGACGATGTTCTACATCCTCCGTTTCCTGCTGGGCGTCTGCGAAGCGGGATTCTTCCCGGGCATCATCCTGTACATGAACTACTGGTTTCCGGCTCGGCGTCAAAGCGTCGCCATGTCGGGATTTCTGATTGCCATTCCGGTAAGCCTCACGCTCGGCGGAGTCGTGTCGGGCTGGCTGATGCAGAACACGCATGGCCTCTTCGGCATGGGCGGCTGGCAATGGATGCTGTTGCTGGAAGGCATCCCGTCGATACTGGTTGCTTTCGTCGTGCTGTTCCGCATGGGCGATGGCATTCAGTCCGCTAAATGGCTCACGGCCGCGGAAAAAACTGTACTGCAACAAAACCTCGAAAAGGAAAGCGCCAAGAAGACGCATAGCGTCGCTGCGGCGTTGAAGAGTCCGCGCGTCTGGCTGCTGACATTCATTCTCTTGACGTTCAACACGGGCTTTTATGGTTTGGCATTCTGGCTGCCGTCGATCATCAAAGCCTCAGGCGTGAAGAGCACACTCAACATCGGACTACTGACGGCCATTCCTTATATGTGCGCTGTCGTCGCAATGATCTGGAACGGCGCCCATTCACGCAAGACTGGTGAACGGCGTTTGCACGCCGCCATTCCGGCGTGCATCGGTGGAATCGGCCTGATTCTCAGCGCGCATTTCGCGAGCAATGTGCCGCTGTCCATCTTTCTGTTGACGGTTGCGACTTGCGCGATTCTCGGCCTGATGCCGATCTACTGGACCTTTCCCGGACAGATCCTGTCTGGAACGGCTGCGGCAGCAGGCATCGCGCTCATCAACTCCGTCGGCAACCTCTCGGGCTTTACCGGCTCGATGATTACGAGTGTCGCCAAGGATTTGACCGGGAATATCAATAACGGAACGTATGCACTCGGGGCGTGCTTACTGGTCAGTTGCGTTCTGATTCTGGCGATTCCCAAAAACATGCTCAACGCAGAGCGGGTAGAACACTAACGTTCCGTCTCTTAAGCGCGGTGTCCGCTTTCGTGGTGGTCACCGCGCCGGTCTGTTGCTTCGAACGGGCCGAACATCTGAACCGATACCGGCTTGCCTGCGCCGCGTCTCCGCGCCAAGTACTCTGACAAGAGTCTTGGCCGACAGGCGACATCCAAACACGGCCTTGTTGGCTTTAGCCGCGTCGTTAATCCAGTCCCGCCGCACCATGAGGTCGCGGTGCATGTAGCCGATTAGCGCGACCGTCCGGCGAATTCGAACGTGGCGTCTGTAGACTTGGAGTGTCCAGTGTTGCGTTCCAGGCAAGCCAAATGTTCTCTTCCAACTCTCGTTTCGGCCCGATTGCCACGGCCTTAGCGGCTGCTGTGCTATTCGGCGCGGCCACACCGGTCGCAAAGGCTTTGCTGGGCTCGAACTCCCCGTTCGTCGTGGCGGGACTGTTCTATCTCGGCAGCGGGCTCGGGCTTGGAATAGCCATTCTCGCCCGAAGCATCAGGGGGACCGGCCCGAAGTTGCATCAAGGCATGACGAGGGCCGAGTTGCCATGGCTGCTCGGCGCCATCGCCGCCGGCGGCGTTGCAGGCCCCGCTCTACTGATGATCGGCCTGTCGACCACACCCGCCGCGACCAGTTCCTTGCTGCTGAACCTGGAGGGCGTCCTTACCGCAGTGATCGCCTGGGTCGTGTTTCGCGAGAACGTCGACCTTCAAGTGTTCCTCGGCATGGTGGCAATCGTCGCTGGCGGCGTTTTGCTGTCATGGCAATCAGGCGAAGGCGGCGTCTCGCTCGGCGCTGTCATGATTGCGGGGGCATGCCTGTCATGGGCGATCGACAACAACCTCACGCGCAAGGTGTCAGCCAACGACGCGATGGTCATCGCTTGCCTTAAAGGATTGATAGCCGGGCCGGTCAACCTCGCGATCGCATACGCGACAGGTTCATCGCTACCTGGCTTCCTGATGGCCGGTGCAGCGATGGCGACGGGATTCGCAGGCTACGGCATCAGTCTCGTGTTGTTCGTCGTCGCCCTTCGTAATCTCGGCACTGCTCGGACAGGAGCCTACTTTTCGGTTGCCCCGCTTTTCGGGGTGGCTCTTTCTCTCGTCATATGGCCTCAAGTTCCGAGCACCCTTTTCTGGGTAGCAGCGGCACTCATGGCTTCAGGCATCTGGCTGCACGTCCGCGAACGACATGAGCACGAGCATACGCATGAGCGAATGGAACATGCACACCGCCATCGCCACGACGAGCATCATCAACACGAGCATGATTTCCCCTACGATGGGACCGAGCCGCATTCCCATCCGCACGTCCACTTGCCGATCACGCATTCTCATGCCCACTTCCCGGACGTCCATCATCGCCATCGGCATTAGCGCAGTACCGACGATTCACCTTGCCCCTTCTTGTAGCGCGAAGGAACGCACTTCGCCCGAATTTCGTGCATCGTGACGCGTTGCAGTGCAGGCCGTCACCCGGACCGAGCATCCTTCGCTCGATATATGCCCCACAGGCTCGATTCTCCGCGCTTGGCACGCTTCCCGCTTTAAACGGTGTGCAAGGAGCCGGCGCGTCATCCGGTTCACAGACAATCTGAAATGGACGGCTAGGGTTCCGGTCTGCTCGCAGACGCTGGTCCGAGAGCTGTCGACCTCGAACGAGGTTACACGGCGGGACAAAAGCCCGGGAGAGAACGCGATGTTTGCGCTGCTCCCTGCCGTCGCCAACCGTCTCCTCCGAGGTCAACCTCATGCGCAAGCTCGCCCGCTGTCTCGGCATCGCCGCCGTTTCCCTCGTCACGCTCGCTTCGAGCGCCGCGTTCGCCGCGCCCCGCAACGACTTCAAGGTGTGCTGGACCATCTATGCGGGCTGGATGCCCTGGGGTCAGGCGAAGACTCAGGGCATCGTGTCGAAGTGGGCGAAGAAGTACGGCATCAACGTCGATGTCGTGCAGCTGAACGACTATGTCGAGTCCATCAATCAGTACACGGCCGGCAAGTTCGATGGCTGCGCCATGACCAACATGGATGCGCTCACCATCCCGGCTGCGGGCGGCGTCGATTCGACCGCGCTCATCGTGAGCGACTACTCCAACGGCAACGACGGCGTGCTCATGAAGGGCAAGGGCAAGCAGATCGCCGATCTGAAGGGCCAGCAAGTCAACCTCGTGCAGTTCTCCGTGTCGCACTATCTGCTCGCACGCGCGCTCGACAGCGCCCACATGAGCGAGCGCGATCTCAAGGTCGTCAATACATCCGATGCCGATATCGCAGGCGCATTCGCGACGCCGGCCGTTCACAACGCGGTGACATGGAACCCGATGCTCGCGGATCTCAAGGCCCAGCCGAACGTCACCGAAGTCTTCGATTCGAGCAAGATTCCCGGCGAGATCATGGACATGATGGTCGTCAACACGAAGACGCTGCAGGAGAATCCCGCCCTCGGCAAGGCGCTGACCGGCGCATGGTTCGAGATGGTGGCGCTCATGCACGGCAACTCCGCCGAGACCACGAACGCGCTCACCGCGATGGCGAAGTCTTCCGGCACCGATCTCGCCAACTTCAAAGGCCAGTTGTCCACCACTGCCCTCTTCTACACGCCGAAAGCGGCGCTCGATTTCGTCACGAGCCCGGACATGCCGAAGATCATGACGCGCGTCGCGAAGTTCTCGTTCGATCACGGCCTGCTCGGTCAGGACGCGAAGAGCGCGGACGCAGTGGGCATGGCGTTCGACAAGGGCGTCGTGATCGGCAACAAGAGCAACGTCAAGCTGCGCTTCGATCCGACCTATGTCGAGATGGCGGCAGCGGGCAAGCTCTGATCATCGTCGAGTCTTCAACGAGGCGGTCACCATGCGACTCATCAATCGACATCCGAGCAGGACCGGCGGCCTGATGCTGCTGCTGTTGCCGTTCGTCGTGCTGTTTGCGGTCTATTTCACCGGATCGTCGATGCGGCTTTCGGTCAATCCCGACGACAAGCTGCTGCCGAGCGCGGCGCAAATGAGCGATGCCGTGAAGTCGGTCGCCTTCACCGAGGACAAGCGCACGGGCGAGTATCTGTTGTGGGCCGACACGCTGTCGAGCTTGCGGCGGCTTTGCATCGGCCTCGTGGTGAGCGCGGCGATCGCGCTGGTGGTCGCCATTGCGACAGGCTCGTTGCCGCTCGTCAGCGCGACGCTCTCCCCGTTCATCACCGTCATTTCGATGGTGCCGCCGCTTGCCGTGCTGCCGATTCTCTTCATCGTGTTCGGGCTCGACGAGTTGTCGAAGGTCGTGCTGATCGTCGTCGGCATCACGCCGATGATCATTCGCGACCTGCATGCGCGCGCGGGCGACATTCCCGCCGAGTTGTGGGTCAAGGCGCAGACGCTCGGCGCAAGCAGCTGGACGCTGATTCTGCGGCTCGTGCTGCCTCAACTCCTGCCGCGCTTGCTGGTGGCGCTGCGTCTGTCGCTCGGCGCCGCGTGGCTCTTTCTGATCGCGGCGGAAGCGATCGCGTCCACCGACGGCCTCGGCTACCGCATCTTTCTCGTGCGCCGCTATCTGTCGATGGATCTGATTCTGCCGTACGTCGCGTGGATCACGCTGCTCGCATGGCTCACTGACGAGCTGCTCCGACGCATCACGCAATGGTGCTTTCCGTGGTACGGCGGGAGCGCGCGATGATCGAAGTCCGCAACGTATGGAAGGAATACGGCGATCAGGTCGTGCTGGAACGCCTGAACCTCACCATCAAGGAAGGCGAATTCTGCTCGATGGTCGGCGCCTCGGGCTGCGGCAAGTCGACGTTTCTGCGGCTCTTGCTCGGCCAGGAACGCCCGACGCGCGGCGAGATTCTGCTGGATGGCGCGCCGCTGCCGGGTGAACCGGACGCGCATCGCGGCGTCGTGTTTCAACGCTATTCCGTGTTCGATCACCTCGACGCGCTGCATAACGTGATGCTCGGTCTCGAACTGCCGCGCGCGAAGTTCACGGGCCGGCTGTTCGGCACGCAGCGACGCGCCGCGCGCGACGAAGCAGCCGCGATGCTCGAACGCGTGGGTCTGGGCGCTGCGCTCACCAAATATCCGCAGCAGCTTTCGGGCGGCATGCAGCAACGGCTCGCCATCGCGCAGGCGCTGATGATGAAGCCGCGCGTGCTGTTGCTCGACGAGCCGTTCGGCGCGCTCGATCCGGGCATACGCAAGGACATGCACGCGCTCTTGTCCGAGCTATGGCGCGAATCGAAGCTCACCATCTTCATGGTCACGCACGACCTGAAAGAAGGCTTCACGCTCGGCAGCCGCGTGCTCGTGTTCGACAAGGTTCGCGTGGACCCGCAAGCGCCCGGCGCGTACGGCGCGCGCATCACCTACAACATTCCGCTCGATCGCACCCGCGACTCCGCCTCGGCCGTTCATATCGCGCAGGCGGCAGTGCAGGGTGCTTCGGACACCGAACTTGTTTCACTTGAGGGAATCCGTTCATGACATTGCTGCTCGAAGAAACCGTCCCCGGTGGCGGGCATACGTCGCTCATCGTGAAACGCGGACAGTCGTTGCGCGTGACGGACCTGCGCGGCGGCGCGAACGTCAGCGTGATGATGGTGAACGCGACTGAGAAGAGCGAACGGCTCAACCTGCCCGATTCGCTGAAGTGCCAGCACACCGCGAAGCTCACGGCGGGCCATTGCCTCTACTCCGACATGGGACGCGTGCTGGCCGCGATCGTCGCGGATACGTGCGGCTGGCACGACAGCATCGGCGGCGTATCGAACGCAGAGGAAGTGACCGAGCGATACGGCGTGGGCCGCTATCAGGAATTGCGTAACGCCTTCTATCGCAACGGCACGGACAACCTGCTCGTGGAGATGGGCAAGTGGGGCCTCGGCATCTCCGATCTGATGATGACGCTCAATCTGTTCAGCCGTGTCGATGTCACCGACGAAGGCGCGCTGCGCTTCGTGCCCGGCAACTCGAAGGCGGGCGACTACGTGGAGCTTTACGCGCCGATGAACACGCTCGTCGTGCTCACGGCCATTCAGCATCCGCTCGACCCGAACCCCGAGTACTCGCCGAAGCCCGTCAAGCTCGAACTGAGCACGGCGCAAGCGGATGTCGCGGAACTCTGCCGCACCGCGTGCGACGAGAACGTACGCGGCTTCATCAACACCGAACGCTTCTTCCTGTGAGCACGGACCTACTCATGACCAGCACGCTTACCGTCAGCGACAAACATCCCGAAAGCGCGGTGTATCGCGAAACGCTCGCCGCGGGCGAGCCCTGGCTGCACGAGGTGAAGGCCGGGCAGACGCTGCGCATCGTCGATCTGGAAGGCAATCAGGCCGTCGATACGCTCTTCTACAGTCTCGCCGATCCGCGCGAACGGTTCGATCCGCAACGCACGCTGCGCCGCCAACAGAGCCTTTATCTGACGTCCGGCTCCGTGCTCTATTCGAACCTCGGCAATCCGATGCTCACCATCGTCGCCGATACGTGCGGCCGTCACGACACGCTCGGCGGCGCGTGCGCGCAGGAAAGCAATACGGTGCGCTACGCGCTCGAAAAGCGCTACATGCATAGCTGCCGCGACAACTTCCTGCGTGCCTGCGCGCACGACGGGCGGCTTTCGAAGCGCGACATCGGCGCGAACGTCAACTTCTTCATGAACGTGCCGGTGACTGCGCAAGGCGGCCTGACGTTTGAAGACGGCATTTCAGCACCGGGCAAGTACGTGGAATTGCGCGCGGAAATGGACGTGATCGTGCTGATCTCTAACTGCCCCCAACTGAACAACCCGTGCAACGCCTATAACCCGACGCCTGCGGAGCTCTTGATATGGAACTGAAGCGCATCCGTAGCTTGATCTATCACATCATGCTCGTTCGCTCGGGACGATGCTTCGCGCGCACGCCCGAGGAATTAGCACAAGCGCATCGCTGAACGCGTGTCGTGTCGGCCGTGGACGACCACGGCTCGCCATTCTCACGGCGGGACGGCCCGCCTTCGAATCAAGACTGCCTCCATGTTCGAGAAGATACTCATTGCCAACCGTGGCGCCATTGCGTGCCGCATTCTTCGAACGTTGCGCGAACTGAATGTCACCGGCGTCGCCGTTTATGCCGAAGCCGACCGCGCGAGCCGTCACGTCAGCGAAGCGCCCATTGCTCATGCGCTCGGCGACGGCCCCGCCGCCGTGACGTATCTCGACACGGCGAAGATTCTGGAGGTCGCGCGTCGCGAAGGCGTGCAGGCGATTCATCCGGGCTATGGCTTTCTGTCGGAGAACGCGGCGTTCGGCGAAGCATGCGAAGCGGCTGGCATCGCGTTTATCGGACCGACGCCCGCGCAGTTGCGCGCCTTCGGCCTCAAGCACACGGCGCGCGAAATCGCCGCGAGTCAGGGCGTGCCGATGCTCGAAGGCACGGGACTGCTCGAAGGCGTGGCGGCGGCGCTGGAAGCGGCGCAGGCCATCGGCTATCCGGTGATGCTGAAGAGCACGGCGGGCGGCGGCGGCATCGGCATGCGCGTGTGCTGGAACGCCGACGAACTCGCCACGCATTTCGATGCGGTCAAGCGTCTCGGCGAAAACAACTTCAGCGATGCGGGCGTGTTTCTGGAGAAGTACATCGAGCGGGCGCGGCATCTCGAAGTGCAGGTGTTCGGCGACGGCCACGGCGACGCCATCGCGCTCGGCGTGCGCGACTGTTCGGTGCAGCGTCGCAATCAGAAGGTGCTCGAAGAAACGCCCGCGCCGTGTCTGCCCGAAGGCATATCCGACGCACTGTGCGACGCCGCCGTGAAGCTCGCGAAGGCCGTCGGTTACCGCTCCGCAGGCACGGTCGAATTCGTGTACGACAGCGCGGCCCGCCAGTTCTATTTTCTCGAAGTGAATACGCGCCTTCAGGTGGAACATGGCGTGACCGAGCAGGTCTGGGGCGTCGATCTCGTGCGCTGGATGATCGAGCTTGCGGCCGGAACGCTCGCGCCTTTGAAAGAACTCGTGGCCGGTCTCACGCCGCGCGGCCACGCGATACAGGCGCGGCTCTACGCGGAAGACCCGGGGCGCGATTTCAAGCCGAGTCCGGGCCTGCTCACCGATGTGGCGCTCCCGCCCGCCGATGGCCGCGCGCTGCGCATCGATACGTGGATCGAAGCGGGATGCGAGGTGCCGCCCTACTTCGACCCAATGCTTGCGAAAATCATCGCGTGGTCGCCAACGCGCGACGAAGCCCGCCACGCTTTGGATGCGGCGCTCGACGAGACGCGCATCTACGGCGTCGAAACGAACCGCGACTATCTGCGCCAGATCGTGCAGGACACGCCTTTCGCATCGGGCGAACCGTGGACGCGCTGCCTGGAGGCGCTCGCTTATCGCGCGACGACCGTTGAAGTCGTGAGCGGCGGCACGCAGACGACCGTGCAGGATCATCCGGGACGGCTCGGCTATTGGGCGGTCGGCATTCCGCCGTCGGGACCGATGGACGACCGCGCGATGCGGCTCGGCAATCGCCTCATCGGCAATGCGGCGGATGCCGCCGCGCTCGAAATCACGATGAGCGGCCCGACGCTGCGCTTCAATACGGACGCGGTCGTCGCCATCACGGGCGCGCAGATTCCCGTGCATCTGAACGATGTCGAACAGCCGCTGAACACGAGCATCCACGTCCCCGCAGGCGCCACGCTCGCGCTCGGCACGATACGCGGCGCGGGCGCGCGCGCTTACCTGTGCGTGCGCGGCGGGCTCGATGTCGCGTCGTATCTCGGCAGCCGCAGCACGTTCACGCTCGGCCAGTTCGGCGGACACGGCGGCCGCGCGCTGCGCGCAGGCGACGTGCTGCATCTTTATCCGCTCGCGGATAAGCACGCGGGCGCGGTGCTTCCCAACGTGCCGGCGCTCGACAGCGTGCGCACCATTCGCGTGATCTACGGACCGCACGGCGCGCCCGAGTACTTCACCGCGCCGTATATCGAGCGGTTCTTCGACACCGAGTGGGAGATTCATTTCAACTCCAGCCGGACCGGCGTGCGCCTGATCGGGCCGAAACCGGAATGGGCGCGCGAGGACGGCGGCGAAGCGGGGCTGCATCCATCGAACATTCACGACAACCCGTATGCGGTCGGCGCGATCGACTTCACCGGCGACATGCCGGTGATTCTCGGCCCCGATGGCCCGAGCCTCGGCGGTTTTGTGTGTCCGGTGACGATCATCGAAGCGGACCTGTGGCACATCGGTCAGTTGAAGGCGGGCGACAAGGTGCGCTTCGTGCCGGTCGATATCGACGCAGCACGCGAGGCCGCGCGCCAGCGCCGCCGCGAGATCGACACGCTGACCGTCGAGCCGAACGCACTGCCTGAGCGGAGCGCGCCGCTGACCTCGCCTATCGTTCTGGACACGGGCTCGGGCCATGAAAGGCTCGTTGCGCGCGTTTCCGGCGACACGCATCTGCTGCTCGAAATCGGTCCGGCGGAACTCGATCTCGTCTCCCGCTTTCGCGGTCATGCGCTGATGCAGGCGCTTGAAGCGCAGGCACTTGCCGGCGTCATCGACCTCACGCCGGGCATTCGCTCGCTGCAGGTTCACTACCGGCCCGACGATCTGCCGCTCGCGCGCCTGCTTGCGATCGTCGCCGAGGCGTGGCAGCAGGTGCTCTTGCAACGGGATCTGCGCGTGCCGTCGCGCGTGGTTCATCTGCCGCTTTCGTGGGACGATCCGGCGTGCCGGCTCGCCATCGAAAAGTACATGACCACCGTGCGCAAGGATGCGCCGTGGTGCCCGAGCAATCTGGAGTTCATCCGCCGCATCAACGATCTCGATTCCATCGATGCCGTGAAGCGCATCGTCTTCGACGCGAGCTATCTCGTGATGGGCCTGGGCGACGTGTATCTCGGCGCGCCGGTCGCGACGCCGCTCGATCCGCGTCACCGGCTCGTTACGACGAAGTACAACCCGGCGCGCACGTGGACGGCGGAGAACTCCGTCGGTATCGGCGGCGCGTATCTCTGCGTGTACGGCATGGAAGGGCCGGGCGGTTATCAATTCGTCGGCCGCACGTTGCAGATGTGGAACCGCTATCGCAAGGTCGCGGACTTCGCGGGGCAGCACTTCCTGCTGCGCTTCTTCGATCAGATTCGCTTCTACGAAGTCCCGGCAGACGAGCTGCTTCGCATCCGCGCGGATTTTCCGCTGGGCCGTTATCCGTTGCGCATCGAGCAAACGGAGCTGTCGTTGTCGGACTATCAGGCGTTTCTCGCGGAAGAATCCGCGAGCATCGACGCTTTCCGCTCGCGGCAACAGGCAGCGTTCAACGCGGAGCGCGAACGCTGGCGCGAAGCGGGCGCGACCGAGGACGCGCTGGATGCGCCGGCCGTCGAAGAAGCGCCATTCGCCGCGCTCGAAGACGGCGAAGTCGCCGTGGACAGCGAGATCGCGGGCAGCCTCTGGCAAGTGAAGGTGGCGACCGGCGACATCGTATCCGCAGGCGACGTGCTGGTCGTCATCGAGTCGATGAAGATGGAGATCGCCGTTTGCGCGCCCTGCGCGGGCAAGGTCGGTCCGATCCATGTCGCGCCGGGCTCGCCCGTGCGCGCCGGCCAGCGCGTCGCCGTCATCCAACGTCACTGAACACGGGACACATCATCATGCCGTCATTCGATCTGCGCCTATCCACGCTTCGGTCCGCCTATCGCGCGAAGACACTCACGCCGCGCGCGTTGATTGCGCAATTGCGCGACAAAGCTGCGGCGCTGAATCCCGAGTTCAATCTTTTCATTCACCTTTTGAGCGAAGCGGAACTCGCCCCGTACCTCGAACGGCTAGACGCGCAGGACTCCGAAACAATGCCGCTCTACGGCATTCCGTTCGCGATCAAGGACAACATCGACCTCGCGGGCATACAGACGACAGCCGCCTGCCCCGCGTTCGCCTACACGCCATCGGAGTCGGCAACCGTCATCGCGCGCCTGATCGAACTCGGCGCGATACCGCTTGGCAAGACCAACCTCGATCAGTTCGCGACCGGTCTCAACGGCACGCGCTCGCCGTACGGCAAGTGCCGCAACAGCGTGCGCCCGGAGTATCCGTCGGGCGGATCGAGCGCGGGATCGTCGCTCGCCGTCGCGCTCGGCGTAGCGAGCTTTGCGCTCGGCACGGACACGGCGGGTTCTGGCCGCGTGCCTGCCGCGCTGAACAATCTCGTCGGACTGAAGCCGACGAAGGGCCTGCTTTCGATGGCCGGCGTCGTGCCCGCCTGCCGCACGCTGGACTGCGTGACCTACTTCACGGCGACGGCGCAAGAAGCGAGCGAACTGCTCTCGCTGACCGCGCAAGCGGACGACCGCGATGCCTATAGCCGCCAGAATCCGCAGTGGAACACGGCGCGCGCGTTCGGCACGCCCGCCGCGTTTCGCTTCGGCGTGCCT
The DNA here is from genome assembly GCF_022879575.1 of Caballeronia sp. SL2Y3. Classification (NCBI taxonomy): domain Bacteria; kingdom Pseudomonadati; phylum Pseudomonadota; class Betaproteobacteria; order Burkholderiales; family Burkholderiaceae; genus Caballeronia; species Caballeronia sp. SL2Y3. The sequence goes on from NZ_CP084263.1 coordinate 231,682, forward strand.
GCGCAACTGGAATTCGCGGGATGCGCCGAAAGTCCCGCATTGTTCGATGAGGCTCGCGCGATGCTCGAAGCAGCCGGTGGCGAGGCCGTCGAGATCGACTTCGCGCCGTTCGTCGAAGCGGCGCAGCTTCTGTATCAAGGTCCGTGGGTCGCCGAGCGTTACAGCGTCGTGCGCGACCTGATGCTCTCGCAGCCGGATGCGGTGCTGCCCGTCATTCGCGATGTGCTGGCGAAGGCGCCCGGCGCAACCGCTGTCGACCTGTTCCGCGCGCAGTACCGCTTGCAGGCGCTGAAGGCAATCTGTGACGCGTCGCTCGATTCGCTCGACTTCGTTCTCACGCCGACGTATCCGCGTCCGGTCACGCTCGCCGAACTGGAAGCGGATCCTATCGGGCCGAACTCGCTGCTCGGTCACTACACGAACTTCATGAACCTGCTCGACTACGCCGCCGTCGCGACGCCGACAGCTTTCATGCAGAACGGTCTGCCGTGGGGCGTCACCGTCTTCGGCCGCGCTTTCACGGACCAGTATCTGCTGGGCGTCGCCGACTTGCTGCAACGCACGAGCGGCATTGCATGCGTCGGCGGCAACGTGATGTCGGCGGGCGAGCGAAGCATCGCTACGAACGATCGCGTTCGCATCGCGGTGTGCGGCGCGCATATGCAGGGCTTGCCGCTCAACCGGGACCTGCTTTCCCGGGGCGCGCATCTCGTGCAGGCCACGCGCACCGCTGCGTCGTATCGGCTCGCGGCGCTGCCGGCGTCGTCCGATGGAACGCGTCGGCCCGGCATGTGGCGCGTGGCGGAAAACGGCGTCGAAATAGCGGTGGAAGTGTGGGAGATGCCGTTCGCCGAACTCGGCTCGTTCATCGCCACCGTTCCCTCGCCGCTCGCCTTGGGCAAGGTCGAACTCACGGACGGCTCGTGGGTGATCGGCTTTGTCTGCGAGCCGTATGGCGTTGAGTCGGGCACGGACATCTCCGCGTTCGGGGGATGGCGAGCGTGGCTTGCCGAACAGCGGCGATGACCGTGGCGTTTTGCCGATCGTAGCCATTCACGCTGGCCCGATCGAAGTGCCGGACTCTACGCGGCGTCGTTAATACGATGTTCGCGATGCGTTCCCACGCCCGTTGGCACGGCGAATGACGCGCACGCTTCCTCGTCCGCTTCGCCACCGACCACGCTCGACGAGGCATCGCCTACCGCGCGGCCCTGACTACGCCGCCAGCTTGCAGGCGGCATGCCGAACTGGCGCTTGAACGCCCGATTGAACGCCGCCTCCGATTCGTAGCCCACGCGCTCCGCCACTGCCGCAATCGGACGCGGCCCGGCGAGCAGGTCTTGCGCGGCCACTTGCAAGCGCCAGCACGCGAGGTATTGCATCGGCGCCTGACCGAGCAATTGCGTGAAGCGCTGCGCAAGCGCAGAACGCGAGAGACCGACGCGGCGCGCCAGTTCATCGACGGTCCAGTCATGACCCGGTTGCGCGTGCAGCAACGCAAGTGCCTTGCCGACGAAGCGGTCTTCGACGCCCGCGAGCCAGCCACGGCGATCCTCGGGCATGGAAGCGATGCAGCGCCGCACCGCTTCCACGAAGAGCAGTTCAGAAAGCCGCGCAAGCACGGTCGCGCTGCCGGGACGCCACTCGGCCGCCTCCATCACCGCGAATCTCAGCGACGATTCGAGCCACGCGGATTGCGGGTCGTTGCGCATGTCGATCTTGAAGAGACGCGGCAACGATGCAAGCACTGGATTGACCAGCATATCGTCGCAAGCGAGAAAGCCGCAGACGATGCGCGTGCGGCCCGCTTCCTTTCCTCCTTCCTTACCCGCGCCGTCTCCACCGACACATAGCCGCATCACGTCGCCGGGCGACGTCGCCAGATATCTCGCCACGAGTTCCTCGGCGGGTGTCGGATCGAGATCCAGCGAACTGCCCATCAGATGCGCCTCGCCTCGCGGCACGACGAGTAGTTCCCCCGCATCGACGCGAACGGCCGACGCGGGATCGTCGGTCAACGCTGCCCTGCACCACCCTTCCAGGATGAGGTGAAACGACACGACGCGTTCGGCGCGCGGCAGGAACGTCGTGCACATGGCGGGCGCAACTTGCCCGAACACGCACCATGGCGCCGTGAAATGGCCGTTCAGATACACGGCTCCGCTGAGACGCAGAAGACGAAGAACGTCGGAAAGCGCATCCATGGCCAGTCCCAAAGTTTCGGCGTCCCGCGCAAAACATCTGGACGCCCGGTCATTCAACGAAGGGCTCCGCGCGCCGATACTGGCATCCACGCGAAACACCACTGACGCAAGGTTAAGCCTAGACGTTGCGTTCGCCAACCCACACTAACGAGGGGTCTGCAGATGAATGACACAGCTACTTACCAAGGCAGTTGTTTTTGCGGCGCAGTGCGCTTTACGGTGAACGGCAAGCCCGAAGGCATGGGCTATTGCCATTGCGAATCGTGCCGACGCTGGTCCGCGGGCCCCGTCAACGCGTTCACGCTCTGGAAGCCGGATGCGCTGCGCATCATTCGCGGAGCGGACCATATCGCCACTTACAACAATACTGAGCAGAGCTATCGAAAATGGTGCAGGATCTGCGGCGGGCATCTTTTCACCGAACATCCGCATTGGGGGCTGATTGACGTCTATGCCGCCGTGATCGACGACTTCCCGTACGAACCCGGCGTGCATGTGAATTACAAGGAATCGAAGCTGCCGATGAAGGACGGTCTGCCGAAGATGCAGGACTTGCCGAAGGAAATGGGCGGCTCTGGTACGAGCGTCGCCGAGTAATACGAGTTGTTCCGTAGTAGTCCGCAAACAGGCAGCACACCTAAGCGATCTCGCCGCGCTGCCATCTTGTCTATCAGGAGCCATGTCATGTCCGCAGTCGCTACCGCATTCTCGCCCGCCGCCGATCTCGCCGCCGTCAAGGTTCGTCAGCAAGCCGCCTGGTCCACGGGCAACTACGCAGTCATCGGCACGACTTTGCAGATCGTCGGAGAGAGTCTTTGCGAGGCGCTCGACTTGCGCGCAGGCAGTCGCGTGCTGGATGTCGCAGCGGGCAACGGCAATGCGACGCTCGCCGCCGCGCGCCGTTATTGCGACGTCGTCTCCACCGACTACGTCGCTTCGCCGCTCGATGCAGGTCGCGCACGCGCGCAAGCCGAAGGCCTCGCCGTTCACTTCCAGGAAGCAGACGCCGAAGCCTTGCCTTTCCCGGATGCATCGTTCGATGTCGTGCTATCGACGTTCGGCGTGATGTTCACGCCGAATCAGCAACAGGCGGCGAGCGAACTGATGCGCGTGTGCCGGCCGGGCGGAAAAATCGGCCTCGCGAACTGGACGCCGGAGAGTTTCATCGGACAGGTCTTCAAGACGATGGGCCAATACATCACGCCGCCCACTGGCGTGAAGTCGCCGGCGCTGTGGGGCACGGAGACGCGCCTCGCCGAATTGCTGGGAAGCGGCGCCGCGCGCATCAGCGCAGTGAAGCGTGAGTTCGTCTTCCGGTATCGGTCGGCGGAGCATTTCGTCGATGTATTCCGCAGCTACTACGGCCCGATGAACAAGGCGTTCGCCTCGCTCGAAGGCGAGCGGCAAGCCGCGTTTCTCGGCGATCTGATGGCGCTTATCGGGAGTCGCAATCGTTCCGGCGATGAGACGCTCGTCTTGCCAAGTGAATATCTCGAAGTCGTGGTGGAACGCAAATGATCCCGCTTAAACATGTGTTCGAGGAAGCGCTGGACGCCGGTTTGCGCCTGCACGTGCTGGTCTCTTCGACAGAGTTGCGGCGCGGGTCGTCGCTAATCATGGGTATGCCGTTGTTGTCCTCCGTGTGCTTCTTCGTTCTTCGACTTGCGCTGTCGCGGATAGGTGTAGTGGTTTGAGCGGAGATACAGCTAGCAAGGCGGCGCGGACGTACGCCCGCGCCGTTCCGCCGTCACGCGAAAAGCGTATCCAGAGTGATCGGCAAGTCCCGCACGCGCTTGCCCGTCGCGTGCCAGATGGCGTTGGCGACAGCCGCCGCCACGCCGACCACGCCGATCTCTCCCACGCCTTTCGCGCCCAGCGGATTCACGACGTCGTCGTGCTCGTCGACGAAGATCACGTCGATGTCGTGTATATCCGCGTTCACCGGAACGTGATACTCCGACAGGTTGTGATTCATCTGCCGGCCGAGCTCGTGATCGAACTGCCCGTGCTCGTGCAGCGCCATGCTGATGCCCCAGACCACGCCGCCCGACACCTGACTCGCCGCCGTCTTCGGATTCACGATGCGACCCGCCGCCACCGCGTTGACCACGCGCGTCACGCGCACGGTGCCGAGCGCGGCATCGACGCGCGCTTCGACGAACACCGCCGAATGCGTGCCGATCGAGTACGACTGCTGCTTGTCGTGCGGCGTCACGGTCACCTGCGCATCGAGCGTGTCGAGGCCCGCGCGCGTCATCAGTTCGCGCAGCGACACGCGTTGCTCGTTGCCCTCGCCGCACGCGACGTATTCGCCGTCGAGCCGCACGGCGTCCGGCTGCGCGCGTGCGAAGGCATCGCCGCCGTGTTCCTTCGCGATCGACGCGAGCTTGCCGCGCAGGCGCGTGCACGCCGCATGCACCGCGCTGCCGACCGACGACACGGTCCACGATCCGCCTTCGAGCGGCGCCTTCGGCAAACGGCTGTCGCCCAGACGGAATTCGACGTGTTCGAGCGGCACGCCGAGCGCATCGGCGGCGAGTTGCGTCATCACCGTATAAGTGCCCGTGCCGATGTCCGCTGTGGCGCTCGACACGACGACACGCCCGTCGGCGCCGATCTCCGCCAACGCGGACGCCTCGTTCTGCATGGCGTCCCAGATGCCGGTCGCCATGCCCCAGCCGACGAGTTCGTTCCCTTCGCGCATCGAGCGCGGCGCGAGCGGGCGCTTGTCCCATCCGAAGCGTGCCGCGCCCTCTTCGAAGCATTCACGCAGCGCCTTGCTGGAGAACGGCAGGTTCTTGTTCCCGTCGCGCTCCGCATAGTTGATGAGCCGTAGCTTCAGCGGGTCCATGCCGAGCGCCTCGGCGAGTTCGTCCATTGCCATTTCCAGCGGAAAAAGCGCCTGCGCCGCGCCCGGCGCGCGCATGTCGGCGGGCGTCGGCACGTCGAGCTTGCTCACCTTGTAGTCCAGCCGCACGTTGTCACAGGCATACAACTGTCCGGCCCAGTTCACGATGACGTCGCAGTAGTCTTCGTATTGGGATGTCTCGGACACCGCCTCGTGGATGACCGCCTCGAGCCTGCCGTCGCGATTCGCGGCCAGCGCGACGCGTTGCAGGCTCATCGGCCGATGCGCGAACGTGAACATCTGCTGCCGCGTCAACACCACGCGCACGGGCCGCTTGAGATCGCGCGCGGCCATGACGGCCAGCGGCAGATGATATTGCGGACGCAAGCCCGAGCCGAACGCGCCGCCGACGAACGGCGAGACGACTTCGAGCATGTCGTCGTCGAAGCCGAAGATCTTCGTCAGATACTGCTTGGTGTTGAGCACGCCCTGCGTCTTTTCATAGACGGTGAACTTGCCGGACGGCTCGGGAATGACCGTGCAGCCGTGCAGTTCGATCGGATTGTGATACTCGGCCGGCGTCGAATAGCGGCTGTCGATCTTGAACGCGGCGGCGGCCAGCGCGCCGTCCGCATCGCCGCGCGGCGGTGGCGGCGGCTCGAAGCCGCCCTTCTCGGTCGATGGCGGATAGCTGTCGGCTTCGACTTCGCGCAAATCCGTGCAGTGGCTCGTGCGCTCGTAGGTCACTTCGATCAGCGACGCCGCATGTCGCGCGAGCTCATAACTCTCCGCGACGACGAGCGCGACCGGCTGCCCGCTATACCAGATGCGATCGTCCCAGAGCGGCCGAAACGGCATGCCGCCCGGCGCGGACTGGTCCTTCCATGCGGCGTCGTTAAGCGGCAACTCGGGCCGGTTCTCATGCGTGAGCACCATCAGCACGCCGGGCAGTTCGAGCGCGCGCCGCGATTCGATCGACACGATGCGCCCGCTCGCGATGCGGCTCGGAAGAACGAAGCCATAGCTCATGTCATCCGCGAAGAATTCGCCTGCGTAGCGCGCCTCGCCCGTCACCTTCTTTCTGCCGTCGACGCGGTTGACGGGCTTGCCGCTGAAGTGCGCGCCCTGCCGCGCGATGCGTTCCAGTTCGTTCGGAGAATTCATGATGCGTCGTCCTCTCTGCTGGCGAGGCTGATACCCGATGCCTGTTCGAAAGCGCGCTCGATGGCGCGCGCGGTCAGTTCGATCTTGAATGCGTTGCCGGGACGGCCGCGCGCGTCGCGCACCATTGCGCTCGCGAAGTCGCGCACGGTGGCGGCGTCGAGCGTCTTGCCGCGCAGCGCGGCTTCGGCGTCGCGGTTGCGCCACGGCTTATGCGCCACGCCGCCGAGCGCGCAACGCACTTCTTCGATGCGAGAGCCGTCGAGCTTCAGCGCGAGCGCGACCGACACCAGCGCGAACGCATACGACGCGCGATCTCGCACCTTCACGTAGGCGTTATGTTGCGCGAAGCCATCGGCGGGCAAGGTGATGCCGACGATGATCTCGTCGTCGCGCAGGTTCGTGTCGATGTGCGGGGTATCGCCGGGAAGCCGGTGAAACGCGTCGAACGGGATCACGCGCTCGCCTGCGTCGCTCGTCACGCGCACGGACGCGTCGAGCGCGGCGAGCGCCACGCACATGTCCGACGGATGAACGGCGATGCAATGCTCGCTCGCGCCGAGAATGGCGTGAATGCGGTTGACGCCATTCATCGCGCCGCAGCCGCTGCCCGGCTGGCGCTTGTTGCACGGCGTGGCGGTGTCGTAGAAATAATGGCAGCGCGTACGTTGCAGCATGTTGCCGCCGACGGTCGCGACATTGCGAATCTGCGCCGAAGCACCGGCCAATATCGCCTTCGACAGCAGCGGATAGCGCGACTCGATGCGTTCGTCGTAGGCCACGGCGCTGTTCGTGGCGAGCGCGCCGATGTCCATGCCGCCGTCCGCGTTCGGCTCGATGCCGGTCATCGGCAGACGTCGAATATCGACGAGGCTTTCGGGGCGCGCGACGCCTTCCTTGATCAGATCCACGAGGTTCGTGCCGCCTGCGAGAAACGCCGCCGACGGCGCGCGGTGCGCGTCGAGCGCTGCGGATACGTCGTTCGCGCGCGTGTAGGAGAAGCGGTTCATGGACGCGCCTCCTCGTTCTGAATGTCGGTCCCTTCCACCCGTTGCCCGCCCGACGCCTGCAGGATGGCGTGCACGATGTTCTGATACGCGCCGCAGCGACAGATGTTGCCGCTCATCGCTTCGCGCACTTCGGCGGCGTCGTGGGCGTGTCCTTCCGCGAGCATGCCGACGGCCGAGCAGATTTGCCCCGGCGTGCAGTAGCCGCATTGAAAGGCGTCGCAGTCGATGAACGCCCGCTGCATAGGATGCAGCGCGTCGCCGTCAGCCAAGCCTTCGATGGTGGTGATGGAAGCGCCGTCGTACGAAACGGCGAGCGCGAGACACGTATTGATGCGCTGGCCATCGACGAGCGCAGTGCACGCGCCGCATTGTCCGTGGTCGCAGCCCTTCTTCGTGCCGGTAAGCTGGCAGTGTTCGCGCAGCAGGTTGAGCAGTGTGGTCCACGGCTCGATGTCGAAACTACGCGCTTCGCCGTTGATCTTGAGCGTGCAGGCGACGCGCTGCGCATGCGGCGCGTCCACGTCCAGCGCGGTCGCGGTCGATGAGGTATTCATGGGATCTCCTTGCGGGAATCCCGGTGCGAAGCATGCGCCGTGCCTTGCGCCATGCTTGCGGCAATAAGAAGTCGGAGGGCAACGCCAAACGACCTGGCTCAGAATGTAAGAACCGCGAGAACCCGAGTACGATCAGGCAAGCGCAGCAATAAAAAACGCCCAGACAGGAGCCAACTGAAATGTCAAAGAGTCAGTACCGCATAGCCGTGATTCCCGGCGATGGAATCGGCAAGGAAGTGATGCCCGAAGCACTGCGCACGCTCGATGCTGTGAGCAAACGCTTCGGCATCGCGCTGGAGTACCAGCACATCGAATGGGCAAGCTGCGACTACTACGCCGCCCACGGCCAGATGATGCCCGACGACTGGAAGGCGCAACTCGAAACCGCCGACGCCATCTTGTTCGGCGCCGTCGGCTGGCCGCAAAGCGTCCCCGATCACGTCTCGCTGTGGGGGTCGCTCCTCAAGTTCCGCCGCGAGTTCGATCAATACATCAACCTGCGGCCGGCGCGTCTCTTCGAAGGCGTGCCGTCGCCGCTCGCCAACCGCAAGGCCGGCGACATCGACTTCATGATCGTGCGCGAAAACACCGAAGGCGAATACTCGTCCGTCGGAGGAGTCAGTTTCGAAGGCACCGAGCGCGAATTCGTGTCGCAAACCTCTATCTTCACGCGTCAGGGTGCTACGCGCGTGCTCAAGTTCGCGTTCGATCTCGCGCAGCAACGCGCGAAGAAAATCACGGTGGCGACCAAGAGCAATGGCATCTCCATCAGCATGCCGTGGTGGGACGCCCGCGCCGCCGAAATCGCCGCGCAGTATCCGGATGTCGCATGGGACAAGCAGCATATCGACATCTTGTGCGCGCGCTTCGTGCTGAACCCGGATCGCTTCGATGTGGTCGTCGCAACGAATCTCTTCGGCGACATTCTCTCGGACCTCGGCCCCGCCTGCACCGGCACGATCGGCATTGCGCCGTCCGCGAACATGAATCCCGAGCGCGCGTTTCCGTCGCTCTTCGAGCCCGTGCACGGCTCCGCGCCGGATATCGCGGGCAAAGGCATTGCCAATCCTATCGCGATGATCTGGTCCGCCGCGATGATGCTCGACTTTCTCGGTCAGCGCCCCGCGCACGATGCGATTCTGTCCGCCATCGAGGCCGTGCTGAAGGAAGGACCGCATACGGGCGATCTCGGCGGCAAGGCCAGCACGAAGGAAGTCGGCGAAGCTATCGCGCAACGGCTCGCCTGATCAGTTATTGCTAGGTAGTACGGCTTCCTAACTACTTCTAAATGCTTCGTAGCGAACCGTTCGTTGTTGTTGAGAACGGTTCGCTACGTCGCTCGTGCTTCGAGCTTAGCCGATCTTAGGATTCACGACCGACACCTTCGGGCCGTTGCTGTCCCACTGACTGAGATACCAGTTGCGCTTCCACACCGGGTTCGTGGTAGTGATCGCGCCCGTCACGACGCAGCCATTCAGTCGGAGACCGCCGACCGCAAACGAATCGCTCGTGCAGGTGTCGGTATGGTTCGTGATCTGAATGTCGACGTTCTTCGCGACCGCTCCAGGGAACGCGCCGAGGTAGACCAGAATGCCGCCGCCGGAGCAACCCCGAGTCGTCGGACTGACGATCTTGATGCCCTGGAGGACTGCGTCGTTGTTGTTCGGCTCGATGTCGAGACCATACGCCGGCGCGGTGCCCGAGATGTTCTCCCAAAGCGGATTGTTGAACGTGATGCCGCTGCCGGACGTGATCGTCGCGCCTTGACGGCGGCAGCCGTTCGCGTGGTGGCCGCTGATCGATACGTTCGAGCTCGGCTTGTTCGAGCCGCTCTGGCTATTGCCGATGTAGATGCCGTCGCCCCAGCAGTTGATCGTCGTCGGGTTGGTGATCGTGACGCCGGTGGAGCCGTTGATCGAGATGCCCATGCCCCATTCGCCGGAACCGGCCGAGTTCAGTTCCTTGCTGCCATCGAGGTACGGTGCTTCGATATTCACGTTGCTCACGTCCCACACGCGCATCATCTGATACGTGCTGCTGTTGTGCGACAGCATCTTGATCGACGCGCCCGGCGCGAAGCGGATATGCGTGTTCGAGCGCAGCGTGAGGCCAGTTGCGTCGATGCGGCTTTTGCCCGTGATGAGCAGAATCTGGCCGACCGAGCCGTCGATGGCAGCCTGAAGCGCCGCGCGGTCGTTGCTCGAGCCATCGCCCTTCACGCCGAACGACTTGTCTTGCAGCACGCCGGCCGTGCTCGTGTTGCTCGTGCCTTGCGAGCCGGTGCTCGAAGCGGCGACGCGCGGGTCTGCCGTGCCGAGGTTCTGCCACGGCGTGGTCCCGCTCTTGAACCAGTTGCCCGCCGTGTTGCGGCCATAGATCGCGCCGTTGAGGTACACGAGTGTGGTGTACGCGACCGGGGAACCGGTGCTCATCGACGTGCCGTTGCGCACCGCATGACCGCCAACGAGCGTCCACACGGCGCCCGAGCTATCGGTGATGGATGCTGCCGGCGGAATAGCCGTTCCGTTCGACGACGCGGCCTTCGCCACGGCTGCGGTATCGCCGAGTCCATCGGCGCCCATTTCGCTGCCGCCGCCGCAGGCGGCCAAGGCGGCGCTGCCCGCGCCCGCCATCATGAACGACAGGAATTTTCTACGCGTAAGGGGTCCGCTTGCGTCGGCTGCAACGCCGATCAGGGAATTTTCGCTCTGTGCTTTAAGTAGACGATTCGACGACACGGGAAATTATTCATGTTTGCTCAAGGAGGCCGAAGTTTAATGTCCCGAATCTACCGAATGGGTTTCGCGATGTAACAGAAAGAAAGAGCAAAGCACGAGCGTATTCTCATACCGTAAGGAGAAAAAACCGCTAGCAGTACTTCTCTTTCGGAGAAAGATCAGACTTTTTGCGTGAAATAATGACCTCCAATTAATAGGTTTATTCCGAGTTCTTGTAACGGTCGACTCAGAATGAGTAGGTATTTCCGATAAATTTTGGCAGTGGGCGTCGTGCCTACATGTCTGCCGCGAGGCTCTTATTATTCATACGAATCGCTTAAGTTTAGCTGTTACCTCAGTCCGGCGATGAGGCGGTGAGTTACTTGGCGGATCGGCGCGCGAATGAGCCATCGACGGAGGGCAATACCGAACGAGTGATCGTTTGCAGTTCTAATTGCTTTGGGGTTGTACAGTGGTAGCTGTGCAAGGCTCCCACTTGGCTTCGCGTATAGGGACAACGCCCCTGCTTAGGGGCGCCATTAATCCGGGATGCGAGTGAACCTGCCGTACCCATCTTCAACGGCAGGAAGGCATCGAACCTCTGTTACTCACGTTTAGGAGACCTTCATGATCGGAGAGCTTCTCGTGCCGGCGCACAGCACGCGATCGCGTGGAAAGAAGAAGAAAGTAAGAGAAGCGGGCCCGTAAAGTCACATAGAGACCGACGCCGATCTCGGGAACTGCAAAGTGACTTTTGGAGAGAGAAGTTTATAGCGCCTGAGACGATCGCCCGGGCAAATCGGGTCGATCGCTCACTGGCGGTTCGCGCTACACGCCTTCGACAAGAACGGCGCGATACCGCGCACCGCGGAATCGGTGCTGCGCGACCTCTTGATATGCCGAACTGTCGTACCACGCGCGCGCTGCGTCAGTAGACGGAAACTCTACGATCACGACACCCTCGGGCGCGTCGCCTTCGAGGACTTGCTGAGGTCCGTAGGCGGCGAGAACTTTTACCGGATGACCTTGCAGGGTTTCGCCGACCTTGCTTTGATACTGGTCGAGTTCACCTTGATCTTGCGTGCTCTCTCTTGTGAAGACAATGTAAGTGGCCATGACGCATGCTCTCCGAGTAGTGTGAAGGTGTGCGTCATGATGCCACGAATCGGGCGAATACCTCGGTGCACATAGTGCAGTGGAGAAAGTTATACGCGGCCCCTTCCGAAGCCGCTCTTTCTCAACCAGGGATCACGCACTCACCTCTTTCGACCAACCGGCATACCACTTCTTGAACAATTCGAATTGCGTCTCGGCATAGCGGCGTTGCGCTTCGCTCAGTGCATCCGTCTCATTGAAATGAAGCGTGTATTCCTTCTCGCCGTTGAGCACCATCAGGTATTTGTAGTACAGCACCAGATCCGTGCCTTCGTCGAACGATGAAAGCACTGCAAGCGCGCTTTCGAGTTCACGTGCCTGACGACGCGCCGTCATATCTCCATCGCTCGCTTTGCGGCACAGATCGACCAGCTGCAAGACTTCGCGCGGCAACGCATTGCCGATGCCGGTGATCGCACCTCGCGCGCCGCAGTTGACGAAGCCGTGAAAGACCTGCGTGTCCACGCCGACCATCAAGGTGACGTTCTCGTCCTGGCTGGTGATGTTCTCCGCTGCATAGCGCATGTCCGCCGCACCGCCGAACTCCTTGAACCCGATCAGGTTCGGATACTTCGCCCGCAGCTCGAAAAACAGATCGGCACGCGTGGCAAAGCCATAGTAAGGGCTGTTATAGATGACTGCGGGGAGCGCAGGCGCCGCTTCGAGAATGGCAGAAAAGTGCGCCTTTTGCGCGGCGGGCGACGCACCGCGCGACAGCACGCGCGGAATGACCATCAGCCCGCTGGCACCGACCTTCGCCGCGTGCGCTGCATGCGATACGGCTTCCCGCGAATTCACCGCACCGGTGCCGACGATAGTCGGGACGCCGGCATCGACCAGCCGCGCCACGCCTTCCTGACGCTGCGCTTCGCTCAGAAGGGGCCAGTCACCCATCGATCCGCAGTACACCACCGCGTTCATGCCCAGACCGACGAGTTCGCGGCCTTTGGAGACGAGCGCGTCGTAGTCCGGCGTGCGCTCGGCCGTGCACGGCGTCATGAGCGCCGGAATGGTGCCCGTGAAGATGTTGTTGCCCATGTTGTTGCCCTCGACATTCGGTGACTATGATTCGTTGATTGAACTCGCCGATACCGCTCGCGATATGCCGCGGTATCACAAGTCAGAAGCATTAAGGCTTGCGTCGATTCCTGTTGGTCAGTGACGAAATCGGCACAGCGACGCATGTGTGCCGATTCGACTTCATTGCGCATGCTCGTCGACGAGAGGCGGCTCGACCTCCAGTAGCGTTGCTATGCGCGCCGGGACGAATGGCGGGCGTTGCGCATCCGTCTTCCAGCCGAAACAGAACGCAGCCGCTTCTCCGCAGATCTTTCCTTGACAAGGACCCATGCCGCAGCGCGTGTGCAACTTCGCATCGCGCCACGAGCGATACTTCGACGCATCGCCGAAAGCGACGTCTTCGCATCGGCACAAGATGGTGTCCGCTTGGGCTAACGCGCGAAGCTCAGGATTCAAACGGAACGCCTCGTGCATGCGTCGCGCGAATTGCCGATAAGCGTCGCGCGCTGCAAATAACTTGCGCGCGTGCTCGCGATTGCCTATTGCCGCATGCGCGGCTATTCGGCCTTCGAGCGCGGCAAGCTCCATGCCGCCCACGCCCGTGCATTCGCCTGCGGCATAGACATCGGGCACGGAAGTGGCCTGCCATTCATCGACGCGTAATGCTGCTTCGAACGGTGCCTCGACAATCTGACAGCCGAGCGCGATGCCGACCTGAACATTCGGCACGAGTCCATATGCGCAAGCGAGGCGATCGCAATCGATATCGATGTCTTCGTCGCCATGACGCACGCGCACCCGGGTTAGATGCGTCTCGCCGTGCGCTTCTGAGACGTAAGCGCCGCGATAATACGGCGTCGCGCGTAAATCGAAGCGCATGCGCGCCGCCTGGACGAGCTTCGCGGGCGTCTTCAGCAGCCCGGCAGCGAAGCGCCGAACATGGCTTGCCGAAGCCTGCTCGACGATAGCCGCCACCGTAGCGGCGTGTTGACGCGCCGTGATGGCCGCCGCCCAAAGAAGCGGCCCGGTGCCCGCTACCACGACACGCTGCCCCGCGACCGGCATGCCGCCCTTGATCAGCGCCTGCAAGCCGCCCGCGCCCGTCACGCCCGGCAAAGTCCAGCCGGGATACGGCAGAAAACGTTCGCGCGCGCCCGTCGCGACAATCAGCTTCTCGTAGCCGACTCGATAGCCGCGCGCGGCATCTTCGACGAGCAGCGTCTTACCGGTCAGTGATTGCACCACGCGCGTACCGCAAAGTCGTGCGATGTTCTGATGCCGAGCAAGCGCGTCGATGGCGGCGCGCGCCGGGCCTTTCGGCGCGTGTTGCGGCCCTTGCCGCCAGATTTGCCCGCCGGGCAGCGCGTTATCGTCGATGATGCCGACCTGCACGCCCGCTTCTGCCGCCACGCGCGCCGCATGAAGTCCCGCGGGACCCGCGCCGATGATAAGGACATCGAACTTCATGATGTTGTGCTTCCCGTCTCGACCGACATACCCTGCGCGCACAAGGTCTGACAGGCGAGCCGATGCCGCACGCCATCGATGGTCACCCTGCATTCCTGGCAGATGCCCATCCCGCATAACGGGCCACGGGCGTCACCGCTCACCGAGCGCCGCGTGACGAAACCCGTTCCACCCGCAGCGAGGGCCACGGCCGCCAGCACCGAACTGCCGCTCGCCACGCTCAAGGCGCGTCCATCGATTCGGACCGTCAACGATTGCTCAGACATGCATGGCTCCGTTGCTGGCGCCGCCTGTCACGCGGCTCGTTTGGAAACGCGACGGCAGGTACGGCGTCGCGTCGATCGGCAGCTGAGACGTCGCGCCCGTCATCTGCGCGGCGATCAGCTTCGCGGTGGCGAGCGCCGTCGTCACGCCCAGTCCTTCGTGTCCCGTCGCAATCCACACCGGAACGTGTGCCGCGTCGCTGTGAATAAAGTGCGCAGCCGGGCCGATGAGCGGCAGGCCGTCGAGCGTCGCGGGCCGAAAGCCGGTCCACGCGCGGATCGCATTGAGCGCAGGCAGCCGGGGAAGATACTCGCTCGCGCGCCGAAGCATGCGGGCCATGATCTCGGGTTCGACGGTCGAATCCGCGTTGTCGAACTGCCGTGACGAGCCGATCAGCAATTGCCCGGTCGGACGCGGCTGCACGTTGAACGCCACCGACGTGCCGCTCGCGTTGTGCGCGCTCTTGATATAGCCGAGTTCGAGAATCTGATGCCGGATGGTGCCCGGATAGCGATCCGTGATGAGCAGATGCCCCTTCTTCGCCTGCATCGGCAAATCGGGCATCAAGTCGATGGCCTGCAAGCCATTCGCGACGAGCACCGCGCCCGCCGCGATGACTTCGCCGCTCGCCAGCACGACGCCTTCGCGCGTCAATCGCGCGACCGTTGCGTCTAGCCTGCAGCTCACGCGGCCTCCACCCGACGCGTCTGCGATCAGCCACGCAGCGGCGGCCGGCGCGTAGACGACGGCATCATCGGGAACGATCATGCCGCCCCTGAAGCCCTCGCGCAGTTCGGGCTCCGCTTCGCGCAACTGCTGCGCATCCAGCATGTCGCATGCGATATTTTCGCGCGCGAGCGAAACGCGACGCTCATGCGCGAGATCGAATTCTTCGTCGTCGGCGGCAACCCATAGCGTTCCGCAACGCACGAAAGCCTGATGCTTGTCGAGACGCGGCGCGAGGTCGAGCCATAACTGACGCGACCACGACGACAGCGCGAATTCAGCGGGCGTATCGTCCATCACCACGACGTGGCCCATGCCAGCCGCCGTCACGCCCCCGCCGATTCCCGCGCGATCCAGCACGAGCACATCCATGCCCTTGCTCGCGAGTTCGCGCGCGCACGCGGCGCCGACGATGCCCGCGCCGATCACGATCACATCCGGGCAAGCATGTCCCGAGACGGCACTCGCTTTCACGTGCGAATGCCCCACGCGAACGGATCGTCGCTGGAAAAGACGAGCTTCGCTTCGGCGTTCACGTGCGCGGTTCCGCGAACGCTGGGCCGCACGCGTCCGACGTCATCGCCCATGCTTTCATAGCGCGCCTCGAACACGCTGCCGACGATGCTTTCCTGCCGCCAGAGCGCGCCCGGCGCAAGCAGGCCATCGGCCGCGAGGCATGCGATCTTCGCGCTCGTGCCCGTTCCGCACGGCGAGCGGTCATACGCCTTGCCGGGGCACAGCACGAAGTTGCGGCTATCGACATCGGGCGTCGCCGAATCGGCGAACAGTTCGATATGGTCGATGAGCGCGCCGCCCTCGCCCGTGATTCCGTTCGCTTCGAGGGCTTCACGAATCGCCCATGCAACGTCCGTCAGTGATTCGACGCGCGAGAAATCGAGCGCCTGACCATGATCGGACACGAGGAAAAACCAGTTGCCGCCCCACGCGATATCGCCATGAACGCGCCCGAGCTTCGGCACGTCGAGCGGCACTTGCACACGGTAACGGTACGCGGGAACGTTGCGCACGGTCACGCTGAGATCGCTGTGCAGTTCGGCTTCGACGATACCGACAGGCGTTTCTATGCGATGCACGCCGGGCTGGATGCGCCCGAGATGTGCGAGCGAAACGACGAGCCCGATGGTGCCGTGACCGCACATGCCGAGAAAGCCGACGTTATTGAAGAAGATGACGCCCGCCGAGCACGATGCGTCGTGCGGTTCGCACAACAGCGCGCCGACGATCACGTCCGAGCCGCGCGGTTCGTTGACAATGCCGGCGCGCACGCGGTCGTAGTCCCGGCGAAAGATCTCGAGGCGTTCGGACAGCGGACCGAGACCGAGATCGGGGCCGCCTGCGATGACGAGTCGAGTCGGCTCTCCGCCGGTATGCGAGTCGACGACTTCGATATGAGTGAGTGTGTTCATGAGGCAATGGTAAGCGCGCGCACTGCCAGCGTCTTGGCCGAACGCGTCTGCGCGAGTGATGAAATCGGCATAGCTTCGCGTGCGGCACACACGGGTACAAACCCGACTAGTCAACGCGCATAACGCCTCTGCCGCCCGAACACTGCGCAACTATGCGGATTTCTGCATCGCGACTGATTATTTCCCGCAAGACGCGGCGATCTTCGGCTTCGTATATTTGTGCGCGCCGCTGGGACGGCGCCGATGAGAAGCCAACAAAGAACACCAACACTACGACACACGATCAAACCAAAGAGGATGCCTGAGACAATGAAAGTCGCCACTTCGTACGTATCCGCCGCGCTGCTTGCGTGCTCCACTTTTGCCGGCGCATCGTATGCGCTCGCTGCGTCCGCATCGCCGCAGAACGTCCAGATCGGCTTCGCGGCGCCGCTTACCGGCGGCCAGGCGCACTACGGCGCGGATTTCCGAAGCGGCGTCGAACTCGCGATTGCAGACATGAATGCGACGAAACCGGTCATCGGAGGGCAGCCCGTGCAGTTCGTGCTCAACGCACAGGACGATCAGGCCGATCCGCGCACGGGCACCACGGTCGCTCAGAAGCTCGTGGACGATGGCGTGGTCGCTGTCATCGGCCACTACAACTCCGGCACCAGCATTCCCGCCGCGCCCATCTATGCGAAAGCGGGCATCCCCGAAGTCGCGATGGCAACGGCGCCCTCGTACACGCGGCTCGGCTTGCCGACCACCTTTCGCCTGCTGACATCCGATACACAACTCGGCAGCGTGCTCGGCGAATACGTCGCGAAGGGCCTCAAGTTCAAGCGGCTCGCCATCGTCGATGACCGCACCGCGTACGGTCAGGGCGTCGCCGAAGAGTTCGCGAAGGCAGCGAAAGCGGCGGGCGCGACTATCGTTGATCAGGAGTACACAACAGACAAGGCCGTCGATTTCCGCGCGATTCTCACGAAGATCAAGTCCGCCGATGTGGATGCGGTCTTCTACGGCGGCGCCGATACGCAAGCCGCGCCGATGCTCAAGCAAATGCGTTCGCTCGCGATCAAGGCGGTGTTGATCGGCCCGGACATGCTTCAGTCCGAGAACCTGATCAAGATCGCAGGCGGCGCGGCTGAAGGCACGCTGGCGGCATCGGAAGGAAGTCCGCTTGCGCAGATGCCGGGCGGCCACGCATTCGCCGAGCACTACAAGGCGCACTTCAGCAAGCCGGTGGAACTGTACGCGCCCTATGCGTACGACGGCACCATGGCTGTTTTCAACGCGATGAAGAAAGCGGATTCCACCGATCCGCGCGTGTTCCTCACCGCTCTCAAAAGCACGAACATGAAGGGCGTGACCACGAGCGAGCTGTCATACGACAATTACGGCGACCTGAAATACGGCGGCGTGACGGTCTATAAGGTCGCCAACGGCAAGTGGGTGCCGTTGCAAACCGTCGGCACGAAGTAACGCGAGCGCGGTGGCCGCGTGCTTGGATAAGCGCGGCCACCGTTGGGTGAATGTCAGTGGCGCGATCAGTCAATTGCGCGTTGACCACCACCGACATGCGGCAACAGCGCCGCGAGCCAGAGCGAGACGGCGACCGCGCCTGCGTCCGGCGAACCCACGGCGCGCGTGCCGAGATAGCTCGCGCGACCCGCTCGCGGCGTCATCTGCGCGGTGTTCTGCGCGCCCTGCTGCGCCGCCGACACTGCCAGTTCCCAAGCCTTATTCACGGGACTGCCGGAGTTCAGCGCCTCTTCATAGGCGGACACAGCGGGGAACAGCGCATCCAGCATCGTTCGATCGCCTGCTTTCGCGCCACCCAGATCGCTGATAGCCTCGACTGCCGCTCTGAAAGCGTGCGCCCAATCCAGCGCCGATGGGTCGCCGATGTCTGCCAAGTGCCGCGACGCGCGCATCAACGCGGTCGCATAGAACGGCCCGGAACTGCCCGCGATGGCGCGGCGCAGCGCCACGCTCAACGCCGCAAGCGCGCCTGCGGGCGTGTCGAGATCGCTTTCACGCACTTCGAGCAGGGCGTGCGCGGCGCGCTTCATGCTCGCGCCGAGGTCTCCATCGCCGGCGACGGAATCCAGTTCGGTAAGCGTCGGTTCGTTTGCGATCAAGGCATTCGCCACGGATTCAAGCGCCGCTTTTATGGCGCGCGTCCATTGACTCGGCTCGCCACGCACAGCTGCTGCGCTCGGGGACGGCTGCGAGGGAGTGTCGATGCGAATGTCGCGGTTGACCATGCCCGCACCGGGCCATGCACGCGCTTCGGTCGATGCATCGAGGAGGTTCAGCGTTGCGTCGTCGACCCGCAGCAGCGAGACGGAGCAGCCCGGCATGTCCAGCGCCGAGAGGAAGGTCCCGGCCCACGCGCGCTCGATTCGAATGCCGCGTGCAGCAAGATTCTCGTGAGCGGCTCGCAACACGACATCGAGTTCCATCTGCGGCGTGCCCCCGAGCCCGTTGACCAGCAACGCCACTCGCTCGCCGCTCGCGAGCGCCAGTTCATCCACGATGCTCGAAACAAGCAGGTCGCAAAGCGCATCGGCGGCCAGCATCGCGGTACGCTCGACGCCCTTCTCACCGTGGATGCCGAGTCCCAACTCGATCTCGTCATCGCCGAGCGTAAAGCCCGACTTTTCCGCGCCGGGGATCGTGCAGCCATCAAGCGCGACGCCCATCGTGCCGAGATTCGCCGCTGCAAGGCGCGCAACGGACGCCACTTCTTCGAGCGTCATTCCACGCGTGGCTGCGGCGCCCGTGACCTTGTGTACGAGCACGGTCCCTGCGATGCCGCGCCGACGATCGCGCGCCGTTTCATCGCGCAGCGAAACGTCGTCGGCCACGACGACGACCTCGACCGGGATCCCCTCGGCGCGCGCCAGCTCCGCAGCCAGGCCGAAGTTCAGGCGATCGCCCGTGTAATTCTTGACGATGAGTACCGCGCCGCGTGGACCGGCGGTGGCGCGAATCGCGGCGAGCACGGCGTCCGTGGGCGGCGACGTGAACACTTCGCCACAGACCGCGGCGCTCAGCATGCCCGCGCCGACGTAGCCGCCATGCGCGGGTTCGTGGCCGCTGCCGCCGCCCGATATCACCGACACCGGGCGGTCCGTGGCTTCGTTCTGCTCGCGCCGCACGAGCACGTTTTCAGCGCCGAGAATCGCGACGTGGGGCGCTTGCCGCGCGACCCCTTCGAGCATCTCACGCACGGCGTCATTTGGGCTGTTGATCAGTTTCTTCATGGATCTCTCAAGTGACAGTCGACGGTGGCTCACAGTTTGCCGCATCGGACGGTCTGTTGCTGGAAACGGCAACCTCTTCCACGACAACGCGCCTTTCTCCGCCAATCCGCGCGGACGCGAATTTGTAAGTACATCGAACTACCCCGCGTATGTCAGAGGCCGCCGATGAGAGTTCACATCCATGCTCGATCAGCGCCTCACTCCGACCTCGGTTCGCGCCGCCGCCGCATAGGCCGGTTCATCGAAAAGCGTCGGCCGCGAATAGAAGTCCTCGGCCCAGTCGACGGCATCGCTTCCCCAGAACAGCCGATCTCGCAACACCAGCGTCGGCACGCCGAAGACGCCGAGGTCGATCGCGCGTTGCGTGTTGTCCTTGAGTTGCCGTTTGACATCCGCCGAGCCGATGCGCTCTTGCGCATCGTCGACACCGAGTCGCTCGGCCAACGCTTGGAATTCGACTTCGGGATCACGCCCGTGCGCGAAAACGAAGTCGAGCGCTTCACCGACATCGGCCGTGCGCGCGCCCAATGACACGAGCAGGCGCTGTGCGGCAAGAGGATTGAACGGATGACGCGGCGGCATCGAGAAAGGCACGCCGTGGCGGCCGGCAAGCCAGACGCAGAATTGATACGTGTGAATGCGCTTGGGCGCAATCTCGGCCGGCCCGAGCGTTCCCCAGTGCTTGAGGAGCGCAGCGAAGAGAATCGGCACCGGCTGAATGTCCAGACGATCCCGCAATGCCTCGATGCGGTGAAAAGCCAGATAGGAAAACGGAGATACGACGTCGAAAAACCACTCGGCCTTTTCCATGCTCGCGCTTACCCGTCCGTCGAATGACGTCATTATCGCCGGATCGGGATGACCCTGCTATCCGCACATTCCCGGCGCTCTCGCAAGCCTTGCTCAGCGCGATGCCGTCGACAGGCGATGTCTTATGCTGCTTAACATTCGGTTAGCTACAGCCGCGGAATCGATCTTATAGGCACCGACTTTCAGTAGCATCTTGATGAACCCGACCTTGGCTGTATTGACGTCCGAAGGCCTGGCGCTACTGTCGTTCGGTGAACACGGATCATTGATTCGATCCGGCTTGTCTGCGCTGTGGTTCGTACGTTTCATTATGGTTTGGTCTCTCACTGGCTTGTGCTTTCCTTAACGGTGCCTGCGTCGAAAGCTTTACCGTGCGAGGACGCTTTGGTGTCGTAACGCCACGCGATCGCCTGATCAGTTCTCAGTTTTGGGCGGGTCCGAGGTCTCGTCGTTGGCGAGGCCCAAGGCCCAGCGCAAATCACGCACGAATTCGAGGGAGACAAGAGTCCACTCGTCGCTACCGGGGCGGCAGTCGCGGGGATTCCTTCGCCCGCGAGCCCGGCGAATGACTTCGATGCTGAGGCTCAACGCACGTGCCTCGTCTCTTAGCGAGTCGTCGTCGAAAGCAGAGTGGTGGTCTACGGTATCCATAACGTGTTGTCACGCGGTTGAGAGATGTGGCGGTTCGTGGGACGTGCGGATCAGCGTTTCTGCGCCGCTTCGCAAGTCGTCGAGCGCACCGCCATTCGATCGCGTAAGTCCATTAATCGAGCGACAGCCGTGCCCGCGCGGTCATATGGCTCGATATGCCGACTGCGTTGACGGCTGAGAGCGAATTCTCGGCGATGTCTCTCGCCGATGCATCGATCGCGCTGATGCCGTGCAGCCCGAAGCCTACCGAAAAGGTCAGCAACAAACCGAGGAATGCCATGGCGAGGGCAAGCCGCGCCCGAATCGAGAGGTTTTGCATCGTGCCGTGGTTGTGACGCGTGAGAAATGCGATAAGGCAGTCGCGCGTGCTGCCGCTATTCGAATATGAACGTCAATGCTTATCGGCAGCGCGGTCGGACAATTGAGTTGATGTGCTCGCGCCACTCGTCATTGCACTGCTCGAAAGGTAGGAGTGACCGATGGGACGCTGGCTTGGCCGCGCCGCGCAGCGTGAGAGTCGGCAGGTTAGGCTGCGCACTCGACTCAAGTTATTTCGCCGCTCACCGTTAACGCTTCCGACTGCGGCGTTTGCCGAGGCCACGAACGACATGCGTCGCGCGGCAACGCGTCGTCGATAGAGCGGGCTGCGTGGCGGGGTATGAACGGCTGTTAAGAGGCGGAGAAAGCAGCGTTGCATTGCGCTGCAGCGTGCGGGATTCCGCGTCGGCATCGAAGACGTCGGGACTCTGCAGCATCGGTAGCACCGACAGCGTTGGCGTGTGGGTTCGGGCGATGGCAGGCGCCGCTTTGCATCTGGCGCTGCACATCGCTCACACGCAGTAAGGACCCCTTGCGGGGCAAACCCCGGATCGTTATTGCGGGGACCTTGCGGCCTGCGCGTTGGATTGATCCTGCGCCGCGTTCTGCGCCTGCGTGCGAGCAGCCGCATCCTCCTTGGCTTTCTTGTTCGCCATGTGTCGGCCGACAAGACAACCGCCGGCCGCACCCAGCACCGCATGGCCCTTTCCTACGAAATGTCCGCCGACACCACCTACCGCTGCGCCCTTCAGGCATCCTGCGGCTTGCGCCTGGCCTACGGTTGCCGCAGCAAGGACAGCGGCGACGAACATCGATGCTTTCAATTTCATAGTGTCTTTTCGTACCCGGTAGTGAGTGATCGCGTATGCGACGCGAGGCTGCGCAGAGCCCCGGCGTTCACGCCCGCAGGCACGAAGCAAGACACGGACCCGCATACCGCCTCCATCCACCGAGCCGCTTTTAGTTCGAGAGGTAGTCGGCAAGGCGAAGCAGCATGGCATCGCAGTCGCGCAATTGCTCCACCGTGACGAACTCGTCGGGCTTATGCCCCTGGTCCATGCTGCCGGGCCCGCAAACGACGGTTGGAATGCCGGCCTGCTCGAAGAGGCCGCCTTCCGTGCCGAACGCGACCGTGCCGAATTCGGTCGATCCGGCGATCAGCGCAAGAAGCCGCGCGGCTTCGCTGTCGGGCGGCGTGGCGAGACCCGGGTAAGCCGACAACGGCTGCAAACTGATACCGGTATCGGGCTTGACCGCGCGCATCTTCGGCAGCAGCGTGGACTCGGCGTAGCTTTGCAGGCGTTGCGCGACCTCGTTCGCATCGAAGCCGGGCAAGGCGCGCACTTCGAAGTCGAAATCGCATTCGGCCGGCACGATGTTGAGCGCGCGACCGCCCTTGATGACGCCGGTCTGCACTGTCGAGTAAGGCGGATCGAACCGTTCGTCGCGATGCTCGGGCCGCGCGAGTTCTTCGCCGATCTCGTCGAGGTGATTGATCAGGCGCGCCGCGTATTGAATGGCGTTGACGCCATACGGCGCGTACGCCGAATGGCACGGCGCGCCCTTCACGCAGCAGCGCATGGCGAGCTTGCCCTTGTGTCCGAGCACGGGCTTGAGTTCCGTCGGCTCGCCGATGAGACACAGCACCGGCTTGTGTTCCCGATGCGCGAGTTGCGCGAGCATCGGACGCACGCCCAGGCATCCGATTTCTTCGTCATATGAAAAGGCCAGATGCACGGGCATCTTCAGATCGCGTTCGATGAACGTCGGCACCGCTGCCAACACCGACGCGAGATAGCCCTTCATGTCCGCCGTGCCGCGTCCATAAAGCCGCCCTTCTCTCTCGACGAGTTGGAACGGATCGACGCTCCATGCCTGCCCATCGACGGGCACGACATCCGTATGTCCCGACAACGCAATGCCGCCGCGATCGCGCGGGCCGATGGTGGCAAAGAGACTCGCCTTGGTGCGCTCGTCGTTATGAAAGAGCTCGCATTCGACGCCATGCTGCGCAAGGTAATCATGAACGAACTCGATCAGCGCGAGATTCGAATCTCGGCTGACGGTCGCGAAGCCGATCAGCTTTTCGAGTAGCGCGCGGCTTCGCATCTCATTCATCGCCCGGCACTCCATAGCTCGGCGCGGCGGTCGGATTTAGTGCACGCGTCACGTAGTCGTTCATCTGCGGCGCGTAGGCGGTCCACAAGTCGCGGAGCTTGCCGATCGGGTCGTCGTCGGCCCAGTCCACGCGCAAATCGACGAGCGGCCAGCTCAGATCGCTCACGACTTTCAGCGCGGCCGAATGAACGGGGCCTGCCTCGCCGCCTGCCGCCATGGCCGCTTGCATGGCCGCCAGCAAGCGATCCGCTAGCAGGCCGTCGGCTTGCGCGAATGCGGGCGGCATCGCTTCGATGACATGCGTGCCGGCCAGCATGTTGCCCGCCGCGACGCACTGATCGCCCGCGACTGCGTGATGCGTGCCGAGCGCTTCCTTGCCGCTGAAAAATGCGGTGCGTCCTTGCGCGTCGATGACCGTAACCTGCCGATACTCGCGCCATTCATTCGCATCGAGCGCCTGTTGCAGGGCCTGCGCTGGCGCGAGCCGCTTATCGGCCAGAAGATCGAGAATCTGCGGCCCGAGCGCGGGCAGGGTGACGTTTTGCGTCGCCACGGCACCGACGCCCGCGCGCAGCCACGGACAACGCGCGCCGACCGCGATGCTCGACGAACTGACGGCAATGCCGAGCTGCCCCGTTTTGTCACACCGACCGACGATAGAGAAAGTCATTAGGTGTCCTTTACGCCTCGGGTGTCCATCCATCGGGGATCACGGCGATCACGTCGATCTCCATGAGCCATTGCGGCTGACCCAACGCGACGACGGTCAGCCCCGTCGAAATGGGAAACACGCCCTTGAGCCACTTGCCGACTTCCCTGTACACCGGCTCGCGATACCGCACGTCTGTCAGGTACGTCGTCGTCTTGACGATGTGCGAGAGGTCGCTGCCCGCTTCTTCGAGCAACTGCTTCACGTTCTTCATCGCCTGTTCGGCCTGCGCGCGCGCGTCGCCCAAGCCGACGAGGTTGCCTTCGAAATCCGTGCCCACCTGGCCGCGAACATAGACGGTATTGCCCGCGCGCACGGCCTGGCAGAGATCGTTGTCGAGTGTCTGATTCGGATACGTATCCTTCGTGTTGAACATGCGGATACGCGTATGCGTCGGTTGGCTCATCGATTCACCTGATTGGTTCAGTTGGCTTGCACGCTTTCTTCGCTGTGAGGCTTGGGCGCGTGGTCATGCGGCGAGTCGTAATACGCCTGATATTTGCGTTGCGTGACGATGTGATCCGCGACGTGTTTCGCGTCGTGCCACACGCCCCAGATAAATGCGGAGCCGCGTCGCGAGAGCCACGGCAAGCCGAGAAAATAAACACCCGGTTCCTTCGATACCCCTCGCTGGTGCTTCGGCTTGCCGTTCTCGTCGAAAGCATCGACTTGCAACCAGCTGAAGTCGGTGACATAGCCCGTCGCCCAGATGATCGAGCTTACGCCCGCTTGCGCGAGATCGAGTTCGAGCAGCGGATTTGTGACGCAATCCGGATCGGCCGGGATCATGCGCGCTTCCGGTTCAGCGGGAAGATCGAGGCCATTGCGAGCGGCGTACATGTCGGCGGCATCGAGCAGCGACAGATAGTTTTGATCGCCGCGTGCGATGTTTTCTGCGAGATCGTCGTTGAAGCGAGCCACGCCGTTCTCGAACGCTTTCGTCAGACCGACCAGCGTGATGCCCTGATGCGCGAGCCGGCGAAAGTCGACGGTTTGCCCGCCGCGAGCGCCGCTCACCGCAATGGTCACATGTTCGCGGCCCGGCTTCATGACTTCGGCGTCCCACTCGCCGAGCACGCCGAGCCACCAGCAGAAGTCGCGGCCGCGATAGGCGCGCGGCGGACGATCGTGCGCGCCCACCGACAGATACACGCGGCGCCCCGCACGCTGCAATTCATCGGCGATCTGCACGCCCGACGATCCCGCGCCCACGACCAGCACGCCGCCTGCGGGCAATTGCTGCGGATTGCGGTAATCGGCGGAATGAATTTGCGTGAGCGATGCGTCTTGCGGAGCGATAGGCGGAATCACGGGCTTCTGAAACGGCCCGGTCGCGACGACCACGCGCTTCGCTTCGATCACGCCATCGGACGTCTCGACGGTAAAACCCGGACGCCCCGTGTTGCGCACGACCTTCTTCACTTCGACGCCGGTGCGTATAGGCGCATCGAATTTCTTCGCATAGGCCACGAAATAGTCCGCGATTTCTTCTTTCGGCGGAAAGCCGTCGGGCGCCGTCTGCGCGTACTCGAGATTGGGAAAGCGATCGTGCCACGCAGGGCCGTTCGCCACGAGCGAGTCCCATCGACCCGTGCGCCAACGCTCCGCGATGCGCGCGCGTTCCAGCACGAGATGCGGCACGCCGTGCCGGCTCAGATGTTCGCTCATTGCGACGCCGGCCTGGCCTGCGCCGACCACGAGCGTGTCGATCGAAGTAGTTTCCGCTGTCATGGCTGTGTCCTTCCGAGAGGCTCGTATGGCCGTTCCTATGCCGACTGAATCTACGCGCCAAGACCGGATCAATAAAATATTTTCAAAAAATGCATAGCATGGGATTTACCTATGCAGCCATTTTTGTCCACCGCACAATGCAATGCAGTTCGGCTCGAAAATTTCTGATGGTCGCGATGGAAAGTCATCCGTTACGCTATTCGCTGCGGCAGTTGCGCTATTTCGTGGTCGCGGCAGAGGCCTTGTCTTTCACCGCGGCCGCGAGAAAGCTGCATATCTCGCAGCCGTCGATCTCCACCGCACTCGCGGACCTCGAAGTGTCCTTCGGGGTCCAGCTATTTATCCGGCATCACGCGAGCGGTTTGTCGCTGACGCAGGCCGGACGCGATCTCCTCGGACAAGCCCGCAATCTGCTGAAGATAGCCGAAGAATTGCAGATGGCCGCCAAGGAACTCGATGGCGGCATGACCGGTTCCATCGCGCTCGGCTGCCTCGTTTCGCTCGCGCCGCCGCTGATGCCGGGCCTCATCAGCCGCTTCACGGCCGATCATGCGGGCATCGCGTTTCGCACGGTCGAAGGCCACCAGGACGCCCTGCTGCGCGGACTGCACGACGGCTCGATCGACCTTGCGCTTACCTATAGCCTCGATCTGACCGAGGACATCGCGTTCACGCCGCTCTTGTCGTTGCCGCCTTATGCGATCCTGCCGCGCACGCATCGCCTAGCGCGCGCCCGCAAGATCTCGCTGGCCGATCTGCTGCCCGAGCCTTACGTCATGCTGGACCTGCCGCATAGCCGCGAATATTTCGCCGCGCTCTTCGATGCGGTCGGCAATCGGCCGGTGCCGGCGTTTCGCTCGTCGCAGCCGGAAGTGGTGCGAGGCATGGTGGCGAACGGCCTCGGCTATAGCCTGCTTAACTTCCCGCTCAAATCGAACCGCACCGTGGACGGCGAAGAGTTCGTCATTAAGCGTTTCAAAGACAACGTGAACGCGACGATGCTCGGCGTCGCGCAATCCCGCACCATGAAGCCGCGCCAGGTGGTGCACCGTTTCACCTCGTTCTGCGAGAACTACATACGGCGACTACGTATCGACACTTGATGCCTGCTGTATAGGAAAAAGCTTTGCCCTGTATCCGAAAACAATATTTTGACTGGCATATTGGCTTGATAGATTGAGTCCATGCCGAGTGCCTGCCAAGATAAAAGGCACTCCCGCTCACTGTACGAGGAGAGAATCGTCATGGCCCACCTGAACGAGCTGATGAACGCATTGCGCGATGGATGCGACCGCCCGTTCAGCGACGCCCATGCGATGCCGCCCGGCGTCTATACGTCGGCCGACTTTCTCGCGCTCGAAGAGGAGCGCATCTTTTCGCGCGAATGGCAATGCGTCGGGCGCGCGAGCGCGCTGAAAGCGCCGGGCGACTACCTCACCGCGCGCATCGCCGGACAGCCGGTGGTCGTCTTGCGCGACGAGCAGATGCAGCTCAAGGCGATGTCCAATGTGTGCCTGCATCGCATGTCGATCCTGCTCGAAGGACGCGGCAACGTGCGACGCATCGTGTGTCCTTATCACGCGTGGAATTATTCGCTCGATGGCGCGTTGAAAGGCGCGCCGCTGATGGACCGACAAGAAGGCTTCTGCAAGGAAAGCTACAAGCTGCCCGCCGTGCGCTGCGAAGAATGGCAAGGCTGGATCTACGTGACGCTCGATGCGAACGCGCCACCCGTCGGCAAACAGCTCGCGGAGTTGGACACGTTGATTCAGGCGTACGGCATGAGCGACTACATCGAAACGTTCTATGAAGAGCACGTGTGGGACACCAACTGGAAGATACTCGCCGAGAACTTCATGGAGAGCTATCACCTGCCGATGCTGCATCGCGCGACGGTAGGTCCTCACTCGCGGTTGGAAGAGATGGAATGTCCGCCGGGTCATGCGGCGTTCAACTATCACTGGATCACAAAGGAAGCCTCGTTGCCCATCGGTAACGCACACCCGGACAACACGCGCTTGTCGGGGCACTGGCGCAAGACGACTGCGCTGCTCGCCATCTATCCGACGCATCTCGTGACGTTGACGCCAGGCTACTTCTGGTATCTCGTGCTTCAACCGGAGGGTGTCGGCCGCGTGCATATCCGCTTCGGCGGCGGACTCGCGCCGGAATTCATCGCCGATCCTGAAGCCAACGCGCACATGGCAACGCTCAAGAAGCTGCTCGACGAAGTGAACGCCGAAGACAAGCGCGGCGTGCAAGCCGTGTTTCGCGGCGTGCATGCACCGTTGGCGAAGCCGGGACATCTGAGCCATCTCGAACGGCCCAACTATGACTTCGCGCGCTATCTCGCGGGCAAGCTGAACTCGCAGTAAGAACGACAGGACGCCATCACGATGTCGAACTCTTCCTTCATCTCATTCTCGGGCGTGAGCAAATCGTATGACGGCGCGAATTACGTCGTCGATGGCTTGAACCTCGACGTAAGCAAGGGGGAATTGCTGTCGCTGCTCGGGCCGTCCGGTTCGGGCAAGACGACCACGCTGATGATGCTCGCCGGTTTCGAATCGCCGACGCAGGGCGAGATCCGGCTCGATGGCAAGCGGCTCGACGACAAGCCGCCGCATCGGCGCGACATCGGCATGGTGTTCCAGAACTACGCGCTGTTTCCGCATCTGACGATTGCCGAGAACGTGGCGTTCCCGCTCTCGGTGCGGCGCGTGAGCCGTGCGGATCAGAAGACGCGCGTGAAGCGCGCGCTCGAGATGGTGGAATTGCCGCATCTGGCCAACAGGCGGCCGGCGCAGCTTTCGGGCGGGCAACAGCAGCGCGTCGCGCTCGCGCGCGCGCTCGTATTCGAGCCGAGCGTCGTGCTGATGGACGAACCGCTCGGCGCGCTAGACAAGCGTCTTCGCGAGACCATGCAGTATGAAATCATGCGGCTGCATCGAGAGTTAGCGCTGACCATCGTCTATGTGACGCACGATCAGGCCGAGGCGCTCACCATGTCCGACCGCGTCGCCGTGTTCTCCGATGGACGCATCCAGCAAGTGGCCACGCCGAGCGAACTCTACGAGAACGCGCAGAACGCGTTCGTCGCGAACTTCGTCGGCGAGAACAATGGCCTGACCGGACGCGTCATGACGTGCGACGACTCATGGGCGACCTTCGCGCTTTCCGACGGCAGCATCATTCGCGGCCGATGCGAGTCCGGACTGCGCGTCGGCGACGAAGCCATGCTGGCGCTGCGCCCAGAGCGCGCGCATATCCCGAGCGCGGAAGGCATGCATCTCAACGAGCACGACAATGTCGTGCGCGCCCGCGTGAACGAACTCGTGTATTGCGGCGATCATCATCGCGTGCATCTGACGCTCGGCTCGCGCGACGCGATCGTCGTGAAGGTGCCCAATACGCAGCGTCACGCGTTGCCGTCATCGGGCGACATGATCGATGTCGCGTGGCGTCACGACGACTGCAAGATTCTCGCAATGAGCGCCCCGCCTCGCGCGAGCGCAACCCCTTCTTCCACCTCGCCAACCCCTTCTCTCATCACGACCGCACCCGCAGGAGCCAACTGACATGCGCACTCAATTCAAAGCACAATGCGCCGCACTCGCCCTACTCGCCTTCGGCACCATGACATCGCAGGCGGCGGAAACGCTGCATGTGGTCACGTTCGGCGGCGCATTCGAAGCCGCGGCCAAGAAGGCGTGGATGGACCCGTTCACGCAGGCCACCGGCACGCAGTTCTCGCTCGAATCGTATGACGGCGGCCTCGCCAAGCTCTCCGCGATGGAGCAGGCCAAGAACACGACGTGGGACCTGATCGACCTCGAAACCAACGATGCGATCACCGGATGCGACGAAGGGCTGCTCAAGAAGTTCGACAAGAAGTCGCTCGGCAATACCAGCGACTTCATTCCCGGATCGCTCAGCGACTGCGCGGTCGCGAGCATGGTCTGGTCGACGGTCTATGCGTATGACACGAGCAAGCTGAAGAGCGCGCCTTCCTCCGTCAACGACTTCTTCGACACGCAGAAATTCCCCGGTAAGCGCGGCCTGCGCAAGTCGCCGAAGGTGACGCTGGAGTGGGCGCTGATCGCCGATGGCGTCGATCCCAAGGATGTGTACAAGGTGCTCGGCACGCCCGCGGGCGTCGATCGCGCGTTCAAGAAGCTCGACACCATCAAGAAGGACATCGTGTGGTGGGAGTCGGGCGCGCAGGCGCCGCAGCTGCTCGCCGATGGCGCTGTCGTGATGGTGCAAGCCTATAACGGCCGCATCGACGATGCTGTGAGAAAGGACCACAAGCCGTTCAAGTCCGTGTGGGACGCGCAGGTGTACGACTTCGAATGGTGGGCCATTCCGACCGGCGCGAAGAACGCCGACCTCGCCTCGAAGTTCATCGTGTCGCAGGCGCAGCCCAAGGCATCGGCCGATCTGTCGAAGTACATCGCCTATGCGCCGCCGCGCAAGGAAGCGGTCGCGCTCGTCGACAAGCAGCGTCTCGCCGACATGCCGACCGCGCCCGCGAACTTCAAGCGCGCCGTGCAGATCAACGCGAACTTCTGGGCCGACAACGCAGACGCCATCAACAAGCGCTTTCAGGTCTGGCTGACGCAATAAGCGGCCACGGCATACGAGAGGACCAAGCGAGGACGAACATGCCCGCATCGATTCACGCGACGACCGCCAGCTCGCACGCGAGCGCCGAAGGCCGCGCGTCGTACAACAAGGCGCAACGGCGCGCCTCGATGCGGGCGCTTCTGCTCGCGTTGCCGCTGATCGTATTTCTGTTGTCTACCTTTATCGCGCCCATTGCGCTGTTGCTCGCTCGCAGCGCGCAGAACCACGAAGTGCCGGACGGCATGCCCGCACTCGCGCGCGCATTGAACGCATGGGACGGTCAGGGCGTACCGGATGAACATACGTTCGCCCTGCTCGCATCCGGACTGAAGGAAGCGCAGGAAAGCGGTCAGCTCGGCACCATCGCACGGCGTCTCAACTTCGCGCAGCCCGAGTTCCGCAGCTTGTTGATGCGCACCGCCCGCAAGCTGCATGACGACACGCCCAAAGCATGGAAGCCCGCATTGATCGATATCGACGAACGCTGGAACTCGCCGGAAATCTGGCGTCTGCTCAAGCGTGCCGCTCAATCGCCGACGCCCGACTATCTGCTCGCCGCCGTCGATGCGCAGGTCACGCCGCAAGGCACGATCGCGTCGATGCCGGCGAATGCGTCCGTCTATCGCGAGGCCTTTACCCGCACGGTATCCATCAGCGCGACGGTCACGCTGCTGTGTCTCCTGCTCGGCTATCCGGTGGCCTGGCTGCTCGCCAATCTGCCCGCGAAGACCAGCAACCGGCTGATGCTCTTCGTGATCGTGCCGTTCTGGACGTCGCTGCTCGTGCGCACCACCGCGTGGTACGTGCTGCTGCAACCGGGCGGCGTCATCAACAGCGTGCTGTCGGGACTCGGACTCGCGACGCATCCGGTGCCGCTCATTTTCAATCGCGCGGGCGTGCTGATCGGCATGACACATGTGCTCTTGCCCTACATGATCCTCGCGATCTACTCGGTAATGAAAAGCGTGTCGCCCGTTTATATGCGCGCCGCCAAGTCGCTCGGCGCGCATCCGTTCACGGCTTTCGTTCGCGTGTATGTGCCGCAGACGCTGCCCGGCGTCGGCGCGGGATGCTTTCTCGTCTTCGTGCTCGCGCTCGGCTACTACATCACCCCCGCGCTGCTCGGCGGCGCCGGCGACGAGATGATCAGTCAGCTCATCGCCATTCAGACGAACACGCAACTGAACTGGGGGCTCGCGGGCGCGCTCTCGGCCTATCTCGTGATCTTCACGGCGGTGTTCTATTTCCTGTTCAACCGCATCGTCGGCATCGACCGGCTGCGCTTCGGTTGATTCGACCCATCCGGAGGAAGCTCATGCAAGACAAACGCAACACGGTGCTGACTGAACGCATCGCTGCGGGCTGGATGCGCCTGCACACCGCGCTTGTCCTGTTCTTTCTGATCGCGCCGATTCTCGCCATCATCCCGCTGTCGTTTAATTCGGGGTCCTACTTTTCTTATCCGATGGAGGGTTTCTCGTTCCGTTGGTACGAGAAGGCGCTGACGAGCGGCGACTGGCAGCGCGCGCTGTTGAACAGCATCGGCATCGGCGCGGCGTCGACCTTCATCGCCACGTGTCTCGGCACGCTCGCGGCGCTCGGCTTGTCGCGCTCGCAGTTTCCGTTGCGCTCGGTCATCATGCCCATCCTGATCTCGCCGATGATCGTGCCTATCGTCGTGGTCGCGGCAGGCTTCTATCTGATCTTCGCGCCGCTGGGGCTCGTGAATTCGTATCCCGGCGTCGTGCTCGCGCATGCCGCGCTCGGCACGCCCTTCGTCGTCATCACGGTGACGGCGTCGTTGCTGTCGTTCGATCAGAGCCTATTGCGGGCCGCATCGGGCCTCGGCGCGACGCCCTGGATCGCGTTTCGTCGCGTCACCTTGCCGCTCATCACGCCTGCCGTCGCGACAGGAAGCGTGTTCGCGTTCGCCACATCGTTCGACGAGGTCATCGTGATCCTGTTCATCGGCGGACCGGACCAGAAAACCGTGCCGCGTCAGATGTGGAGCGGGATTCGCGACGCCATCGATCCATCCATCCTTGCTGTCGCGACGATGCTGATCGTCTTCGCCGTGCTGCTGTTCGCAAGCATCAACCGCTTGAGGGCGCGAGCATTGGCGGCGAATCAGGCGCTGACGTAATCTGCGTCGAAGTGGCGAGCCGTCCCTTGGTGCGGCGATTGCTGGGCAAGCGCCAAGCACTTCACTCTCAGGGCCAGGCATGAAACGCTATAAAGCACTCGTGGCGGGCGGCGTCGGCGTGATCGGACGTCAACTCGTCGATCATCTCGCGTCGCTGCCGGATTGGGACGTCATCGGTCTCTCACGGCGCACGCCCGATCAAGCGCAACCCGGCGAGCACATTGCAGTCGATCTGCTCGATGCGGAAGACGTGCGCGCGAAGCTCGGCGGGCTCGGCGACGTCACGCACATCTTTCACGCCGCGTATCAGGAAAAGCCCACGCCGCAGGCGCTCATCGACGTGAACCTCGGCATGTTGCGCAATCTGGTAAGCGTCCTATCCGACAGTTCGCCGGCGCTTCAGCGCGTCGTGTTATACGAGGGCGCGAAGTACTACGGCGCGCACCTCGGCCGCTTCAAGACGCCCGCGCGCGAAGACGACCCGCGACACATGCCGCCGAACTTCTATTACGACATGCAAGACTGGCTCGTCGAGGAAGCGGCGGGCAAGGCCTGGGATGCGGTCGTGCTTCGCCCCGATGTGGTGTGCGGCTTCGCGCTCGGCAATCCGATGAATCTCTCGATGGTCATCGCCGTGTATGCCGCGATCAGCAAGGAGCTAGGACTGCCGCTGCGCTTTCCCGGCACCGCGACGTGCTACGGCAAGCTCGCGCAAGTCACTGATGCGGCGCAACTCGCACGCGGGTCCGTGTGGGCCGCGACCGACGCGCCCGGCGGCGAAAGCTATAACCTTACGAACGGCGATGTATTCCGCTGGGACCAGCTATGGCCCGCCATCGCCGATCATCTCGACATGCCGCTCGCCGAACCGCAGACCATCAGCTTGCGCGACTACATGGCGGACAAGGGGCCACTGTGGGAGCGCATGGTGAAGAAATACGGTCTCGTCGATATTCCGTACGAGCACGTCGCCGCGTGGGGCTTCGGCGACTTCATCTTTCGCTGCGACTGGGACGTGATCTCCAGCACGACGAAGATCCGGCAGGCCGGCTTTCATGATGTCGTCGATAGCACCGACATGTTCCTGCGTCTGTTCGACGAGTTTCGCGAGCGCAAGGCCATTCCTTGAACGGATCGCATGGTGAGCCGCGCATGACCGGCGGCTCCGTATGCGGTGGCCGCCATCAACCCGTTCGTCGCGCGATGGCGACACCGTCGCCTGCGTTGCGTGCCTCTCTGTGCACTTCGCATGCTTTCCTGAGCGATGCGCTGAAGCAAAGCCACAGTGCGAGCGACCCCGTCGACACGCCGCCGAGCACGAGAAAGGCCGTCGCATAACCGAAGCGCTGCGCGAGCACGCCGCCGAGCGCAGGACTTAGCGCCGCGCCGAGATTCTGCACCGTCATGACCACGCCCTGCCCGACATTGACGCGCCCCGTGCCCTGCAGCAGCCGCACGACCAGCGCCGGCACTGCTACGCTCTGCAGTCCCGCGCCGATGCCGTCGAGCGCCTGCACGGGCCACACGCCCCACGCCGTGATGCACATTGCCGCGACCACGCCGCGCACCGGCAATGCCAGGAACGTCACGAGAAGCACGCCCCAGTATCCGATGCGCTGAATGAGCCGGTTGGCGAAGAACGCCGCCGCGACCATGACGAGCTGCGCGACAACGATGGTCTCTGCGGTGAACGCGCTCGGATCGCCCTTGTGCGCAGCGACGATGGCAAGCCCATACAGCGGAAGCATGGCCGCGTTGCCAAGATGGAACATCGCGAGCGCGGCGGCGAGCAGCAACAACGGGCGCGATCTGAGCAGCACGCGAAAGCCGCTTGCGTGCTCGTGCTCGTGCTCGTGCTCTGCTGCCGACGCGCCGCTCAGTCCGCGCGCGCTGTCGTGATCGATGCAATCGCGTGGGATCAGGATCGCGGAGAGAACGGTCATCGCCCCGAAGACACCGGCGAGCGCGAACACCGCGCCGAAGCCGAAGCGCCAGCCGAGCCAGCCCGACAACGCGGCTCCGACGACATTGCCCGCGTGATTGGCGACCTGATTGCGCCCGAACTGACGGTCGAAGCCGCGTTCACGCACCATGCCGAGCGTCACGCCTGCCACGGCGGGACCGAGTGCCGCGCCTGTCACGGCCGTGATGACTTGCGACGCGGCGACTGTCCAGTAGCTGTGCGACACCCACAGCACGAGCGAGGCGAGCGTCGTCATCACGCCCGCGACGACGATGATCGTGCGCTTGTAATGCGTCGCATCGACGAGTGCCCCGGCGGGCGAGGTCGCCAGCATGGCCGCAATCCCGCCGAGCGTCATGACCGTGCCGATTCCTTCCGGTTGCCATCCGTGTGCCTGAAGGAAGACGCCGAGAAAAGGACCGATGCCGGCCTGCACATCGGCCATGAAGAAGTTGAGCGCCTCGAGCGCGTAATGCGGCATGTTCGGGGGAATCATGAGCCTGTCAGTGCCTCCCATTCTTCAGTGCATGAGCGTCGATCAGCGCGCCTGAGTGCGGCGCTTGAGCCTAGCGCAGATGATACAGACGCGACCTGACAACCGCTGTAGCGCAGGCCGGCTGTTGCGGGTTAATCAGCAAAGGGAGGTATGTTCGTCAGAGCGACGACCGTGCGGAAGGCATGGCCCGGCAATGGGCGCATGGCGTGTACATGATTTGTACACGGTACGGCGCCCGGCTTTGCTTGGCGTGCGTGGCGGGCCCTCCTCTCGCAGCCGCGAAGCTGTTTATCGAAGAAGGGGCGAAGGTCATCACGACGGACATCATGGAACTTGCAAACAAGGTGGCACTCGTCTCGGGCAAGCGGCGCACCGCGCCGTTCGATTCGTCATACTAACGAATCGCCGATGGATGACGCGCAAGCGGCGTCACCTGCATGGTCATATAAGGGAACAACGGCAAGCCGGACAAAACGGTATGAAGTTCGTCGTGCGAGTCGACATCGAAGACGCTGAAATTCGCATACTCGCCGACCACGCGATGCAACTGCTGCCACTTCCCAGCCCGTTGACGGTCGACCGATGCGGAAATACGGCGCTGTCATGCCGACTCTGTATGCGTGTCATGCGGTGCTTCCGCATATGCTTGCGCAAGGCCGTGGGACCATCGTCAACGTGTCATCGAATGCGACGCGCGGCATTCGACGCGTGCCTTCTTCGGCAGCTAGAGGCGGCGTCAACGCGCTGACGCAATCGCTCGCGATGGAGTATGGCGAACACAATATTCGCGTAGTGGCCGCGGCGCCCGGTGGCACGCAGGCACCTCCACGGCGCGTGCCGCGCAACGCCGACGGAGACAGCGCACAAGAGAGGGCATGGATGAGCGAAGCAGTGAAGCAGGTCACGGACTCGACGTTCTTCAAGCGTTACGCCACGCTCGATGAGCAGATCGCCCCGATCCTCTTTCTTGCCTCCGATAGATCCGGCTACATCACGGGTGCAGTGTTGCCCGTTGCAGGCGGCGACAACGGATAGCAGGTTGACAACGAGGGCGCTAGCGAAACCGGCTCGCGATAGAAAACGGCGCAATCACGGTTCTTTTATGCGTTTATGCTAACGCCCGCCGCGACGATGCGTCTATGCTACGGAAAAAACGGAGCGAGACATGAATGCCACGAATGAACCCCACGAGACGTTAGCAACGAACTGGTATCGCGAAAGCGACTGCTCACTCGAAGCATTCGCGCAACAACTGCAAAGAAAGGGCGATGTGGTCCTGCGATTCGCAGCCGAGACGCAACGCGATATTCCCATCTACGATTGCCGCGCGCTTGATAAAGCGTTGATCGATCCTGTCGGGCAGCGAGCATTGCAGGCCGAATGGGCGAACGTGCTGCTGGACGGCGCGGGCGTGCTCGTGCTCAAGAGCGCGTTTCACGATACATCGCCCGTCGACGACGCGACGCATATCTTCGATTCGATCATCAGACAGGAACGCGAATCGGGCGCGCGCGGCGCCGACCATTTCGCCAAAGCAGGCGCAAACGACCGCATCTGGAACGCGCACGAAAAGCTGTGTCTCGCGGCGCCCTCCGTTTTCGCGCGTTATTTCTCGAACGCGTTCATCGCGAGCATCGCGCAGGCGTGGCTCGGACCCGGCTTTCAGATGACCACGCAAGTCAACGTCGTTCGTCCTGGCGGCGCGGCGCAGCAGGCGCACCGGGACTACCATCTCGGCTTTCAGACCGTGGAGGAAGTGCAGCGTTTCCCGGCGCATGTTCATTCGATGTCGCCGTTGCTGACGCTTCAAGGCGCCGTTGCGCACAGCGACATGCCGATAGAAAGCGGTCCGACGAAGCTCCTTCCGTTCTCGCAGCGTTACGCGCCGGGCTACCTCGCCTGGCGACGTCCCGACTTTCGCGACTTCTTCGAGGCGCATTGCGTGCAGTTGCCGCTCGCCAATAGCGACGCACTGTTCTTCAATCCGGCGCTGTTCCATGCGGCCGGCGCGAACCGCACGCAACACGTGCAGCGCATGGCGAATCTCTTGCAAATTTCTTCGGCGTACGGGCGCGCGATGGAAACGCTCGATCGCATGCGCATGTGCGAAGCCGTTTATCCCGTGCTGCTGGACTATCGTGCGAAAGGCCAGTTCACCGCGACGGACATCGATTGCGTGATTGCATCGACCGCTGAAGGCTATGCGTTTCCGACCAACCTCGATCGCGATCCGCCAGTGGGCGGTCTCGCGCCCGAGAGCCAGCAAGCGCTGATGCGCCGGGCGCTCGACGAAACATGGAACGCATCCACGCTTCGCGAGGCCCTTCGCCATCAGGCATGGAAGCGACTCAGCTAACACGTGTCGCCGCATCAGCCGTCAGTGGAACGCGTGAGCGTTTCCCACTGACTGATCTCGTCAGCGAGCGCCGTCAGCTTGTCGCGCACCAGACCGAGCGCGTCACTGCCGAGCAACAGATGCACGGGCGGCGCGTCGCTCTCGATGACGGCCAGCATCGCGCGCGCCGCCTTCACCGGGTCACCGAGCTGCTTGCCGCTCTTTTCCTCGCGCGCCCGGCGAATGGGATCGAAGAGCGCATCGTAATCGGCAATGGAACGAGGCGTGCGCGCCATCGAACGGCCAGCCCAGTCGGTGCGGAACGATCCCGGCGCCACGGCCGTCACTGCAATGCCGAACGATTTCACTTCCTTCGCGAGCGTCTCGGAGATGCCTTCCAGCGCGAACTTACTGCCGCAATAGTAGGCGATGCCCGGCATCGTGATGAAGCCGCCCATCGACGTGATGTTGAGAATGTGACCCTTGCGCCGCGCGCGCATGCCGGGCAGCACCGCCTTCATCATCGCGACCGCGCCGAACATGTTCACGTCGAACTGTCGACGCATCTCGGCAAGCGGCGATTCTTCGATCACGCCTTCGTGACCGTAGCCCGCGTTGTTGACGAGCACGTCGATCGGACCGACGCTCGACTCGATCTCGGCCACGACGCCGTCGATGGCGTCGAAGTCTGTCACGTCGAGCAGGCGGCCCACGGCCCTGTCCGGCGCGAGGGCTTCGAAGTCCTGCTTCGCCTGCTCGCTTCGCACGGTGCCGATCACGCGATGGCCTGCCGCAAGCGCTTCCTGAGCGAGTGCCCGGCCGAAGCCGCTGCTGACGCCGGTAATCAGAAGAATACGGTTGGATGACATGCGCACCTCTCCGATGAAATGAAAGAGAGTGCACAGTATTCTTTGCACCGATGCGCTCTAAGGTCGGATATTCTGCTTTTATTGCCTATTCTTATCGCCGCCTTCGATGTCATCGAAAGAGACCGCCGCATCGCGGCAGCGTATCGTGGACTTGCTACGGCCATTGGCGCCCCATGAAGGCTACAACCTGACGCCGCTACCGGATGTGCGCATTCTGCGTTCGGACCGCGCGCTTTCGCGCACGCCTGTGCTCTACGATCCGGGCATCGTGATCGTCTGTCAGGGACGCAAGCGGGGATATTTCGGCGATCAGGTGTATCTGTATGACGAGCTGCATTATCTGGCCGTCGCAGTGCCCGTGCCCTTCACGATGGAAACCGACGCGACGCCTGAGCATCCGCTACTGGCCATTTACATGCATCTGGATTTTCAGGTGGCGGCAGAGCTGATGATTCAGATAGACCGTCATCACATGCCGGCGCGCGCGGAACCACCGCAAAGCATGATGTCGAGTCCGATGGATGCCGACTTGCGCATGTCTGTCCTGCGCTTTCTGCAAGCGTTGAGCCGGCCGCTCGATGCAGCGGTTCTAGGTCCCGCGCTCGTGCGTGAACTGTACTTCCGCGTGCTGACCGGCGCGCAAGGCCATGCGATGCGCTCGGCGCTCGCGATGCAGGGGCAGTTCGGCAAGATCGGCAAGGCGTTGCGCCGCATCCACGCGACCTACGCGCAGCCGCTCAATCTCGCGCAACTGGCGCGCGAAGCGGGCATGAGCGTGCCGACCTTCCACACTCACTTCAAGGCCATCACGCACACGTCGCCCATGCAATATCTGAAGTCGACGCGGCTGCATCAGGCGCGTCTCTTGATGGTGCGTCAGGACATGACGGCGGAGGCGGCCTCTCATGCAGTGGGCTATGCGAGCGCCTCGCAATTCAATCGGGAGTTCAAGCGCCTCTTCGGAACGACACCGGCTGCGGAAACGAAGCGCATGCGGGAGAGCTTCGCGGTCCCGCCGCCGTTTACCGGCGCGCAGTACGTTTCATCGCATTAGGCGAGCGCGCGCGACATCACAGATGACCCGGCCGCGGGTCCGACACGAAGCCGTCGCGATTCGGCATGCGGATGGCAGCGAGCGAATGCGCATCCAGCCGCGCGTCGTCGGGCACGATGCCGTTGCGGTTCAGGATCCATGCGCTCAACGCGTACACCTCGTCTGCGCTCAGCGATTGCGGCGCGTTATACGGCATCGCGCGGCGGATGTAATCGAAGAGCGTCGTGGCGTACGGCCAGTAGCTGCCGACCGTGCGCACCGGTTTGTCGCTCGCGAGCGTGCCGCGCCCGCCGATGAGCCGGTCGCCGATGCCGCCTTCGCCGTTCGCGCCGTGACACGCGGCGCACTTCGCGGCGAAGATATGCGCGCCGGTCGCCACGTCGCCGCTGCCCGCGGGCAGGCCACGGCCATCGGGCGCGACGTCGATGTTCCATGCGGCGATTTCCGTCGCGTTCAACGGCGTGCCGATGGCGTCGATGGCCGCGCGCTGTGTCGGGTCGTGCGTGAGCGCGCCCTGTGCGCCGCCATCGCGTGCGGGCGTGCTGCAAGCGGCGAACGATACCGCAGCGACGCCGATCATCAACGGCCGCAACAGACGATGCTTCAGAGCCGGGGCGTTATGCATTGTTGACGCTGCCATCGGCGCCGATGCGCCATTGCTGAATGCCGTTGTAGTGATAGTTCGAGTTCAGCCCGCGCGCGGCGACCAGCGCCTCGCGCGTCGGCTGAACGTAGCCGGTCGAATCGGTGGCCCGCGAGAGAATCGCGGCAGGCTCGCCGTTCCATACCCAGCCCGCATGAAAACGCGTCAACGCGCGATCCTTCGGCGGGCCGTCGAGCTGCGCTTCCTGCCATGAGCGCCCGCCGTCGGTGGAGACCTCGACCTTGCGAATCGAGCCACGCCCCGACCACGCGAGTCCGATGATCGGGTAATAGCCGTGAACCGTGAGCCGATGCCCCGGCGACGGCCGCGTGATGACCGACTTCGCATCCATCTCGAACACGAACTGGCGCGCCTGCCCGTTCGCGAGCGGGCTCGTATATTTCGACGTTTCCTCGCGTGTTTCGAGCGGCGCGTCGACGAACTTAAGGCGGCGCAGCCACTTCACGTTCGTATTGCCCTCGAAGCCCGGCACCACGAGCCGCAGCGGATAGCCGTTCTCCGGCCGCAGGCGCTCGCCGTTCTGCGCATAGACGATGAGCGCGCGCTCGAGAATGCGATCGAGCGGCAGGCTGCGCGTCATCGCGGCGGCGTCGGCGCCTTCCGCAAGCATCCAGCGCGGCGACTGACCGTCGCTTGCCGCGAGACCGCCTGCGGCTTCGATCAATGTCGAAAGCCGCACGCCGGTCCACTCGCAGCACGACAACAAGCCGTGCGTCATCTGAACCGGCAGACCGCTCGGTCCTTTCCACTCGCTTGCGGTGTTGCCCGAACACTCCAGAAAATACACGCGCGATTCGGATGGCAGCCGCAGCAAGTCGTCCATCGTAAAGAGCTTCGGCTCGCGCACGAGGCCGTGAATCGCGAGCCGATGCTGATCCGGATCGATGTCCGGCACGCCCGCATGATGCCGCTCGTAGACGAGGCCGTTCGGCGTGATCGAGCCATGCAGATCGGCGAGCGGCGTCAGCGACGAAGCCTGGCCCGGCACGGGAAACGCGCGGGCCGCGCGGCGCACGACGTTCGCTTCGCGCGGCGACGGCACGCCATACGGATGTTCGAGAATGGGAGCGCCGGGCGTGCGCGTCCACGGCTGAACCGCGAGCGGCTGCAACAGCGAAGACGCAGCGTTGGCGCTCGGCGCCACCACTGCGGACACGGCGAGACCGCGCAGCATCCGGCGACGCGATGGCGATGCTGTTGTGTCGATATTCGCGGAAGGCGATGAAATGCGGGGAGTTCGCGGCATGCTGGGGCGCCGGGAGAGAGTCGGTCGGGGAAAACAGTATAGGACCCGCCTTCCGGAACGCACAGCCCTTGTTGCGCCTATCGATATGAAGCTGGCTCATAAGCGCGTGTCGCAGTGTTGCGCGCGATGCTTTGATAAGGACGACGAAAGGATCGATGGGTGGCGACGTAAGCAAGGATATCGGCGAATTGCAGCGGCTAGGACGGGTCGAGCACGTGCGCGGCAACGTGGATTAAAGCGAAAGGAATCGAGATTTCATACGCGTGAGCGGGCGGCGAGCGCGCCGCGCCGCGCCGCGTTCACCGCGCTACCACGTCAACTCTGCGTCGTCGGCGTTCGGGAATTCGCCCATCACCATGGCGTCTTCGCCGCTGTCCGCAATCGCCTTACTGGCTTCGGCCCAGCGCTCTCGCGCTCGATGCGCCGGGGGGCGCGTGTCCTTCGTTTCTTTTTCCATTTTCTCGACATTACCTGAGCGAGGGCGCGCTTCAGTGCACTCGCGCCCCTCGCTATTCTACTGATTCACCCTACTTCTTCCCATCAACCACCGCGACCACTTCCTCGCGCGTGTACTCCTTGTTCGCCAGCGCGCCGGCCGGCGTCTTCGCGAGCACCGCATCGAGTTCGTCAGCCTTCACTTCCAGCACCGGCATGCGGATATCGTGCGGCACCTTCTTGCCCGCGAGAATCTGCTGCGTCACCCAGAACGCAAACGACGAAGCGCCCGGCGGAATCGTCACCGACATCGTCTCGTAGCCGCTCTTCTTCTGATCGGCCCACCACGCGAGTTCTTCCTGCCGGTTGCCCAGAATGATGATCGGCGTCGGCCGTCCCGCCGCCTTGATCGCCTGCGCCGCGCCATAGCCGTCGCCGCCCTGCGTGACCACGCCGTCGATCTTCGGCAACGTCGGCAGAATGCCCGCGACTTGTTTCTGCGCGACGGTCTGCGTCCAGTCGCCGTGCACCGAGCCGACGATCTTCAGCCCCGGATACTTCTTCAGTTCATCGACGATGCCCTGATGAATCTCGTCATCCACCGACACGCCCGCGAGCCCGCGAATTTCGAGCAGATTGCCCTTGCCGTTCAGGCGCTTGGCCAGATAATCCACCTGCATGCGGCCCATGCCCTGAAAATCCACCGCGATGCGATACGCGCACGGCTCGGTCGCGATGCCGTCGAACGAGACCACCGTCACGCCCGCGCCGCACGCCTGCTTGATGACACCGTTGAGCGCCGTCGGCGAAACGGCATCCACCGCAATCGCCTTGAAGCCCTGCAAGATGAGGTTCTGTATTTGCTGGACCTGCTCGGTGGCCTGGCTCTCGGCCGTTGTGTAGCTCGGCGCGGCCGCGACGATCTTCTGCTTCACGGCGGGGTCCGCCACGTTCGACCAGCTCTTGAGCATCTGCTGGCGCCAGCTGTTGCCCGCATAGTTGTTCGAAAGCGCGATCTTCATCGACGACGTGTCGCCCGTCGCGACCTGCGCCGACGCGCCCACCGATGCCGACGCCATGCACAGCGCCAACGCGAGTTTCCTGATCTTCATGCTTGTCTCCGGTTCTTGATTTGATGTGCTGGCGTGTCAGCGTCCCGCGCCGCGCACGCCGACATGAAGCGAATAAATGGACGACGTAGCCGCGATAAACAGCCGATTACGATTGATC
This sequence comes from Caballeronia sp. SL2Y3, assembly GCF_022879575.1. Classification (NCBI taxonomy): domain Bacteria; kingdom Pseudomonadati; phylum Pseudomonadota; class Betaproteobacteria; order Burkholderiales; family Burkholderiaceae; genus Caballeronia; species Caballeronia sp. SL2Y3. The sequence continues at coordinate 274,887 of NZ_CP084263.1, forward strand.
CCGCCGAAGGTCACGTTCGCGACGACCTCCGGTATCAGGATCTTGCCGAGCAGCGTGCCGTCGGGCGCGTAGCAATGCACGCCGTCTTCCGCGCTCGTCCAGACGTTGCCGTGCTCGTCGAGGCGCATGCCGTCCGGCACGCCGCTTTGCATCTCGATGAATACGCGCCCGTCGCGCAATGCGCCATCGCTCGATACGTCGAACACGCGAATATGACGCGGCGCTTCGTCGTCGTGAGAGGCCGCGGAATCTGCGATATAGAGCCGCGATTCATCCAGCGAGAACGCGAGGCCGTTGGGCTTCACGAAGTCGTCGCAGACGAGCTGCACTTCGGTACTCTGCGACGACACGCGATACACGTTGCATCGCCCGATCTCGCTGTCCGCGCGATAACCTTCGTAATCGCTCAGAATGCCGTAATCGGGATCGGTGAACCAGATATCGCCCTTCGAATCGACGACCACATCGTTCGGCGAATTGAGCCGTTTTCCTTCGAAGTGCGAAGCAATCACGGTCACGCTGCCGTCGTGTTCCGTGCGCGTCACGCGCCGCGCGCCATGCTCGCATGTGACGAGCCGCCCTTCGCGGTCGCGCGTATTGCCGTTGCTGTAGTTCGACGGCGCGCGAAACACGCCCACGTCCATGCCGGGCGCCCAGCGCAGCATGCGGTTGTTCGGAATGTCGCTCCAGACGAGCAGGTCCGTGGCCGGAAAATACACCGGTCCCTCGGCCCACAGGCACTCATCGGTGATTCTGGAAAGAAACGCGTTCGGCTGAAGCAGCAGCCTGAATCGCGGATCATGCACTTCGTAGTCGCTCGGTTTCATGTCTCCTCGTCCCTTCTGTGGATCGATTCTCTGGATCGAAATTGTCGGATGTCAGCGCGCCGTCTTGCCGCCCGCCGCCACCGTCACCGCGATGATGAGCACGCCGTAGACGATCGCGCGCACGCCCGCATCCGCGCCGACTGCGTTGAGCGCGGCGTTCGTCAGAAACAGGAACATGGACGCGCCCCACACGCCGGCAATCGTCGCCTTGCCGCCCGTCACGAGCGTGCCGCCGATTACGACGACCGCAATCGAGATCAGCATGTACTCGACGCCCATGTCGAGCGACGCGCCGCCCGAAGTCGCCGCGAGCAAGAGCGCGGTGAGCGCCGCGATCATCGAGCAGAGCACGTAGGCGATGCAGCGCGTCGGATGCACGTTCACGCCCGCGAGCCACGCGGCCCGCGCGTTCTGTCCGATGGCGGAAAGCCTGCGGCCATAGACCGCGCGATGCAGCAGCACGGCGAGCGCCACCGACAACGCGAGCGCAAGCAGCGCGATATACGGCACATGAAAGAGCCGGCCCGTGGCGAACGCGCCGAGCGCGGGCGGCGGCGGCGGAAGCTGGCGTCCTTGCGTGATGGCGATCGACTGAATGATGAAGCTGGAGGACAGCGTCGCGATGATCGGCGGAATGCGCAGCAGGCGGATCAGCAGATAGTTCACGATGCCGATCGCCGCGCCCACGCCCAGCGCCGCCGCCACGCCCAGCAGAATGTGTCCGTTCTCACCGCCCATCACGTGCATGCCGACGACGCCCGCGAGCGCGATGGTCGACGGCACCGAGAGGTCGATGTTGCCGACGCCCGATGTGATGACGAACATCTGCCCGAGACCGACGAGCACCATGAATACGCCGTAGGTGAGCGCGGTCTGCGCGACGTTGCTCGCAATGCCGAAGCCGAAGATGCCGACGATCGCGAACCACACGAGCACCGTGCCCGCGAAGGACCACGCCCACGGCGCCTGAAGGCTTCTGAGCCGCGTCCACGCGGTTTCGTTGTTGGCGATCGCCTCGCCCGATGTCTGCGTCTTCATTGCCGCTCCCCGCGTTGCAGCAGCACGCGCAACGACAGCACGATGATCAGGATCGCGCCCTGCATGCCGACCTGCCAGTCCGCCGAGATGTTGAGAAATGCCAGAAACGAGGCCGCGAGCGTCAGCGTGATCGCGCCGAGCACCGCGCCGATCACGGACACGCGCCCGCCGACGAACTCGCCGCCGCCAAGAATCACCGCCGCGATGGAAAGCAGCGTGTAACGCAGCGCGAGGTTGGCGTCGGCGGAAGTCGTGAGGCCGAGCAGCGAGAGCCCCGACAGCACGCCGAATATGCCCGCGATGCCGTAGAGCGTCGCCTTGCTGCGCACGAGCGACCAGCCGAAACGGCGCATCGCGCGAGGATTGCCGCCCGCGCCGCGAATGCGCACGCCGGCCGAAGTGCGCATCAGCAGAAAGTGCCCGATGACGGCGATCAACACCGACCACACGATAGGCGCGGCGATGAACGGCGTCTGATAGCCCATCGCCGTGCCGAGCCAGCCGGGGCTCGTGCCGCCCGGTGAAGGCAGGAGCACGATGGCAAGCCCGCTCCACACGAACGAGAGCCCGAGCGTCACCACGATCGACGGAATCTGCCGCAGTTCGATCAACGCGCCGACGGCCGCATACGCGAGCACGCAGCCGACCAGCGCAAGCGTGCCGAGCCACGGTTGCTTGACCAGCAGCGTCGCGCCGATGCACGCGACCAGACTCACGAAGGAACCGATGGACAAGTCGAGATCGTTGACGGTGATGATCGCGAGTTGCGCGAGCGTCGCGAGCACGATCGGCACGGCGAGATTCAAGAGCAGGCTGGAGCCGAAGTAGCTCATCACCGCCGGCTGCATGATGAGAATCGGCACCAGCACCGCGACGAGCGAGATGGCGGGAAGCAGCGCGCGCAGACGCGCTTGCGTGCCCTGAAACGTCGTGCGTGCGGGGGTCATGCGGCCTGCTCCTCGAAACTCGCGGCGAGGAGCGCTTCTTCCGTGCATTCGTCGGCGTGCAGTACGCGCGTGACGGCCGCCGAGCGGAACACATACGTGCGGTCGCAGTGCGACAGCTCCTCGTTTTCTGTCGTGTACCAGATGAACGTGCGGCCCTTCGCGGCTTCGTCGTGAACGAGGCGATAGATATCGCGCTTCGTGCCGACATCGACGCCGCGCGTGGGGTCGTCCATCAGAATGAGTTGCGCATCCGATGCGAGCGCGCGGGCGAACAGCACCTTCTGCTGATTGCCGCCCGAGAGCGACAGAATGCCCGCGCTCATCGACGCGCCGCGTATGCCGATCTTCGCGCGCCATGCTTCGACGAGCGCCCGCGCCGCCGCGAGATCCACGAGACCGCGCCTGGCTTTCGCGCCGCCGAGCAGCCACCGCAAGTCGAGGTTCTGCGCGATCGACCAGACCGGGAACACGCCGTCGCGCCCGCGATCGCCCGCGACGAACGCCGCCTTCACGCGAGACGCGCCGCGTTTCGTCGCCGCTTCATAGATGGCGAGCAGCGCCTCGGTCTGTCCTTGCCCCGCGAGTCCCGCGAAACCGACGATCTCGCCGCGCGATGCTTCGATCGCCGTATGCTTTTTCGCGCCGACGTGCCAGCGCAACGGCTTGTCGTCGCTGCGCGCGCTGCGCTCGCGCACGGCGGCCGGCGTCTTTTCCGCTTCGAGCTGCTGGCCCATCGCCTGAATGATCGACGCGCGGCTCGACTGCTCGCGCGGCAACACGCCGACGATGCCGCCGTCGCGCATCACCATCACGCGGTCCGCCACGCGCTCGATCTCGCCGAGCATGTGCGTGATGAGCAGACACGTGATGCCGTTTTGCGCCGCGCGCTGCACGAAGTCGAGCAGTTGATCGGCGGTGTGCGCATCGAGCGATGAAGTCGGTTCGTCCAGAATCAGAAGACGCACCGGCGTATCCGTGACCGTGAAGCCGCGCGCGATCTCCACCATCTGCTTTTGCGTGAGCGTCAGGTCGGAGACGAGTTCGCTGCCCTTCAGTCCGTTGCCCGGGAAGATCTCTTCGAGCTTCTCGCGCATCAGCGCAGTCGCGCGTTTGCGCCAGCCGCGTCCGCGCAATTGCGGATGCACGACCGTCATGTTCTCCGCGATCGTCAGATTCGGGCAAAGCGAGAGTTCCTGGAATACGCAGCGAACGCCGGCCTCGCGCGCGGCGTTCGCGTCGTAATGCGGCGCCTCGCGGCCATCCACTTCGATGCGGCCTTGCGTAGGCGTGTACACGCCCGCGAGCACGGCCATCAGCGTCGACTTGCCCGCGCCGTTGTGTCCCGCGATGCCGATGCATTCGCCGCGCATGAACGCGAAGTCGATGTCCGCGAGCGCGCGCACTCGCCCGAAGGTCTTGCCGATGCCTTCGAAGCGGATCAGCGCGCCCTGCGCCTCGTTGCTGCTCATTGCTGTTGCGCCCATTCACATGCCTCCATGCGTGGCGTCTGTCCTGCGTCTGTCGTGCGTCTGTCGTGCTTATTTCTTGTCGAGCAAGGCCACGGTCTGCGGCAGCGTGTACGTCACGTCGGCGAGGCCGCCCGGCGGCGTCGCGGCGAGCTTGGCCGGCAGTTCCTGCTGCGAGATGGCGAGCAGCGGCACGTTGATGGTCACTTCCTTCGGGATCTTCTTGCCCGCGAGCACTTGCTGCGCGACCCAGAACGCGAACGACACCGCGCCCGGCGGATTCGACAGCGAACGCGACTGATAGCCCGTCTTCGCCTGCTCGCTCCACCACTGGAGTTCCGGATACGTGCTGCCGATGATCATCGGCGGCGCCGGACGATTCGCGGCCTTGAACGCCTGCGCGATGCCGAACGACATCTCGCCTTCGGTGGCGACGCCATCGACTTGCGGCAGCGTCGGCAAGATGCCGGCGACGGCTTTCTGCGCGACCGATTGCGTCCAGTCGCCGTTCACCGAGCCGACGAGCTTCATCCCCGGATGCTTCTTGAGCCCTTCGAGCACGCCTTCGTGCATCAGGTTGTCGACCGAGATGCCGGCCACGCCGCGCACTTCGAGAATGTTGCCCTTGCCGTTGAGGCGCGTCGCGAGATAGTCGACGCCCTGTTCCGCCCAGCCCTTGAAGTCGAAGTTCACGCGATACGCGCAGGGTTCGTCGACCACGCCGTCGAACGACACCACGACGACGCCCGCGGCGCACGCCTTCTTGATCGTGCCGTTGAGCGCGGTGGGCGAAACGGCGTCGATGACGATCGCGTTGTAGCCCTGAAGAATCAGGTTCTGCACCTGCTGCGCCTGTTCCGTCACCTGGTTTTCGGCGGTCGTGAAAGCGGGCGCGGCGGCGACCTTCTTGTCGGCGACGGCCTGCTGCGCGACGGCGTTCCAGCTCTTGAGCATCGACTGCCGCCACGCGTTGCCCGCGAAGCTGTTGGACAGCGCGATCTTCTTTTGCGACGTATCGCCCGTGGCGACCTGCGCGTGGGCAGCGCCAGCGAGCGCGCAAACGGCGAGCGTGAGCGCGGCCTTGACCGGCATTCCTTTACGGAACATCTGTTCGTCTCCTTTCATTCTTCTTGTGGAGCGGCGCGACGCGACTCGATCATCGGCACGCCCCTTCAGGCGCATTCGCACGCGGTGCGGATGCGTTGCTTTCAGTTAGTCTGCTCGATTCGTCCTGCGGTCAGGCCAATCACGGTGGTCAGGCCACCGCAATCGCGGAGCCAGTATAGCGACTGGTGCTAGCGCGCGCAATTCGCTTACGTTACCGGTAACGGCGTGCTGCGGGCGGCATCGCACGGTCCTCGGCAACGGTCGGTTTTTCCGGTTCGATGCAGGCGCAACATGGGCTATGTGCGAGGACGCAAGCGCTGGCCGCAACCAGTCATTAGAATGGCTGAACCGCCAGTACATCCCGTGAGAGCACATGAGCTTCGCGCGCAAAGCCACGTGGGCCGCCTGCATCGACAACCTCGCGTTCTCGGAGACCGAGACCGTGCCGGTAGCCGTGCTGCTGCGGCAGCGAAAGGCGCTCGCGAGCCTGCACGACGCATTCCAGGGCGAACGTTCGATAGCGCGGCTGCAAGACGCCGCCGCACAGGCCGCGTCGGCCGGCTGCGCATCGCCGATGGCGAAGGTCCTCGAACTTCAGCGCGCCGGCAACGCGCTCATATTGAAAGCGCAAGTCGGAATGGGCGCGGCGGCGATCGGGCGCGAAGCGGGCACGGCCCAAGCCGGCAATCCGGCCGGCGAGGCACTGATTTGGGCGCGGCCGGTCGTCGTCGCCAATGTGCCTGCCGAGCGCGGCGAGCGCGCGCCCGCAATCCTGCGCGAATACCGCGTCGTGACATCGGTGAGTCTGCCGCTCATCGGCGCGGAGGGACCGTACGGCATCCTCGAAGTGGACTACGACCAGCAGCACGAAGTCGACGCTTCTCACCTTTCGTTTCTCGCCTCGATTGCCGCGATCCTCGCGGAAGGCATCGAGTCGCGGCAACGGCACGAGGAACTGACCGAAGAACGCGACGCGAAGGCCACGCTCCTGCGCGAGCAGCAGCACCGCATCCGCAACAATTTCCAGATGATTACCGCGCTGCTCGAACGGCGGGCGAGCGAGTGCGCGGACCCGGCGGTTCAAAAGGGTTTTCGCGAAGTCGAGCGCCGCGTGTTCGCGATGGCATCGCTCTACGATCATCTGCTGGGCCTCGGCGACCATCAACAAAGCGTCGATCTCGGCGCGTATCTGGAAAACATGTGCGCGAGTTTCGAAGACTTCTACGATCTCCCCGGCCATGACGTCTCGCTCGCGCTGGCGCTCGAACGCGGTGCGGCGACGCTTCCCATCGACACCTGCGCGGCTATCGGCACGGTCGTCAACGAACTGGTGGCCAACGCGGTCGAGCATGCGTTCGATGGCTACGCGGGCGAGATTCGCGTGGCGATGCAGCGCACGGCGGCGGGCGTGGAGATCGAAGTGAGCGACAACGGTTGCGGCTATGCCCCCGACGCCAACGAGAACACGGGCTTGAGCACGGTGCGACGCATCGTCGGCAGCTTCGGCGGCCAACTCACGATGCAATCGGGACAAGGCAACGGCACGCAGTGGACGCTGACCGTGAGCGCGCCTGACTGAATGTGATCGTTGCGAGCCGCATGCTCGCCATCAGGCAGACGGCTTGCTGCATGACAGGCGACGACCACTACCGAGGACAACGCCATGACTCAGCTCGCCCAGCCCCTGCTTCGCTCAACGGCGCCGACCGCGTTATGGATGTCGACGCCATCCGGCGCGCCATCCGACGAATCGGACGACGATCTCGACGACGTGCTCGACGAAACCGGCGCGGTAACGAACCGCAGCAACGGCAAGACCGGCACCAATACGGAAGCCGAGCCCGACCCGAAGTCCTGAGGCTTGTCAGAGCGGTCAAGTCGACACAACAAGCCCTGACGCAGACCGGCATAAGCCTTGCTGCCATCCGCAAGTCGGATAACGGAGAGCAGTAATGAGCAAGCGTGAAGTTCCGGGCGTAGGCCCGTATGGCGGACCGGCGGGTGGATGGGGCGCGTTGCAGGCCGTCGCGCGGGCGCTGAAGCAGCAGATGGGCGTCGCGCGTGAAGCGACGATGCTTCTCAAAGTCAACCAGCCCGCGGGCTTCGATTGTCCGGGCTGCGCGTGGCCGGACCCGCGCAGCACGTCGTCCTTCGAATTCTGCGAGAACGGCGCGAAGGCCGTCTCGTGGGAAGCCACCACCAAGCGCACGACGCCCGAATTCTTCGGACGCCACACCGTCAGCGAGCTGTGGACGTGGAACGACTTCGCGCTGGAAGACGAAGGACGGCTGACGCATCCGATGCGCTACGACGCCGCTTCCGACCGCTATCTGCCGATCTCGTGGGACGAGGCATTCGAGCGCATCGGCCAGTCGTTGCGGGCGCTGCCGGACCCGAACATGGCGGAGTTCTATACCTCGGGCCGCGCATCGAACGAAGCGGCGTTCCTGTATCAACTCTTCGCGCGGCGCTTCGGCACCAACAACTTTCCCGATTGCTCGAACATGTGCCACGAGCCGACGAGCGTCGGTTTGCCCGAGTCCATCGGCGTGGGCAAGGGAACGGTGACGCTCGCGGACTTCGATCATTGCGACGCGATCTTCTGCATCGGACACAATCCCGGCACGAACCATCCGCGCATGCTTGCGACGCTGCGCGAGGCCTCCCGGCGCGGCGCGAAGATCGTCGTGCTGAATCCGTTGCGCGAGCGCGGACTCGAACGGTTCGCGTCGCCACAGGACCCGGTCGAAATGGTGACGGGCCGCTCGACGGCCATCGCGACGGATTACATTCAGGTGCGGATCGGCGGCGATGTCGCGTTCCTCAAAGGCATGATGAAGACGGTGCTCGCGCTCGACCGCGAGAGCCAGGCGCAAGGCGGCGAAGGCGTGCTGGATCGCGCGTTCATCGACGAACACACGAGCGGCATCGACGAACTGATCGCCGATATCGACGCGACTTCATGGGAACAGATCGTCGGCGCGTCGGGCGTCGGGCGCGAAGAGATCGAGCACATCGGCAAGCTGTATGCGAATGCGAAGGCCGTGATCGCGTGCTATGGCATGGGGATCACGCAGCATCACAGCGGCACGGCCAACGTGCAGCAGATCGTCAACCTGCTGCTTCTGCGCGGCAACATGGGCCGCGACGGCGCGGGCATCTGCCCCTTGCGCGGACACTCGAACGTGCAGGGCGATCGCACCGTCGGCATCACCGAAATACCGCATCAGGAGATGCTCGATTCGCTCGGGCGCGTGTTCCGCTTCACGCCGCCGCGCGAACACGGTCACGGTGCGATCTCCGCCATCGAGGCGATGCGCGATGGCCGCGCGAAGGCGCTCATCGCGCTCGGCGGCAATCTGCCTGTCGCGATGTCGGATACGCCAGTCTGCTATGAGGCCATGCGCAAGCTCGACCTCGCCGTGCATATCGCGACGAAGCTGAACCGCTCGCACTTGCTGGTCGCGAAGGAAACCATTCTGCTGCCCTGCCTCGGCCGCACGGAACTGGATGTGCAGGAGAGCGGGCCGCAGTCCATCACTGTCGAAGATTCGATGTCGATGGTGCACGCGTCGCGTGGTTCGCTGCCGCCCGCGTCCGAGCATCTGCGCTCGGAACCGGCCATCGTCGCGGGCATCGCGAAGGCGACGCTCGACGATCCGTCGCTCGACTGGGACGGCTGGGTGGCCGACTACAACCGCATCCGCGATCTCATCGAGAAAGTGTTTCCGCAGTTCGAGCGTTATAACGAGCGCATTCAGGACCCGGGCGGCTTCCGCCTTTTCAACGCCGCCGCCGCGCGCCGTTGGGACACGCCGGAGGGACGCGCGCGTTTCATCGCGCACAAGGGCGTGATGATGGACCCGCGCGTGGACCGCAGCGACGCGCTGATTCTCGCGACCATTCGCAGCCACGATCAGTACAACACGACGATCTACGGCTTCAATGACCGCTACCGCGGCATCACGGGCCGGCGCGACGTGGTGTTCGTCAACGAACGCGATCTCGAAGCGCGCGGGCTTCAGCACGGCGATCTCGTGGATCTGGAGACGATCGAAAGCACGGTCAGCGTCGGCGGCTCGCGCCGTCTGTGCGGGCTCACTGCGGTCGCGTTCGATATCGCGCAGGGTTCCATCGCCGCGTACTATCCGGAAGCCAATTGCCTCGTGTCGCTCTCGGATAACGATGCGCGCAGCGGCACGCCGGCGTACAAGTCCATTCCGGTGCTGCTCTCGCTGAGCCAGGGCGACTGTCAGGTGGGCGCCGACGCGCACACATGGCAGCACGGCGACGTCCCCAACGACAAGACGGGCGCCACCGTCGCGGCGGAAGAGCCGGAGCATCGGCGCGTGCGGAACACGCCGAACTGAGCGCGGCTAAACGGCGGCAGGCGAAGCACGTAGAGGCGAGCCTGCCGCTTTTCCGCACGATGGGTCTATTTTTCGCGGGCTAAAGTCGGCGCATTCGTTTCCGTTATCACAGCCAGAGGCCGCTCGTCCCGCGCTGGCGGTAAGCGAATATCAACGAAAACGACGACTCGCATGACTTTTTCTAGAAAACTCTGGCTGCCCCTGCTCCTGAGCCTTGCGTGCCTGGCGGGAATCTCCGTGGCCGACGCATTCCGCATGCGCGCCGTACGCACCGAGCAGACCAAACTCGATATCAAGCACGCGACGGAAGTCGCCACCAGCATCATCAAGGAGTTCGCGCAGCAGGCGGCGAGCGGCACGATCACGCAGGACCAGGCCAAGCAAGGCGCGTTGAACGCGATCCGCGACATTCGCTTCGGCGACAACGGCTATTTCAGCGTGTTCGATTCGCAGGCCAAAGTGCTGGTGCATCCGATGAAGCCCGAGTTCGTCGGCAAGATGATGATGGACTTCAAGGACCCGAACGGTGTCTATCTGTACCGAGAAATCATCGACGTGGGCAAGCGCGAGGGCGCAGGCTACACCTACTATTCGTTCGCGAAACCCGGCAGCAACGAGATCCTGCCGAAGATGTCGTATGTCTCCATGTATCAGCCGTGGGACTGGCTCATCGTGACGGGCGTGTATATCGACGACATCAATGCGGCCTTCTATACGTCGCTCGGCTGGAGCCTCGGCGTGCTCGCCGCGATCGCGGTGGTGCTGTGCGTAGTCGTGTCGCGGCTCAATCGCGGCATTCTGCGGTCGATGGGCGGCGAGCCGTCGTACGCGGCGGAAGTCGCTAACCAGATCGCGGACAACAACCTCACCGTCGATGTCGCGACTCAGGCGGACGACCGTTCGAGTCTCATGTATTCGATGGCGCGCATGCGTGCCCAGTTGCTGACGGCAATCGAGAGCGTGAAGACGTCGGCCAACGCGATTGCGAGCGCGAGCCGCGAGATCGCGGTCGGCAACACGGATCTGTCGTCGCGCACGGAGCAGCAGGCGGCGTCGCTGCAGGAAACGGCGGCGAGCATGGAAGAACTGACCGCAGCCGTGAAGCACAACTCGGAGAATGCGCGGCAAGCGAGCGGACTGGCCGGCACGGCGCGCGACGTCGCGAAGGAAGGCACGACGATCGTCGGCGAAGTGGTCGGCACGATGGCCGAGATCGAGCACAGCTCGCACAAGATCGGCGAGATCATCGACATGATCGAAGGCATCGCGTTCCAGACCAACATCCTCGCGTTGAATGCGGCCGTCGAAGCGGCGCGCGCCGGCGAGCAAGGCCGCGGCTTCGCGGTGGTGGCGGGCGAAGTGCGCAGTCTCGCGCAACGCTCTTCGACGGCGTCGAAGGAGATTCGTGAACTGATCGAGGCGTCCAGTACGCGCGTTACCGCGGGCACTCAACTCGTCGGCCGCGCCGGCGACACGATGACGAAGATCAGCGCCGCTATTCAGAAGGTGACCGACATCATGGACGAGATCGCGTCTGCATCGAACGAACAGAGTCGCGGCATCGAACAAGTGAATCAGGCCATCAGCCAGATGGACGAAGTCACGCAGCAGAACGCGGCGCTGGTGGAACAGGCGGCTGCGGCGGCCGGGTCGTTGCAGGATCAGGCCGAGCAGTTGAAGTCGACGATGGCCGTGTTCAGGACGGCTTCGGTCTGATCCTGATTGCGGGAACTAACGCAGCGGCCGCGAGCCTGTGGAATGCAAAGTGGCGTGGCCGAGCGAATTCAGCTTTCGCGATACGCGGCGAAGCAGAAAGCGGCCGACATTCCATGCAATCCACGGGTCGCTGGCGCACGTCTTCAGCACGCTCGCGGTGCCTTCGGACTTGCGCATCGAGATGAGCTTCGTTTTTGCGTCCAGCCAACGCAGGCTCTGCGAGCGTCGTGCGACGAGTGCTCGCAGACGGGGATTGCCGCTGATTGCAGGGCGCGACAACAGCTCGTCGGTGGCCATCTTCATCGCGCTGTAGTTCACCTTCGTACGGCTCATGCCGGACGAGGTCTTGCTGATGGAGCCGGTTCTCTCCGTGTAGAGATAGTAGGCATCGTTGGCGCACACCCAGACGCAGCCGGATAGCAGCGCGTCGAGCATGAAGTGAAAGTCCTCGCCATGACGCAAGCTCACGGGATAGCGCAGCCCTCGACTCACCAAGGCGTCGCGGCGAAATAGCGGCTTGAGAAGCCCGAAGTCGCATCCGGTCGATTCCCCTGCCGCGTTGTACAGGAACGTATCGAGTGTCACTGCAAAGTGCGGCTCGCTTCCTCTCGGACGAAACCCGGTGCGCACGACTTTCTGTGCGATGGCGTCGTAGATCAACAGATTGTCCGTCACGATATCGGCCCCGGTATCGTTTCCAAGGCGCACGAGCCGCTCTAAGCGTTCCGGCCCGAACCGGTCGTCGGCGTCGAGAAGCGCGATCCACTGACCGCGCGCATTCGCGATGCCCGCATTGCGCGCGCCGCCCGGCCCCACGTTCTCGGCGAGGTTGATTAGCTTTATGCGGCTGTCTTCTTCCGACGCAGCTTGCACGACCTTCGCGGTATCGTCGGTGGAGGCGTCGTTCACGACGACGATTTCCAGTGGCGCGAGCGTCTGCGCTTGCAGCGATGCCAGCGCGACTCGTACGAAGTCCTGCGCGTTGTACACGGGAATGACGACCGATACCGACATGCCGAATCCTCCCAGACTGCCGCACTATCGACAGATTGCGATCTGGCGGTCAACGGTTCTATTGGCCGCGGCGTATCGGTAGCCCAATGCTTCGATCCGGCGTGCTTACCGAATGCTCCTTAGCATAGTCAAATCAAAATGCGAGTGCAATGCACAAACATCTGCAGTGCGAATCACAAGGTCGAATAGACGGAACGTTCGGACGATAACAGGTGCAGCGCAATGTTCAGGCGAATCGCGCGCCCTTCTTCGATACGGTCTAGCTTCCCGACTCCTCCTTTACGTAGGACGCCGAACCGTTACCGAACGACCATTCGTCTCGTGCATTCGGCTGCAAGACGATCAGAACGTCCTCCGGACGCAGGCCCGGGTTCTCCGCGAGATTGCTCGCAATCGCCTTGAAGAGCGCTTTCTTCTTCGCAGTGTCGCGCCAATTGCCCGCCGTGATGTCGATGATGACCAGATCGTCGGTGCGATGGATGCCGAGATAGTCGCTGTCGTAGATGAACTCCTCGCGCTCGTGCTGATGAACGAGATGGAATCGGTCATCGGCCGGCGCGCCATAGGCCTCGACCAGCGCCTGATGGACGCCGTCGCTAATGGCTCGAACATGCGCGGGGGACTTGCCTTTGAGCAGAGAAATGCGGATGAGCGGCATGGCTTCTTCACTCGGTTATATGACCGTGGACGTTTGCGGTACTTGACGTACACACGTTACGGCCCGATTATGGTTCCGTAAATTTGAAACTTACGAAGGGTCGCATCTGCGAAATCGAACGATGCCTACGCGAACCAATCTCGACATGGATGTGCTGAGAACCTTCGTCACCGGGTTCGAACTGGGCAGCTTCGCGCGCGCGGCAGAGCGCTTGGGCCGCTCGCAATCCGCAATCAGTACGCAGTTGCGCAGGCTAGAGGATCAGATCGGCCGGCCTCTCGTGCAGAAGTCAGGGCGCGGGCTCGCGCTCACCACGGCGGGCGAAGGTCTGCTGAGCTACGCGAAGCGCTTGCTCGAACTCAACGACGAAGCAGTGGAAACCGTGCGGGGATCGGACCTCGAGGGGTGGGCGCGGCTCGGCTTGCCGCAAGACTTCGCGGAAAGCTGGCTGCCGGCGGTTCTCAGCCGGTTCGCGAGAGCGCATCCGAAAGTGCGCGTCGAGGTTCAGGTGGATAGAAGCGCATCGCTCATCGAAAAGACACTGACAGGCGCGCTCGATGTGGCGCTCGTCTGGGGAGACGGCAGCGCGTCGCCGCACGGCGAACGCGTGGCGGCCGTGCCGATTCAGTGGGTCGGGCGGCCAGACTGGGGTGGCGTGGAAAGTCTTGGCGGGCAGCCTCTGCCCTTCGTCGCGTTCGACCCGCCGTGCACGTTCCGCTCGGCCGCCGTCGATGCAATGGATGCAGCCGGCCTTTCGTGGCGACTGGTATTTACGAGTCCGAGCCTCTCGGGGCTTTGGGCCGCAGTCGAAGGCGGCCTCGGCATCACCGTTCGAACGGCCTTGAAGATGCCGGCATCGCTCGTTGCGCTCGACCCCATGACAACCGGCTTGCCCGCTCTGCCGCTCGCGCCGCTTTCGCTTCATCGCGCAGAAGCCGAACCCACAGCCGCAGTCACGAAGCTAACCGATATCGTGACCGAAACGATCCGTGACGAGCTTGCCGCCGTGGCTGTGCGCTGAACGACGGTTCGATTCGATGAATGGATGAGTTCCAAACTTTCAAATTGCTCGAAGCGGCGAGCAGCCATATCGTTTCGATAAGCAACGCTCTCGCGTGTGCATCGAACAAGGAGAAATGGCCATGCCCTTCATCAGCGTCAAAGCGATCGGTGAACCGCTCGCGCAGCATCAAGTGAAAGCGATTCAGGAAGGCATCACTGCGTTGATGGTCGATGTCCTTCGCAAAGTCGGGCCTCTCGTGGCTGTTCTGGTCGAACAGGTGCCCGCCAAGAGTTGGACCGTGGGCGGTGAGCCGGTCGCATGCGCCGCGCAGGTCGATGCCATCGTCAGTGCCGGAACCAATACTGCCGAGGAGAAGGCCCGCTTCGTCCGTGAAGCCAATGCACTGCTTAAATCGGTGATCGGCAGCAGGTTGTCCGAAGTGAGCTATGTCGTGATTCACGAAGTGCCGAAAGACAGCTGGGGCTACGACGGACTTACGCAAGCGTATCGGGCGGATCAGCGTAGCTCGCGCGAAGCATGAACGTGCTGATGCACCCCGAGCATCCGCTCAAGCCGCGAGCGCCTCGTCAATCGCTTCGACAGCCGCCGCATGCTCGCGAATCAGCCGATACACCGTCTCGCCCGGAACCGTCTCCGACACGAGCAGTTGATCCGCAATCGCGCGAAGCACCGGCTCATTCGCCTTGAGCAACGCGAAGCACGCATCGTTCAGGTCGGAGAGAAGCTCGTTCGCATGTCCGATCGCCGTCTTCAACTGCAGGCCCGCGACCTGTTGAGGCAAGGCGGCGAGGCTGAACAGATTGCCGTCGTTATTGAAGCCGAACTTCGAGACCATATCCAGTCCGATGCGCGATGCTTCCTGCAAGTCCTGCGCCGCGCCGCTCGATGCCTCGTTGAACATCAACAGTTCCGCGTTGCGTCCGCCGAGCAGCACCTGAATCTCGTTACGCATCTCGGTCTCGCGATACAGATGCTTGTCCTGCGCCTTCGTGATGAGCGCGACGCCCAGCGCGCCGCCGCGCGGCAGAATGGTGACTTCCTCGAGCACGCCCGTGTTCAGCAGCGCCGCAACGAGCCCGTGCCCGGCTTCGTGAATGGCAATGCGCGTGCGCTCGTCGTCGGACAGCGCGCGCTCGGCACCGTTGATATCGCCGATGCGCGCGATCTTGATCGCTTCGACGAAATGATCGGCCGCGACTTCCGTCGCGCCGGCTTTGCGCGCGACGAGACCCGCCTGATTTACGATCATCGCAAGCGTGGCCGGCGACAAGCCCGTGGTCAGCCGCGCGAGCTGCGTGAAGTCGATGTCTCCCGCCTTCGTCTTGAGATTAGCCGCGTAGAAACGCAGGATCTTCTCGCGGTCGTCGATATCGGGTAAACGCACCTGGATGGTCCGATCGAAACGGCCCGGGCGGCGCAGCGCCTCGTCGAGATTGTCCGGGTGATTCGTCGCCGCAACGATGATGACGCCTTCGTTCGACGCGAAGCCATCCATCTCGGCAAGCAGCTGGTTGATGATGCGGTTGCTCTCCGCTTCGACCGGACCGCCGCCCGTATCCGTGCGCTTGCCGAGGCCGTCCGCTTCGTCGATGAAGATGACCGTCGGCGCGTTCTTGCGCGCGAGTTCGAACAGATGCTTCACCTTCTGAATGCCGACGCCATAGTACTTCGCGCTGAAATAGCTGCCCGTGATGGCGATGAAGTTCGCGCCGCATTCGCCCGCGAGCGCCTGCGCGAGACGCGTCTTGCCGACGCCCGGCCCGCCTGTCATGAGGATGCCGCACGGCGCGCGCACGCCCATGCCGGTGAATTGCGCGGGCTCGGTCAGCCACGCGCGCACGTCCGCGAGCGCGGCTTTCGCTTCGCCTGCGCCGATGACGTCGTCGAAGCGCATCGTCGGCGATTTCGCCAGCAATTGCGCGCCGCCGCGCATCTCGCGGCGCATGAACCACAACAAGCCGCCGACCATCGCGACGGGCAACAGGATGCTCAGGAGATCGCGCAGTCGATTGAAGTCGTCGTCCCAACGCGCCATGCCGGTTTGCACGTTCGCGTCCGGAAGCCACACCAGTTGATACGGCGCGGCTTCGCCGGCCTTCATATCGCCGATCAGAAGCGCATTCGAGAACGTGCCGTTATGGTCGGCGACGTAGTACTTCTCCCCGCGCTGCGTCGATACGAGAATCGCATCGCGGCTCACGCCGATGGCGGCCACATCGCGGGCACGGATATCGGCCACGAGCTGCGAGACGTCTTTCTCGCGATGCGTCCACGGCTTCGCGTCAGCGCGCATCGCGCTCGCCACGCCGGCCAGCGCGAGCGGTTCGTGGCGCGCGGCATCGGCATGATGACGCCACGCGATGGCGCTCGCCGTGGCGATCAGCGCGGTGAGAGCGACGCCATACGCGAAGAAGCGGCCAAAGCGTGAGCGAAAGAGATTCCTTACCGGTTTCATCTGGCAAATCCTGAAACGCGTCGCGATGGCGACCGTTCTTTGTGTAGGGCGAAAGCGCCCGGTCTGTAAAGGTGAGGCTTCGGTGGCGCGATGTCCGCCGGACACGGCATGACGATTGACCTTCGACCGCAGAAGAATGTGCGCGTGGCACTAGCTGTTTTTACGGCGGGCCGCGGACCTTCTTGATGCCGAAACCCGAGACCGGTAATTTATTCGCGCTGTATCGAGCGCATGGAGCGCCGTTCGCACGGAGTGCAGGGTATCACAGCATGCGCAAACGCTGTCGTTCGGTAATTAATGCTGGAAAGGGGCTCGGTTGTTGGCGGGCGGTCTATGCGTGTTTGCACGGTCTGCGACGAGCAAACGGTGGTCGTTGTGCGGAATCGTGGTCATGGGGTCCATGCACGAGTCTCACTTCGACGCGGATTCTCGGTTGGTCGCGTTGATTCGTCATCCTTACGAAAACAACGGACCGAAGCGCGCAGCGCCTCCTAACCGCGCCCCCTCCCCCGCCTCCTCTCCGTCTCGACGACCTCATCGAGCAATTCATCATGCAGACCGCGCAGCACCTCGACGAAGGCCGACGCCAGCCGCTCGCGCGGACGATGCGGCGGAAACAGCAGATACGTCGGAAAGCGCGTGTGCGGCAGAAACGGCCGAATGACGATCTCCGGCCCCGCGAAGTCGCGAGCGACGATCGGATGCGCAAGCGTCACGCCCATGCCGTGACGGACCATTTCGCAGCACATCGCCGTGTATTGCGCTTCGATGGCGAGCACGCGCTGGACGCCCGCGCGCTGAAACACATCGTCCATGGCGGCGCGCGTGCCGTCGCCGTGACACAGCGAGATGAACGATTCCCCTTCGAGATCCTTCGGGCGGATGCTGCGCTTGGCCGCGAGCCGGTGATTCGCCGGCATCACGCAAACCGCAGGCACGTTCGATAACTGCTCGACCTCGCACTCCGACGCCTCGCTCACATAGACCGCGACGCCCAGATCGCAGAACTGCGACGCCGTCCAGTGATTGACCGTACCCGACGTGTTCACGTGCAGCGAGACGGTCACGTCCGGAAAGAGCGCGACGAAGCGCTTGATTGCGTGCGGCACGAGCGTCATGCCAGCCGATGGCATCGCCGCGATGCGCAGACGTCCGCTGCCCAGATTGCGAATCTGGGCCGCCGCGTTGGCGAGGCCCTGCAAGCCGACGAACGCGCGCTCGACCTCGCGAAAGAACGCGGTGCCCTCGCTGGTCGGAATGAGCCGCACGCCGCTGCGCTGGAAAAGCTGCAGGCCCGTGTCGCGTTCGAGTTGCGAGATCAGGCGGCTCACGTTCGGCTGCGACGTGAACAGCGCCTTGGCCGCGGCCGTCATCGATCCCGACACCATGACCGCGCGAAACGCCTCGATATGCTTCAGGTTCATGCGTGCTTTCCCCTAAGTGCTGACCACGATGACGCGTCAATGTATATCAACTGTGCATGGGTCAGTATTTTATTTGTATTGGACGATATGAATTGTCGGCGCGACACTCGATTCATCGACGGGACCACACCCCGCGTTTTCCGCCCCCCGCCATGGAGATCACGTCATGAAAAGAGCGTTGCATCGCCGTCTGTCTGCCCTTTCCGCCCGCCCCGCGATCACCGCTCTCGCGCTCGCCGCAGCCTGCGCCGCGCCGATGCTCGCGCAGGCCGAAACCACGCTGTATGTGGCGAACGTAGGCGGCTCGAACGAGCAGCTCTATCGGCAGAAGATCATCCCGGCCTTCGAGAAGTCGCATAACGTGAAGGTCGTGTACGTGGCGGGCAATTCGAGCGACACGCTCGCGAAGTTGCAGGCGCAGCGAGGGCATCAGCAGATCAATGTCGCGGTGATGGACGACGGTCCGATGTATCAGGCCATGCAGATGAACCTGTGCGCGAAGCTCGACGACGCGCCCGTCATGAACGACGTCTATCCGCTCGCGAAGATCGGCCCGAGCGCGATCGGCGTCGGCATGGTGGCGACGGGCATCGGCTATAACGAGGAAGCGTTCAAGAAGGCCGGCCTGCCGCCGCCGGATTCGTGGAAAGTGCTCGAAGACTCGCGCATCAAGGGCAAGCTCGGCGTGCCGCCGATCACGAACACCTACGGCCTGCACACGCTCGTCATGCTCGCGCGGCTGTCGGGCGGCGGCGAAAAGAACATCGACCCCGGCTTCACCGCGATGACCAAGCAGGTCGCGCCCAACGTGCTCTCGTGGGCGCCGACGCCCGGCGAGATGGACGGCCAGATGCAATCCGGCGACGTGATTCTCGCGCCGTACGGCAGCGGCCGCGCCGTCGCATTGCAGAACACGGGCTTCCCGCTCAAGTTCATCTACCCGAAGGAAGGCGCGGTCGCGTTGCAGGTGGCGGCGTGCGTCGTCGCGGAGAACGCGCAGCCGAAGCTCTCGCAGGAGTTCGTGCAGTACCTGCTGACGCCGGAAGTGCAAATGCTTCAAGCGCAGAACATCGGCCTGGGTCCGGTCAACAAGACGGTGAAGCTCGCGCCCGAAGTCGCGGCGCGCGTGCCTTATGGTCCCGATCAAGTGGCGAAGCTGACCGCGGTGGACTGGGCGACCATCAACCAGCATCGCACCGAATGGACGGAACGCTGGAATCGCACGGTCGAGCGCTAAACGAGCATCTGTCGAAGGAGTCACGCGCATGGCATTTCTGACGCTTCAGGGCATCTCCAAACGCTACGGCGATTTCACGGCAATCGAACAGCTCGATCTCTCGGTCGAGCGCGGCGAGTTTCTGTCGCTGCTCGGCCCGTCCGGATGCGGCAAGACCACGACCTTGCAAATGGTCGCGGGCTTCGTCACGCCGACGACCGGCCGCATCGAGCTAGACGGCCGCGACATCACGAACGAACGCCCGGAGAAGCGCGGCATCGGCGTGGTGTTTCAGAGCTACGCGCTGTTTCCGCACATGACGGTGGCGGGCAACGTCGGTTTCGGGCTGGAGATGCGCAAGGTCAGGCGCCGCGAGCGCGAGGAACGCATCGAGGAGGCGCTCGCGCTCGTGCGGCTCAAGGGCCTCGGGCATCGGTATCCGAAGGAGTTGTCGGGCGGCCAGCGGCAGCGCGTGGCGATTGCGCGCGCCATCGCGATGCAGCCCGAACTGCTGCTGCTCGACGAACCGATGTCCAATCTCGACGCCAAGCTGCGCGAGGAAATGCACATCGAACTGCGCGCCATTCAGAAGCGCCTCGGCATCACGACGATTCTCGTCACGCACGATCAGGTCGAAGCGATGACCATGAGCGACCGCATCGCGGTCATGCATCGCGGCACCATCGCGCAACTCTCGACGCCGTATGACGCTTACGAGCGTCCCGCGACGGCGTTCGCATCGACGTTCCTCGGCCGCACCAACGCGTTCGCGGGCGAAGTGCTGCTGCGCAATCCGCGCTGCGCGGTGGTCGACGTCGCCGGCACGCACCTGCATGTGCCGCACGAAGGCCGTCAGGTGGATGGCGCGGTGAACGTCTATATCCGCCCGGAGAAAGTGCATCTCGCCAACGGCGATGCGCGCATCAAAGGTCACATCGCAACGCGCGTGTTCGTCGGCAATCAATGGCTGCTCGAAGTCGACACCGCGCTCGGCAAGCTGCGCGTCGCCCAGCCGAATCACGGCGCGCCGCCGCCCGAGGAAGGCGATGAAGTGGGCCTCGCCTGGACCGACGACGATCTGCGCGTGCTCACGCAGGAAGGCAGGGAGACGCAGCATGGCCACGCTTGACGACGCCCGCCCCGGCGCGGCGCCGTGGCTGCTCTCCGGGCCCGCGCTGCTGCTCTTCACCGGCCTGCTGCTCGTGCCGCTCTTGCTCACGCTCGTGCTCTCCTTCCGCGTCTTCAGCGATACGGCGGGCGTCACCTCCGCTTACACGCTCGCGAACTACTGGGAAGTCGTGAGCGACCCGTATTACGGCACCATCTTTCTGCGCACGGCGGGCCTCGCGTTCGGCGTCACGCTGCTCTCCATCGTGCTCGGCGTGCCGGAGACGATCATCCTCGCGCGCATGAGAAAGCCGTGGCAATCGCTGTGTCTCTTGATCGTGCTCGGGCCGCTGCTCATCTCGGTGGTCGTGCGCACGCTCGGCTGGCAGATCCTGCTCGGCAACAACGGCGTGCTCAACAACGTGCTGCAAGCGCTGCACGTTACTAGTGAACCCATCCGCCTCGTCTTCACGATGACCGGCATGATCATCGCGCTCACGCACGTGCTGGTGCCGTTCATGGTGATGTCCGTCTGGGCCAACATGCAGAAGCTCGATCCGCAGGTGGAATGGGCGGGCCGCTCGCTCGGCGGATCGCCGCTCAAGGTCTTCCGGCGCGTGGTGCTGCCGCAGATCATGCCGGGCGTGCTGTCGGGTTCGATCATCGTCTTCGCGCTGTCGGCGTCCGCGTTCGCCACGCCCGCGCTCATCGGCGGACGGCGCCTGAAGGTGGTCGCCACCGCCGCATACGACGAATTTCTCGGCACGCTCAACTGGCCGCTCGGCGCGAGCATCGCCGTGCTGCTGCTGATCGCGAACGTCGCCATCGTGATGGGATGCAGCCGTCTCGCGGAACGCCGTTTCAAGCACATTTTCGACTGAACGCGAGGACACGCACATGAAACAGAACGGCCCGCTCGCGCTCGTCTTCAATGCGCTCTTTCTGACGTTCATCCTCGCGCCGCTCGCCGTGGTGATGCTGGTTGCGTTCACCGACAAGGGCTTCATTGCGATGCCCTTCGACGGCGCGTCGTTCCGCTGGTTCCACGCGATCATCGAGAACGGCGACATCGTGTCCGCGTTCTGGCTGTCGATCAAGCTCGCGTTCGCGGCCGCGACCGTCGGCGTGCTGCTGGCCGTGCCCGCGGCGCTGGCCATTGCGCGCTACCGCTTTCCCGGCCGTGCGGCGCTCACCAGCTTCTTTCTCTCGCCGATGATGATTCCCGCCGTCGTGCTCGGCATCGCGTTCCTGCGGTTTCTGTCGATGCTCAATCTGTCGGGATCGTTCTGGTCGCTCGTATGCGCGCATGTGGTGATCGTGCTGCCGTATGCGCTGCGGCTCGCGCTGTCGTCGGCGGTGGGGCTCGACCGCGATGCCGAACGCGCGGCGCTTTCGTGCGGCGCGAGCCGCTTCACCGCGTTTCGCCGCGTCGTGCTGCCGATGATCCGCACGGGCGTCGCGGGCGGCTGGGTGCTCTCGTTCATCCAGAGCTTCGACGAACTGACGATGACCATCTTCGTCGCGACACCCGGCACCACGACGCTGCCCGTGGCGATGTACAACCAGATCGCGCAGACGATCGATCCGCTGGTCGCGAGCGTGTCCGCGGTGCTGATCGTCGGCACGGTGCTCCTGATGATCCTGCTCGACCGCATGGTCGGACTGGACCGTATCCTGATCGGAGAAGCCCGATGACTTCTGTTAGTCCCGACGTACTCGTGCTGGGCGGCGGCCTCGTGGGTTCCGCCGTCGCGTACGGCCTCGCCCGCGAAGGCGCGCGCGTGACCGTGCTCGATGAAGACGACGGCGGCTTTCGCGCCTCGCGCGGCAACTTCGGCCTCGTGTGGATTCAGGGCAAGGGCTACGGCCTGTCGCCCTACGCGCGATGGTCGCGCAGTTCGGCGGCGCGCTGGCCGGCGCTCGCGGAATCGCTGCATGACGAATCGGGCGTCGATGTCGCGCTGCGTCAGCCCGGCGGCTTCCACTTCTGCTTCAACGACGCCGAACTCGCCGACCGCGAAAAGCGTCTCTCGACACTGCAAGCCGAACTGGGCGACTACCCGTACCAGATGCTCACGGCCGCCGAAGTGCGCGAGCGCATTCCGCAGATCGGACCGAAGGTGATCGGCGCGAGCTACACGCCGATGGACGGTCATGTGAATCCGCTCAAGCTGCTGCGCGGCCTTCACGCGTCGATGCAGGCGCGCGGCGTGCGCCTCGTATCCGCCGAGCGCGCCGAGCGCATCGTGCCGGAGAGAAACGGCTTCGTCGTGCACGGCAGGCGCGGCACGTATCGCGCCGGGCGCGTGGTGCTCGCGGCCGGCCTCGGCAATCGCACGCTCGCGCCGTTCGTCGGGCTCAATGCGCCCGTCGCGCCGAATCGCGGACAAGTGCTCGTGAGCGAGCGCGTCGCGCCGTTCCTGCATTATCCGACGCTCAACGTGCGTCAGACCGACGAAGGCAGCCTGCAATTCGGCGATTCGATGGAAGAAGTCGGCTTCAACGACTTCACGACGACACACGTCCTCGCCGATATCGCCCGCCGCGCCGTGCGCGCGTTTCCGCTGCTCGAACACGTGCGGCTCGTTCGCATGTGGGCCGCATTGCGCGTCTACAGCCCGGACGGCTTCCCGGTCTATGACCAGTCGGAGGCGCATCCCGGCGCGTTCGTCGTGACTTGCCACAGCGGCGTGACGCTCGCCGCCGCGCACGCCATGCGCATTGCCCCGTGGGTTCTCGGCGCGCCGATTCCCGAGGAGCTTCCCGCCTTCTCCGCGCGCCGCTTCGAGCACGCCAAAGAACTGATCTCCGCACATTGAGCCAGCACGACATGACTTCATCGACACCTTCGCTTTTCAAGCCGTTGCCGGGCGCGGACAGCGCGAACATCGACATCTTCTTCAACGGTCAGGCCCTGAGCGTGCCGGGCGGGCGCTCGGTCGCGGCGGCTCTGCTCGCGGCAGGCGTGTCGCGGTTTCGCGCGACGCCGGTCTCGGGCGCCCCGCGCGCGCCGTACTGCATGATGGGCGCGTGCTTCGAATGCCTGGTCGAGATCGACGGCGTGCCGAGCCGCCAGAGCTGCATGGTCGAAGTGCGGGCCGGCATGCGCATCCGTTCGCAGGAAGGCGCGCGCGATCTGCCGCCATCCGTCGATACCGATACTGCCGATGCATCGCTGGAGAACGCGCATGGACGCTAACCTCGTCTCATCGAACGCCGAAGCGGTGGATGTCGTCGTGATCGGCGCGGGTCCTGCGGGCATGAGCGCCGCGACGCGAACGGCGCGCGCGGGCCTCAAGACCGTGTTGATCGACGAACAGGATGCCGCCGGCGGGCAGATTTATCGCGGCATCGGCCGTGCGGATGCGCGCCGCAAGGAGATTCTCGGTCCCGACTACGCGGCGGGCGGCGCGATCGCGCAGGCGTTCGCGTCATCGGGCGCGCGGCATTTGACCGGCGCGACCGTGTGGCAGGTCACGCGCGAGCGCGGCATCAACTATCTGAAGGACGGCAAGATCGGCAGCTTCCAAGCAGAGCGCGTGATTCTCGCGAGCGGCGCAATGGAGCGGCCCTTCCCGATTCCCGGCTGGACGCTGCCCGGCGTGCTGACGGCGGGCGCGGCGCAGATCCTTCTCAAGAGCGCGGGCGAAGTGCCCGCCGCGCCGCCGGTTCTCGCGGGCTGCGGGCCGCTGCTCTATCTGCTCGGCTGGCAATACGTTCGCGCCGGCGTGCCGATTCGCGCACTCGTCGATACGACGCGCCACGAAGACCGCTGGCGCGCGAAGCGTCACATGCTGTCGGCGTTGCGCGCGTGGCCGTATCTGAGCAAAGGCTTGCACCTGATGCGTACGCTGCGCGAAGCGGGCGTGCCCATGTTCGAGGCCGCCGACGACCTGCGCGTGGAATTGCGCATCGGCACGGACGGCGTGGAGCACGCGAGCGCGCTCAGCTTCACGACGCAGGGCGCGGCGCATCGCATCGAAGCGGACGTGATCTTGCTGCATCAGGGCGTGGTACCCAATACGCAGTTCACGCAGGCCTTGCGGGCGGCGCACCGTTGGGACCATGCGCAACTCTGCTTCACGCCGAAAACCGACGCATGGGGCGAACTGGACGTGCCCGGCATTTTCGTCGCGGGCGATGGCGCGGGCATCGGCGGCGCGCAGGCGGCGGCGCTGCAAGGGGCGCTCGCGGGTGTCGCGGTGGCGGCGCAACTCCGCGCGATCGAGCCGGCCAGGCGCGATCTCGAAGCGGCGGCGCTGAGACGCGATCTCGCAGGCGCCATGCGCATTCGCCCGTTCCTCGATTCGCTGTATCGACCGCGCGATGAGAACCGCATTCCGAAGAACGAGACAATCGTCTGCCGATGCGAGGAAGTCACCGCGGGCCAACTGCGCCAGTTCGTCGAACTGGGCTGCGTCGGGCCGAATCAGGCGAAGTCGTTCGGACGCTGCGGCATGGGGCCGTGTCAGGGCCGCATGTGCGGGCTGACGGTGACGGAGGTTATCGCTCAGGCGCGGCGCGTGTCGCCGGCCGAGGTCGGCTACTACCGCATTCGCCCGCCGATCAAGCCGCTCACGCTCGGAGAACTCGCCGGTGAATGAGATCAGCGAAGCCGATGTGATCGTCGTGGGCGGCGGCTTGCACGGCACCAGCAGCGCATTCCATCTCGCGAAGCGCGGCGCGAGGGTCGTCGTGCTCGAAGCCGATTACGTGGCGCGGCACTCGTCGGGCGTGAACGCGGGCGGCGTGCGCACGCTCGGGCGTCCGTTGCCCGAGATTCCGCTCGCGCTGATGTCGCGGGAGATGTGGCATGGCATGAAAGAACTGCTCGGCGAAGACGGCGGATTCGTTCCATCAGGACAACTGAAGATAGCCGAGACCGAAGCGGAACTCGACGCGTGCCGCGAGCGCGTGGCGCTGCTCGAAGCGCATGGATTCACCCACGAGAAAGTGATCGACCGGCAGACCGTGCTGGAACTGGAACCGGCGTTGGCCAAGCACGTGACGGGCGGCATCTGGGTTGAGCGCGACGGTTATGCGCTGCCGTATCGCACGACGACTGCGTTCCGGCTCGCCGCGCAACGGCTAGGCGTGCGCTTCTTGGAGGGCACGCCTGTCAAGCGCATCGAGCAGCGCACCGCGCGATGGATCGCGCACACGCCGCGCGGCACGTTCAGCGCCGAGAAGATGCTCATCGCGTCGGGCGCGTGGTCCGGCGAACTCGCGAAGCAGGCCGGCGAGAGCGTGCCCGTGCATCCCGAAGGGCTCATGCTGATGGTCACGCATCGCGTCGCGCCCTTCTGCCGCGCAACGCTCGGCGCGACGGGCCGGCCGCTGTCGTTCAAGCAGTTCGATAACGGCACGGTGGTGATCGGCGGCAAGCTGATCGGCATTGCCGAGTTGGCGAATCGCCACGGCGAAGTGGACTTCATGCGCCTCGTGAAGAGCGCGCAGACCGTCACCGATCTCTTCCCGCATTTGCGTGATCTCGGCGTCAATCGGGCGTGGGCGGGCGTCGAAGCCTTCACCGAAGACGAACTGCCGGTCATCTCCGCGAGCCGCACCGCGTCGAATCTCTACTACTCGTTCGGCTATTGCGGCAGCGGCTTTCAGCTCGGGCCGGGCTGCGGCAAGCTCGTTTCCGAACTTATGCTCGACGGCGCGCCTTCGCTTTCGCTCGATGCGTTCGCCATCGACCGGTTCGACACGCGCGCTGCTTCGTCATCGAGCGAGAACGCCGCGACGCTCGTCGCGCACTGATTCCATCTTTTCAAACCGCCGCGCGTGCCGACTGCATGCGCGGACCTCGCATTCAAAGGAGCCATTCAATGAGCGATATCGTTCGTATCGACACCAATCAGCGCATGAGCCGCGTCGTCAAGGCGGGCGGGCTCGTGTTCATCGGCGGGCAGACGTCCGCGGATCAGACGCCCGATATCAAGCAGCAGACCGCCAGCGTCCTCGAAAAGATCGATGGCTATCTGGAGAAAGCGGGCATCGACAGAACGCGTCTGGTGTCGGCGCAAGTGTGGGTGGCGAACATCGAGCGCGATTTCGCGGGCATGAACGAAGTGTGGGACGCGTGGGTGCCCGAAGGCTGCGCGCCGACGCGCGCGACGGTGCAAGCGCAGCTTGCGTCGCCGGCGTTGCTGGTGGAGATCGCCGTGGTCGCGGCGGGCTGACGGGCGCGCTTTTTTCGGTCGATTGCAACGGTGGCGGTGAGGAGCCTGCCGCCGTCATCGCGAGTCCGCTGCCCGTCGCCTAAAGCTCCCATGCGAGCCGGTCAGTGAACACCGATAACCGCATTGAACACGAGCGCCATGACCAGACCGACCACCGCGACGATGGATTGAACCACCGAGATCGTTTTGGTGGCTTCGCCCATCGTCATGCCGAACGATTCCTTCACCATCCAGAAGCCGGCGTGGTTCGCGTAGTTGAAGAACAGCGAACCGCAGCCAATCGACAAGGCCAGCAACGGCAAGTTGAGGCTCGGATCGGCTCCTGCAAGCGGGGCCAGCAAACCCGCTGCGCCGACGATGCCCACCGTCGCCGACCCGGTCGAGACGGAAAGCGCCATGGCGATCAGCCAACCGAGAATCAGCGGGGGAAAGGCGAAGTGCTGCGTCAGATGCACGATGGCCTCGCCCACCTTTGCGCTCGTCAGCATCTCCTGAAATGCGCCGCCTCCCGCGATGATCATGATGATGGATGCAATCGGCTTGAGACTCATGCCGAGCGCGTGGCGCAGCTTCTCGGCATCGCCTCCTCGCGCGAGGACCAGGGTCGTGACAGCGAACAGTACGCCCAGCAACATCGCAATCAGCGGATTGCCGAGGAAGCTCGCGACGTGCAGCATCGGCGAGCTTTTCGGCAACACCATTTCGGCGATTGCATGAACCAGCATCAGGATGGCGGGCAACAACGCGGCCAACACGCCGAGCCCGACAGCAGGCCGCCGGTCCGCGGGGGCCTGCTCCACGACGGTGAACTGGTCCAGCAAGCCCTGATCGGGCCGCGTGCTCATGCGTGGCGAAATGAACGCGCCATAGAGCGGGCCTCCCAAAACCATCGCGGGAATCGCGGCCAGAAAGCCATACAACATAGTGGGGCCCACCGAAGTCTTGAGCGTGGCGATCGCGGTCAATGGCCCCGGATGCGGCGGGACCATGCCGTGCATGGCGGCCAGCGCCGAGATCACCGGCACACCGACGTACACATAAGCCGAGCCCTTGAAGCGGGCATGACTTTCCAGCTTGCGCGCGACGCTGAAGATAAGCGGCAGCATGACGACCAGCCCCACTTCGAAGAACATCGGAATGCCGACGACGAACGCCACGAGCGTCATGGCCCACGGAATCATCCGGTCAGAGGCGCGCCTCAGCATGGCTTCGGCGATCTGCTCAGTGATGCCCGCATCGGCGAGGATCTTGCCGAGCATCGCACCGAGCGCGATGACCACGCCCACAGCGCCCAGTGTCTTTCCGGCGCCGTTCGTCAGATGCTTGACGATGCTTCCCGGCTCCATGCCGGTGGCGAAGCCCACGCCGATGGATACGACGAGCAACGCCAGAAGCGGATGCATCTTGATGCGCGACACGATGAGCGCGACTAGCAGCAGCACGCTAAAGAGCGCGGTGAGCAATAAATCGATGTCTAGAGGAGTCATTTAATCTATCTTCGGGTTCGGAGTGTGTTGCCAGATGCGCGGCGCGATTACTGATTCGCGGCCTCGTGATCGAACATGTAGAGGCTCGCGGGCGTGTGCGTCAGCACGACGTTGCGTTCTTCCGGGTCCGGGATGAGCGCGTGCAATAGTGCGAGCGATGTGGTGAACTGCTCCGCGCTCTCGAACTGCGTATGAGGCCAGTCGCTACCCCACATCAGGCGATGCAGCCCGAAGGCATCCCTCAACGAATCGAATGCCTTGCGGGCTTCGCGCTCGACGACGTCATGCGCCGGCCAGTTACGGTATGCCCCGGATACCTTGACCCACACGCGCTCTGATCGACCAAATTCGAGCAGACGGCGAAAGCCTGCATCGCTCGCGCCGAGAGCCGGATCGGGCCTGCCGAAATGGTCGACAACGACATCGACGCCCGCTTCGAGCAACGGCGCGACGATGCCTTCGAGTCTTGCTGCTTCCTCGTGCACTTCCACATGCCATGCCAGTTCCCGCACATGAGCCAGCGTCCGCGCGCTGATCCAATGGTCGAGCGGATTGTCGGCGTGCCCGATCAGGTTCAGCCGTATGCCCACGATGCCCGCTTCGGCCATATCCGTCAGCGTGTGCAAATCGCAATCGCGCTCGATTACAGCGACGCCACGCAGCCTGTCGCGCGCGCTATTCAATGCATCGAGCAGATAGCCGCAATCGGTGCCGAGAAAGCTCGGCTGCACGAGCACGCCGCGCGCTATGCCATGCGCATCGAGTTGCGCGAGATAAGCATGCAACGGCGCGTCGTAATCGGGCGCATAGCGGCGATGCTCGGCGAGCGGAAGACCGCGCCTGAAGACATGAGCATGCGTATCGACTGCTGCGATCGCGGACCGACGATGCGCATCCTTTCGACGGCTCACGTCTGTCTCCAACTCAGGGAGCATGGGTCTTTCCTCATCAATGGTTTCGACGCCGCGCGAGTGTCGGGCGCATCAATGCCTCGGAGCGTGAGCGAGCGGACGCGCGTCCTGCGCGCCGGAAGCGACTTCGCCCAGCACGCGGCCGCGCGTCTCGGGCAGCATCAGGACAGACAGCACGACGATGGCGTAGGCGAGGCCCGCATCGATGCCGATCGCCGTGCCGAGCGACATATTCGCCGACATATGCCCGACGAGCACAGGGAACCCGGCGGACACGACGCGACCGAAGTTGTAGCAAAACCCGACGCCCGTGCCGCGCACGCCGCGCGGATACAGCTCGTTGAACAGCGCGCCCATGCTCGCGGGAATGCCCGCCGCGAAGAAGCCGAGCGGAAAGCCGAAGAACAGCATTGCGGTATTGCCGAGCGGAAGGAACAAATAGGCGACCACCGTTATCACGCAGCAGATCGCGAACGTGAGAATGGTTCTTCGGCGACCGATGCGATCCAGCAATTGCGCGCTGACGAGGCATCCGCAAAAGAACGCGACGATCACGACGGCGAGATAGCCGCCCGTACCGAGCACGGACAGATGGCGCTCGCTCTTCAGGAACGTCGGCAGCCACGTCATCAGCGCGTAGTAACCGCCGTGCGCGCCGACGCCCAACAACGCGCCGATCAACGTCATGCGAAGCATTCCCGCTGAGAAGATGCCGGTGTCACGCGTCGCCTGCGACGATTGTGACGATCGCGCCGGCGCTTGCGGCTCCTGCACGCCGCGCCGGACGTACAGGATCAGAAGCGCGGGGACGATGCCGATGCCGAACATCACGCGCCATGCCGTGGCCGCAGGCACGAGCGAAAACATCAGCGCATACAGCAACACGGCTGCGCCCCAGCCGACGGACCATGCGCTCTGCACGCTGCCCATCGCCTTGCCGCGATGCTCGTTGCGGATGGTCTCGGCCATGAGCACGGCGCCTGCCGCCCACTCGCCACCGAAGCCGAAACCCTGCAACGTCTTCAGCACGAGAAACTGCGGATAGTTCTGCGCGAACGCGCACAGGAACGTGAACACGGAGAAGAACGCGACGGTCCATTGCAGTGTCCTGACGCGGCCGAACCGGTCGGACAGCATGCCCGCGATCCATCCGCCCAGCGCCGACGCAACGAGCGTGACGCCGCTCACCAGCCCCGCTTGCGTGCGGCTGATCGACCACTCGGTGATGATCGCCGGAATGACGAGGCTGAACATCTGCACGTCGAGCGAATCGAGCGCCCATCCGCCGAAGCACGCCCAGAACGTCCTGCGTTCATTGCCCGAAATTTCTTTGAACCAGTTGAACATGCCGCCCCCCCTCTCCCGTCTCCGTCGCCGGTTGTATTCGGAACAACGCGCTTGCGTTAGCGCCCGATCGCTAGCGGATCTCCGCCTGATAGATGAACTCGCTGGCGGGCCCACGCGAGCGGCGCCATTCCAGCGGCTGCCGGTCGTAGCCGAATGCAAGACGTTCGATGACGACGGCCGGCGCGCCCGGTTCGATGTTCAGCAGTCTCGCGTGCCGTGAGCCGATGGCTTCGACGGTCAGCGTTTCAGTGGCGGACGCCACGATCTGGTTGCACTGCGTCTCGTACACCGGATAAAGCAGATCGCCGATTTCGTGCAGGTCCATCTTCGCGAACGCCGCAAAGCGCGCGTACGGCAGCCATATTTCTTCGGCGAGCATCGGCACGCCGTCGATCAGCCGCACACGCGACATCTGAATCACGCGGGCCGTCCGCGCTATTTGCAATGTCGCGGCGACTGCGGACGGCGCATCGACGACCTCGCGTCGCAAGATCCGGCTCTCCGGAATGCGGCGTTCGCCTTGTCGTGTCTGAAAGCGAAAGAAGCGAAACAGCGAACCGTCGAAGTTCGCGCGGCGCACGAATGTCCCTCTGCCCTGGAATCGTTCGAGAAGACCTTCGGCCACGAGCAGATCGACGGCCTTTCTCACCGTACCGACGGCAACACCGTAGCTCTGAGAGAGCGCTTGTTCGGTGGGAATCGCTTCGCCCGGTCGCCAATGACGAGCCGCGATCAGGGCAACCATTTCGTCGCGCAAGCGTTGGTAACGCGGCAACCGGTCATCGGACTGCATGATGTCTCTCCGTCGAATTCATATATATGATTGCATGTTTTCGACTGTAGACGGATGCGGGATAACCCTGTCTGATCCGGGGGATCGGTACAGGGTGTTTGCGACGAAGAAGGGGGGATGTGCTGCTTGCCGACGCCGACATGCGTCGGCATTCATCGACGCTGGCGGATGGTGGTATTGGCTTGGGAAGTCGGAGCGACTAGCGGGCCGGATGCGTCAGGGCCGCGCCGCCGTGAGCGGACACAAGAACAACCGTCCGCTGACTGCGGCCCGAACTAACCGCTCTATCGCAACGCCTTGAGCGAAAGCCCGAGCTTCGCCGCGAGTTCGTCCGGCGAGCGCACGATGTCGGCTTCGGCGTGAAAGAGCGCGGCGGCTTCGTCATCGACGGGCCAGCCGATCACGCGCATGTGCGCCGCGATGGCACCGAGCGCGCCGGTCGGACTGTCCTCGACCGCGACGACCTCTTCCGGCGCGAGCCGCAGCAGCCACGCTGCGCGTTCATACGGCTCCGGACTCGGCTTGCCCTGACGCACGTCGTTGACGCTGACCGTGATGAGCGAAGGGTCTTCGATTCCGAGCGCGCGCAGGTTCGCTTCGAGCAACATGCGCGACGCGTTGGATACGATCGCCTGCGTGATGCCGGCCGCCTTCGCCGCGCGATAGACCTCGAGCGCGCCGGGACGCGGCGTGAGCTTCGGCGCGCCGTTCAGGTACGAGCGCGCCCGAAACGCCGACCACTCGCCGAAGTCGACCGTCAGCCCGAATCGTTCGCGAACGAGCGCATGCACTTCTCGCCCGGTCTTGCCGAAGACGAGCGGATGCATTTCATGACCTGCCTGCACGCCGTGATGCGCGAGCGCCTCGACGAGCGTCGCCAGATGCAGCGACTCGCTCTCGATGAGCGTGCCGTCCATGTCCCACAGAATTGCCTTGATCAAAGCCTGATTATCCTTGTCGTGCATGCGCTCAGAACGCGTGTGCGTCGAGCGCGTCGAGATCGTCGTAGAACTGCTGCGCCTGCGCGTAAAGCCCCTCGAAAATGGGCATCATGCGATCGTACCTGTCGCTTGCGCGCGGGTCGGGCTGCACTTCGCGCTCGAACCGGACGAAGGCGCCGACCGCATCCGCGAGACGCGCGAACTGTCCGTGCGCGGTGGCCGCGAGAACAGCGCAGCCTATCACGCCGCACTCCACTTCGGCAGGAACGAGGATCGGCGTGCGATACATGCTCGCCTTGATCGCGAGCCACAACGCGGCCCTCGCGCCGCCGCTCGCCGCCGCGATCCGGTCGATGCCGCCGTCTTCCGGCCGAAGCAGCGCGATCTGACGGCGCACCGCGAACGCCACGCCTTCGAGGACCGCGCGGTGCAAGTGCCCCAATCCGTGCTTGGCCGTGATGCCGAAGAACTGCGCGCGCGAGTTGGCGTGTTCGCCGAGTCGCTCGCCTGTGAGATACGGCAGGAAGAACAGGCCGTCCGCACCGACAGGCGCGCTCGCGGCCTTCTGCGTGATGACATCGTAGGACAAGGCATTTTCATGGAACGCACGCCGCGCCCAGCGCATCGCGTCGCCGCCGGAATCCAGCAGCATGAAGCGGCCCCAGGAGCCATCGCATGTCACGAGGTTGGAGACGTCCGGGTGCAGCATCGGCGTATCGGCAATGACGGTGATGATCGACGACGTTCCCGTGATATCCGACGCCAGCCCCGGCGCATGCACGCCCGAGCCGAGCACCGATACCGGATAATCCGCCCCGCCGACGAGCACGGGCGTCCCTTCACGCAAGCCGGTTTGCGCGGCGGCGTCCTTCGTGACGCCGCCGAGAATGTCGAGCGGCGCGCGGATCGGCGCGAGCTTCGCGGCATCGAGGCCGAAGGCATCCAGAAGCGCGCGGGACCACGTGCGAGTGGATGCATCCATCAGATAGCTGGTCGATGCATCGCTCCAGTCGCATGCGCGCTCGCCCGTCAGCCGGAAGTTCACGTAGTCCTTCGGCATGAACACGGTCGTCGCGCGCTCGAACGCGGCGGGATCGTGCGCCTTCAGCCATTGCAGCTTGAACGCGGGCCACGCGGGCGTCGCGGGATTGGCGGCCTGCCTTGCATGCGACGCGTAGTCGTCCCGCGCGCGAAACGCGGCGACTTCGGCACTGGTGCGCTTGTCGTTCCAGAGCGGCGCGGTGTCGCGCGTGAGCTTGCCGTCGTCGTCGATGAGCACAGTGCCGTGCATCTGGCCGCACGCGCACACCGCAACGACACGCGCCGCTGCATCCGGGACGCTCGCCAGCACTTCGCGAATGGACCGCGCCGCGCCCGACCACCAGTCGGCCGGACGCTGTTCGGACCAGCCGTAGCGCGGCACGATCTGCTCGTGCTCGTGCGCGGCGATACTCCACACGACGCCTCGCGCATCCACGAGCGCGGCGCGCACGCTGCCGGTGCCCACGTCGATCGCGAGATAGAAGGCGTCCACGGCCCCGGCGTCAGGCAGCGCCTGCGCGCGGTGCGGGCTTGCCTGCATCGGCGGCGATGCGGCAGAGCGTCTCGAAGGCCGGTCCGCGCGTCGCGATATCGACATGAAAGACTTCGGCCATCACGCGCGTCCAGCCGTAGATGAAGTAGGTCCAGCCGTCTTCGACTTGCAAGTGCCTGCGCTCGCGCTGCGCGCGCGCCTGATCCAGAAACACGAGATCGCCGCGATAGTTGAGCTCCCATACGATCGCGCGTTCGGGAAACACGGCGGCGTGCGTGAGCGGCGATCCGGGCCTGTCCTTGCCGAGCCCGGTTGCATTGATGACGAGCGCGCCGGGCGACAGCCGCGCCATCACGCGGTCGTTGTCGTCGGGCTGAGAGACGAGCACGTATTCGCACGGCACGCCGAGATTCAGTTCGCGGTGAATGCGTTCGATCTCCTGCAAACGCTCGTGCGACGGGTCCGACACGATCACCTTCGAAGGCCGGTCCGCGCCCCGCTTCGTCTGCATCAGATGCCACGTCATCGCGATCGCCGATCCGCCCGCGCCCATCACGAACACTTCGGCATGCGAGGTCGCGAAGTGCTGCGCGGGCAGGAAGCCGTCGAGCGCAAAGCCGGCGGTAATCGGGTCCTTGGCATGGCAGACGAACTTGCCGTCGCGCTTGGACAGGCAACTCGTCTCGTTCATGGCGCGCGCGTACTCGTCGATCTCGTCGAAGAGATCATGGCACGCGGCATACAGGTCGATCTTGTGCGTCGTGACGAGCGCGCCGAGCGAAAGCGGATCGTCGCGCAGAAAGCGCACCGCCTCGCGATACGCCTCGGGCTTGGCATGCGGCGGGAAGTCGATGCCCTTCATCTGCACATCGCCCAGACCGAGATGCCTCGCCCATTCGGGAAACACGCGCATGATCGAACTCTGCGCGGTGGTCACGCCGATAAACCAGAACGTGGGCTTGCTTGCCGCTTCGTATGCCATCATTCGCGCTCCGTTCGTGCCAGCAGACCGGCTATCTGCGCCTCATCGCGCGCGACATACGCCGGGTTCGCCTCGCTGCGATAGCCGCCTTTGCCGTCATCGAGAATGCGCAGCTTCATGCCGTTGGCGCGCTCGATGATCGCGTAATCCTGCCCCGCATCGGCGGGATAGCAGAACAGCATGACGAAATCGTCTCCGCCCAGATTCACCGAGCGATGAATCCATCGCGGCGGCACGTAGCACACGGTATGAGCCTCTATTTCGACGATACGCGTCTCGCCGTCGGGCGACTCCATCAACATGAGTCCATGCCCCTTGAGCCCGAAGTACAGCTCGGGCCTGTCGATGTTCGCGTGGATGTGCCCGCGCGTCATGAAGAACTCGTCGCCCACCTTGCCTGGACTCATGCGCGTGACGCCGGTGATCAGATCGCCGGGCGCGTCGCTCGGACGATGATCGGTCACGTCGTACACGACCTCGTCGCCGCTCGCGGCCGCCAGGGTGGCGAAGGCATCGGCATCGCCATAGAGGCCGTTGAGATCCTTCAGCCGCTTCTGATAGCGCGTGCCCGTGCCCTCCATCAGGCCGCTCGACAGATCGACTTTGAACGCGCGAGGCTCGGGCCAGTTCGAAAGAGTTGGCTTCATCGGTCACACCACCTTGCCGGGGTTCAGAATGCCGAGCGGATCGAGCGCCGACTTGATCGCGCGCATCGCCGCGATATCGCTTTCGCGGCGGCTTCGCGGAAGATAATCGCGCTTCTTCGTGCCGATGCCGTGCTCCGCTGAGATGGAGCCGTCGAACTCGCGCGTGACGTCGTAGATCACGCGGTCAATGTCATCGTGATCGTGCTTGCCCATGCCCGGCACATCCACGACGATATGGATGTTTCCGTCGCCCAGATGGCCGTAGGTCATCACGAGCGCGTCGGGCCATTGCTCGCGCAGACGCGCTTCGCAACGCGCAGCGGCGTCGCCGACCTGCGCGATCGAAAAGCTCACGTCATAGGCCGCGTGATTCGGAATGAAGCGCTGGTATTCGCCGGGCGCATCGCGGATCGCCCAGAAGTCGCGCGCGTGCGCTTCCGACGATGCAATAGCCGCATCCGTCACCACGCCCGCTTCGAGCATGCCGCCGAGAAATTCCTCGAAGGCTTCGTTGTGCCGCGCGGGGTCGGTGCCAACGCTTTCCAGCAGCACGTAGAACGGATGCGCCTCGGCAAGCGGCGCACGCAGCGCGGAGAGGTTGGCGATCACCGCGTCGTGATAGCCCGCCCACATCACTTCAAAGGCCGATACGCCCGCTGCCAGTTGCGCCTGGGCGCGCGTGAGCAGCGTCGTGACCGAAGCGAAGTCGGGCAAGGCGCACCATGCGGTCGCCGTGGCCGTCGGCTTCGGCCGAAGACGCAACACCACGCGCGTGATGACCGCGAGCGTGCCTTCGCTGCCGATCAACAAATGGCGAAGATCGTAGCCGCTGTTGTTCTTGATCATCTTGTTGAGCCCGCCGATGACCTCGCCGCTCGCGAGCACCGCTTCGAGCCCCAGGACCTGATCGCGCATCATGCCGTACTTGATGACGCGGTTGCCGCCGGCATTCGTCGCGAGGTTGCCGCCAATCGCGCAACTGCCGCGCGCGCCGAGATCGAGCGGGAAGTAGAAGCCGGCCGCGCTCGCCGCCTCCTGCACCGTTTGCAGCGCGACGCCGGCTTCGACGGTCATCGTCGCGGAGACTGCATCGATCTCGACGATGCGGTTCATCCGCTCCAGACTCAGCGCGATCTCGCCGCCACGCAGGTTCGCGCCGCCGACGAGTCCCGTCAGGCCGCCTTGCGTCACCACCGGCTGACGGTAGCGCGTGCAGATGGCGAGCGCCTGCGCGACTTCGTCCGTATCGCGCGGACGCACGAGCGCGAGCGGCACCGCGCCGGGCAAGCCGCTCCAGTCCACCACGCGCTTGTCGCCGAATTCTTCCGGCAAGGCCACCACATCCGCGCCGAGGGCGTCGCGCAATGCGTGGATTGCATCGAGTGCGCTCATAGCTTCATCGTCTCCGTTCATCTTGTCAGTGGCCGCATCACCAGACCGTGTAGCCGCCGTCCATAACGATGTCCGATCCCGTCACGAACGCGCTCGCCCGCGACGCGAGAAAGACGACGCCCGGCGCGATTTCGTCCGGCGTCGCCATGCGTTCCAGCGGCGTGTAGTCGAGCCACACTTTGCGCCATGCTTCGTTTGCGAAGCCGCGCTTGGTCAGTTCGGTTCCGACATAACCCGGCGATATGGAATTCACGCGGATGCCGTCCGCCGCCCATTCGGCGGCGAGCGAACGCGTGAGATGAATCACGCCCGCTTTCGATGCGTTATACGATGCCTGCGGCTGAGGCTTGTTCGCGATGCTCCCGCTCATGCTCGCGATGTTGACGATCCGCCCGCTCTTTTGCCGCGACATGTGACGCGCGGCGCTGCGGCAGCAATAGAACACGCCGTCGAGGTTCACGGCGAGCACGGCGCGCCACGCGGCGTCGTCGGTTTCGAGCGCGGCCGCGTTCCTGACGACGCCCGCGTTGTTGACCAGCACGTCGAGTCTGCCGTGCCTGGCGACGATCGCATCGAAGCCCGCATCGACCGACGATGAATCCGTCACGTCCAGCGTGACGAAGCTGCCACCGATTGCGTCGGCGGCGCGCTGCCCGAGCGTCGCTTCGCGGTCGGCGATGACGACCGTCGCGCCCGCATTGCGCAGCGCCTTCGCTATCGCGAGACCGATGCCCTGCGCCGCGCCGGTGACGACGCAGACTTCGCCGTCCAGACGAAAGACGTCGAGGGTCGCGCCAGTGTCTTCCTTCGCGATCTCGCTCATTGGCGCGCTCCGTCGAATACGACGATATCCGCCGTGCCGTCCGCATGACCCACGATCATCTCGCTCGCGATGCCGGTGAAGAGACCGTGCTCGACCACGCCGGGAATGGCGTTGAAGCGCGGCGCGAGCGCGAGCGGATCGGAAATGGCTTCGAGATGGCAGTCGAGAATCCAGTTGCCGCTGTCCGTCACCACGAGCGCGCCGTTCTTCGTGCGCCGCTCGATCCTGATGCCCGCATCGAATCCGGCCGATACGAACAGCTCGCGCAGCAGACGCTCCGTGCTTTGCCAGCCGAACTGAATCACTTCGATCGGCAGCGGAAAACGCCCGAGCGTATCGAAGACCTTCTTGTCGTCGACCACCGCGACCATCTTGCGCGACGCCGCCGCGACGATCTTCTCCCACAGCAGGCACGCGCCACCGCCCTTGATCATGCTGCCCTGATGATCGATTTCGTCCGCGCCGTCGATGGTCACGTCGAGCCGGTCGATCTGCCCGAGGTCGGTCAATGGCACGCCGAGTTCGATCGCCAGTTCGCGCGTCGCATTCGATGTCGGCACGCCGACGATATCGAGCCCGTCCTTCACGCGCGGCGCAAGCGCACGCACGAACCAGTGCGATGTCGTGCCCGAGCCGAGCCCCACTTTCATGCCCGGCGCGAGATAGTGGTCGACCGCCTTGATGCCCGAGACGAGCTTCGCCTCGTCCTGCTTCGATTGCGGCTCCAGTCGGGCATAGCCCGGTTCGATATGCGTACCCAATTGCGTCTCCGTTGTTATCGAAACACCCTTGAAACAAGGGCTAATCCATGAACTTGTCGGTGAACCACGGGTCGAGCGCGGCGAGGTTGTCGGGCAGCTCGCGCCCTTGCCGCAGGCCCAGCATGGCGACCAGCATGTTCACCACGAGCAGATGATTGATGCGCGCCGTGAGCGGCGTGTACAACTCGGTGTTCTCGTATGCGGGCACGGCGACGGTCAGGTCGCAGGTCTGCGCGAGCCGCGAGCCCGGCGCGCACACCGCGATGGTCACCGCGCCCTTGCCCTTCGCCATCGCGGCCGCCATCACGAGCGACTTGGTCGAGCCCGAATGCGAGAAGAAGACCGCCACTTCGTCGTTGCGCAAGGTCGGCGCGAGCAGCAGTTGGCGCTGGCTTTCGAGCACGACGCGGCAATGCAGCCCGAGGCGGAAGAACTTGTGCTCGGCATCGAAGGCGATGGTCTCCGAGATGCCGAGGCCGAATAGGAAGATGCCCTTCGCATCGATCAGATATTGCGCCGCGCGCTCGACGGCCGCGGAATCCACGTCACGCGCGAAGCGTTGAATGGCATGCAGCGAGTTGTTCACGATCTTGCTGCACACGCTTGCGGGCGTATCCGCGTTCGTGATGGCTTCGTAGTCGAACGGCGCCTGCGGTATCAGGCCCTGGCCGAGCCGGACCTTGAAGTCCTGATAGTCCGCGCAGTCGAAGCGGCGGAAAAAGCGCACCACGGTCGGGTCGCTCGTTTGCGCCGCTTCCGACAACTCGGCCATGCTCATCTTGAGCGCGGCTTCTGGCGCGCCCAGCAATACATCGGCGATGCGCAAGGTCGCGCCCGTCAACGATGGGTGTTCAAGCGCGATACGGCGCAGCAGGTCGTTTCTCATCAGGCTCCCGGCAGGCGCGACGCATTGAGCGCGGCGCACCTCGTCACTAACTCGGCGAAGGAATCGAGCCGCCTGTCATCGGGCACGGGAACATCCGGCCCGGTGCCCCAGTTGACGATCAGACAGCGAACCTGCGCGTCGCGTGCGCACTGCGCGTCGATGCGCGTGTCGCCGATATAGAGCGTGTGCTCGGGCGCGGCGTCCATCTGTTCGAGCGTCATCAGCAAATGCCGGGGATGCGGCTTTCTTTGCGCAAGCATATCGCCTCCGACGACCGCGCTGAAATACCGGTCGATGCCGAAGTGCGCGAGCACCGCCTGCGCCAGTTGCTGCGCCTTGTTCGTGCACACGCCGAGCTTCACGCCGGCCGCATGCAGCGCGGGAATCGCATCGAGCGCGTCGGCGTAGAGCGTCGCCTTTTCGACCGGATGCTGCTTGTAGATGGACAGATAGGTCTCGACGTCGGCGCTGACGCGTGCCTGATCGAGTTCGAGACCGAGCCCCTTGTACAACTTGTCGATCAGCCCGTGCGAGCCTTCGCCGATAAACTTCTCCACGAAGCCGACCGTCTGCGGCGCGATGCCGTGCGTCGCGAGCAGGCGATTCACGGCGCTTGCGATGTCCGGCGCGGTATCGACGAGCGTGCCATCGAGATCGAATACGACTGCGTCGACCGTTCGTTCGGCCTCAAGGATGATTTCGTTGACGGTCATCGGCTCGGGTTCTCCATGGCGATGTGTTGATAGACCGGACGCAGCGCGTCGTACAGCGTGCGGAAAGTGTCGAAACGTGCGTCGTAGAGCGCCTCGAGCGATGCGTCCGGGCTCACGCGACTCGTCACGCGCAGCGTGCCGACCGCTTCGTCGAGCGATGTCCACCAGCCCGCGCCCACGCCCGCCGCGAGCACCGCGCCGTACGCGCCGCCCTCGGATGCGCCCGTGACCGTGGTCACCTCGCGTTGCAGCACGTCCGCGAGCATTTGCAGCCACAGCGGCTCGCCGGTCGCGCCGCCCGAGACACGAACCTCGTCGCACGTGAGGCCGGCGCTCGCGCCCAGCGATGCGATCGCCCGGATGTTCAGCAGCACGCCTTCCATGACGCTGCGGATCATGTGAGCCGCATCGTGCGTCGACGTGAGGCCGATCCATGCGGCACGCCCGTCTGCCGCGACATGCGGGCAGCGTTCCCCGAGCAGATACGGCAAAAAGAGCAGTCCGTCGCAGCCGGGCGCGGCGGCTTTCGCCAGTTGCGTCATGCCTTCGAAGGACAGATCCGGCGTCATGCGCCGCAGCGCGCCGCGCAGCCATTCGAACGCGCCGCCCGCCGAGAGCGTCACGCCCATCACGTGCCAGCGGCCCGGCGCATTGCCGCAGGAAATCTGCAATTGCCCGGTAGCTTCGGGACACGTACGCAAGCCGCCCGCGACGATGCCCGCCGTGCCGATGGTCACGCCGAGCGGGCCGGCATCGATCGCGCCCATCGACGTCGTCTGGATGACCGAATCGCCGCCGCCGCCGAACACGGGTACATCGCCCGGCAAGCCCCACGCCTGCGCCAGTTCGCCCCGCAACGTTCCCGCGCGTTCGGTCGATTCGACGACCTGCGGCAACAGCGATGCGGGTAAGTCGAGCGCGGACATCAGCGCGCCGGACCACTGGCGCTGGCGCACGTCGAAGAGGCCGGTGCCCGACGCGTCGGACACATCGGTGATGTGCTCGCCGGTCAGACGCAGGCGAAGGTAGTCCTTCGGATTCAGCATCCGCCGCATGCGCGCGAACAGCTCCGGCTCATGCTCGCGCATCCACAGGAGCTTGCCCGCCGTAAAGCCCGGCAACATGCGGTTCTGCACCCGCGCGAGCAGACCATCGAGCCCGCCTGCGCGCGCGGTGATCTCGTCGCAATACGGCGCGGCCCGCTGGTCGCACCAGAGGATCGCGGGACGCAGCACGTTGTCGGCTTCGTCGAGCGCGGTCAGGCCGTGCATCTGTCCGGATAGCCCGATGCCCGCCACCGCGCGACGATCCGGCAGCGCGTCGAGCACTTGCGCGAGCGCGGTCTGCGTCGCGCTCCACCAGTGCTCCGGGTCCTGCTCGGCCCAGCCGGGACGGGGCGAAACGAGCGGATACGCCGCGAGCGCCTTCGCCGCGACATTGCCCGCGCCGTCCACTGCAATGACCTTGCATGCGGACGTGCCGACGTCGATGCCGAG
Organism: Caballeronia sp. SL2Y3; assembly: GCF_022879575.1. Taxonomy (NCBI): domain Bacteria; kingdom Pseudomonadati; phylum Pseudomonadota; class Betaproteobacteria; order Burkholderiales; family Burkholderiaceae; genus Caballeronia; species Caballeronia sp. SL2Y3. The sequence goes on from NZ_CP084263.1 coordinate 316,154, forward strand.
AAGATACCGTTCCATGGCCGCTCCGTTTGCGTATGCGTGGTCGTGCGTCTCTTATGCGCGGTGACGCAGCCGCACGTGCTTCAGGTGCAGATAGCCTTCCATGCCTTCGCGCCCGTGTTCGTAGCCCGTGCCGCTCTGCTTGCGGCCGCCGTACGGCGCGTTCATGATCCCCGCGTCGACGTTATTGATGGCGACGTTGCCGAAGTCCAGCTCGCGCGACAGCGCGAACGTCTCCCGCAAATGCTCCGTGTACGCGTACGCCGCGAGGCCCGCGGGCGTGCCGTTGGCCGCCTCGATGGCGTCGTCGAGCGTCGTGTAGCGCGCCACGCCGATCACCGGGCCGAACGTTTCCTCGTGCATCACGAGCATGTCGGGCGTGCCGTCGGCAATGACCGTCGGTGCATAGAAGAGGCCCCGTTCGTTCGATGCCATCGCATCCGGCCGGCCGCCGCCGCACAGAATGCGGCCGCCGCGCTCGCGTGCATCGTCGAGATGACGGCGCACCTTCTCGACACCGGCGCGCGTGGCCATCGGTCCCACATCGGCTTTCTCGTTCGCGATGCCGTCCGCGACGACGAGCTTGCCCGCGCCATCGACGAGGCGTTCGAGGAAGGCGTCATAGACCGCTTCCTGCACGTAAGCGCGATTAATCGAAATGCAGATCTGCCCCGCGTTGCGGAAGCCGCGCCGCAGCGCGCCCGCGACCGCGAGATCGAGGTCCGCATGGGCGGTCACGATGAGCGGGCAGCTTCCACCCAGTTCGAGCGACAAGCCCGTGATGCCGCGCACCGTCTTGTAGATGTCCTCGCCCGCGCTGCCGGAACCCGTGAACGCCACCTTGTCGATGCGCGGATGTCCGACGAGCCGCTTGCCGGCTTCTTTCGCGCCCATCACGAGATTGGCGACGCCCGCCGGCAATCCCGCGCGATGCACGCAGCGAAACACCGCTTCCGCGCTCGACGGCGTGAACTCCGACGGCTTCACGACGATCGTGCAGCCCGCCGCGAGCGATGCCGCGAGCTTCCAGCCGATCAGTTCCACCGGATAGTTCCACGGCGCAATGGCCGCCACCACGCCGACCGGCTCCTTCTCCACGATACTGACGAAACCGTCGTCTTCGTTCGGGATCGTCTCGCCGTAGATGCGCACGGCCTCTTCCGCGTAGTAGTGGAACGCCTTCGCGAGCTTGCGCGCCTCGCCCTGCGCTTCGGCGAGCGGCTTGCCCATTTCCGTCGTGATCGCGAGAGCAATGGCGCGTTCGTCTTCCGCGATGCAATCGGCTATTGCATGCAACAGGCGCGAGCGTTCGAATGGATTCACGCGTCGCCAGCTTCGGAAAGCGCGCGATGCGGCATCGACGGCGGCATCGATGGTCGCCTGATCGGCATCGGGCGCGCGGGCGACGGTCTGCTCCGTCGCCGGATTCACGACATCGATCCATTCGCGAACGCCTTCACTGCCGAAGCGCCCATCGATATACATCTCGCACTGACGAGGTTCTGTCATGGTCCGGATCAAGGTTATTGCGACACGAAGTTGACGCGGATGGCATCCACCGCGACCGCGATGAAGATGAGAATGCCGCCGATCATCTGCACATAGAACGAAGGCACTTCGGTAATCGCGAGGCCGACGTGGATCACCGTCAGCAGCAGCACGCCGCCGAGAATGCCGAGCGCGCCGCCGCGTCCGCCGAACACGCTCACGCCGCCGATGATCGGCGCGGCGATGGCATAGAGCAGGAAGCCTTCGCCCTGATCCGACGTGATCGCCATTTGCCATGCGGCGAGCAGATAGCCCGCGACGCCCGCGAGAAAGCCCGACAGCGTGAACGCGATGACCTTCACGCGATTCACGCGGATGCCCGCCGAATTGGCGGCGAGCGCGTTGCCGCCGGTCGCGTAGAGATAGCGGCCGAGCACCGTCTTGCGCAACATGAAGCCCATGCCGATGAGCACGACGAGAAAGACGATCGGCATGACGGGCCAGTTGTTCACCGTGTACTGGCCGATCCAGATATAACCGGTGGACATGTCCGAGATGGTGTTGCCCTGCGTCACCGCGAGCAGCGAGCCTTGCAGCACGATCATCACGGCAAGCGTCTGGATGAGCGACACCATCTTCAGGCGCGTCACGCACAGGCCGTTGAAGAAGCCGATCGCGGTCGCCACCGCGATGCCCAACGGCACGCCGACGGCGGGCGTGAGGCCGAGCCGCGTCGAGAGAATCGCGCCGATGGCGGCGGAAAATCCCATGTTGCTCGCAATCGACAGGTCGATCTCCGCCACCATCAGCGGCATCGACACGGCGAGCGCGAGCAGGCCGAGCACCGTCGCCTGCACCAGCACGTTCTGCAGATTCGACAGCGTGAAGAAGAACGGATTGAGCACGCCGAACACGACGACGAGCGCCGCGAGCCACAGCCAGACGACGTTCTGGAACACCCACTGCACGCCGCCCTTGCCGCGCTTGCCGCTTGCCGTGGCCGGCGCCGCGCCGCCCTGACCGGCGAGCGACGCCGGCGCAGGCGACGAAGAAAGGTCGCTTCGTGTTTGCATGGACTGTCTCCTCATGATTGATTCACCAGCGGCTCGGCGCGCACGCTGTCGTTCGACGCCGGCTCCACATTGAAGGCAGCCTGCAAGATGGCGTCCTTCGCGATGTCCGCGCCGGTGTATTCGCGCTCGATGCGCCCGCCGACGAACACCGACACGCGATCGACCAGACGCACCATTTCATCGAGATCGCTCGTAATGACGATCACGCTCAATCCCTCGCGCGTCAGCGTATCGATGATGCGATGCACTTCCTCCTTCACGCCCACGTCGATGCCGCGCGTGGGTTCGTCGAGGATCAGGAGCTTCGGCGACGTGGCGAGCACGCGGCCGAGGCAGACTTTCTGCTGATTGCCTCCGGAAAGCGTGCCGAGCAGCACTTCGGCGGTCGGCGCTTTCACGCGAAAGTGCTCGAAGTAACGCGCGACGACACCGCGTTCCGCGTTCGCATCGATGACGCCGGCCTTCGATACGTTCCTGAGGCTCGACAGCGTGATGTTGTGCGCGATGCTTTGCAGACCGACGAGCCCGTCGCGATGACGGTCGTCCGACAGATACGCGATGCCTCGCTGGAACGCTTCGCCCGGATGAGCGGCGGGCGCGCTCGTGTTGCCGTCGTGCGTGATTTGGCCGCGCGTCGCGCGATTCGAGCCGAAGAGCGCGAGCGCGAATTCCTTCGCGCCCGACCCCGGCAGTCCGGCGAACCCGACGATCTCGCCCGGCGCGATGGAAAACGCGTCCACCTGCACGCCCGGCGCCGCGAGACCCTCGACACGCCAGCCTTCACGGCCGGCCGCCGCCGTATCCCGCCGTTCGCGATAGAACAACGGCACGTCGCGCCCGATGACGAGCTCGGACAGACCGTCCGAGTCGATCTTCGAGAGATCGTCGTGCTCGCCCGCGAGCCTGCCGTTGCGCAGGACGGACACGCCGTCGCAGATATCGAGAATCTCTTCGTTGTAGTGCGAGATGAAGACGAAGCTCACGCCGCGCGCCTTCAGGCTGCGCATGAAGTCGAACAGGTGCTCGCGGTCGGCGAGCGTGAGCGCGGTGGTCGGTTCGTCGAGAATCAGCAGCTTGCCGCCGCTGTGCAACGCACGCAGGATGTTGAGCTTGCGTTTGGCGACAGCGGACAGCAGACGCGCGGGCATGCGCGGATCGAAATCCGTGCCTTCGAGCGCGGCTTCGACGCTTTGCATCAACGCGCGCTGATCCACGCGGCCCGTGATGCCGCGCTTCAGAGGCCAGCGGCCGAGCATCAGGTTGTCGGCAACCGACATGGAATCGACGATCATCGGTTCCTGCGTCACCAGGAAGACGCCGCGCGCTTCCATCTCCTGAACGTCCGAGCCCTGTACGTCTTCGCCGTCCAGGACGATGCGCCCTTCGCTCGGCGCGGTTTGTCCGCTGATCAGCCGCACGAGCGTGGACTTGCCCGCGCCGTTTTCGCCGAGCAGACCGTGGATCGTGCCGCGCCGGATGTTGATCGACACGCGGTCGAGCGCGAGCACGGCCTTGTAACGCTTGACGACGTCGTGGGTCCGCAGGATGTAATCGTTGCTGGGTATATCCGACATTCAGAAAGTCTCCGGTCCGAATTCGGCGCGCTGAATGCGCGCCGTTCAACTCCTCTGGACTGGCGCGGATCAGGAATAGCGGATGCCCCACTCGTTATAGGCGATGTTGCCCCACTGCCGCTTGTCCTTGACCGAGCTTGCATCGACGACGAACGGCTGGATCACGAGACTCGGTCCCGTCTCGGACTTCGTCACGACCGCCTTTTCCCAGAAGTACTGACTGTTCTGGTAGTCGCCGTGCGGCACCGGCTGGCCCTTGAGCGAATACTTGTCCAGCATTTCGACGGTGATCTGCGCATAGGCGATCGGGTCCTGCGAGACGACGGCGTCCATGTAGCCATCGCCGATCCATTGCAGCGCGGCCGGTTCGCCGTCGATATTCACGAAGATCACGTGCCCCTGTTCGCCCACCTTCTTCCACTTGCCCTTTTGCTGCAAGGCCGTGACGATGCCGCGCGCCGGCGAATCGCTGGGCGCGTGCACGGCGTCGAGATCGGGATACTCGGACAGCGTGGAAAGCGTGACCGACAACATGTTCTTGAGCAGGCCTTCCGTCGGACGGCTGATGACTTTCACCTCCGGATACTTCTTCATCGCTTCTTCGAAGCCTTCCTTGCGCAGACGCCACGCGACCGACTGCAACGCGCCATAGCAGTTCAGCACCGTGCCCTTCGCGGAACCGTTCTTCTTCTTGAGCGCCGCCACGATGGTCTCGGCGGCCATGACGCCGCCCGCCTTGTTGTCGAAGTCGACGGTGATCGCGACATCGCCGCCGAGCGCCGGGGTGTCGATGATGCCGACCGGGATCTTCTTGAAGTTGTACTTCTTGATGACGCTGACGATGGCCTGACTGTCGATCGGGTCCGCGATGATCGCGGACGGGTTCTTGAGCATCAGGCTGTTCCACTGCTCCAGTTGCGACGTGTTGCTGAAGTTCGCGTTCACGGCCTGAAACTGCCAGCCCTTCGCTTCGACCGCGCGCTTCACCGCTTCCTGCTGCGTGACGAAGAAGTAGTAGTCGAGACTCTTGTTGCTGAACGGCACGAACACTTTCTGCTGTGCGAAGCCGAGCTTCGATACCGACGACAGCGCAACGCCGCCGGCCGTGGCGGCAAGACCCGCCAGGAACTTTCTACGCGATGCGACTTCCTGTGCTTCTTCCATAGTTGTTGTCTCCTCAACACCGATATGGGCAGCGGCGCGTGCCACGGATAGCTCTCGACTGGATGCTAGTGATGTTCCCTTGCTGCGTAGTATTACAATCAAAATATACTGAGAATGGCGAGGCGCGGGCAAGCTAGGGTTTACTAGTTGATGCAGCGCAGCGGCTTGTTTTGCGGGGGTTTAGCGGGCGAATCGCAGGAGAGAAGAGCTTTGGTGATTCTTGCGGGATCGCGTAGTCTTACTATCTTAAGGCGTGTGCCGATCTGAGCGAGGCGCTTCGCGAGCATGACGGGGTGTCAATGAGAGAGCCGCCACGACTGCATGTTCGGGTCGAAGGCGAAGAAGGCGTGTTGAATCGCGGAAGAGAGAGAGGCTGGTTCGCACGGTGACGTTGGTGCGAACAAGCGAAATTGAAGTGGGGATCGACGGCGATAGCTCGATCTATGTCGACGGCGCGTCGGGCGTCACGCATCCGACTGCCGCGTCCCTATTGCAGAAACGCCGCGCCTCTTTCACTGCGCCGCGGCATTGGTCACTTCATCGTTCCAGCAAGCGGGAAGGCCCTTATAAGGATTCGGCAGCGTCAGCGACGTCACATACACGCCGCCTGCGCCATGCGTTCTCGCATACGCCAACACGCCCGGCATTTGCGCCGCGCTTGCGTTATAGACGATGTGCACGAACCGGCTCTTCGGATAAGCCGCTTGCCAGCTCGCAGGTTGGAATTTCGCGTAATTCTTTGCGTTGCCCTCGAAGACGACGAACTGGTCGGCCGTCGGCAAGCTCGCGTAGACCTCGGGGATAGTGGTGCCCGGATTGCCCATGACCGAATACGTCGCCTTCAGTCCCTTGATGTAGTTATAGACAGACTGATAAAACTGCACATGCGAGGTCTGACAGTCCGCAGTCATCTCGTCGATGAAAAATCCATCGACGTTATAGAGACTCACGTACATATTGATGTCGGCCACGACCGCGGACAACGGGCGTCCCGCGTAAGACGTCGAGACATAGCCTATGACCTTCCCGCCCGCCGCGTGCAGCTTGGCGATAGCGGCGGCGTAATTGGCATCGGCGCTCGTGCCGGGTCCGCTATTGGGATTCAAAATAGCGGTGGTCGATACCCTGCTCGCAGACGCCGCGAGACTGTTCCAGTCCGCCGCGCTCTTGGTCGGGTAGAAATACGACGGCACGACGAGGCTGAGAGACGTGCTCGCCCCGTCCGTAGTGCCTGCCGCAGACGCCGCGCTGCTCAACATGGCCGCAGCGAGTGCAGCCCCCAACTTCAAGAACGCCCGATTGAATTGCATTTCGCCTCCTGACACGGGCATTGCTGCCGCCGTCGATTGGCCCGCCGTTCGTGGCGGGCAACTGGCAAACTCACTCGTGGTCACGCGTGAGTCCCTTTAGCTTTGCGTCGCCGGATCGCTCCGGGTTTGCCTCGTCGTATTTATCGGCGCGCGCGGCAGATTCTTTACCCCGTTCGCGCGTCTTTTTATCGGGGGATGCGCTCCGGCGCTGAAGGCATTTTCTGCTGGCGTCGAGCGGCTGCGTGTTGAATCGCTTTCTGCAGCGTCGTCTGAAGCGTCATCGCAATGTGTCGCTTTCGTCTAAAATAAGCCTTCTGGCTGCATCGTGAGTGCGATGCGAGAACCCGCTGACGATCGTTCGAATCAGTCGTATCCGGACCATCGTCGCATTCTTGAGTTCTAGTTAACGCATGCACGCTAATGAAGACGCATTGACGGTTGCACTGCTGGACGCGAACCCCGCGTCGTGTGCAGTTCTCGGGGCAGACCTCTGCGTCGTCCATGCCAATACGCGGTTCAAGGAGCAGTTCGGATGGGGCCCCTCCGGTCTTCACGCCGAGCCGTTGCTATCCGTCGTTCGCGCCAGGCTGCCTTTAGCCTCTCGCGATGTTTCTTGTGCCCGGCTCACGTCCGCGGCAACGCAGGCCCTCGACGAGCGTCGCATTGCAAGCACGACCGAACAGTTAGCGGACGAGTCCGGCGCCGGCGGCATGCGGGCGTGGCGGTTCGAGTTCCGCCCGTTCGCGAGCGGCGATGCCTCGCCTTCCTCGTCTTCCTCGCCTGCCCTGCTCGTCATCGTGCAGCCGGAGGCGGGACTCACGCTCTCGGAGCCCGGCCCCCGGCCGGTTGACATCACGCATTCAGCGCACGAGGACGGAACAGCGGACGAGTATCCGCTGCTCGCCGAAGTAATGCCGATCATCGTCTGGACCGCGCGGCCCGACGGCTCGCTCGATTACCTGTCGAGCGTCGCATTCCAGCACACCGACGCGGACCAGCACTTGCTCGGGCGCGCCTGGGAAGCCCTGCTGCATCCGAACGACCGGGACAACACGCTGGCGCGATGGGCCGCAGCCGTCGCAAGCGGCACGGACTACCAGATCGACCATCGCTTCCGGCAGAAGGACGGCACCTATCGCTGGATGCGCTCGCTTGCGAGTCCCATGCGCCACAGCGACGGCGCAATCGTCCGCTGGGTCGGCGCGACCATCGACGTCGGGAACCCCGGCAATGTCGAGCTGGATCGCATGCGCCTCGAGTCGCGCTATCGCGCGCTGGTGACCGTGGCGAGCGCGGTCGCGTATGTCTGCGATGCAAGGGGCCGGTTCAACACGCCGCAGCCCTCCTGGGAGCGCTACACGGGACAGCCGTGGGAAGAGCACCGCGGTTATGGCTGGGCTGAGATGATCCATCCGGACGACCGTGCGACGGCTCAGGCGGCCCTCGACCAGTCGCTTCAATCCGACATGCCGTATCGCGCGGATGTACGCGTGTGGCACGCCGCATCGTCGACTTACCGGCGCTGCCAGGTTCGCGCGGCCGGCACTCACGACGACCAGGGCGAGATATTCGAATGGGTCGGCATGATCACCGACGTCGAGGAAACGCTGCGCACCGCGCAAAGCCTGCGCGACGAACGGCACCGTCTGCATCTGGCGATCGAAGCCGCCGATATCGGCACGTTCCATTGCCCGCTGCCGCTCGGCCGCATCGTGTGGAATATCAAGTGCAAGGAGCACTTCTGGCTGCCGCCGAACGCGGGCGTGAGCATGGATCTCTTCTACGAGAGGATTCACCCCGACGACCGCGCCAAGACGCGCGTGGCCGTCGAGCAGTCCGTTACGCACGGCGTTCCGTACGACGTCGAATTCCGCGCCGTTTCCGCATCCGGCGAGCTCCGCTGGATTCGCGCCAAGGGCGGCACGCACGTGGACGAGCAAGGCGAGCCGCTGCGGTTCGACGGCATTACCATCGACGTCTCGCGCCACAAGACGCTGGAGTTCGAGCGCGACCGGCTGCTTACGAACGAGCGCCTTTTGCGCCTCGAAGCGCAACACACGAACCAGCTGAAGGACACGTTCCTCGCGACCGTGTCGCACGAACTGCGCACGCCGCTCAACGCCATGCAATCGTGGCTCTTTCTGCTCAAGCAGGAGAAGGCGAATCCCGGCCTGATGGCACGCGGCATCGAAGCGATCGCGCGCAACGTGCAGTTGCAGTCGCGGCTCGTCGACGATTTGCTGGACTTAAGCCGCATCGCGGCGGGCAAGATGCTCATCAAAGCCGAGCCGTTCGATCTCGTGCCGCTGCTCAAGTCCGAGATCGGCGACATCGAACTGGCAGCCGGCGCGAAGCGCGTCACGGTGACGGCCGATCTGCCCGATGCGCTCATCATCGAAGGCGATCAGATGCGGCTGCGTCAGGTCTTCTCGAACCTTCTCAGCAACGCGCTCAAGTACAACGGACAGAACGGGCGCATCTGCGTGCTTGCGACGAGCCGAAGCAACCGCATTGAAGTGCAGATCGCGGACAACGGCGCGGGCATTCCGGCTTCGTTCATCGACCGGGTGTTCGAGCCGTTCGCGCAAGCGTCGCAGGCGACGACGCGCACCTTCGGCGGACTCGGCATCGGGCTCGCGATTGCGCGCAGCATCGTCACGTTGCACGGCGGCTCGATCACGGCGCATAGCGACGGCGAAGGACGCGGCAGCACGTTCACGGTTCAGCTTCCGCTGGCGTCAGCACAGTGGTCGCTGCAAGGCGCATCCGGCGCGGCGGACGTTGCGTCGTCTTCCGACGAGGCGCTCGCGGGCCTCTCGATCCTGCTGGTCGAAGACGAAGCCGACGCGCGCGAGGCGATGCGCGCCGTGCTCGAATCGGCGGGCGCGAGCGTGCGCGATGCGGAGTCGGCTGCCGAAGCGCGCCGTTGCATAGCGGCGCAGGCGTTCGATGTCGTGCTGTCCGACATCGGCATGCCTCGCGAAGACGGCTATGTTTTGATGCGGTCGTTGCGCGAGGCAGGCTGGACGTTCCCGGCCATCGCCGTGACGGCGTTCGGCAGGCCCGAAGACAAGGCCCGGGCAATGCAGGCGGGGTTCGACCTGCATCTGGCGAAGCCCGTCGATCCGGAGACGCTTTTCAACGCGATCGGACAAATGACGGCGACGCATCGCCGGGCGCGCATTTGACTGCGTGCAGGAGACGCGGCGCCTCGTAGGCTGGCGCTGTGTCGGGCAATCGAACGCCCTTGCGGGCCAGCTTCGGCGGAAACGAATCGCCGGATACACCCGAGGCAAACGCCGACCACGCGAACTCAAGATTGTTCGAGCGGCTCCGTAAACACAACTATCAGAAGACATCGGCGCGTCGCCCATTCAGCGCGACGCGTTCTCCCCAACAAGGAAGCCCTCGCAATCATGAAGTTGTTGCTCGCTGTCGCGGCAGGCGCCGTCGCGCTCTCCGCCCCGCTCGTTCACGCACGCGAAATCTATGGCCAGATCGGCACCGAAGGCGCAGGCATTGGTTTTTCACAGCCGCTCGGCAGCCGCGACAACGTGCGCGCCGAATTCAACGGCGTGCAGTTCTCGCGCAGCTTCAATTCGGGCGATCTGCACTACGACGGCACCGCGCATATCTATCACGGCGGGCTTTACCTCGACTTCTTCCCCGCGCCGGACACCGTGAGCTTCCGGTTCACGGCGGGCGCGCTGATCGGCAACGATAACGTCGATGCTACGGCCACCAGCCCGAGCGGCACCTACACGATCAACGGCACGCCGTATTCGACGCTCGGCGAAAGCATTCACGCCAGAGCGCGCTTTCCGACCGTGCGGCCGTATGTCGGCATCGGCTTCGGTCATACGCCGGTGGCGCAGAAGGGCTTCTCCGCTTTCTTCGATGCAGGCGTCGCCTACGGCCGTCCGCACGTGGACCTCGACGTGCCGGCCGATATCGTTGCCGAAGCCGGCGAGGCGAATATCGAAGCCGAGAAGCGCGAATTGCAGGACAAGGCGGACAAGCTGCGGTTTTATCCGATCGTCAAGGTCGGCGTGACGTATCGATTCTGATAAGTTCGGCCGCCGCGAGACGTCGCGCGTCCGATCTAGCCCTGCGTGCCGGGGCCTGGCGGCGTCGGCGTGGCTGCGTCGATGGTGCGGCCACCGGCCTGCTGAAGCGCGGCCTCGACGTCATGTGCGCGAGCTTCATCGACGCGCGCAGTCAAAATGTAGCGCGACACCTCGCCCTGATGTCTGAAGCGTCTGTCGTACTCTTCTTCCGTACCGAGCGATGTGACGCTGTCGCCCGCCAGAAAATTGCCGCGCACGGGGCCCGCTTCGTCCGCTTGAAACGCAATATCTACCGCGTCCGCGTCGACGCCGGCCTTTGCAAGCGCTTCTCGCGCCTGCTCGGTTTCCTCAAGAGACCGAAATACCCTTGCAATCGTCGTTTCCATGCTTCCCCCTGTCGGCTTCAGGGTGACGCAATCGTCGTGCCGCAGAGGGTGTTCATCGCTCGCGAAGGCCCCAGCCGCAACCTCAGCCAAGCCAATCGAACGTCAGTCCAGCTCCGCCGCCGTCGCCATACCCGAGCGCCCCAGCGCCGTCACGCGATGCAACGTCAAAAGACCGAGCACGGCCAGCACCGCGCCGAGCATGAAGTCGGTTTCCACGCCCGCATGGTCGACGATCGCGCCGCCCACGGCCGATCCCGTCGCAATCGCCACCTGAATGATGCTGACGAACATCGCGGAGCCGGCTTCCGGATAATCCGCCGTTCCGCTTTGAATCCACACGCTGAAGCACAGCGGCAGCGCGCCGAACGCAACGCCCCAGATCAGCATCGCGGCCGTCTCGCCGATGTGCGAATGCCCGAGAAGCAGCATCGACATGATCGCGGCGAGAAGCAGCACGATCATGGCCCCGACGGATTTGACCAGGTGTTTCGCCACGATCATCGACATGAGCGCGTTAGAGAAGAAGCCGATGATGCCGAAGCCCAGCAATAGCAAGGTAATGGCGTTCAGCGAGAAGTCCTGCTCCAGCAACGGCGCGATATACGTGTAGGTCGAAAAATGCGCGCCGAAAGCGAACGCGACCATCGCCAGACTGAGCCGCGCGTGCGGCCGCGCGAGCAGCGCACGGAAGTCTTGCAGACGCAGCGCGGATGCGGACGGCAGCCGCGGCACGAGCAGCGCCTGAGCGATCAGCGCGACCGCGACGAGGCCCGCCGTCGCTGCGAACGAAAGGCGCCACGACGCGAACGATGCGATGAAGATGCCGAGCGGCACGCCGATGACCGTGGCGAACGTCACGCCCGTCAAGATGATCGCAGTGGCTTTCGCCGCGTCGTTGCCTTGCACGAGCCGCGGGGCCGCAGCCGTCGCGAGCGTCCAGAATCCGCCGAGCGCCGCGCCGAGCAGCGCGCGACCCGCGAGCATCGTGACGAGTCCGGGCGCCATCGCGCAGACGACGTTGGAGACGAAGAGCACCGCGGTCAGCAGCAGAAAGACGAATCGACGGTCCATGCGGCCCGCGCCGACGAGCAGCGTCGGGGCGAAGATGGCGGCCATCACGCCGGGCGTCGTCACCATCAGGCCCGCGACGCCCGGACTCACGCCCAGGTCGCGCGCGATTTGCGGCAGCAGGCCGACCGGCAGAAATTCCGCCGTCACGAATGCAAATGCGCTGACTGCGACCGCAAGCACGGCAAGCCATTGACGCAGCGTCGTTGCGAGGCCGTCCGATGTTACGGAGTTCGTAGTGGTGTCTAGGTGCATGAGGATCGAGACGAATCGAGACGAATAGGAAGCAACGCTTCGGCGTAGCGTTCGACATCGAACGGCCGGCGCGACGAATGCCACACTGTAGGGGTATACGCGAGCGCGAAAAAGGCCGGAGCCTCGAATTGACAATCCGGGGCAGGCGAACAATCACGCTTGGGAAATCAGGCGGGGGATAGACGTGCGGCTCGTCGGATCGCGCATCCGGCGATTTGACCGAACAGGCAGGTTTGGTCCGTCACGTTTTTACTGACGTCTCGCATGGTGAACGAAGCCATGTCTTTTGCGTCGGATGTCGCCTCTTGTGAGCGATCGAGCCGCAGCAAGACAACGTTCGTCGAAGGCCGGGATTCGGACAGGCGCGCCCTTCAAGTACCGCCCATGTAGAACTCGTCGCGGTTATTGCCGCTCGTGCGAATGCATATCGGCGACCGATACAGCGGCTCCGCGTACTTCGTCCCCGGCAGTTCGTCGCGTATCTTCGTGAAGAGCGGCGCGAGGCCGTTGTCGAGCCACAAGCCCCAGATCGCATCGTGATGATCGGGCAGAAAGAGCTTGGGCTTGAACAACTGAAGATGCTGGAATGTGAAGCTCAACTGCGTTTCGGCGATCGGATGCGGCGTCCACGGAAAGATGCCGACATCCACCCCCGGCGCCACGCTCGTCGCAAGCTGCAACTCTTCGGGGCTGGGATTGCTCACGCTGTCGAACCACACGATCTTGAAGCCGTTCGGCAACGTGAACGTGAAGCCTATCGTGCCTTGCGTGACGATGTTCGGATCGCTCGATCCGCGCGCCGAAACCGCATCGTGTTGCTGTTGCTCGGCGGCGGTGAGCGGTGGCGCATCGAGTGCGTAGAGCGCGGCGAGTTGCGTCGTCAATCCGGCTTCGATCGTGCTGTGAATGATATGCGTCGGCGTGATGCTGATATCGCCATACGTGAACTTCTCGGTGTTATTGCCCGTCACCGTGGTGGTCTGCGCGGCGGGGACGCCGAGCACCTGCGCTTCCTTCGTCGTGATCGCGGAGCCGATGACCTGTGCCTTCGTCTGCGCCGCGACCGCAGCGACATCGCTGATGTGATCCGAATGGGCGTGACCGATCAAGATCACGTTCGCCTTCTGCACCTGCGACACGGTGAACCCGAGCGAAGCCGTGCGCGCGGGCCGCTCGTAATACGTGTCCATGATGACGACCACGCCGTGATACGCGAGCTCGTAGTTCGCCGTGCCGAGCCAGCGCAGCACTGCGGTGTCGCCCTGCGGAAGCGGCCCGCCTTGCGATGCGGGAACGAGACTTTGACACGCGGGATCGGATGCGAGCGGCGCGTCCGCCGCGTTGGCCGGCGTGATGCCGGAGTCGTGGTCGTGACCGCACGCGGACAGCAACGAGGCCGTTGCAATCAGCGCCGCGATCGAGGTTCGCACATGGCCAGCCCTTCTCATGACATGTCTCCTTGGTGGACTACCGACAGAAAACCTGAATCCTCGGGTCATGCGAAAGCTGGCTTCGAAGCGATACTAGTCCCCGGAAAACGCGCGCGTCTATATGCCCTGCAGCATTTACTTCACAGCGAATGCGCGCTATGTTCAATACGGTCACGACAGTCTTACGCCAGTGCCCCGAGCGGGCCGGCGCGACGTTGTCTTCCATTGAGCGGAGGAATAGCGTTACTTATGTTGCTTATGCCCAGGTGTTCATCTCCGTCGAGGAAGACTTGTCGAAACGCGCAAGAGACGACGCGGCCGAATCGCGCATGCGTCGCCGTCAATGCGCTCTATGAGCAATTGAAGGAAACGGCGGTGCTCTATGTAATCCGCCGCAGCGGCCGCAGCAACGAACTGCGTCATACAGGCCGACATACGCTGTCTAATCAGGTGGACATCTCAGGAGACAACCATGGCTGGCGTAGGAAGCGAAAAGGTATTCGAGAACGACAAGGTCATCGTATGGAACTTCGTGCTTCAACCGGGCGAGGAGACGCCGGTTCATACGCATGAGCACTCCTACATGTGGTACGCAATAGAAGGCGCGCCGCTCCATATCTACGACAAGGACGGCGCGGACTTAGGCATCTTCGAAGTACCGACGGGCGCCGTGTATTCGCTCCAATGCGAGGGCGGCTATCTCGAAGTGCTCTCGGAACTCGGCAAGGGCGCGCGCGTGCCGGCCACGCACAAGGCGCGCAATGACGGCACGCGGCCGTATCGAGAAGTGCTCGTCGAATATAAGGACGCCACGCCGGCTAGCTAAAGCGTCTCAGGGTCTCGGCTGCCTGACCGAACGAGCCGAGATCTGGTCCGCTGTCTCGTCAGCGCGTGCAAGGGTCATGAACCGCTTCCGGTATTCCGAAGGCGTCACGCCAACATGCTTGACGAAGGTGCGCCGCAACACGTCCGCATTCGCGAAGCCGCATTTCGCCGCGAGCTGTTTCGGCGCATCGCCGCGCGTCTCGATGAGATTGCGCGCGGCCGCCACGCGCGCCGATTCCACCCACACCGCCGGGGTCACGCCCACTTCTGCCTGAAAGAGCCGGGCGAAATGGCGCGGGCTCAAACGGGCATGCGCTGCCATGCTGGCCACGCTATGGTCGAGCTCGGGCCGCGCCGCGACGAGCCGCTGCACGTCCTGCAAGACCGAGCGGCCCGCTGGCTGCGCCCGGCCCTTGCGGCTGAACTGCAACTGTCCGCCGGGGCGCTTGAAGAACATGACGAGCTGACTGGCGACGCGCATCGCGATCTCCCGTCCGAGATCTTCCTCGACGAGCGCGAGCGCCAGATCGAGGCCCGCCGTCACGCCTGCGGCCGTGCGCAGCTTGCCATCGCGCACATAGAGCGCGTCCGGCTCGGCGGTCACTGTCGGATAGCGGCGCGACAACTCGTCGATGCAAGACCAGTGAGTCGTGATGCGCTTCCTGTCCAGCAAGCCCGCTTCGGCAAGAATGAACGCGCCGGTGCATACGGAGCCGAAGCGTTTCGATCGCTTCGCAACGGTCCTCAGCCACTCGCGCAACGTGTTCGAGATCGTCATGGTCGATGCGTGAGGCGCGCCCGCGACGAGCAGCGTATGCACCGCAACAAAGTGGTCGCCGACCACCTCGTCGGGCAGCAGCCGCGCGCCCGACGAGCTTCTCAACTGCCCGGCCCGCATGCCGACGATCTTCAGGTCGTACTCGTCGCGCCCCGTCTCGACATTGGCTTGCGCGAACACGTCGAGCGGTCCGCATACGTCGAGCATCTGCACGCCGGGCACCGCAAGGATGGCGATTGTCTTGGCCATGACAGCATGATTCTCCAGGTCCGAATGTCGCGCGAAATGGCAGGATTCGGCGTTTCACGCGCGATAGAGCCAACGATACCACGGCTGACAATAGTGCTCATCCACCTCAGGAGAACATCATGAGCACTAGCGCGAATACGGTTGCCATTCCGGATAGCCGGCTTGCCCGGGCGATCACGGAGTTCGTCCGCGATACCGAGACGGAGTTGCTTTTCAATCATTCGAGCCGCGTGTATTGCTTCGGCGCGCTTGCCGGCGAGCGGCGCGGCGTGAAGTTCGATGCGGAACTGCTCTACGCCGGCGCCATGTTTCACGACATGGGCCTCATGCCTTCGCACAGCAGTCAGACGGAGCGTTTCGAAGTGGACGGCGCGAACGCCGCCCGCGACTTTCTGAGGCAGCATGGCATCGCCCCCGCCGATATCGACCTCGTGTGGACTGCCATCGCGCTGCATACGACGCCGGGCGTGCCGCAGCATATGCATCCGGTGATCGCGCTCGTGACCGCGGGAGTCGAGATGGACGTGCTCGGCCTCGCTTACCCGGAGTACAGCGACGCGGAAAGAACCGCTGTCGTGAATGCGTATCCGCGCACCGAGCACTTCAAGGAGGACATCATTCAGGCGTTCTACGACGGCATCAAACACAAACCTCACACGACGTTCGGGAACGTCAAGGCCGACGTCATCGCGGACAAGGAACCGCGCTTCCGGGCGGGCAACTTCTGCTCCGTTATCCGCAATTCGGCGTGGCGCGGCTAGGCGTCCGGGCTGCGAGCGTCAGAGCACTGCGAGCCAGCCGCCGTCGACATAGATGATCTGTCCGTTCACGTAGCTCGATGCGGACGACCCGAGATAGACCGCCGTGCCGACGAGTTCTTCGGGCCTGCCCCAGCGTCCTGACGGGTTGCTGCTCTTGACCCACCGGTCGAAGTCGGGGTTGTCGAGAAGCGCCTGATTCATATCGGTCAGGATATAGCCGGGGCCAATCGCGTTCGCCTGGATATCGAACGGCGCCCACTCGGCGCTCATGGCGCGCGTGAGCATCTTGATGCCGCCCTTGGCAGCCGTATAGGGCGCCACCGTCGCGCGCGCCCCTTCGCTCGTCAACGAGCCGATATTGATGATCTTGCCGCCGCGCTTGCGCTCGATCATGCGCCGCGCCGCTTCTTTCGCGACGATGAACGCGCTCGTCAGATTGGTGTCGATCACGCGTTGCCAGTCGGCGAGCGCGAGCTCGATCATCGGCTTGCGAAACTGAATGCCCGCGTTGTTCACGACGATATCCACTTCGATCCCTTGCGCGTCCCACGCCGCGAATGCGGCCGCAACGGACGCTTCGTCGGTAACGTCGAAGGCTTGTCCGCGTGCATCGAAGCCTTGCGCGAGCAGCCGGTTCACGGCGGCATCGACGGTCTCGGCTTTCGTTCCGTTGACGATGACGCGCGCGCCAGCCGCCGCGAAGCCCTCCGCGAGCGCATAGCCAATGCCGCGCGCCGACCCCGTGACGAGCGCCGTGCGGCCGTTCAGATCGAACAACTTGTTCATGCTGTTTCCTTGTGTGATGCGCCCGTTGAGCGCGAGCGCCTTCCTCTATGGCAATGCACAAGCCTTCGTGCATCGGCAGCGTGCCGGACGCTCGTCCAAGTGGTCGAGCACGTGCCGGTGCAACGTCGGCAACGAATAAGAGCCGTTCCAGATCATACGCAAATGGTGGCGAAGCCAGCAGAGCGCCTTACTAGGGATCAATCAGCGTTGACCGAATATCGCCGGGCGCGCAGACGTGGCACGTGCGCTGCTAGCAGACGTCGATTGGCGCATTGCGCCGCGCATCCACGTGGGCTTCGGAGGACGCTGACACATGAACATCGACCGCGACTTGCCAGCCGACGCGTACCGGATCGTCTTCCGGCTGCTGCCGAGTCCTTGCCTGCTGCTCTCGGTCGACGAGGGCTACACGATCCTCGATGCCAACGAGGCGTACCTGCGCGAGACCGTCAGCGATCGCGAGCATCTGGTCGGCCGCGCGGTATTCGACGCATTCCCCGACAATCCCGACGACCAGAAGACGCAGGCGACGAAGATTCTCGGCGAGTCCCTGCAGCGTGTCATTCGGCTGCGCCGGACCGACGCGATGGCGTTGCAGCGTTACGACGTGCCGGACCGGTCGAGCGATACCGGCGCGTTCATCGTGCGCTACTGGAGTCCCATCAACATACCGCTTCTGAATCCGGATGGCTCCGTGGGATCCATCATTCATCGTGTCGAGAACGTCACGGACTTCGTGATGGACGTTCACAGCCGCACGGCGGCGCCGCAAATCGCGGCAAGCAATGGCGGAAGCAATGGCGGAAGCAATCGCGGAAGCAAGCACGTCGAAAGCGAATCGGAGCTGATCCGCCGAAGCCGGCAGCTATCGAATTCGAATCAGGAACTGCGCAGGCTGAGCGAGGAGGCGTTCGCGCTCGCTGCCCGGCTGAAGGACGAGAGCATCAGGAAGGACGAGTTTCTCGCGATGCTCGGTCATGAACTGCGCAATCCGCTGGCGGGACTGGCATCGGCGTTCCAGCTGATCGACATGACCGATTCGGCGGAAGGCGTGCCGCAGGAAATCGGCTCGCTGATCAATCGCCAGATCGGCACGCTCACGCGGCTGGTGGACGATCTGCTGGATGCGTCGCGTGTCTCGCGTGGCACCATCCAGCTGCACCGCGAGCCCATCGATCTGCGCATGGTCATCGAAACGGCCGCCTATTCGGTGCGAAAAGAGTTCGAGGCAAAGGGACATTCTCTCGTCATCGACCTCGCGCCGGGCGATTACGCGATGAACGGCGACGCGACGCGCTTGCAGCAAGTGGTCGCGAACCTGCTTTCGAACGCCGTGAAGTTCACGGACCGCGGCGGAAACATTCGCATGCGTCTGTCGGCGAGTCACGCGAACGAAGAACGCCGCGCCGTGCTGATCGTCGAGGACAACGGTCGCGGCATTCCCGCGCGCCATCTCGAGTCCATCTTCGAGCTGTTCGCGCAGGTCAACACCACGCTCGACCGCGCCGAAGGCGGCCTCGGCATCGGACTAAATCTCGCGCGCCGGCTCGTGGAATTGCACGACGGCACGCTCGTCGCGCAGTCCGAGGGCGAAGGCAGAGGCAGCCGGTTCATCGTCGATCTTCCGCTGCTGATGGAAGCGCAGCGGCTCGTTCCGGCGCCCGAGCAGCTGGTCTTTCACGGCGATCAGGACGTCTCCATTCTGCTCGTGGAAGACAACGAGGACGTGCGGGCGGCGACCGCCGCAATGCTGGAGTCGCTCGGATACACGGTCGCGACTGCGTCCGACGGTACGCGCGGCGTGGATGCGATGGTGGCCCAGACGCCGATGGTGGCCATCGTCGATATCGGCTTGCCCGGCATCGACGGATTCGAGGTGGCGCGGCGCGTGAAGGACCTGCTCGGAAGCAAGCGTCCGCATCTGATCGCGCTCAGCGGCTACAGCGGCCCCGAAGTGACCGAGCGCGCCATCGAAAGCGGCTTCGACGATGTTTTCGTCAAGCCGATCGATCTCGGATTGCTGCAGCGATCCATTCACAGTGTCATGGCGAAGCGCCATGCGAGCGAGCTACAGGAGCCGAGCGCGTGACGCGCGTGCCTTGATGCGAAGCATCACTAACGACCGCCATCAAGGCAAGCCGATGACCCTGCCCGCATAGACCGCGTCCGTCGCGGCGATCGTCGCCTGTGCCGCAATGTTCGCCGCGATGTCTTCATCGAACGAAGCGGCCTTCGGCGCGCCGCTCGTGTCGATATGCATCAGCATCTGTTCGCAGGCGGACGCAGGCTCGACGCTCTCGCCCTCGAACATCTGCAGATACAGATGTATGCGCTTCCTGTCGTGCGCGATGACGCGCGCATCGACGCGCACGGCCGCGCCTTCCTTCAGTTCGCGCAAGTAGCTGACATGCGCCTCCAGCGTGTAGAGCGTGCGATGCCGCGCGCGCCGCTCGGTGTCGCCAAGGCCGATGTCGTCCATGAAAGCATCCGCTGCGAGACTGTAGATCAGCATGTAGAAGGCATCGCGCAGATGCCCGTTGTAATCGACCCACTCGGGCCTCACCGTGTCGCGATAAATCATCTGTCAGTCCTCGATGCCGTGACGCGCCTTCGCCTCTGCAATCGCCGCGATCACGCTCGTGATGCAGTCGTCGCGATACCGCTCCAGATCCTTGACGCTGCGTCCCTTCGTCTGCTTCGCGGTGCCGTCCACTACACGGTCGATGAGTTCATCGGTCAACTCGGGCGCGACGAGCTTCGTCCACGGCAGCTCCAGCGCCGGCCCGAACTGCTGCATGAAATGCCGCATGCCCGCTTCGCCGCCCGCGAGCGTGTAGGTCAGAAACGTTCCCATGAACGACCAGCGAATACCCGCGCCATAGCGGATCGCGTCGTCGATCTCGCCTGTCGTCGCCACGCCTTCATTCACGAGATGCAGCGCCTCGCGCCATAACGCTTCGAGCAGTCTGTCGGCGATGAAACCAGGCACCTCGGCGCGCACGCGTAACGGCCGCATGCCGATGGAAGCATAGAACGTCATGGCGGCGTCGATCGATTCTTCCGATGTGCTGCCGCCGCCCAGCACTTCGACGAGCGGCAGCAGATACACCGGGTTGAACGGATGGCCGACGACGCATCGCTCGGGACGAACCGCACTCGCATAGAAGTCGCTCGGCAACAGTCCCGATGTCGACGACGCGATAATCGCCTCGGGTTTCGCCGCGCGGCTCACGCGTTCATGCAGCGCGAGCTTCAGGTCTTCGCGCTCCGGCGCGCTCTCCTGTATGAAGTCCGCATTGGCGACGCACTCTTCCACGCTCGACACCACGCGCAGCCGTTGCTGCGAGGCGCCCGCCGCCAGCCCGACACGCTCCAGCGCGGGCCATGCGTTCGAGACGTTCGCGCGCACCACCGCTTCTGCGTTCGGTGCCGGGTCCCACACGGTGACATCGAGACCATGCGCGAGGGCGCGCGAAACCCATCCACTACCAATGACACCCACGCCCAGCGCGGCAAATTGCTTGACTTGCATGTGCTCGCTCCTCTTGCTCACGCGAATTGTTCGGCTGCACGCTTTTCCAGCGGACGCTCGCCGCGCGCCGGCAGGCCGAGTTTTCTGCGCCCTTCGGCCGGCGTGAGCGCGCGGCCTCCCAAGCGTTCGATGATCTCGACGGCTCGCTGCACCAGCGTGCCGTTGCTCGCCGGCACGCCGCGATCCAGCCACAGATTGTCTTCCAGGCCGACGCGGACATGGCCGCCGAGCAGCATCGCCTGCGCGACCATCGGCATCTGCATCCGGCCGATGCCGAAGCCAGCCCAATGCGCGCCGGGCGGCAAGTTGTCGACCATCGCCTTCATCGTGCCCGTGTCGGGCGGCGCGCCCCACGGAATGCCCATGCACAGTTGAAAGAGCGGCGGCGCATCGAGCAGACCCTCTTTGAGCAGTTGATTGGCGAACCACAAGTGCCCGGTATCGAATATTTCGAGTTCGGGCTTCACGCCCAACTCCTGTATCCGCTTCGCGCCCGCTCGCAACTGGGCGGGCGTGGAGACGTAGATGTAGTCGCCATCGCCGAAGTTCAGCGTGCCGCAATCGAGCGTGCAGATCTCGGGCAGCAACTCCTCGACATGCGCAAGACGCGTGAGGCCGCCGACGAGATCCGTGCCTTTGCCGAAGCGCATCGGCTCTTCGCCCGGACCGATCTCGAGATCACCGCCCATGCCCGCCGTCAGGTTGATGATGACATCCACGTCCGAAGAACGGATGCGGTCCACTACCTCGCGGTAGAGCGCGGGATCGCGGCTGCCTCGTCCGGTATCGGGATCGCGCACATGGCAATGGGCGACGGTCGCGCCGGCGCGCGCGGCTTCGATGGCTGCCTCGGCAATCTGCTTGGGCGTCACCGGAATCGCGGGATGCCTGTTGGTCGTGTCGCCCGCACCGGTGACCGCGCAAGTAACGATGACTTCGTAGTTCATGTTTATCTGGATACCTAAGTACTTCGAAAGACCGGTGAACGCGTCACCGGGGCGAAAATCAGAGACCGAGATACTGTTTGACAGCGGGCAGACCGTCTTTTCCATCGACGGTCTTCACGCCCGCAAGCCACGAATCGAGCAATTGCGGGTTCTGCTTGAGATACGCCTTGGCTGCATCGGCGGGGCGTTCCTTGTTCATCACCGGCTGCATGAGGCGGTTTTCGAGGTCGGTCGTGAAGCGCAGATTCTTCACGAGTTGGCTCGCGTTCGGGCAGCGCGTGAGGAAATCCGGGTTGGTCAGCGTATAGACGCGCGCCTCGCCATAGTTCGGGCCGAAAACATCGTCGCCGCCGGAGAGATAGTTGATCTTCATCTGAATGTTCATGGGATGCGGCTCCCACGCGAGGAACACCACCGGCTTCTTCTCGCGCATTGCGCGCTCCACGGTCACGAGCATTCCTGCTTCGCTCGATTGAACCAGCTTGAAGCCGCCAAGACCGAACTGGTTCGTGTCGATCATCTTCTGAATCTTGGCGTTCGCGCTGCTGCCGGGTTCGATGCCGTAGATCGTGCCATCCAGCTCGTCCTTGTGCTTCGCGATATCGGCGAAGCTCTTGATGCCCGCGTCGTACGCATAGCTCGGCACAGCGAGCGTCGCCTTCGCGCCCGAGAGATTGGGCGGCTCGATCTTGTCGATGCTCTTGGCATCCAGAAACGGCTGCACCGCCTTTTCCTGCACCGGCCACCAGTAGCCGAGCGACACGTCGATCTGTTTGTTCTTGAGGCCCGCGAGCGAGATGGGCACCGATGCGACCGTGGTGCGCGGCGTATAGCCGAGCCCTTCGAACAGCACGGACGCGAGCGCCGTCGTCGAAGTGATGTCGGTCCAGCCGATGTCGACGAAGCGCACGGTGCGGCAGGTCGCATCGTCGTTCGCGTAGGCGACGTGCGCGGCGCATGCGGATGCTACGAGAAGCGAGAGCAGGCGAAGTTTCATGGTGGCGTGACCGTCGAAAGAACGTGTGTAGAAAGTACCGCTGCATTAAACCACCGGAACGCCTCATTGCGACCACGAATTGACCGCGAGCGACGTGCGGGTTTACAGGGAGACGCCCGATTGCGCGCGCTTTTTGCACTTGATAGCGTGACGGATCGCTGACTGGTGGCCCTTCATTCGATGCCCGTCCCTCAAGACTTCCACTTCCTGCTGCTGCCGCAGTTCTCGTCGATCGGCTTCATGTCGGCCATCGAGCCGCTGCGCGTCGCGAACCGCTTCAGGGGCGAGCTGTACCGCTGGCACATTGTTTCGGTCGACGGCGGGCCGGTCGTCGCGAGCAACGGCATTTCGCTCAATGCGGAGCGTTCCATCGACGAAGCCGCCGATGCGCGCACGCTCATCGTCGTTTCGGGATTCGAGCCATTGGCCGCGTACACCCGCGGCATCGGCGAGTGGCTGCGCAAGCTGGATCGCGCTGGCGCGACGCTCGGCGGCATCGATACGGGGAGTTTCATTCTTGCCGAGGCGGGGCTGCTCGCGGGCAAGCGCGCGACTTTGCATTGGGAGGCGCTGGCGGCATTCGCGGAGCAGTATCCGTCCATCGAAACGAGCCAGGAGATCTTCGAGATCGACGCGCGACGCATCACCTGCGCGGGCGGCACCGCATCCATCGACCTGATGCTCGACCTCATCGCCCGCGATCACGGCGCGGAACTCGCCGCGCAAGTCTCCGAGCAGTTCGTGCTCGGGCGCATCCGGCAGCGCAGCGATCATCAGCGCATGAAGATCGCCGCGCGTTACGGCATTCACAACCGCAAGCTGATTCAGGTGATCGGCGTGATGGAGCAGCACATGGAAGAGCCGCTTTCGCCCGATGCGCTGGCCGATTCCATCGGCGTCACGCGGCGACAGCTGGAACGTCTATTCTGCTCGGCGCTAAAGGACACGCCGACGCATTTCTATCTCGGCCTGCGTCTCGCGCGCGCCCGCGAACTGCTTCAGCAAACCGACATGTCGATACTCGCGGTCTGCGTTGCCTGCGGCTTCGAATCGCCTTCGCATTTTTCGCGGACGTACCGGGCGCGCTTCAATGCGAGCCCGCGAGAGGACCGCAGGGCCGTGCGCGCCGCGATCACCGCCGGGCCGCCTGACGTCAGAACGAGTGCCGCATGCCGACGCGCACATCGGCCTGCGTGTTCGACGTCGACGGCGTGAAGCTGTAGCCGATGACCGCATCGACCGGGCCGGACGAACGCAGATAATCGCCGGAGATGTAGACGTCGGTGCGCTTCGACAAGAGATAGTGCAGCCCAAGCGATCCCTGATTCCAATGATTGCCCTCGAAGCGCGTGTGCTGGTAGCCGCCGTAGAGCGCGATATCCGGCCTGAAGTTATACGAAGCGCCCGCCTCGTAGACTCGCATGTACGACGTCACGCCTAAGCCCTTGATGCTCGTCCACGTGAAATTGCCGGACACCATGAGATTGCCGATGGTCCACGCGGCGCCCATCGCGAGCGCGCCTTGCTTGTCGGTCGGAAACGCGTTCGTGCTGTAGAGGTCCGTGCGCGCGCCCGTCACGGGATCGATGCTGACGACAGGCTGCCCGAGGAACGTATGCGCGCCGATCATCGCATACGGATCGAACGCATAGATGCCATTGGGGTTATTCAATTGCGTATAGGCGACGCCGAGGTTAAACGTATTCGCAGCATAGTGCCCGCCCACGCTCCATGCGCTATTGCGATGGAAATTGCCCGCGACGTTGCCGAACGAATACATGCCGCCGAACGTGAAGCCGCCATAGTTGTTGGACAGGAACTTGACCGAGTTCGGCAGCCGGTCGCCGTTCATGCGGTCGAAGTCGCCCTGGTGGATCGCATAGCCGCTCGCCCACGCGGAGATGTTGTACAGATAGACGAACTCTTCGGTCATATCGAGCTGATTACCGAACGACACCTGGCCCCACTCCTTGCTTGCGAGACCCACGTACGCCTGACGGCCGAACTCCGCGCCGCCGAATGCGTAGCTTCCGTTGCCGAGATGGAAGCCCGATTCCAGCACGAAGACCGCTTGCAGTCCTCCGCCCAGATCCTCCGTTCCGCGAAAGCCGATACGGTTGCCGTAGGAAATGCCGTCGTCGAACTTGACGACATGCGAACCGCCGGTGTTGTTCACATAGGTAATGCCTGCGTCGAGAATGCCGTAGAGCGTCACGCTGCTTTGTGCTTGTGCTTGAAGAGGCGCGATGGACGCGCTTGCTGCGAGGACGAAACCGGTGATGCACGACGCGCGTCGTGCGTGGCGTTGTACGGCATTCGGTGTGTTCATCAGCGTGTCCTTTTTATTGTGGATCGACACGTAAAGTAAATTGCCATATACGTGGCGGCTCGACTAATTGCGACGCAAATGTGTTCAGTTGCGACGCGATCGCGCTGCACGCGTCGGCGCAGTGAGTCTGTTACTTCACGCCCAGCGCGCTCTGAACCGCTTCCAGTCCATTGCCGCCGTTAGCCGTGGTCACGCCTTCGAGCCATGTCTTGAGGAGCGCGGGATTGCGCTTGAGCGCATCGGTTGCAGCCGAATCGATCTTCCGCTTCTTGTCCAGCACATCGGAGATGACGCCGTTCTCCAGATCGACGTTGAACGCCATCTGCCGGAACAGACGCCCGACGTTCGGGCATTGCTGTTCGTAGCCGCTGCGCGAGACCGTGTTCACCGTCGCGCCGCCGAAGTTGCGACCGAGATACTTGTCGCCGCCGTCGAGATAGACGAGCTTGAACTTCGTGTTCATCAGATGCGGCTCCCACGCGAGGAACACGATGAACTTCTTGTCGCGTATGGCGCGCTCGACCTGCGTCAGCATGCCGGTCTCGCTCGACTCCACGACCTTCCACTCCCCGAGACCGAAGGCTTTGTCGTCGACCATCTTCTTGAGGTTCTGGTTGGCCGGCGCGCCCGGCTCGATGCCGAAGATGCGCTTGTCGAACTTGTCCGCGTTCTTCTCCAGGTCCGCGAATGAATGCACGCCCGCCGCCGCCACATAGTCCGGCACCGCGAGCGTGAACTTCGCGTTGGTCAGGTTCGGCCGCACGACGTCGATGGATTTCTCGTCGACGAATGGCTTCACGAGCGGCGCCTGCGCCGGCATCCAGTTGCCGAGAAACACGTCGATCTGCCCTTTCTTCAAGCCCTGATACGTGATCGGCACCGAGAGGTTCGCGACGTCCTGCCGGTAGCCGAGCGCCTTCAGCACGATGCCGCTCATCGCGTTGGTCGCGTCGATGTCGGTCCAGCCGGGATCGGCCATGCGCACCTGCGTGCAGGACGGCGGATCGGCGGCGAAGGCGGCCGACGCCGCGCAGCCGAGCGCGCTATATAAAACTGCCTGAAATAGGACTGTTTTCATCTGCGTTCCTGTCGGTGAGTGCGGTTGATGGTCAAGCGGCTTCAATGCTCGACGGCGGGAAAGCGCGCCATCGCTTCGAGATCGTCGAGGTCGAGATGATTGCGCATGTAACGCTGGCTCGCATCGACGCGAGGCTGCCAGTCCCACGACTGGATCGCCCCGCGCGTGGTCGACGCAAAGTGGAAGTGACGGCGGCGCTGGCTCGCCAGCACGTCGCGATGCAACGCGTCGAGGTCCCAGCGGCGCGCCACTTCCTCGCGAAACGCAGCCACGAGCGCGCGGTGCCGTTCGTCCTCCGCGAGATTGCGGCGCTCGAACGGATCGGCTTGGAAGTCATAAAGCTGGTCGGGGTCCACCTTCGTATGAATGAACTTGTACGGCCCGCGCCGGATCATGACGATCGGCGCGATCGCGCCTTCGGCAAGATACTCGCCGATCGCTTCATCATGGCCGCCCGTTCCCTTCAGATGCGGCATGAGGCTGTGTCCGTCGATGGCATCGGGCCAGTCGCGCGGCGACGCATTGCCCGCGAGATCGACGAGCGTAGGCAGCACATCCAGATGCGAGACCGACTCGGCCACGCGATGCGCCTCGAAGCGCCCCGGCCGATGCACGATGAGCGGCACGCGGCAGCCGCCTTCGAAGAACGTCATCTTGTACCAGAGGTTGCGCTCCCCGAGCATCTCGCCGTGGTCGGACGTGACGATGATCGTGGTGTCGTCCGCGAGTCCTGCCTGCTCCAGCGCTTCGAGAATGGCGCCGAACTGGTCATCGACATACGACACCGCGCCGTAATACGCGCGCCGCGCGTTGCGGATTTGCTGGTCGGTCGGCGGTGTGCGATCGGCTTCGTAGACGTGACGCAGACGCCGCGAGTGCGGATCGCTCGCTCCGAGCGAGTCGCGATGAAGCGGCATGTCCACATCTTCATCGCGATACATGTCCCAGTATTTGCGCGGTATCGCGTACGGATCGTGCGGATGCGTCAGCGACGCCACCATCAGGAAAGGCCGCGCGTCCTTGCCCGCTTGCCGCTCGCGGGCCATGTCGAAGAGCTTCTGGCGCACGGTGAACGTCACTTCGTCGTCGAAGTCGAGTTGATTGGTGCGCACGCACGGACCCGCATCGATGACGGAGCTCATGTTGTGATACCACGATGGACGCGTGTCGAAGTCGCGCCAGTCGGGCGTCCAGCCGAAATCGGCGGGATAGATATCGGTGGTGAGACGTTCCTCGAAGCCATGCAGTTGATCCGCGCCGCAGAAGTGCATCTTGCCCGACAGGATCGTGCGATAACCCTCGGCGCGCAAATAATGCGCGAAGGTCAGCGTCTCGGACGGAAACTCGGCGGCGTTGTCATAAGCGCCGATCTTCGAGGGCAGCTTTCCCGCCAGCAAGGAGAAACGCGACGGCGCGCACAGCGGACTCGCGCAGTACGCCGATTCGAACACCACGCCGCGACGCGCGAGCGCGTCGATGTGCGGCGTCTTCGTCACGCGATTGCCGTACGCGGCGAGCGCGAACGGCGTCAGTTGATCGGCCATCAAAACAAGGATATTTTGTTTCGCTTCAAGCATGGAGCACGCCTCGAATAGAATCGGATGCCGGAATCCGCGCGCCCGGTTGTTCGCGCAACGCCACTATTGCCGTCCGATTTTCGTCTGTGAAGACGACATTTCGTTATGCGCTCATAAGGAGCCGTTATGCCGCGACAAGACCGCCTGCCGCCCATGCAGGCGCTGTTGATGTTCGAATCCGCCGCGCGGCTCGCGAGCTTCACGGCCGCTGCGCGCGAACTCGGCTCAACGCAGCCCGCAGTGAGTCAGCGCGTCGTGCAACTGGAAGAAGCGCTCGGGACGGCGCTTTTCGAGCGCGGCCATCGCGGCGTGACGCTCACTGAAGACGGCGCGCGCCTCTTCGACGCGGTGCGTCAGGGCCTCAACGTCATCCGCCAGGCGACGAGCGATATCCGCTCGCGCCGTGCCCAGCGCGCGCTCACGTTGTCGACGGACTTCGGCTTCGCCACCTACTGGCTCATGCCGCGCCTGCCGCAATTCAAGGCGCTGATGCCCGATGTCGACGTGAAGATCATCACGTCGCAGCAGATGCCGAGTGCGTCCGGCGACGGCGCGGACGTAGCCATCGTGTTCGGCGACATGCACGGCGACTGGGGCGCGCGCCGGGCCGTGAAGCTCTTCCCCGAACGCGTGACGCCGGTATGCAGCCCCACGTTCGCGGCAACCCACGACACGTCCGATCTCTCGAAGCTGCCGCTGTTGCACGTCGAGCGCACGCAACCCGAGCGATGGCTCTCGTGGAACGCGTGGTTCGACGCGCACGGACAGGCCGCGCCGCCTATGCACGGCGGGCTGACCTTCAACAGCTATGCCCTCGTCGCGCATGCGGCTGTCATGGGCCAGGGCGTCGCGCTTGGCTGGTCGCCGCTCATCGACGAACTGGTGTCCACCGGGCAGCTTGTCGCGTTGAGTGAGACCTCGCTCGTGACCGATCGCGGCTACATGCTGCTCACGCGACGCGAAGAACCGCCCGCCGTGCGCGCGTTTCAGGACTGGCTGCTGGACGAGTGCGATGCAATCGTCTGACGCAAACCGCTCTCTCATTTCTTGCCGTTTTTGTTGATTGACCGTTCAATATAAAAAAAGTAGCATGTGCCGACGCTCTGGTAAAGCCAAGGGCGGCCGTGCTCTCACAGGTCGATCACCATGCCCAAGCTTGGAATGCGCGAGCTTCGTCGCGCGCAACTTATCGATGCCACGTTGCTGACCATCGACGAAGTGGGACTCACGGGCGCCACGCTCGCGACCGTGGCGCAGCGCGCGTCGATCTCGACGGGCATCGTGAGCCATTACTTCGGGGATAAGGACGGGCTGCTGGAGGCCACCATGCGCCATGTGCTGCGATCCCTGTGGCAAGGCACCTCGCGCCGGCGCAAGGCGGCGAAGCCCGATGCACGTTCGAAGCTGCGCGCGGTCGTCGCCGCGAACTTCGACGTCGAGCAAGTCAACGGACCGGTCATGAAAACGTGGCTCGCGTTCTGGTCCGAGAGCATGCACAAGGAACAACTGCGGCGCCTGCAATACGTGAATACGCGCCGTCTTTACTCGAACCTCTGCACCGACTTCTCGCGCGTATTGAGCCGCGCTGCCGCGCGCCGCGCGGCGACGGGACTCGCGGCGCTGATCGACGGTCTGTGGCTGCGCGGCGCGCTCGCGGGCGAACCGTTCGATACGAAGAGCGCGTTGCGCGTCTCGTACGACTACATCGATCTCATGATCCAGCCACGCGACTGATCCCCTCAACGCATTCAGGAGACGCACCCGATGCGCCTTTTCGACGAGCAACGGCTTTACATCGGCGGCGAATATGTCGATGCAACGAGCGGCGAAACCTTCGAGACGTTCGATCCCGCCACGGGTGAAAGCCTCGCGCGCGTGCAGCAGGCCTCGCAGGCCGACATCGACCGGGCGGTTCGGTCAGCGCAGGCCGCGCAACAGGAATGGGCCGCGTTGACAGCAATGCAACGCTCGCGCATTCTGCGTCGCGCGGTGGACTTGCTACGCGCGCGCAACGACGAACTCGCCGCGCTCGAAACGCGCGATACGGGCAAGCCGATCGCCGAGACGCGCGCCGTGGATATCGTCACGGGCGCGGATGTCATCGAGTATTACGCGGGGCTCGCGACAGCCATAGAAGGCGAGCAGATACCGCTGCGCGAAGCGTCCTTCGTTTATACGCGGCGCGAGCCTATCGGCGTGTGCGCGGGCATCGGCGCGTGGAACTATCCCATACAGATCGCATGCTGGAAGTCGGGGCCCGCGCTCGCGGCTGGCAACGCGATGATCTTCAAGCCGAGCGAAGTCACGCCCTTGAGCGCGCTGAAGCTCGCGGAAATCTACACGGAAGCGGGCGCGCCGCCGGGCTTGTTCAACGTGGTGCAGGGCGATGCCCGCGTCGGCGCGATGCTCGCGGAACACGCCGGCATCGACAAGATATCGTTCACTGGCGGCATCGAGACCGGCAAGAAGGTGATGGCGCGCGCGGGCGGTTCCACGCTCAAGGACGTGACGATGGAACTCGGCGGCAAGTCGCCGCTGATCGTCTTCGCCGATTCGAACCTCGAACGCGCCGCCGATATCGCGATGAGCGCGAACTTCTTCAGCTCGGGCCAGGTATGCACCAACGGCACGCGGGTGTTCGTCGAGCGCGGTGTCGCCGAGCAGTTCGAACGCCTTGTGTTGGAACGCGTGAAGCGCATTCGTATCGGCGCGCCGGAGAATGCGGATACCAACTTCGGGCCGCTTGTCAGCGCCGCGCAGATGCAGAAGGTGCTCGGCTACATCGAAGATGGCAAGCGCGAAGGCGCGCGGCTCGTTGCGGGCGGCGAGCGCCTAACGGAAGGCGCATTCGCTCGCGGCAACTACGTAGCGCCGACCATCTTCGCGGATTGCCGCGACGATATGCGCATCGTGCAGGAAGAGATATTCGGACCGGTCATGTGCATTCTTCCCTTCGACGACGAAGCCGAAGTCATCGCCCGCGCAAACGACACGGTCTATGGCCTCGCGGCGGGCGTCGTGACCGAGAACCTGTCGCGTGCGCACCGCGTGGTGCATCGGCTGCATGCGGGCATCTGCTGGATCAATACGTGGGGCGAGTCGCCGGCGGAGATGCCCGTGGGCGGCTATAAGCAGTCCGGCATCGGCCGCGAGAACGGCATCGTCACCTTGCAGGCTTATACGCGCATCAAGTCGGTTCAAGTGGAACTCGGACCGTATCAACCCGTGTTTTGAGGAGCATGCCGATGAGCGCGAAAGAGTTCGACTACATCATCGTCGGCGCGGGTTCGGCGGGCAACGTGCTCGCGTCCCGTCTGACCGAAGACGAAGACGTGACTGTGCTTCTGCTGGAAGCAGGCGGTCCCGATTACCGCTTCGATTTCCGCACGCAGATGCCGGCCGCGCTCGCGTATCCGCTGCAAGGTCGCCGTTATAACTGGGCCTACGAAACGGAGCCGGAGCCGCACATGAACAACCGCCGCATGGAATGCGGACGCGGCAAGGGGCTCGGCGGATCGTCGCTCATCAATGGCATGTGCTATATCCGCGGCAATGCGCTCGACTACGACAACTGGGCGTCGATGCCGGGGCTCGAAAACTGGAGCTATCTCGATTGCCTGCCGTATTTCCGCAAGGCCGAGACGCGCGATATCGGCCCGAACGAATACCACGGTGGCGACGGCCCGGTGCATGTGACGACGAGCAAGCCCGGCAACAATCCGCTCTTCGCCGCGATGGTCGAAGCCGGCGTGCAGGCGGGCTATCCGCGCACGGACGATCTCAACGGCTATCAGCAAGAAGGCTTCGGCCCGATGGATCGCACGGTCACCGCCAACGGCCGGCGCGCGAGCACGGCGCGAGGCTATCTCGACCGCGCGAGGCATCGCGCCAATCTCACCATCGTGACGCATGCCGCAACGGACCGCGTGCTGTTTTCGGGCAAGCGCGCGATCGGCGTCGCTTATCTGCATGGCGGGCAGCGCGAGACGGCGCATGTGCGCCGCGAAGTGCTCGTATGCTGCGGAGCGATTGCGTCGCCCCAGTTGTTGCAACGTTCCGGCGTGGGGCCGTCTTCGTGGCTGAAGGAGCTGGAGATTCCGTTGGTGCACGACTTGCCGGGCGTCGGCGAGAACCTTCAGGATCATCTGGAGATGTACATGCAGTACGCCTGCAAGGAACCCGTGACGCTCTACCCTGCGCTGAAGTGGTGGAACCAGCCGGCCATCGGGCTCGAATGGATGGTCAAGGGAACCGGCATCGGTGCAACGAATCATTTCGAAGCGGGCGGTTTTATCCGCACGCGCGACGACGATCTCTGGCCGAACATTCAGTATCACTTCCTGCCCGTCGCGATCAATTACAACGGCTCGAATCCCATCGAAATGCACGGCTTTCAGGCGCACGTCGGCTCGATGCGCTCGCCGAGCCGCGGCCGCGTGAAGCTCAGGTCGCGCGATCCGAACGCGCATCCGAGCATCCTGTTCAACTATATGGCCGATCCGCTGGACTGGCGCGAGTTCCGCGACGGCATCCGCATCACGCGGGACATCATGCGGCAGCCGGCGCTCGCGCGCTATCGCGGCGAAGAGCTGCATCCCGGCGCCGATGCCATGAGCGATAGCGAACTCGATGCCTTCGTGCGCGCGAAGGCGGAAACCGCCTATCACCCTTCATGCTCGTGCAAGATGGGCTATGACGACATGGCAGTCGTCGACGCCGAGGGACGCGTGCATGGCATGAGCGGCCTGCGCGTGGTGGACGCGTCGATCATGCCGCAGATCACGACGGGCAATCTGAATGCGCCGACCATCATGCTCGCGGAGAAGATCGCGGACCGCGTCCGGGGTATCGCGCCGCTTCCTAAAGTCAATACTCCTTATTTTGTTGCTGACGGCGCCAAGAAACGGCAATTCCACGATCAACCCTTCCAACTGGAGCAGCGATGAGACACTTCGTAGCCGGATTGACTTGCACCTTCGCACTTGCTTTCGCCAGCAGCTTCGCCGTCAATGCGCAGGCGGCGGATCCGGCAAGCTGCCGTACCGTCCGCATGGCCGACATCGGCTGGACCGACATCGCCGCGACGACCGGGCTGACGACCAATGTCCTGCAGGGCCTGGGCTATGCGCCGTCGAAGATGATCGCCTCGGTTCCCATCACGTTCGCCGGCGTGAAGTCTAAACAGATCGACGCCTTTCTCGGCTATTGGTCGCCTTCCATGGACCCGGTCATCGAGCCGTTCGTCAAGTCCGGGGCTGTCAAGGTCGTGAACCCGCCTAATCTGACCGGCGCGAAATATACGCTCGCCGTTCCCGACTATGTTTATCAAGCGGGCATCAAGAGCTTCTCCGATATCGCGAAGAACGCGGACAAGCTGCAGTACAAGATCTATGGCATCGAGCCGGGCAACGACGCGAATATCCTGATCGACAAGATGATCAAAGCCAACCAGTTCGGTCTCGGCAAGTTCAAGCTCGTGGAATCCAGCGAGGCGGGCATGCTCGTGCAGGTCAACCGGGCGATTCAAAACAAGGAGTGGATTGTTTTTCTCGGCTGGGAACCGCATCCCATGAACGTGCGAATGAAGATCAACTATCTATCGGGCGGCGATGACGTGTTCGGCCCGAACTACGGTGAAGCGAAGGTGTACACGGTTCAGCCGACCGACTACGCGACGCGATGCCCGAACGCGGCGAAGCTCTTCTCGAACCTTCGCTTCAGCACCGCGATGGAAAATCAGATCATGACTCACATCATGGACAAGGAAGACCCGAACAAGGCAACGCTCGATTGGCTGAAGGCTAACCCTTCTATTCTCGACGGCTGGCTCGCGGGCGTGACGACGATCGACGGAAAGCCGGGACTGCCCGCGGTCAAGGCTTATCTGGCGAACCACTGAGACAGTGCTGCTGGCGACTCGATTCGCCAGCAGCTTGCATTCGACGACGAAGCCATGAGCAACTCATGACCCACGAAAAGACGTCGGCCTATGGCGCATTATTGGTCGCGATACTGCTCGAGATCGGCGCAACGACTTGCCTGCAGAGGTCCGAACAGTTCACGAAGCTCGCCCCGACGCTCGCAATGGCTTGCCTTTATCTCGGCGCGTTCTATTTTCTCTCTATCGTGCTGAAGACGATTCCCGTTGGACTGGCTTACGCCATCTGGAGCGGGCTAGGCATCGTTCTGATCTCGTGCGTCAGCATCTTCGTGTTCCATCACAAGCTGGATGCGCCCGCCTTTCTCGGTCTTGCGCTGATCGTAGTGGGCGTCGTCATCATCAATGTCTTTTCGAAGGCGAGCGTGCATTGATAGCTCAAAGGTCACGCCGCTTCAGCCCCGGCAGCATGCGCGTCAAGACCGCATCGCGCACAACCCAGTGATGGAACAACGCAGCGGCCGCATGCGCCGCCGCGAGCACGATGATCGCCCAACCGATGAACTCGTGCGCTTCACCGATGTTGTGATGCGCCGCCTTGCTGAACGGCGCGAACGGCGGCGGAATCAGCAGGCCGAAGAAGCTCATCGACTCGTCTCCCGACCATCTCAGCACGAAGCCCAGCACGGCTTCGGAAACGAGTAACGCATACAGCAGATAGTGCATGCCCTTGGCCGCGAGCTCCGCCCATCCGGACGAGGCGACCGGCGCCTGATGTCCGGGCGACACGCGCCACAGAATGCGCGCAATGATCACCGCCGACAACGTGATGCCGAAGGACATATGCGCGACGATCAAAAGATGCCGTGTCGGGCGGGGCGTGAATCCCCACACCTGAGAGAGAATGAATTGAGCCAGCACGAGAACGGCGGTCAGCCAGTGCAGCGTGATGGACACGCGGTCGTACGAGGTTCTGTCGTCGCCGGCCGCGATTCGGGTCGCCGTGATGGCGGCATTCGAAGGTTGCTTGCGTTGCATGGTGCAATGTCCGTAAATGGAGCCGCTCAGGTTGTTCAACGTTCATGAACAAGCGGCGACTAGTGCGTTCGCGAGGCAGTCAAGCGCTCGACATCGGAAGATAGCAGAATAGCGGGACGACCTTCGCGATTCTTTGACGAGCCCCAAAGTCTGTTACGCCGCGGCTTAAGGCTCGCTTAACGGCGCGGCATGCATGCACGAATGCAAACCATTGGCATTCTTGGTCAGCGCAAACTTGAGGGCTTTTCGCGCTCGCATCGCGCGCCGGCGATAGAGTTGTGCTTCTGATCCGCAGGCACTCCGTCATGGCATCAAAACAAGAATTGAAGCGGTATCGCGCGAATCTTGCCGATGAACTGCACAGCGCGGCACTCTACGAGACGCTCTCGCGCGTCGAAGTGCGAGCCGACCGCAAGCGCATTTTCGCGGAACTCGCGGCATCCGAGAAACAGCACGCGCAAGTATGGGCCGACAAGCTCAAAGCCAACCACGAACGCGCTCGCACGGGACCGGCTCTCAAAACCGCCTTGATGCAGGGACTGGTTCATGTGTTCGGCGCGCGCTTCGTGCTGCCGACGCTTGCTGCATCTGAGTTTGCCGACCGAAACAAATATGCAGGCAATCCCGATACGGCAACGATGTCGGCCGACGAGCACCGTCATGCAAACGTCGTGCAGTCGCTAGCGAATGAAGGCAAACAAGCCGCGACGAAAGGCGCTGAAATCGCCGATGCCGAGTCGTGGCACCGGGGCGTCTCATCGGGCAACGATCTGCGCGCAGCGGTGCTCGGCGCCAATGACGGTCTCGTGTCCAACTTCTGCCTCATCATGGGCGTGGCCGGCGCGGGCGCGCCCAACCGAGCCATTCTATTGACTGCGCTGGCGGGAATCATCGCGGGCGCATGTTCGATGGCGCTCGGCGAGTGGCTGTCGGTCACG
This sequence comes from Caballeronia sp. SL2Y3, assembly GCF_022879575.1. NCBI lineage: Bacteria > Pseudomonadati > Pseudomonadota > Betaproteobacteria > Burkholderiales > Burkholderiaceae > Caballeronia > Caballeronia sp. SL2Y3. Next base: position 351,679 of record NZ_CP084263.1, read on the forward strand.
AACGCGCGTGAACTCGCTCGCACACAGATTCAACGGGAAGCGGACGAACTCGAACACACGCCAGAAGCCGAAGAGCACGAGCTTCGCATGATCTATCGGGCAAAGGGTCTGGATGGCGAGGAAGCAAGCCGCGTCGCGTCACAGATCATGCGCGACAAGGACAAGGCGCTCGATGCGCTTACACGCGAAGAGCTCGGCCTAGACCCGGCCGAACTCGGCGGCAACCCGTGGTCCGCGGCGGCCGTATCGTTCTGCCTGTTCTCGGCGGGAGCCGTGTTTCCCGCGATGCCGTTCCTGTGGTCGTCTGGACGGCCCGCGATCGTTCAATGCATCGCACTGAGCATACTGGCGCTCGCGGCCATCGGCATGTTCACGTCTCTCTTCAATGGCCGCAGCACGGTCTTCTCCGCCGCGCGTCAGATTGTGATCGGACTTGCCGCCGCTGCATTCACGTTCGGCGTCGGGCATCTGCTCGGGGTCTCCGTCTCCTGACACTTGTCCTCACTGCGCCCTGAGCAACGCGGACACATGCACCGAACGCGTCTCTTCCGCAATATCGAGCGCCGTCTTGCCGCGATCATCGCGCAAGTCACGATCCGCCCCGCGCGCGAGCAGCATCGATGCCGTCTGCGCCTGATCGTAGCCCGCTGCCCACATGAGCGCGGTCAGATGGTTGTGATACGCGGCGTTGACATCGACACCCGCATCGAGCAGACGTTGCACGATCGCCGTGTGTCCGCGCCCCGCGGCATATTCCATTGCGGTCTTGCCGACGCGATCGGTCGCTGCCGTATCGGCGTGATGCGCGATGAGCAGCGCCGCGAGTTCATCGTTGCCGTCGAACGCGACGGCCATCATCGGCGTAATGCCTTGCACGTCGGCCTGATTCACGTTCGCGCCGCGCTCGATCAGCATGCGCGCAAGCGGCGTCATGCCGCGCTTGCACGCGCTGATAAGCGGCGTGTCGCCGATGCGGTTGCGTGAGTCGATCTTCGCGCCCTGATCGAGCATCTGCGCGACGGCCTGCGCATCGCCATTGCGCGTCGCTATCAGCAGCCGTTCGTTGAGCGCGTATGCGTCGGTATCAGCGTGAGCTTGCGGCATGGACGCGAGGGCCGCGCACGCCAGAAGAAAGGTGCGTGTGAATCGCAGCATCATTGCAGATTGGCGATGTAGTTCGCGAGATTCTCGATATCCGCGTCGGTCAGGTTCTTGGTCACGCTCGTCATATTGCCGGCATCGTTCGTGCGCTTCTTCGCGCGAAAGTCCTGCAACTGCTTCACGATATACGCATACTGCTGACCGGCCACGCGCGGTATCTCGTTCTGCCCTTTGAAGCCGCCGAGATGACACATGGTGCAGAGCACTTCGTCGGACATCTTCTTGCCTGCTTCCACTTTCACCGGGTCCGCCTTGAAGTCGGTCGGCGCGAGCGTCTGCGCGGCGAAGTAGTCGGCGAGATCATGCATGTCTTCCGATGAAAGATTCGCCGCCATCGGCGACATGCGAGGGTCGCTGCGGCGGCCCGCCTTGAAGTCGCGCAGTTGCAGAAAGATATAGCGCGACGACTGCCCCGCGAGCGACGGATAATCGCCGCTCGTCGAATTGCCGTTCTGACCATGACACGCCGCGCAGACGGCGGCTTTCGCTGCGCCCGCTTGGGCGTCGGCATGCGCGAGACAGGGCAGCGAAAGCGCGACGCACGCGACGATCGCGGCTGCCTTGCGTATCCGCGGAAGCATCATCATCTGCAACACGTTCAGGGCAACGCGAAGACGAGCAGGCTGTTGCCGCGCTTGAAGTCGAGTTGCGTATTGCCGCCCGCCGCGACCGCGATGTATTGCTTGCCGTTCACCATGTACGACACGGCCGGCGCGTTGACGCCCGCGCCGCACTGGAACTCCCACAGCTTGCGGCCCGTGGAGGCGTCGAACGCGCGGAAGAGACCGTTGCCCTCGCCGTTGAACACGAGCCCGCCCGCGGTCGCGAGCACGCCGCCGATCAATGGCTGATCCGTCTTGTATCCCCACGCGATCTTGCCTGTATCCACATTCACCGCGACGAGCCTGCCCCATTGCTGCTCGCCCGGAATGGTCTTGAACGCGCCGCCGAGCCACAGCTTGCCGCCGGGATACGCTGCGTCTTCCACCTGATACGTCATCGGCTGATGCAGGTTCGCCGCATAAGCCATGCGCGTCTGCGGATTGAACGCCATGGGCGACCATTCGACGCCGCCGTTCGCGCCGGGCAACATGCGCGCACCTGTGGGAGTCGGCAGCGTCCATACGCCCTCTTGCGGAATCATCGCTTCTGAAATGCGGATGATGTGTCCGTCGCGGCGATCATGCACGTACACGAAGCCTGTCTTGCCGCCATGAATGACGGCGGGCACCATCTGCCCGTTCTTGTCCTTCACGTCGATGAGAATGGGTGGACTCACCGCATCGAGATCCCATACGTCATGCGCAATGTACTGGTAGTGCCACTTGTACTTGCCCGTATCGAGATCGATGGCGACGAGCGAATCGGTATAGAGATTGTCGCCGGGACGAATCGCGCCATACAGGTCCGGCGAGGGATTGCCCACGACGAAATACACGGTGCGCGTCGCGCGGTCCACCGCCGGCGCCATCCATACCCCGCCGCCGAGCGTCTTCTCGAAGTCGCGGCCCTTGTCCGCGAGCGTCTTCTTCTCCGCTTCGATATCGCGCTTCATGTTGCGGCCAACCGCGTCGTTCTCGGCCCAGACGCCTTCGCTGCCGGAATCGGGAATCGTGTAGAACGTCCAGAGCAATTGACCGGAATCCGCGTCGAATGCTTTCACGAAACCGCGTATGCCGTATTCGCCGCCGTTCGTGCCGATCAGCACTTTGCCGTCCACCACGACGGGCGCCATCGTTTCCGAGTAGCCGTCCTCGGGGTCCGCGATCTGCGATGACCAGACGAGATTGCCCGACTTCGCGTCGAGCGCGACGAGCTTGGCGTCGAGCGTGCCCATGTATAGCCGGTCGCCCGATATCGCGACGCCGCGATTATTCGGCCCGCAGCAGAAGGTCGTCACCGGCCCCATCTTGTGCTTGTAATGCCAGAACTCCTTGCCGCTGACGGCGTCGATGGCATAGACGTGGTTATACGAAGTCGTCAGGAACATGACGCCATTGGACACGATCGGCGCGGTCTCCATCGACTCCATGACGGCAGTCTGGAAGATGAACGCGGGCTTCAGCTTCGCCACGTTCGAGCGATTGATCTGACTGGCCGGCGCGTACCGCGTTTCGGAATACGATCCGTTGGAATGCAGCCACGACGCGCCGTCGTTCGCGGCGGCATCGAGCTGTGCTTGCGATACGGGCCGCAAGGTAGCGGGAACGGGCGCGGATTCCGTCGTGTTGGTGTTCTGGATCTCGTCGGCCGCGCGGGCGGGAAGCGCTGTCCATGTCCCCCAAGCGCCGATACAGACTGCTATCGAACCAAGCAAAACGCGGGAATAGCCTGTCATGACGTCTCCCTATTCGTTTTCGTTCTTCGCGTATGAGTCGGGTGTGTCGGCTGTGAGCGGCCGCATGAATAGTCCGGAACCCGGAGAAAGCATAGGCAATTTAACGAGCCACTTCCAGAACGCGATGATGCGCAAAGCGCGATGGCGCTCTTTGTGAACATCGCTCTAAAGACTGGCTACTCGGTTCCCGCTTTGGCTTTTCCGCCACCGGTGCCTTGACTGGTGCCCGGCGTCACCGGCTGCATGCCGCCTGCCGAGCCTTGCGCGGCCGGTCGTGCGTTGCCTGCTGAAGTGTCGGCGGTGCCGCCGGGCGTGGCGGGCTGCATGCCGCCTGCTGATCCCTGCCCGCTGACGCGACCGCTCGCCTTGCCCGTATCGACGGAAGACGCTGCATCGCTGGTTCCTGCCGCGTGGACAGACCCGATGAGGCCGAGCGCGAGCGCACATAGAGACGCTTTCAACAAGAGCGGTTTCATTGCAGTCTCCCAGAGTGAGTCGGGGCACGCTTCTATTCGCCGATGCGGTCCATAACGGTCGCAGCGTCGCCGTCGGCCGAGTCAAGTATGCATCATCGGCGGCGGGGCGAGCATGGTGTTTCCCCGACTCGCGGTATGACGCTCGGCGTGCGCCTGTGTCTGACGAAATGGCATCGCGGCTTGTCGCTCCTGTGATGCGCGAGCGCATCACGTCGTACACTGGTCAAACACCGTACACCGCGAGGACATCATGAGCAAAACACAGGATGCAAAGAAGGCGCAGAAGAAAGCCGCCACCAAGACACCGAAAGAAAAGAAGGAAGCGAAGAAGCTCAAGAAGGAGGCAGCGAAGCGGCAGTGAGTATGAGCCGCTCCACCGCCGGGCGACGGCAATGCGGATCGGGCGTTTTCGAACGCTCGTTCTATAAATGCGCATACCGAAGGCCTGGCGATTCTCATCACAGACATCGCCCACGCCCATTGATCTCAGGCGTCGAGTGAATAGCTGCAAGCATCAAATTACGTTTGGATGCGCTCGTTCCCGTCAAATGACTTTCATTGCAATTCAGTCGGGACGCCCCACACCGTTCGCGCTGCCCTGCCGAATACGTCACACTGTGACGAACTTTCAACGTTTTGAAAATGCGTGCAACGGCATCCTCTGATTACCGCGGCAGTGCGGATCAAGATGAGAACGGCGCCTCTCCTGTCCATTGCGAAAGCCGACGAATCTTCGTTTCCGACGCTCGTGGGTGCGTCCCTTCGGCAGCCGCAATCGAAACGAAACCGCCCTCCAGACGCCTCGCGCGCCAACGGCACGTTCGTTGCGACGTGCCAGACACCAACGCTGTCACCGCGTCTTCGCACCAGCGAATCTCGACGTAAGGTGACACCGATCGCATCCTTTTCCCGGAGAATCAAATGACGAGCCCGACGGTGGGTGACTTCCTTGTCGACCGCCTCTATGCCTGGGGCGTGCGCCGCATTTACGGCTATCCCGGCGACGGCATCAACGGCGTATTCGGCGCGCTGAACCGCGCCAACGGAAAGATCGAATTCATTCAGGCGCGCCACGAGGAAATGGCCGCCTTCATGGCCTCCGCGCACGCGAAGTTCACGGGCGAACTCGGCGTGTGCATCGCAACTTCGGGACCGGGCGCCTCGCACCTGCTCACCGGTCTCTACGATGCCCGCCTGGATCACATGCCGGTGCTCGCCATCGCCGGACAACAGGCGCGCGCATCGCTCGGCGGTCACTATCAGCAGGAGCTCGATCTGTCCGCGATGTTCAAGGACGTCGCGGGCGCCTTCGTGCAACAGGCGAGCGTGCCTTCGCAGGTTCGGCATCTTGTCGATCGCGCGATTCGCACCGCGCTCGGTGAACGCAGGGTAACGGCGCTCATCCTGCCGAACGATCTGCAAGACCTCGACTATGAACCGCCCGGCCGCAAGCACGGCACGGTGCATTCGGGCGTCGGCTATCGCGCGCCGAAAACGGTGCCCTACGCCGACGATCTGCAACGCGCCGCCGACGTCCTCAACGCGGGCAAGAAAGTCGCGATTCTGGTCGGCGCAGGCGCGCTGCAAGCCACGGACGAAGTGATCGCCGTCGCCGAAAAGCTCGGCGCGGGCGTCGCGAAGGCGCTGCTCGGCAAGGCCGCGCTGCCTGACGATCTGCCGTTCGTGACCGGCTCAATCGGTCTGCTCGGCACCGAGCCGAGCTACAAGATGATGACCGAATGCGACACGCTCTTCATGATCGGCTCGGGCTTTCCATATTCGGAGTTTCTGCCGAAGGAAGGCGCGGCGCGCGGCGTGCAGATCGACCTGAAGGCGGACATGCTTTCCATCCGCTATCCGATGGAAGTGAACCTCGTCGGCGATAGCGCCGAAACGCTGCGTGCCCTTCTGCCTTTGCTTCAACAGAAGACGGATCGTTCATGGCGCGAAGGCATCGAAGGCTGGATGGCCGATTGGTGGAAGAAGCTCGAAAAGCGCGCGCTGGAGCCGGCTACGACAGGCGTGAATCCGCAGCGCACGGTGTGGGAACTGTCGCCGCGCGTGCCCGCCAACGCCATCGTCACAAGTGATTCGGGGTCCTGTGCAAACTGGTACGCGCGCGATCTGAAGGTGAAGCGCGGCATGATGTGCTCGCTGTCAGGCGGCCTGGCTTCGATGGGCGCGGCGGTGCCGTATGCGATCGCGGCGAAGTTCGCGCATCCGGAGCGGCCCGTGATCGCGCTCGTCGGCGATGGCGCCATGCAGATGAGCAACATGGCCGAGCTCATCACCGTCGCTAAGTACTGGAAGCAGTGGTCCGATCCGCGCTGGATCTGCATGGTGCTCAACAACGAAGACCTGAATCAGGTCACGTGGGAGCAACGCGTGATGAACGGCGACCCGAAGTTCGAAGCATCGCAGAACATTCCGTCCGTGCCGTATCACCGCTTCGCGGAGCTGATCGGCTTGCGCGGCTTCTATGTGGATGACGCCGAGCGCATGGCCGCCGTATGGGACGAGGCGTTGGCATCGGACAGGCCTGTCGTGATCGAAGTGAAGGCGGACCCGAACATCGCGCCGCTGCCGCCGCACATCACGCTGCAACAGGCGAAGGCATTCGCGACGACGCTCTTCGAAGGCGATCCGAACGAACGCAGCATCATCGTCGATACGGCGAAGCAGGTGTTGGGCGCGGTGCTGCCGGGGCATAAGAACGAGTAGTCGGGGTCGCGCGATGCATCGCACTAGAGGCGTTCGAGCACGCGCCTATACCATCACGCTCGAAACAGAGCAGATCTTCCTGAACGATGTAAATGCCGACGAATGCGAACGGCTTGCCCGGACCGCGATGCGGAACGGCGCTTGCTTATGTCACGACGTGATATTGGTCCCCCGGGAGCGCACAGATGAGCAAAGAAGCCAAGAACCCATCGTATCCTTTCGCTTCTGGCGGGTGGGGATCAATGAAAGCGGTCGCCACGATTCTCATGCAGGAGAAAGTGCCGATAAAGGACAGCGCCATCCTGCTCAAGCAGAACAAGCCCGACGGCTTCATGTGCGTGAGCTGCTCGTGGGCCAAGCCCGCGGACCCGCATACGTTCGAATTCTGCGAAAGCGGCGCGAAGGCCACCGCGTGGGATACGACCGCCAAGCGAATGACGCCCGAGTTCTTCGAACTGCACACCGTTAAGCAATTGCTCAACTGGCACGATCACGATCTCGAAGAAGCAGGACGTTTGACTGCGCCCATGCGCTACGACGCAGCGACGGACAAGTACGTGGAAGTCACCTGGCAGCAGGCGTTCGACGAGATCGGCAAGGAGCTGAACGCGCTGGACCCGGAGACCGTCGTCTTCTACGCGTCAGGGCGCGCCTCGCTCGAAACGGCATACATGTACCAGCTTTTCGCGCGCATGTACGGCTGCAACAATCTTCCGGACAGCTCGAACATGTGTCACGAGAGTTCGAGCGTCGGTCTGAAGGAAGCGATCGGGGTCGGCGTCGGGACCATCACGCTCGAAGACTTCGAGAAGACGGATCTCATGTTCTTCTTCGGCCAGAACGTCGGCACGAATAGCCCGCGCATGCTGCACCAGTTGCAGGATGCGCGCAAACGCGGCGTGCCGATCATCACGTTCAATCCGCTTCGCGAGCCGGGTCTCGTGTCGTTCGCCAATCCGCAGTCGCCTGTCGACATGCTGACGCCGAAGGAAACGCAGATCAGCACGCAATATCATCAGTTGAAGACCGGCGGCGATACGGCTGCCATTCTCGGCATCTGCAAGGCGGTGATCGAAGCCGACGACCGCGCACAGGCCGAAGGCACGGAACGCATGATCGACGTCACGTTCATCGAGGAACACACGACCGGCTTCGGAGCGTTCGCGGCCTGCGCGCGTCAGACCGAATGGAGCGAGATCGAACAGATCAGCGGCCTGCCGCGCTCGGCGCTGCTCGAAGCGGCCAATGAGTACATGAAAGCCAAGGCCGTCATGGCGCACTACGGCATGGGACTCACGCAGCACAGGCTCGGCGTGCAGAACGTGCGCATGCTCTGCAACCTGCTCTTTCTGCGCGGCAACGTCGGCAAGCCCGGCGCGGGGCCTTCGCCGATACGCGGCCATTCCAACGTGCAGGGGCAGCGCACGGTCGGCATCACGGAAAAGCCTGAACTCGCGCCGCTCGATCAGCTCGCGAAGCAGTTTTCCTTCGAGCCGCCGCGAAAGAAAGGCATGAACACCGTCGAAGCATTCGAGGCGATGGTGAAAGGCAAAGTGAAGGCGGTCTTCAATCTCGGCGGGAACCTCGTGCGTTCGGTGCCGGACAGATTGCAGACGGAGCCGGCGTGGTCGAGCCTGCGCCTCACGATCAACGTGGCCACGAAGCTCAATCGCAGTCACCTCGTGCATGGCGAGATATCGTACGTGCTGCCGTGTCTGAGCCGCATCGAGTTTCATCGCACGCGGCTGGGCGATCAGGCAGTGTCGATGGAAGACAGCACGGGCTGCATGCACGGTTCCAAGGGCGTGACCGAGCCGGCAAGCGAGAAAGCGCGAGCCGAGCAATTCATCGTCGCGGGCATCGCCAAGGCGACGCTCGGCTCGCGTTCGACAGTCGACTGGGACGCGTGGAGCGACGACTATTCGCTCGTCCGAAACGAGATCGCGACCACGTATCCCGAGACGTTCCATGACTTCAACGAACGCCTGTGGGAGCCGGGCGGCTTTCATCGGCCGCTGCCCGCTTGCGAACGCGTGTGGCAAACGAAGTCGGGCAAAGCGGAATTCATGGTGCCCAACTCGCTCGCCGAGGATCCCGACATGCCGGAGAAGACGCCGGAAGCATTGCGGCTCATGACCTTGCGCAGCGACAGCCAGTTCAACACGACCATCTACAACCTCGACGACCGGTTCCGAGGCGTGAAGGGTTCGCGCATGGTCATACTGATGAACGAGGCCGACATCGAGAAGCATCATCTGAAGGAAGGCCAGGAAATAACCTTGCAGACCGTTGCAGACGACGGCATCGACCGCCGGCTTTCCGGGCTGAAGATCAAGGCGTATTCGATTCCCGAAGGCTGCATCGGCGGTTATTACCCCGAGTGCAATGTGTTGCTGCCGCTATGGCATTACGCCGAGGAAAGCAAGGTGCCGGGGGCTAAGTCGATTCCGGTGCGTATAGTGTGATTTAGGTTTGATTCAGGCGTCGCTTATCTGAGCGACGCGCGGGATTCATTGATGGATCTTCGAGCGAAGGCGCTCCACTTCGCGGTCCGAGACCGGCGCCGCATGATTGCCCCATGTGCCACGAATGAAAGTGACGACCTGCGCCATCTGCGCGGTCGTCAATTGACCGTGGAAACCAGGCATCTTCTGTGGCGCAGGCCCTGTCTCCGTCTCCGGGCTCTTGCTGCCCTCGATCACGATGCGCATGACCGATGTCGGGTCTTCCGCCAGCACGAGCGGGTTGCCGGCGAGCGCGGCGACCTTGCCCGGCTGACCGTGGCCGTCCGCCTGATGACAGCGCGCGCAAAACGACAGATAGATGCCCGCGCCGGGACGCTCCACTTCGCCGGTCTGAATGCTGCGCGCCGTCTGCACCTTGGCGTGCTCGTTGTTGTCGTAGCTGCCGTACGTACGCTTAGGAGGCAATGACTTGAGATAAGTGGCGATGGCATGCAGATCGGCATCGGTCATGTACTGCGTGCTGTCACCGATGACCGGCGCCATGGCCCCGAACGCGATTGCGCCTGCGCCATGACCGGTATGCAGAAAGTCGACAATGTCCTGCTCGGTCCAGCGTCCTAGTCCGCTGCCCGGATCGCCGGTGAGGTTAGGTGCAAGCCAGTGATCGTTGACGCCGCTCGTGAGATACCAAGGCGACTTCTCACTGTAGCCAAGCTCGTTGTAGGCGGGACCGCGCGGCGTATGACATGCGCCGCAATGCCCAAGACCTTGCACAAGGTACGCGCCGCGATTCCATTGCGCGCTGCGCTTCGGATCGGGCTGGAATTCATCGCGATTGCCGAATGCGAGGCTCCAGAACAACATGCCCCATCGCTGATTGAACGGAAAAGGCAGATGCGTTTCCGGCGCGCGCTTCGCGCTCGGCTTCACGCCATGCATCAGATAGGCATAGAGCGCGGTCACGTCGTCATCCGTCATGTTCGCGAGCGACGGATACGGCATGGCTGGATAAAGCCGCTTGCCGTCGCGGCGCTTGCCATAGCGAATCGCGTCCGAGAACTCCTTCAGCGTATAGCGTCCGATACCGAAGACCGGGTCCGGCGTGATGTTGCTCGAATAGATCGGGCCGAACGGCGAATTCACCGGCATGCCACCGGCAAGCGGCGTGTGATCGGCCGCGTCGTGACACGCGCTGCAATCGCCTGCTTTGGCGAGGTATTCGCCGCGAGCGATCAATTGCGGCGAACTCGTCATCGGCGACTGCGCCGTGACGTTGTCGGGAAGATTGTCGTTCGCGCGGCCACTGCATGCGCCCAGGGTGGCGAGCACGACTGGCATCAGTGCAGCGGCGATGTGGTTTTTCAAACTCGTCGCGTTCATTTCAATGCCATTGATTGCAGGAGTCGAGGAACACTTCGGCCAGAATGGTGAAGACCAACGCGAGGACGAAGAGACAGCCGATCAACGCACTGCACAGCGCAATGAAGCGCTTGCGGGCCAACTCTTCTTGCAACCGCGAAGGCTTATCCGACGAAGCATCGCTCGCTTTGGCCTGCTGCTCCTTCTTCTGGAGGAAGCGAAAACCGTAGACCGCCAGGCTTGCGCAAACGAGCGACACAATCACGGCCGCGACCGACGTGCCGTACAGCCACGCATGAAAGTGCCTGAAAACAGGCTGCGCGCGCCGAATCGACTCGGCGTAGCAGGCCTGCGCCGAGATGGTCTCGGAGATCATCACTTGCAGCAGCCACGCGCCCGGCGACAGAAAAAAGCCCGCGCACGCGCACAACGCGAGACGTCGCTTCTCTTCTTTCGTCAGATGCTGCTCGGGCAGAGCGGACGTTTGCATCAGTGGCCCCGCATCCAGAAAGGCGTCACGTAGAGCGACGTGAAGATGAAGAGCCACACCACGTCGACGAAGTGCCAGTACAGCCCGCCAATACGCATCGGTGCATTGCGTTCCTCGTCGAAATAGCCGAGCGCGATCCACACAGCGAGCAACACGAGAATCACGATGCCGACCATGACGTGCGCCATGTGAAAGCCGGTGATCGTGAAGTACAGCGAGCCATAGAGGTGAGCCGTGATGCCGTATGGATGGTCGTGCCATTCCTTCAACTGCATGCCGGAGAACACGCAGCCGAGCGCAATGGCGCCGAGCATCCACGCGAATGCCGGCCAGCGCCTGCCCTTCTTGAGCGTTCGCTCCGACATCCATGCCAGCACGCTACTTATGACGAGCACGCCGGTACTCATCGCGCCGCTGCCGATCTTCGGCATGCCCTCGGGCGGCCACGGCAGCGTGGTTTGCGACTGCGAGTAGAAATAGCAGAAGATGAGATAACCGAAGAGACTCGCTTCGGTGGCGACCAGCGCGAGCACGCCCCACCATCCGCCCGAATGCTCGCCCGTGCTTCCGACAGGCAGCACGTCGTTCTTCTTTGCGGTCTGCGCCGGAATGGTTTCTTCGGGCGTCGGCGGTTCGCGTTGCCCGAGCGAGCGGCGCGGCCACATCCACGCAACCAGCGTCGCACCGCAACCCGCAACCATGAGACCAGTGAACCACGGCGAGCGCAGCAACAGCGCCGCAAAACAAAGCGCCGCGAAAAGAGCCAGCAGGAACGGGGACCATGCATCCTCGGGCATCTTGAGTATCGCGTCGGGCTTGCCGTTGAACGGATGCACGCCGAGCGCCTCGCGTCCCTGATGCAGCAGATAACCCGATTCAAGGCTCGATTGCCGCCCTTTCGGTTGCAGGCGGTCTTCCCACATAGGATGCCGCGACTCGACAATCGGCAGCACCGCGAAGTTGTAGGCCGCGGGCGGCGAGTCAGTCGACCATTCGAGGCCCGGCGCATCCCAGGGATTCTGTGGCGCCTTCTTTCCTCGCTTCGCCGAAACCAGTGCATTGATCAGAAAGATGCCTACGCCGATGGCGAAGATGAAAGAGCCGATCGTCGTAATGAGATTGGAGGTGTCCCATCCCATGCCTTCCGGATACGTATAAATGCGCCGGGGCATGCCGAGCAGCCCGGATATATGCATCGGAAAGAAGCCGACATTGAAGCCGACGAGAATGATCCAGAACGCGATCTTGCCCCACCGCTCGCTCATCAGACGCCCGGTGAATTTCGGAAACCAGTAGGTGATGCCGCCGAACACGGGGAATACGTTGATGCCGAGCAGCACGTAATGAAGATGCGCGACGACGAAGTAAGTGTCAGTGAGTTGCCAGTCAAGCGGCACCGCTGCGGTCATTACGCCCGAGACGCCGCCGATCACGAACATCAGCACGAAGCTCGCGAAATAGAGGAACGGCACCGAGAACACGGGGCGCCCGGTCCAGATCGTCGCGATCCATGCGAAGACGGCGACCGCGCTCGGAATCGTAATGAGCACACTCGCTGCGCCGAAGAAAGCCAGAGCAAGCGGCGGAATGCCGGTCGCGAACATGTGATGAATCCACACTTCGAAGCCGATGATCATCGTCGCGACCGTCGACATGGCCACTGCCGCGTAACCGACGAGCGGACGCCGGCAAAACGTGGGCAATGCATCGGAGACGATACCCATCGCGGGCAGCACCACGACATACACCCACGGATGCGCGAACATCCAGAAGAGGTGTTGCCAGAGCAGCGGCCTGCCGTCGCTCGCGACATCGAAGAAATGCGTGCCGATGTTGCGGTCCATCCATAACAGGAAGAAGGCGAGACTCACGGAAGGCACGGCAAAGAGGTTCGCGAAGGAAGTGGTCAGCGTGCCCCATACGATGATCGGCAGCCGGTCCACCGACATGCCCACCGCGCGCATGCGAAAGAGCGTGACCACGAAATTCACTGCGCCCACGGTCGTCGAAATGCCGAGCAACACCATGCCGAGCGAATAGACGTCGATGTTTATTCCACGGCTGTATTCGAGCGACGCAAGCGGCACATAGTTGAACCAGCCCGCATTGGGCGCTTCGCCGAGCGGAAAGCTGCAATAGAGAAAGATGCCGGCAAAGAGAAAGACCCAATACGAAAGCGCGTTCAGACGCGGGAACGCCATGTCGCGCGAGCCCAGCATGAGCGGCCACAAAAAGTTCGCGAAGCCGCTCAGGACCGGCAGCGCGTAGAGAAAGATCATCGTGATGCCGTGCATGGTGAACAGCTCGGCGAACTGTCCGGGCGTGACGAGCGTCTCGTTCGGCCGCGCGAGTTGCAAGCGCATGATGAGCGCCTCGACGCCGCCCAGCAGCAGAAATACGAACGCGGTCACGATATAGCGCAGGCCGATCTTCTTGTGATCGACTGTCGTGATGAAGCCGCGCCATCCCGATTCGCCTTCCCATAGGTCGAGCAGCCGCTTCTCGGCTTCCGATCCTTTCGGGACGCTGCCGAACTCCGGCTCGCGTCTGAACGCGACGCGGTGCGTGTGCCCGGCGCTTCGATCCCCTGTCACGGCCATCGTCTTGTCCTTACCTGAGAGTAGCGAGGTATGCCGACAGCTCGCCTGATTCGGCGGGCGAAAGCTTCATGTCGGGCATGAGCGTGCCGGGCTTGATTTCCTGCGCATGCTGAATCCAGTCCATCAGATTCTCCGGCGTATTGACGACCGTGCCCGCCGCCAACAGCCGGCGCGACAGCACATGCGTGAGATCGGGCGCCTGCACGCCGGCCGCATTGCTGCCGCGCACCGCGTGGCATCCCGCGCAGCGTTCCTCGAAGAGCTTCCTGCCGTGCATCGCCTGCGTCGTGGCCGGCGCGCCTGCTGCGCGCTGCTGGGCGGCGTACCACCGGGCATAGTCTGCTTGCGGCTGCGCATAGACTTCGAATGCCATGTGAGCATGTTGCACGCCGCAGTACTGCGTGCATTGGCCGCGAAAAATGCCGGGCTTATCTGCCTGTATCCACTGACGGTTGGTGTTGCCGGGTATGGTCTGCGTCTTGCCCGACAATTGCGGCACCCAGAACGCATGAATGACGTCCGCGCTCTTTAGCAGCACGAGCACCGGCACGCCCACCGGAATATGCAGTTCGTTGGCGGTCGTGAACGCGCTCGGGCCCTGTCCGTAGTCCACTTTCCACCACCAGTCGTACGCGGTGACCGTGACGGTGAGAGCCGGCGTTTTCGGCGGATCGGCGACCTCGGCCAGCACCATCAGCATGTAGATGGCGATGCCGAACAACGCGACAGTCGATATGGCCGTGCCGACATAGATGAAGCTCAGGCCGCCGCCATTGCCGAGCGCACGGTGGTCTTCTTTCTTGCGGTGACGGAACATCGCAATCAACAGCATCACCGCGATGATGATGCAAACAAGACCGCATATCGCCGTCAGTACCCAATCGAGATGCAGGACGGGATGCGCTGCGGGTCCCTTGCTGTGAAGGAAATAGGCAAGCGGCGTCGGTCCGCTCGTGAGTGAATCGGATGTGTCTGGCGCTGCCTCGTTCGCAGATGCTGTGATGTGCCGCAGCGAGACCGCGAGCGCCAGCCCCGTTCGCAAGATAGATACGAATAACCGACGCACACAGATCACATCTTCTCCTTGATGCCTCGCCGGATGAGCCAGTAGTTGACCGGATACGTAGTGAGAAAGCCCGCCACCATCGCAAGTTGCATTCGCACCCAGTACGCTGAGTCAGTCGGCTTGAGCGGCGTGGCAAGCTCCGTGAAAGCGATCATCACGCCGAACATGCCCACCTCGTACGCGACGAGAGAAAGCGTGTCCGCCTTGACTGCCGCGATCACGCCATCGCGAAAGCCGAGGCCCCGCATTGGCGCGATCGAGAAATACTGGAAAGCCACGCCGATGAGATAGGCCAGTACGAACGCCAACGCGAGCCGCCCGATCAGTTGCGAGCCCGCGATGCTGAAGGCAAGTAGAAAGGCGAGCCATTCCCCAATGAAGTCTCCGAGCGCGCAGCCTGCGCCGCAATGCGTCGCGCCGAGAAAAGTGGCTTGCCACATCGGCGCTTCGCGCTGCTGTGCGCCGGGCGTCGCGCGACCGAACGCGAAATAGAAGATCAAGCCTATCGGGCCCCAGTACAGCATCGTCAACGGCCATACCACCGACATGATCGCCACCGGTTGCCGGTGTCCGAGCAACGTGATGTCGACTACCACTGCGCACGCGCAAAGCACCGATAACGCCAGCCATGCCGGTGCAATCACGACCGACCAGTGTGCCGGCATCTTTGTTCTCCATAGCTTCCGGCGGTCATCGAAAAAAGGGGAATATCTGGGGGCTTGCATCAAGCAAGCCGCATTCCGGGACAGCATGCGACGTTGGCGCCGTCGATCCGGGTTGCGCCAACGGTGGCATCGAAGGCCGATTTATATCACGCTGTGCTTTTTTCCCGCCAATTGCAAAATGTTCCGGAGCGCCGCTGCGCGGGACTTCAAGCAGTCAGCAGCGCCGAATGCATCTGCTACCATGAACGGCGCGTCCAGCCCGAACGCAATGCATTTACCGACCCACTGAACAGAAGATCCGTGCGCAGAAATGAAGCAACCGAATAACCGCGGGACCAAGGGCCTGCCGAGCAAGACGGATCTCGAATCGCTTTCGAATTTCCGTTATCAACTGCGGAAGTTCCTTCGCTATTCCGAAGAAATCACTCACGCGGCCGGCATCACGCCTCTGCAGTATCAATTGCTGTTGCATGTGCGCGGCATGCCGGGACGAACGTGGGCGAGTGTCGGTGAACTGGCGGAACGCCTTCAGGCAGCGCCCAACGGCACGGCTGCGCTGGTGAGCCGGTGCGAGCGTGCGGGGCTCGTCGTTCGAAAGCCGGGAGAAAGCGATCGGCGTCAGGTGGAAGTGCACCTCACGGCCAAGGGCGAGCGATGCTTGTTGAAGCTCGCTGCAATGCACCTCACCGAAATGCAAACGTTCGGCTGGCTGGCAGGCAGCGTGTGATGTTTTCATAGGGTCGTTAGCGCGTCAGCCGTTCACCGCACGACGAAACAGCATCGTGTGACCTATTGGCACGGCTGCTGCTCCAATGCGTTCGACTGTCGTTCTCTCAACCGTTGTTCCTGACATCGCCCTAAGCGTCGATGAGGAGGCACCGAATGCCAAAGGTAGTCGTAATCACGGGTGCGGGTGCCGGCGTAGGTCGCGCGACTGTAGATGAATTCGCGCGGCAGGGCTACGACGTCGCCCTTCTCTCACGCGACGCTGAGCGGCTGGAGCGGGCGGCGTCGCAAGTCCGCGAGACCTATGGCGTGCGCGCGCTACCCATTCCGACGGATGTCGCGGATGCCAGAGCCGTTGACCGTGCTGCATCGCATGTCGAAGAGACACTGGGACCCATCGACGTCTGGGTGAACGTTGCAATGGCGACCGCATTCGCGCCGGTCTCCGAACTCACGGCAGAAGAAATCGAGCGCGGCACGAAGGTCACCTATCTCGGACAGGTCCACGGCATGATGGCCGCGCTCGCACGCATGCGCACGCGCAACCGCGGCACCATCGTGAATGTCGGCTCGGCGCTGGGCTACCGCTCGGTGCCGTTGCAATCCGTGTATTGCGGCGCGAAGTTCGCCATTCGCGGCTTCACGGACGCGCTTCGCTCCGAGATCATCCATGACCGGCTGAAGATCCATCTGACCATGGTCGCGCTACCCGCTCTGAACACGCCTCAGTTCGACTGGGCCCTCAACAAGATGGGCAAACGCGCGCGACCCGTCGCGCCGATCTTCGAACCGGAGGTCGCAGCGCGCGCCATCTACTTTGCCGCGACTCACCATCGGCGGGAGGTCTGGGTGGGCTTTTCGAGCGTCAAGGCGATCGTGGCGAACCGCATCGCGCCGAATCTCATCGACCGCTATCTGGCGCGCAGCGGTTATAGCGGGCAGCTTACCGACGAACCGCTCCCGCATGACGCGCCGAGCAATCTGTTCGATCCCGTTCCTGGCGATTACGGCGCCCATGGGCGCTTCGGCGACGAAGCGCGGCAACGCAGCGTCGAAATGTTCACCGATCGTCACCGCGCGCTGTTCTGGGGACTGGCGGGCATCGGCACAATGGGTTTGTTCGGACTTCTATCTAAAAGAAGGAGCGGACAGCGGTGAGCTGCCCCATCGAAGACTATGCGCTGCTGGGCGACGGCCAGACTATGCTGGCCACGCTTCGGCGACGATGCCTGCTTCGCCCCGCTGCTCGGCACGAGCCGACAATCGCGACGCACCATTCTGATGCGTTTTCCACCGCGAGCATTCCTTCGACGATTCCCCGCCGCGCCGCCACGCACTCTTAGCCATCCGTAATTCAGCTAACGAATAGGCCTCCGGTCCAACTTACCGATTCGGCGCGCGGCCTTTGTGGGGAACCACACACATGCAAAACGATTAGGGATACGACGGTTTTTCCAATGCCCTAATGTCTCCTTGCGGCGACCCGACGCCGTCCGTGGACAGAGGAGCACACATGAAAACGTCGCTGAAAGAAATCGGCGCTGCAATGCGCGCCTTGCTTCTGGCGCTGATCGTGGTTCCTGCGCTATCGCATGCGCAGAGCAATCTGAACGCGCGTTCCTTCACCGATGTAGACGACACCGCCGATGCGACCGCCGGCAATTCGGCCGTAACGACCGCGGGAAGTCTCGCCTCGCTGTTGCAGCGGCTGCAATGCGCCTCCGGATTGAATCCGTCAGGCAACTCAGCGACCGTCTCCCTCACCGCGAAGATGACGTCGTATCGAATCTACAACCCCTCGACGAACGCGTTCGATACCGTCAACATGCGTTCGTACAACGGCTGTCCATCGGGACCGACCATCAGCATCAAGCCGGGCGCCACGCTCAAGCTGAACTTTACGAACAATCTTCCGCTGAATCCGAACGACGCGACCTGTCCCAGCCAGCCCGATCACGTCACGCCGCATTGCTTCAACAACACGAACATCCATACGCACGGGCTGCATGTATCGCCGTCCGGTAATGCCGACAATGTGCTGATTACGGTGCCGCCCAGCGGCGGAAAATCCACGAGCGACAGCACGCATCACTACGTCTTCGAGATTCCGTCGAACCATCCGTCGGGCACCTTCTGGTATCACTCGCATCTGCACGGGTCCACCGCCATCGACGTGGCGAGCGGCATGGCGGGCGTGCTCATCGTGCGCGGCTCGCGTCAGGCGCGCGCGGGCGTCGCGAACGGCAGCGCGGACATCGATACGATCCTCAAGCGCAGGACATTCGGATTGCCGCTCACCGAGCATGTGATGCTGTTCCAGCAGATCGAATACGCGTGCTTCAGCGACGCGACTTCCACCGTGCCGCTGCTCGACCCGACCACGGGCGAATGGATCTGCCCCTCCGGCAAAGTAGGCGAGATTCGGGGGTATAACAATCAGTTAGGGTTCGTTCCCGATACGCGGACGGGCGCGCCGGCAGGCGCGGTGAAATCATCGTGGATCATCTCGGGCCGTTATACGCAGATCAACGGCGTGGTGCAGCCCATCTTCCCGAGTGCAGTGGGCTTCGTGCCGGCCGGCGACATCCGGCGCCTGCGCATGGTGCATGGCGGCAACCGCGACACCATCAACGTGAAGATCGTGCGGGCGAATCTGTCGGCGCTCGGCCTTGCCGATTCGCAATCGCTCAGTACCGCGCAGGTGAACACGGCGACCAACGCCGCGACGTCCGCATTGGCGAACGACCGCACGAAGTCTTCGCAAGTCGTGACGCTCGACGCGCTGTGCAGCGGCGAGACGGTGAAGCAACTGGAGTTCGCCGAAGACGGCATCACCATGCAGACGATGGTGGAGAAAGACGTCAACGCGATGAACCCCGGTTATCGAAGCGACGTGCTGGTGGCGTTCCCGTCGCCTGGCTTGTACTGCATCCTCGACGAAGCGGCGTCGGCTTCGGCCACCATCAACTTCCGACGCGGCGCGAGCAAGGTCAAGGACCGCCGGCTGTTGTCGTTCGCGCGCGTCGGCCCCGGCGTGAACATTCCCAATACCACCGTGGGCAGCCATTCGAAGTACTGGCAGTTCATTCGCGATCAACTGGTGGCCGCCAATCCCACGCTCGCGCAACCCGCGAAGTCCGATCTCCAGTCGCTCAACCTGCGCGCTTTCGCGCCGACCGTGCCCGTCGACGGTCCCATCAAGCAGACGGTCAATCAGCAATTCCAGATCAACCTGCCCACAGGGCCGAACCAGCCGCTGACTTTCCAGATCGAAGGCGCGTCGTATGATCCGTCCGTCATCCGCGTGACCGGCACGCTGGGCACGGTGGATCAGTGGAACGTGTCCGCCTCGACCTTCGCGACGCACGTGTTTCATATCCACACGAACCCGTTCAAGATCATGGACATCAAGAATGCGGCGAACCATTCCGTCTTCGACGGTTCCGGCAATTGCACGCAGGAGGAACTGGCAACCGGCGACACGGAATACTGCAACCTGCAAGGCGTGATACGCGACACGCTCTTCATCAAAGCGGGCTACACGCTGCAAATGCGCACGGCCTACGAGGACTTCACCGGCGAATTCGTGATGCACTGCCATATACTCGATCACGAAGACCGCGGCATGATGGAGAACGTGGCCGTGGTATCGCCGACGACTGCATGGCTGCAGCGCCTGACGTCACCGGTCACGGCGATGAAGGCGAGCACGAGCCGATGGCTCGCCCGCCTGCGCGGCGAAGACGAGACCAAGCTGGCTCTTGCCGCATCGTTATGTTCTGCTAAGGACTTCGGGAGAGGTCAGTAGCGGCGTGCAAATGGCCTGCAAATGGCGTTCAAGCCTGCGCGCGACGTAGCATGCCCTTGAACGACCACTTGTTCAGCGCGAGAAACACGAGCAGCGTCGCGCCGAAGATGCATTGCCGCCCTGCTTCGCCGATCTGCAGCGCGGTCAAGAGACTCGTCAGCGCGGTGAGCAGCAGCGCGGCCATCGCCACCGCGATGTAGTCGCCGCGTCCGCCTGCGAGCGACACGCCGCCGATCACCGCGACGACCACGCTCGGCAGCACATACGTGGTGCCGAGCCCGAGAAACGCCTGACCGACATAGCCGACCAGCAGCACGCCCGTCAGCGCGGCGATGACGCCGCTCGCCGTATAGACCGCGATGCGAATGGCGCGCACGCGCGTCCCCGCTATCGCCGCCGCCGTCGGGTTCGCGCCGCTCGCGAGCAGCCGTCGCCCCCACGCGGAATGATCGAGAAAGCGCCACACGAGCGCGCCGGCCACGAGCCAGATCACCGCCACGGTCGGCACGCCCGCGAGCGTTCGGCCGGCGAGCGCGGCGAGCGCCGGGCTCGCCGCCGTGTTCACGTGCATCACCGATGACCACACGATCAGGCCGCCATCCACGAGACTCGCCATTGCGAGCGTCATGACGAGCGGCGGTATCCGCAAGAGCGTGATGCCGACGCCGTTCACCGCGCCCACCAGCGCGCCGCTCGCGGCAGCAGCGGCGAAGGCCGCGCCCAGACCCGGCGACGCGGGCCCGAGCAGCGCAGCGCCGAGAATGCCGCCGAGCGTGGCCGCCGCGCCGACCGACAGGTCCAGCCCCTGTTCGCCCGCGATCATCACGAGCGATTGCGCGATGCCGAATAGACCGAGAAACGTCGCGATCTTCAATTGATTGGCGACTTGCCCCGGACTCGCGAAACCCGGCACGGCGAACTGCCCGCCGACGAGCACGATGATCGCGAGCACGAGAAGAAAGAGTCGGCGCGATTGCGTATTCATCATCAAGCTCTCCTTTTCGCGCCGACGAACGTGAAGCCGAGCGCAATCACGATCACCGCGCCCTTGAACACTTCCTGATAGTTGCTCGGAATGCCCGCGAAGTAGACGACGTTGCCGATCAGCGCGAGCACGAGCGAGCCGCAGATTGCGCCGAGCATGGAGCCGCGCCCGCCCGCGAGCGAGATGCCGCCGATGACCACGGCGGCCACCGAGTTCAGCGTGTACGGCAGGCCGAGGCGCGCATCGCCGGATGCGGTCTGCGCCGACAGGCACACCGCCGCCGCGAACACGAAGAGCCACGCGAGCATATAGCCGAGCAGTTTGACGAGCCGCACGTCGACGCCGACCTTGAACATGGCGTCGGCGTTGCTGCCAGTTGCGATCAGCCGCCGCCCGAAGCGGTGCCGTTGCAGCACGGCCCAGATCACGACAGCCGCGAGCACGGGCAGCGCCGCGAGCGGCACCACGCCGATGCGCGCCGCGAACCATTCGCCGAGCGCGTCGGGAACGGTGCCGCCCGGCTGCGGCATCAAGAGCAGCGCGCAGCCGAACCACACCGCGCCTGTCGCGAACGTGGCGATGAGCGCGCTCTGCCTCGCATAGCCGACGAGAAAGCCGTTGCACGCACCGGCCGCGAGCGCGGCGACCAATGCAGCGAGACACGTCGCGCCCGTGCCCCAGCCCATGAGACCGGGCGCGGCGGCGAGCACGCAATTGACGAGCGAAATGCCCGCGCCCACCGACAGATCCAGCTCGCCCATCAACACGACGACCGCCTGCGCCATGCAGACGAGAATCACCGGCGCGGCGTTCTGCATGTTGCTCGCGAGCGAATCGAGCGTCAGAAAGTCGGGCTGAAGCCACGCGTTGCACACGGTCACGGCGAGCAGCATGACGAGCGCCGGCAATGCGCTCGCGGTGCGCGCAAGCGTCGCTTTCAACGCAGTGCCGGTGCTTTTCATCGGCACGGCTTTCGTGCCGGGAAGCCCTTCGCTCAAGTGCGCTTTCATGCCGCGCTCCTTCCGAAGAGCGCGCTGGTCACGCGCGATCCGTTCATCTCTTCTCCTTCCAGCAGCGCGACGATCCGCCCTTCGTACATCACGACGAGCCGGTCGCACACTGCGAGCAATTCTTCGGTGTCCGAAGCATAAACGAGCACAGCGGTTCCTGCCGCAGCGAGCGCGCCGATCGCTTCGTAAATGTCCTTGCGGGCGATGACATCCACGCCCTTGGTGGGATCGCTGAGAAGCAGCACATCGACCTGACGGTTCAGCCAGCGGCCGATGACCACCTTCTGCTGATTCCCGCCCGACAGATCGCGCACCGGCTGCCGCGCGTCGGATGTCTTGATGCGCAGGCGCTTCACTACATCGTCGACGAAGCGGCGAATCGGCGCGCGATGCAGCCGCCACGGGCTCTGCGCGAAGTTCACGCCGACCTGCGCAAGGTTGAATTCGACCGAATGATCGAGCCACAAGCCCTGACGATGCCGGTCGTTCGGCACGAGGCAGACGCCCGCCGCGATCATCTGGCGCGGCGAGCGCGGTTCGACCGTCTTCGCGCCGTGCGGTCCAGCGAGCGTCACCGTGCCGCCATCCGGCACGCGGAAACCGGCGAGCGCGTCGAGCAGTTCTTCCTGGCCGTGGCCCTGCAATCCCGCGATGCCGAGAATCTCGCCACGCTTCAACTCCAGATCGACGCCGCGCAGCCGCGCGCCCGCTCGCAGGCCGCGCACCGTCATCGCGACCGATGCGCCGTTGCGCGACACGCGGTCCGTTTGCGCCGTTTCGCGCGCGCCATCGTGCAGATGCGCGGCGGCCGCGCCGCCCGCCACGCCGCCCATCAGTTCGAGCACGCGCGGCTCATCCAGATGGCCGCGCACCGGCAACTCGCCGACCGCGCGGCCGTTGCACAGCACCATCACGCGATCGCACAGCGACTCGATCTCCGCCATGCGATGCGAGATGAAGACGACCGCCGTGCCGCGCGCCGTCAGGCCGCGCACGGCGCGCATCAGGCTTTCGACTTCGGCTGCGGCGAGCGCAGCGGTCGGTTCGTCGAGAATCAGCACGCGCGGCGCGAGCGCGAGTGCCCGCGCGATCTCGACCAGTTGCTGATCTGCGGCGGTCAGGCTGCCCGCAGCGGCATCGACGTTCCAGCCCGGCCGCAGGCTTTCGAGCAATTGCAGCGCGCGCTCGCGAGTGCGCGGCTGATTCAGAAAGCGCGCCGCGCGGCACAGCTCCGCGCCGAGGAACACGTTCTCCCAGGCCGGCAAGTCGGGTGCGAGCCCCGGATGCTGATGCGCGATGGCGATGCCCGCCGCCCGCGCTGCCTTCGGCGACCCGATGGCGAGCGGCACGCCGTCGAGTTCGATGGAACCGTGGTCCGGCATCCTGTCGCCCGCGAGAATGCTGGAAAGCGTCGATTTCCCCGAGCCATTCGCGCCGAGCAAGCCGAGCACTTCGCCGGCTTCGAGGGTGAGGCTCGCGTCGTCGAGTGCCAGTACGCCGCCGTAGCGTTTCGTGAGTCCCTTCGCGATCAAGAGAGACATGGTGCCGCCGTCACTGCGCGAAGAGCGCGTCGAGCTCGGCTTCTGTGAGCCATTGCCCGAGGAAGTAGCTGTCCGGCTTGCCGTCCATCGAGGCGAGCGTGGCGTCGAGCGTCTCGCTCGTCACCGTCTTCGTGATGGGGAAATAGTACGTGTTGTCCGGCAGCGCTTTGAGCTTGCGTCCCTGCGCGAGCCGCACCGCGATGCCGAGCGCCGTGCGGCTGATATCGGGCGGATTCACTTGCACGAAGACCTTCATTGGATTGCCCGCGTCGCGCTGCTTCTTCCATTCGGTGAGAAAGCCCTTCTGCGCCTCGCCGGTCATGATCGCCACGCGGCGGTTCGCGTTCTCGAAGGCGCGCAGCACGCCGAGCGCCATCGCGTCTTCGGTGAACACGGCGTCGATCTTCGGCTGCGCGGCGATGACCGTCGCCATCACGGACTGCGCCTTCGCCTCGTCCCATTCGCCGTAGCCGGACCACACGACCTTGATGCCGGGATACTTCGCGAACGTATCGAGCGCGGCCTTCTTGCGCGCTTCGGCCGCCGGGTGCCCGGGAATGCCGTCGAGCACCACGACGTTGCCCGTGCCGTGCAATTGCTCCGCGATCCACTCGGCGTAGCGCTGGCCCCACTTGTAATGATCGACCGTCACGTTGGTCGCATAGCGATTCGACACGGCCTGATCGAACGAGACGACCGGAATCTTGCTGCGCTCCGCTTCGTTGATGACGCCGTTGAGCGCGGTCGCGGAATTCGCATCGACCATGATCGCGCCGACTTTCTGGCGGATCATGTTGCGCATGTCCTGAATCTGCTGGCCGGTGTTCGCGCCCGACTGCTGGATGACCAGCTTGTCGGCCATGCCCTTCGCCTTATAGGTCTCGAATTGCTGGTTCGCGCCGTCGATCATCTGGTTGCGCCATTCGGTGCCGAAGTAGCCGTTGGACAGCCCGATGGTCGGCGCGGCGGCGAACGCGGATGCGCACGCGAGGCCGGTCGCCAGCGCGGCGAGCAAAGTGCGCGGTTTCATGTGGTCGTCTCCTGATTTTTCGTAAGCGAAGGCGCCGGCCGCAAGGAACGGCCGGCGCCACGCACCGCGTCTGCAAGCGTTCAATGCACCGGCGCGGGCGCCGCTTGCTCGACGCCTGCATCGGCCGGCAGCGGCGTGCCGATATGCAGTTCCCCGCGCGGCGGCAGGGAGTCATGCGTCGTCTTGAAGATGTCGCCGTCTTTCATCACGAGCGTGATCTTCTTCGGGTCCTGCAAGATGGTCAGGTCCGCGAGCGGATTGCCGTCCACGAGGATGATGTCGGCGAGATAGCCCTCGCGAATCTGGCCCAGCTCGTCGGGCATCATCATCAGTTCGCCGCCGTAGCGCGTCGCCGAAACGAGCACTTCGATCGGCGTCATGCCGATGTAATCGACGAAGTACTGAAGGTCGCGCGCGTTGGTGCCGTGCGGCATCCACGCGAAGCCGTAATCGCCGCCCGGCAGAACGCGAATGCCGCGCTTGTGCATCTTGCGCAGCGTTTCAGCGGCGGTTTCCAGCTCGCGCTTGTAGCCCATCTTCGTCGCCATTTCCTCCGTGATGCCCCACTTCTCCGCGTGATGCAGCGTGCTGATGAGCCAGCCGATGCCCGGCGCGACGAAGTGCTTCTCCTTGTTGGCTTCGAGCATGTCGAGCGCTTCCTCGTCGGCGAAGCTCGCGTGGAAGATCAGTTCGAGTCCGTGCCGCACGCATTGCTTGACCGATTCGCTGGAGCGCGCATGCGCCGCCACGCGCTTGCCGGCGCGCTTGGCTTCGGCCGCGAGCATGGCGATTTCTTCTTCCGAGAACGGCGACGATTCCGCCGAAATGCCCGCGATGTACTCACCCGACAGATTGATCTTCAGGTGATCGACGCCATACTTGACGAACATGCGCGTGGTCGCGCGCATCTCTTCCGGGCCGCTCACGACCGCGCCGAAGTTCAGCTCCTTGAACGGCATGTGCGGCAGCGTGTTATCGGCGAGGCCGCCGAGAATCGTGATTTCCTGACTGCCCGCGAGATAGCGCGGCCCCGGAAACTCGCCGGCATTCACGGCATTGCGCAGCACGACATCGAGCCGCGGCTTTGCGGCGGCCGCGCCGAGCGCGGACGTCCAGCCCATTTCGAGGTAGCGCTTCGCCACGCGCACGCACCAGAGCATGTGCTCTTCGGGCGGCATGAACTGGATCGCGGATAGCGAAGGCTGGTCGTTCCACGAGAAATGCGTGTGCGCCTCGGTCATGCCGGGCATCAGGAACGCGCCGCGGCCGTCGATGCGCCGCGCGTCGGGCGCGCTGATCGGCGCTTCCTCGCGCGCCACGCGCACGATGCGGCGGCCATCGACGAGCACCTGGCCCTTGAACGGCTGCGCGCCGCTGCCATCGAAAATGGATACGTTGTCGAACAGGATCGAACTCATGTCTGTCTCCTCCACGCGGACCCGCCGCATTCGCGCGCGGGCCGCCGGTTGATTACGGTCTGACCTGATTGGTGTTCTTCCGGCGCCGGTCGTTGCCGTCTCTGCGGCGTTCAATGACGTGGCGTGCCGGCCTCGTTCAGTTCCTCACTGCGCCGCCTCGTAGAAGCGCTTGAGTTCCGCCGTCGATTCGGCGGGCTTCTCGAACGTCGTCCAGTGGCCGCAGCCGTTCAGCACGACGACCTTCGCGCCTTTGATGCGCTCGGCCATCGCCTTCACGGCATCCGGCTTGCCGACGCCGTCCTGATCGCCGGTGACGAGCAGCGTCGGCACTTCGATGCGCTCGATCTCGGCGGCCTGCGCGCCCGCGAGCGCCTCGCAGCTTTGCGCGTAGCCTTCGGGCGACTGCCGCATCACGCTTTCGCGCACGAGCGCGAGCGTCACCGGCCGCTGCGATTTCGTCTCGTCGCTGGTCGCGCCCTTCACGATGGCATCGGCAATCTCCTGCACGCCCGGCACGCCCTTCTCGCGCGCGATTCCGGCGCGCTGGCGCATGCCTTCGCGGCCCGCATCCGGCGGCGCGACGAGCGGCCCGAAGAGCGCGAGGCTCTTCACCAGTTCCGGATGCTTCACGGCCAGATGCTGCGCGACGATGGTGCCCATCGAATGCGCGACGACATCGGCCTTCGTCACTTGCATCTCGCGCAGGACCGAAGCGATCGTGTCCACGTACAGATCGATCGACAGCTTCCCTTCAGGCAACGGCGAACGCGCGCTGCCCGGCAGGTCGATGCGAATGACCTGCTTGCCCTCGAATGCCGGCAGCACCGGCGTCCAGTTGTTCGACGATCCGCCGAGACCGTGGATGCACACGACCGGCGCGCCTTCGCCCTCGGTCTCGATGAATACGCCCTGCACTTCTCTCGTTGCCATGTTCACGCCACCTCGTTTTCAAGAATGCCGATGCCCGGAATCTCCATGCGCACGACGTCGCCGCTTTGCAGGAATTTCGGAGGATTGAAGCCGATGCCCACGCCCGCGGGCGTGCCCGTCGAGATGACGTCGCCCGGCTGAAGCTCCATGCCGGCCGAAAGCGTTTCGATGATCGTCGGGATATCGAAGATCAGTAGCTTCGAGTTCGATTCCTGACGCAGTTCGCCGTTGATCCAGCAGCGCACGTCGATGTTCTCTGCGTCGATCTCGTCCGCCGTGACGAGAAACGGGCCCATCGGGCAGAAGCCGTCGAGCGACTTGCCGATGAACCATTGGCGATGCAGTTTTTGCAGATCGCGCGCGGTCACGTCGTTGATGATGGTGTAGCCGAAGACGTGGTTCATCGCGTCGGCCTTCTTGATGCCGCGCCCCGCCTTGCCGATCACCACGCCGATCTCCACTTCGTAGTCCATCTGCTGCGTCACGTCGGCGTGGCGCGGAATGCGCTCGCCCGTCGCGATGATCGTCGAGACGGGCTTGGTGAACACGACCGGCGCTTCCGGAATGTGCTCGCCCGCCTGCGCGCTCTTGTCGAAGCCCGACTTGCTGAACTCCTCGGCGTGGTCGTGATAGTTCTTGCCGACACAGAACACGTTGCGGCGCGGCTGGTCGATCGGCGCGAGCACTTGCGCCGACGCGAGCGGCTTGCCTTCGCCACGCGGATGTAGCGTTTCGCGCAGGTCGGTGAACAGTTGAACCAATTGGACCATATCGCCGGAGAAGCCGTCGCAAAGTTCGGAAACCGGCCAGTACTTGCCGCCTTCCGAATCCACGACAGCGACGGTTTTCGCGCCATCTACCCGCAAAGTTGCTAATTTCATGGTGGGCCTTTAATCTAGACTTGTCGGTGAATCTGGAGCCACTCTAGGACCAAAAAAGGACAAAGAGAACTAGGGTTAACCAATCTCCGATACCAATTGGTCTAATAGGACGAGCAGAAAAAGTCATGGGCAGCGTCGACGAAATCAGGCTGACAGTCAGGTCAAAAGGAGCGCGCGAGCTCGCCCACTATCTCGAAGAGGCAATCCGCAGCGGCCGGCTGGGCGTGGGCGTGCGTCTGCCGCCGGAGCGCGAGTTAAGCGAGGAGTTCGGCGCGTCGCGCGGCGCGGTCCGTCGCGTGCTCGCGGATCTCAAAGAGCGCGGGCTCATTCGCCAGGCAGTCGGCAGCGGCACGTTCGTGATGCCGGGCGGGATGTCGACGAGCCCCGTGGCACCGCTAACGCCGCTAACGCCGCTAACACCGTCCGAGCCGCAACCGGAGCCAAAGACCGACGCCGTACAGACGAGTCCCGCCGAACTGATGGAAGCGCGGCTCCTGATCGAACCGCTGATGCCGGGCTTGATCGTGCGCTATGCGACGGTCGCCGACTTCACGCACATGACCGAGTGCATCGAGCGTTCGGAAGCGGCGTCGAACATCGAAGAATTCGAACACTGGGACGGCGAATTGCATCGCGCGTTCGCGGTGGCGACGCATAACAGCTTCTTTCTGCGCGTGCTGGAATTGACGAACGAAGTGCGCGAACAAGGCGAATGGGGACGCCTGAAGCGCAAGTCGCTCACGCCCGAGCGTCGCAGTCAGTACGAAGCGCAGCACCGCGCCATCGTCGATGCGCTTCGGGATCGCGACGCCGAGCTGGCTTGCGAGCTACTGACGGGGCATCTGCTGCAGATTCGCGAGAACCTTTTCGGGCGTTAGAGCAGGCACGTTCCGCCGCCCGCATCGCACACTTTTCGCGGACTCATTCACCGCATGCGTCCGTGCGTGCGTTTCATCGGGAAAGCTCTAATCGAAGCGCCGAAAATACCTGCATATAGTGGCTCTGTTCTTTTTCCCGCCTGTGCGCTGCATAAACCAAACTATGAGACAACCGCGCGATTGCGATTCAGTGCGTCATGCCCGCCGCGATTCCCGTTTCTGAGCGCCAAGACGCGAATAAATAAGCATTGAGCTTTATCGAAACGCATCGAAACAAAATCATCATCGACGTCTTTCCAATGTGAAAGCCGCTCCGAAGTGATGAGCAAGCGATCACCCATTATCTGGACGCAATCGACGACACGTCGACTCGCATCGACCAAGAACGGAGGTGGACATGACGCAGAACCGGGACACGAAAGACGATAACAACGGCATCAGCACCGCAAGGCGCGGCCTGATGCAGGGCGCGGGGCTCGGCGCGGCGCTCTCGCTGCTCGGCGGCGCTGCGGGCGCGGGCGGTCTCATTTCGAGCGCCCAGGCCGCCGAATCCGCATTCCCGCAGCACAAGAAATGGAAGATCGTGTTCGTCAATCACGTCACCACGAATCCGTTCTTCGTGCCGACGCAATACGGCATACAGGACGCATGCTCGCTCTTCGGCATGGACTATCAGTGGACCGGCTCGGCCACGTCCGATGCCGGTGAAATGGTGCGCGCCGTGAACTCCGCGATCGCCGCGAAAGCCGATGCCATCGCCGTGCCGATCGTCGATCCGACTGCATTCGACAAACCGATTCAAGCCGCGCTCGATGCCGGCATTCCGGTGTTCGCCTATAACGCCGACGCGCCGCGCGGCAAGACGAGTCCGCGTCTCGCGTATATTGGGCAGGAACTGTATCTCTCCGGTTATCAGATGGGCGAGCGCATTGCGAGTCTCGTCGATAGCGGCATGGTGGCGCTTTTCATCTCGACGCCGGGTCAGCTGAACATCCAGCCGCGTCTGGACGGCGCGAGCGACGCCATCAAGAAGTCCGGCAAGAAGATCGACATTCAGACCGTGGCGACGGGCGCGACGGTCAACGAGGAACTGTCCAAGATCAAGTCGTTCTATCTGGGACACCAGAACCTCAAGGGCATGTTCGCCGTCGATGCAGGCAGCACGCAAGGCATCGCGCAAGTGATGAAGGAATCGAACCTGCCGTCGAAGGGCGTGCATGGCGGCGGCTTCGACCTGTTGCCGCAGACCGTTCAGCTGATCCACGAAGGCTTCCTCGATTTCACCATCGACCAGCAGCCGTATGTGCAGGGCTTCTATACCGTGGTGGAAGCGTTCACGTTCCTCGCGTCGGGCGGACTCGTCGGACCGGCGAACATCAACACGGGTCTCAAGTTCGTGACCAAGGCGACCGTCGAGCCGTACCTCAATACGTCGACGCGTTATGAAGGCAAGACCACCAAGCCGCAAATCGTTCCGATGAACGGCGCGATCAAGTCCTGATGAATACGCTGAACGAGCCGGGCAAAACACACGGCGCCGCGCCGGTCGCGAGACCGCGCGGCGCGCTCTTCGCCCAATGGGCGCCCGAGTTGCGGATACTGCTCGTCGCGGTGCTGCTCGCCGCATACTTTCAGATCGTCAACCACGACTTCCTGCTCTCCAACGCGAGTCTCGTCAACCTGTCGCAGTTCATCGCGCCGGTGGCGATCATCGCGCTCGGCGAGATCATGTTGATGATCGGCGGCGATATCGATCTGTCGGCGGGCATGGTGTTCGCGTTCGCGCCGTTCATGATGGTCTTCGCCAACGATGCCGGCGCGCCCATGTGGCTCGCCGTGATCGCGGGCCTCGTCGCGGCGGCCATCATCGGCTTCGTGAACGGCGCGGTGACGGTGTATCTGCGCCTGCCCTCCTTCGTCACGACGCTCGGCACGCTGTTCCTCATCAACGGCATCACGCTCACGGTTTCGCGCGGCACGCCGGTCGCGACGCCCGGCTCGCCGGGGTTCGCCGCTGCGATGGGCGCGTGGGGTTACAGCGAGATCATCTGGACGGTCGGGCTCGCGATCATCATGCATGTGCTGTTGCGGCACACGCGCTGGGGCCTGCATACGCAGGCGGCGGGCGCGAACCCGCTCGGCGCAGGCGAGGCCGGCATTCTCGTGAGCCGGCTGCGTCTGGGTAATTTCGTTCTTGCTGCGGTGCTCGCGGGTCTCACGGGCATACTCGAAGGCTTTCGCATCACGTCGATCGATCCGCAAGCGGGCGGCAATCAGATCATGTTTCTCGCGGTCGCGGCAGCGGTGATCGGCGGCACGCCGTTGACGGGCGGCTCGGGCACGATCGTCGGCGGCCTGATCGGCGCGGCGGTGCTCGGCATTCTGAACGACGGCTTCACGCTCATCGGCATCAACGCGTTCACGTTCAACATCATTCTCGGCGCCGCGATTCTCGCCGCAATGATCTTCAACATTCACGTCGGGCGCATTCGCCGCAAGGGAGCACGGTGATGGCTGAAGCGCAAACCGCCGCGCCCGATCTCGCGTTGCGCGGCGACAATCTCGTGAAACGCTTCGGCGCGGTGACCGCGCTCGACGGCGTCTCGCTCACGCTCGGCAAGGGCGAAATTCTCGGCGTGCTCGGCGACAACGGCGCGGGCAAGTCCACGCTCGTCAAGATTCTCACGGGCTTTCATCAGCAGACGAGCGGCACGCTGCAGGTGCACGGTCAGGAAACGCTGATCCGTTCCGTCGATCATGCGCGGTCGCTCGGCATCGAATGCGTGTATCAGGACCTCGCGCTCGCGAATTCGCTCAGCATCTACCACAACATGTTTCTGAACCGCGAGATCGTGCGGCGCGGGCCGCTCAGTCTCATGCGGCTCGTGGATCACAAGCAGATGCGCGAGCGCGCGGCGCAATGTCTCGACGATATCGGCGTGCATGTGCCGTCCGTCGATTTGCCGGTGGAGCGTCTGTCGGGCGGTCAGCGTCAGGCGATTGCCGTGGCGCGCGCCGTCAATTCGAACGCGCGCATTCTGCTGCTCGACGAACCGCTGGCCGCAATGGGCGCGCGCGAAGCGGGGCTCATCATCGACCTCGTGCTGCGGCTGAAGGAGAAAGGCGGGCTGTCGATCATCATGATCATGCACAACTACGCGCAGACGCTCGACATAGCGGATCGCATCATGTTGATGCAGCGCGGCCGCGTCACGTATGAGCAGCGCAGCGCGAATACGTCGGTGGCCGAGCTGATGGATATCGTGCGGCGTGAATATCGCGCGATGCGGGCAGCCACGGCGCATTGAACGCGCTTGGCCGCGCTTGGCCGCGCTTGGCCGAAGCGCGAGCGTTACTCGACTTCCCGCCCCGCCGATAAAACCGATGCCGCGAGCATGATGCAAGCCCGCGGCATCGGCCATCACAATGCCATTACTGCGCCGCGCACGTGAAGCTCGACGCGACGTTCACATCGCCCGAACCGTTATAGCGCGGGAAGGTCGGGTATTCGCAGAGCGGGCGCGTGCGGCCCGGCACGCCCGTCTTGTCCGCGACGATCTGCGCAGGCGGCGTTACGCCCTTCTCGACCCAGTTCTCCAGCGTCGTCAGCGAGTCCCATCCCGCGTTGAAGATGCTGCTGGTCGAGTGCCCGTAGCCGGGAATCTCGTAATAGCGCACGAAATTGCTGACCGTCGACGCGCCCATCGTCTGACGCAAACGCTGGTAATACTGCTCCGTGGCCTGCGTGCTGACGAGTGCATCGGACATGCCGTGCGCCATCAGGATCTTGCCGCCCTTTGCATTGAACGCGGACAGGTCCGTCTTGTTCACGTCCTGCTCGGCCGTCAGCGCACTGATGCGCGCCTGATACGCGCCCGGGTTTTGCGGATCGACCGTGAGCGAGTTGACGCTCGGATCGCGCGCCACGAAGTAGCGAATCCACTGGTCCCAGAAGACGCTGAAGTAAGGCGCGGTGGCAGGCATCGGACTCGCCGGCTGCACCAGATTCAACGCGAGGGCAATGACGGTCGGCTGCACTGTCGATGCATTGACCACGCCCAGGTCCGCGCCCCACACGTTGAAGCCGGGATACTGCGTCTCTCCGCTTGCGAGCGGGTAACTGAACGTGATCGGCGTCGCGTAGACCTTGAGCGCCGCGATCTGCGCATCGGAGAGGCACGTATCGCCCGTGTCCGCGCCGTTCGCGCATCGCAGCGGCGTGCCGTTCACCGTCGCGGTCGCCGGATCGAAGCTCGCATTGCAGGCGGCCATGTTGCTGATGAGGCCGTCCGCTACGCCGTCGAGCGCATCGCAGGCGGACAGCGCGGCATCGAGCAGCACCTTGCGCTTCGCCTGATTCGGATACGCGCCCGGCTGCGCGAGCGCGCGCGTGATGCGGCCGAACTGCAGGTCCAGCGTTGCCGCATTCCATGCCGGATACAGCACGATGGAGCCGTCCCAGTCCTGCGGCCAACGCTGCACGACCGCCAGCGCCTCGCGTCCGCCGGAGGAACCGCCCGCGAAGTACGCGCGCTTGGGCTTGTCCACCGCATAACGCTTGCCGATCAGATAGACCGCTGCATCCCGCGTTTTCTTGAGCGCATCGCCGGAGAAGTTGGCGACGGCTTCGTCGTTGGTGCCGAACGAACCGTCGCGGCTGCCGAGCGCGCCGGCCTGATGGCCCGAATCGCTCCCGAACACCGCATAGCCGCGAGCAAGCGGCGCCGGCTGTGTCGTCGGGCCGGCGGGGACGTTGCCGGTCACGGCGGGTACAGTGCCGTCGTAGCCGCCGCCACCGAACATCATCGCCTTGCTGTTCCACTGCGTCGGCATCGCGACCTGGAAGTTGATCTTCGGTGCCGTCTGATCGACGGGCGCAATCGACCCGCTCACGAGGCAATACTCGGGCGTGGCCGTGACGCCCGTTCCCGAAGCCGGCACGATCGCGGCGGCGGCTACGGTCGCGCCCGTCGTCGGCAAACCGATTGCGCTTGCAGGCACGCTCATTCCCGCGAGTTGCGCACAACTGAGCGCAGCAGTCGGCGGCGTGCCGTTGTTGTTGTCGTCGTTTCCGCCATGACACGCGGCAAGCGCCAGCGCGGCAAACGGCGCAGCCGCTACCGCTGCCTTGTTGACGTATCGGATAGTGCGAGGCCTGCAAAGTGCTTCGGGCATGTCTCCTTCCTCCTGGCAATTGAATCGCTCTCGTGAACGGCTCTCGTGAACGGCGTTCTCGTGCCGCGTCGTGCGGTGCGCTTCTTTGCGTCCGCGTAAGAATCGTTGACGGCGGCGCAATGGAAGTCAAGCGGGGCGTGTACCGACGCGTGGGCTGCCAATCAATTCAAATAAGACTTACTGCCTCGGCGGGAATAGGAGAGAGTTGCGAAGGTAGGCTTTACCTCGCCGATGCGCGGCTCATCGGCTCGCGTTCGCTTTGAATTGCCTTTGCGAGTGGCGGAAGGCCGTATGCGTGCCTTCCTTCGCATGAGTTGGCCGATTGGCCCGATGATTGATTGCTCGCCATCGAAGGCGAGCGATTAGCACGCTTCTTTGCGGTGCTTGAAGAAGCGCCGGAGTCATTGACATGACGAACCGGCGCTTGCATCACTTAACTGGCCTCGGCTGTGTTCGCGCTGCCGTTTTGCGCTGCCTCGGACACCGAAGCGCGCTTGGCGGAAGCCTTCTTTGCAGCCTTCTTCGTCGCCGTTTTCTTTGTCGCGGCCTGGGCTTTCTTTGCGACTTTCTTCGTGGCCGCCTTCTTGGTCGCAGTCTTTTTCTCGGACGCGCCGTTTGCCGCCGTCGCATCGATCAGGAACCTGGTCCTGTCCTTCGCGGACGCGAGCCACGCCGGCGCCTTGCCTCGGCCACTCCATTCCGCGCCCGTCTTCGGATCGCGATACTTAGGCGGCTGCGGACCCCGCACATAATTGCCGCGAGGCTTTGCCGGTTTCGCATCGACGGCAGATGCCGTGCTTGCGTCCGCGTCGATAAGGAACCGGTTACGGTTCTTCGCGTTGGCAATCCAGCCGGGCGCGCGGCCGTGACCGCTCCATGTCGCCCCGCTCTTCGGATCGCGATATTTCGCATTCGACGCGCCGCCTTTCTGCGAACCGGTGCTTGCGCCACGTTTCACGCCACTGCCTTTTCCCGCCCCGTGCGCACGCAGGTCGTCGACAGTCAAACCGTATTCGTCCATCAACGAATGAATTCGGGCGATGGCACCCGCCGACTCTTTCTTCGCTATTGCTTCGGCTTGCGCCTGTAGTTTGGCTATCTTCGTCTGAATGTCTTTGAGCGTTGCCATAGGACTCCCCTTTTCGATTGCAATGCCGAACTATGCCATATGCGTTGCCCGCGAAGCACATTCATCGCGTGACACAATGGCCGACATCGATCGAAGCAAACGCAATTCAAGCGGCCAGAGTCAGACTATCTGGAGAAACGCGCCCAAATTTTACAAATACGGCGAGCTCGATCCTCGAACAGAAACGAAGCGATGAGCGCGAAGATTCCTGAAACCACGCCTGTGAGAATATGTTCGACGTACGGATTGGAGTAGCGACTCGCGTGTGAATAGGCATCGCCTAACGCGGTCAGCAAGCCGACCAGCAATGCATTGCCGTATCGGTTGCCATAGAGTTTCATCGCCGGCGTGAAAGTCAGCAGCACCGCCAGAAGTCCGGTCAAGAGTCCGGTTTTAAATGCGATGATCCAATGCGCGAGACTCATGACGTTGCTCCAGCTACCCGGCATGCAGGTCATGCATGCACTCGTCGGCTGCCAGAAACGCTGCACGAACAATCGGACGCGACGCTTCCACTCGGTTGACATGATCGTTGCCCTCGGCAATCGCGACGCCGGATAACTCACGTTACGACGACGAGCGGCTAAGCGCAATCCCTGTGTGGTTGCGTCTCTCGTTCAAGACTCGACGCAGCGCAGACCCACGAGCGTCGCTTCGATTGCATCGTCGAGCGGCGTATGCGGCTCATGGCCGAGCACTTCGACAAGCCGCGTGTTGATCATGCGCACCGGCGTTCGCCATAAATAGCCCATTTCGCGCATCTCGCGAAAGGTCGCGTTAAAGGGCGATGCGAGCGTGAGCAGCCACCACGGAAAAGCGCCGATCGAAGGCGCTCGCCCCGTTTGTCGCGCGACCACGCGTTGAATGGCCGCAGCGAATTGCGTGCCGTCCTCGTCCCAATGACCGCGCATATGAAAGCGCGCGAACCGATCCAGCGTATCGCGGCGCGCGAGCAATTCGACCATGGTGCGTGCCACGTCCGGCAGATATGACCATGCGTGTCCGACACCCGCCGTCCCCGGATAGACGATTCTTTGGACCGGCTTTCCCGGCTTGACGAGCCCTTGCGAGAACCAGTTGTTGCCCCCTTTCGGCCCAAAGAAATCGCCCGCACGTACGATCAGCGTCTGCACGCCTTCGCGGCTTGCACGTTCCAGCCGCGCTTCCATCTCCACGCGAATCGCTCCTTTCTTCGTGACTGGATTTTGCGGCGCATCTTCGGCGATCGCGGGAAACGCGTCCGGTCCGAAGTTGTACACCGTGCCCGGCAGCACGATGGTCGCGCGCTCGGTCTTCGCTGCCGCAATCGTGTTGTCGAGCATCGGCAGCACGAAATCGGCCCACCGCTTGTAGCCCGGCGGATTCACCGCATGCACGATGACCGTCGCTCCCTTCGCCGCGCGTGTCACGTCCGCGCGATTCATCGCATCGCCATGAATCCATTCGATGCCGTCCGTTTGCTCGCTCGCCGCAACGGAACGCCGCAGTCCGCGCACATGCCAGCCCGCATCGCGCAACTGCCGCGCGACCTCGCCGCCGATGCCGCCGGTTGCGCCAAGCACCAAAGCCGTTTCCCGAGTCATGCCCCGCTCCTTGTTATGTCGATTGGATGATTCTGCGCGAGACACGGCTGCAATAGAATTGCCGAACAACGTAGAGCGGATATACATATTTGCATGGCGGACAACATAGGCTGGGAACTGTATCGCACGCTGTTGGCGGTGCTTCAGGAAGGGTCGCTGTCGGCGGCGGCGCGCGCATTGGGTATCACGCAGCCGACCGCGGGCCGTCACATCGAAGCGCTCGAACGGGCGTTAAACGCGAGCCTTTTCACGCGTTCGCAAACCGGCTTGCAGCCGACCGACCTGGCGCTCAGCCTGCGCGCTCATGCTGAGGCGATGCAGAGCACGGCTCTATCGCTGGAACGCGCGGCGAGCGGGCACGGCAATGGCGGCGACGTGCGAGGCGTAGTGCGCGTATCGGCGAGCGAAGTGGTCGGCGTCGAAGTGCTGCCGCCCATCATCGCGGCGCTGCGGCAACGGCACCCGCATCTCGTCGTGGAACTGGTGCTGTCCAATCGCGTGCAGGACCTGCTGAGGCGCGAAGCCGATATCGCCGTGCGCATGGTGCGGCCGAAGCAGACGCAACTCGTCGCGCGGCGTATCGGCAGCATCGAACTCGGGCTGCATGCGCATCGCGACTACCTCGCGATGCATGGCACGCCCAGGAACGCGGCGGCGCTGTGGAAACACGCGATCATCGGCTACGATCAATGGACGGCCTTCGTCCGCGAGGCGAGCAAGGCATTTCCCGGCTACTCGCGCGGCGCGCTCTCGCTACGCACCGACAGCGATGTCGCGCAATTCGCGCTGATTCGCGCAGGCGCGGGCATCGGCGTGTGTCAGGTGCCGCTCGCCCGCCGCGACGCGGCGCTCGTCCGCGTGCTGCCCAAGCTCGTCGCGCTGCAACTGGAAACGTGGGTGACCACGCATGAGGATCTGCGCGCGTCGCCGCCTTGCCGCGCGACTTTCGATGCGCTCGTGCAGGGGCTTCTGGACTATGTGCGGTAATACAGCCACGCTTCGGGCGCGCGTGAAACGACTGTGCGAAGGCGGGTGAGACAATCAACCATCGAGCGTCAACCATCGGGAGCACATCATGTCACGCAGCGTCGCAGAGAAACGCGCGGCCTTTCGCGCATTGCATGAGTCCGGTTGCTTCATGTTGCCGAACCCTTGGGACGCGGGCAGCGCGCGTTATCTCGCGAGCCTCGGCTTTCAGGCGCTTGCGACCACGAGTTCCGGCTTTGCCTGGTCCACCGGACACGCCGACAATCACGTCACGCGCGATCTCGTCATCGCGCATTTGCGCACGATGGTGGACGCCACCGATCTGCCTGTGAACGCCGACTTCGAAAACGGCTTCGGCGCGACGCCGGCAGAAGTTGCCGCAAGCGTCGAGCTGGCGGTCGCGACCGGCGTGGCAGGCTTGTCGATCGAAGATTCCACCGGCGATGCGTCCGCGCCGCTCTTTCCGCTCGATGTCGCGGTCGCGCGCCTGCAAGCCGCGCGCCGCGCCATCGACGCGAATGGCGGCGACACGCTCTTGATCGGCCGCGCGGAAAACTTCTTTGCCGGAACGCCTGATCTGAGCGACACGCTCGCGCGCCTCACGGCTTATGCGGCGGCGGGTGCGGACTGCCTCTACGCGCCCGGCATTCACACTCGCGAGCAGATCGAGGCCGTGGTCGCCGCCGTCGCGCCCAAGCCGGTCAACGTGCTGATCGGCGGGCCGTCGGCGTTCACGTTGAGCGACCTCGCCGCGCTCGGCGTGCGGCGGGTGAGCGTCGGCGGCGCGCTGGCGCGGGCCGCGTGGGGCGGGTTCATGCGTGCGGCCGCGACGCTTGCCGACGGACGCTTCGACGGCTTCGAAGGCGCGGCATCCGGCGCGCAATTCAACGCGCTGTTCTCAGGCAACGCGTGACTTCGAAGGAGCGTGTGATGGCTCGTGAAATCATTCGCGTGGAACCGCTTTCCAGTTGGCTCGAACGAAGGAAGGCGCCGGTATCGGTCGTCACGCGTCATCGCGACACGGTGTATGTCTCAGGTCTTCCGCCCTTCGATCCCGAGACCGGCGAGGTACTCGATGCGCCTATCGAGCAGCAGACGCAACGCGTGCTCGAGCAATTGAGGCTGTGCGTGGAGACGGCGGGATCGTCGCTCGATGAAGTGTTGAAGTGCAATGTCTACTGCACGTCGGTGGAGATGTTTTCGGTCGTAAACGAAATCTATGCGCGCTTCTTCGGGCGTGAGCCGCCAGCCCGCATCTTCGTGAATGTGCCCGCGTGGCCGGGACGCTTCGACATCGAGATCGACTGCGTGGCGGCGGTGTCACGGTAAGTCAGCAAGAGCCGCATCATTCCGGCGTCTGCGCGCCGCGCCATACGCGGCATTGCTGGCGCACGACTTCATGCAGCGAATCGTGCGCGCCGTAGATGCGGCGCAGCCACATCGCATCGGTCATTCCCTGCGTCACGGTGCGCCTGATCGCGTCGAGCGCTTCGTCAGCGGCGAGAGCATGGGCGTGCGGCGCGATGGCATCGAGCGTGGCGAGAATGTCTTCGCGAATCGGGCGGCGCTGCCCTGTCTCTGGATTCACGCATACGCCGTCCAGTCCGAAGCGGCAGGCCATGAAGCGGTTCGCCCGATAGACTTCGTAGTCGCGCTCGCTAAGGCGCAAAGGCAGATCGGTCAGCAGATAGCGCGCGAGCGACTGAATATAGGCGGCAATGGCCGCAGCCCATTCGACGCGCAGCGGCGTATCCATTACGCGCACTTCGATGGTGCCGTATCCCGGACTCGGACGAATGTCCCAATAGAAGTCTTTCAGGCTTTTGACGAGACCCGTTTGCGTCATGCGATCGAAGTACGCTTCGAACTCACTCCATTTCGTTACGAACGGCGCTTGGCCAGACAACGGAAACGGCGCGACAGAATTGAGCCGGGCGCATTGAAATTGCGTATCGCTGCCCTGCACGAACGGAGAAGACGCGGCGAGCGCAATGAAATGCGGGACGTAACGCGAAAGCGAGTGCAACAGAACGAGCGCCGAATCGGCGTCCGCGCAGCCGACATGCACGTGCTGGCCGAAAATCGTGAACTGCTGATAGAGCGCGCCATAAAGGCTCATCAGATATTCCGAGCGCTCGCGTCCGTCGGAACGCTGGTCGTACCAGTTCTGGAAGAAATTCGTTCCTCCGCCGCACACGCCGACATTGAGAAAGTCGCCTGCCCGAACGAGCGTATCGCGCAGCACCTGCAATTCGCTTTTCGCCTGATCGAAGTTCTTGCAGATGCCCGTCGACAACTCGATCATGCCTTCGGTTGTCTCCGGGTTGATCGCGCCTTCGAAACGCTCTTCTCTCACGCGATTCAGGAGTTCCGTCGTCGCCTTCGTCAGGTTGTAGTCGTGCGTATTGACGACCTGAACTTCCAGTTCGACTCCGATCGTGAACGGCTCTGACGACGCAAATGGCTGGAGCATGGAGTGTCCTGTTTCGCGGGAGACGAGACGAAGCGGCCAGTTCATTCTACGCGACGAGCGGGGCTTGACGGTCAGCCCTTCGGCTCGAAGTCGAACGATCGATCGTAATGCGCACAGAGTAGCGAGAAGAATGGCGTTGCGATGCCAGCCTCGTTGTCCGAGACACCGTCTGTCCTATTCAGCAGGCATATTCACTATCAAGGTTCCAACGCATCCTGACCATGTCCACTTCAAACAAGCACGCGCCCTACGACCCGCCGCACGACGCCGAATCGCTCGTTCTCACATGGATAAGGCGCGCCCGCGAAGCGCAAATCCGTCACTACGCGATGGCCGACCGCCTGAGCGCCTGCGCGCGATACCTGGGGCTCGCGGTCATCGCCATCACCGCGCTCACGGGCACATCGGCGTTCGTGTCGCTCGTGACGCTGGCCGTGTCGCCGGGATTGCGCGTGGTCGTCGGACTCACGAGCATGAGCGCTGCGGTGCTTGCGTCGTTGCAGACCTTCCTGCGCTATAGCGAGCGCGCGGAGTTGCATCGCAATGCGGCCGCGCGCTATGGCGCGGTGCGCCGGCGACTCGAGACGATTCACGTCGACGGTGCGCGCGAAGAAGCGATGTTCAGCATCGATGTCGTGCGCGACGAACTCGACGATATCGCGCAAAACGCGCCGCATGTGCCGCGTCGGGTTATGCGAACGCCTTAGCGCCCGACGGGCTATCCCGGCATTAATCAGATGCTGCCCTGATAGAAATGTCTACGCCAGTGTGGCGTCAGCCTTCGCATGGCGAATCCGAGCATAACGGCAGTGGCGGCGGCAAGGAGGGCTGACTCATTGACGTTTCTTGGCCTGAGCCGATACGTCAAAGGACTCCGACTAGACATTAGTGATATGCGCAAGTCCAACATTTCGGCTTAGCCGCGATAGCGCGATGCTCCCTTTCGCGACATTCGTTTAATAACAGCGCACAGTTCGCCAACTCCTTGAGAACAAGGCGAAAACTGAATCTGGAAGCGAAGTAAGTTCCTTAGAGCCTCTGAAGATTCTTTCCAATTACTTACATATAATTATCTAGAACGTATGTAGAAGATTGTCATAGTCAATACTTATCATTCTGATAAATTCAAGCCAGTGCTACCATCACGGCTCTGCTAACATGAGTGATGCATCGGCAGACCATGAATAGGAGAGGATTCAGGTTAGTTGATCGGCTGTTCCACTGCTTAAAACGCTGGATTGCTTTAGCCCCTCAACATCAGGCGTCGAATAATCGAGCAATCTCAGAAGATCACAACACTCACCTTGCAGGGATGAAACGAAGACTCCAACCGCTGCTTATAGACCTTATGACATCATCAGATACCTCGAGGACAGCGAGATCGAATTATTGCAGTCTGAACCGTACATCTTCCAGTCAGGCAAGAACGTAGATATTCACAAGCAGCGTGAGCAATTGGTTCTCTCGTCATGCAATGGCGAATTGCACGTGAGTATGGATTTCCGGATAGATTCGGTTGTTGGCGAACGGATGATTGAAAGGTCAGATCGCGGCGCTCGTGTCCTGGAGAAGATGAGGGCCCTAGTTGCGGAAGCTTTGCCGATTCATTCTGTCCCTGACACCGGAACATATTTCATTGTCTCAAACAGAAAGCTTCTACACGCTCGATCTGTGCTAAGCAGTCTTGATAAGACAAAATTCGTCTCTGCGACCAGCTTCGACTTCTCCCATGTGCCACGCTTGCTGTATAGAAGCAAAGGCGGCCGAAAGAGGATATCACTGCAGGAGCAGTATGCAGAGTATCTCCCGTCCGATGACTTGGCGATGGCATGACATCTCAGAGTTCGGTTCCGCCCGCACGTGATTCTTTCATTCAATAATTCAGGATAACTAACACGCGCATGACCTGCGGACCTCGTGCAGTGAGGTCCGCAGACGCATCGACTCTCGGATAGGAAGAAGTTCCCATGTGCGACAGGCAGTATTCCCCAAGATCGATAATGTTTAAAGGAGTGGCTATAGATGCATATGGCATCAACGAGTGAATGGCGAGAAGGATTGAAAGATTCAATTGGTTTTGGCGCGGCATTCATTCCACTGTATTTGGCAATCGGGCTCGTGGGCCAGCAGTCGACTCACACGTTTGCAGAGACCATGGGAATGACTCTCTTCCTGTTCTCTACTCCATTGCAATTTGCGCTAACCCAAAATCACAGTGGGTTCTTTGTTCTTGCACCGCTTATCTTAATGATGAATGCAAGATTTATCCTGCTTTCCGCCAATCTTTCGCCTTTTTTGGGAAGAACGCGTTTCTATAAATTAATTGTCTCGTCGATACTACTGTGCCCGTCCGTTTTTAGCGGCTGCATGGCGCGATTCAAGCAGCCAATTGAGCGGCCTTTTCTTTACTTCTTAGGCCTAGGGCTTCCTATATGGGGCATTTCGATCCTTTGCACGGCGATTGGCTTTGTACTCGCGGGCAAGGCGATGTCGCCGTTCTGGACACTCCTGATTAAGTTGATACTGCCGTTTCAATTTACCATGCTGGCGGCCAAGCATTGGGACGAACGCTTTTCAGTGGCTAGTTATGTATTGGGCTTTATTGCCGCACCAGTCCTCTTTGGGATTCTCCACGAACTGAGCCCCCTTTTTACTCCTTTGATTGTCGGGTTTTTCATGGCGATTTTGGAAGATTTCCTCAAACCTACTCCAGCAGGTAAGAACTGATAATGTGGTATGTCATCTTGTTCGCATCATGCACGGCGCTTATCTTCCGCGTTTTTCCGTTCGCATTCCATCGCAGCGCTTTATTGAATTCGAAGGATAGCAAGTTCTATAGAGTCTTGAACTACAGCTGCCAGGCCATGATGGGGTGTATCGTGTTCGACTCTTCGTTTGGCCAACAGGATATTGTCACATGGGCGAGAGATTTCCGTGGTTTTCAGCTACTTGAACTAACGCTGCTGATACTTTGTTTTTTCTGGGTCGTGTACACCAAGCGCCTCCTAAGTGGTTTGCTGCTGTTCATGGGTCTCTATGCTATCGGGATTTGGGCATTGGGCTGAAGCCTTCCAATAATCATTCCCCTTCATTTCCCAGGGCGCCGCATCTACATAGACCGGGCGCTCGCATTCGTTCGGCTCGCTTTTCTCGCTTCGCCAGACAAGCCTCGACGGGAAACGGTACGCCCTGGAGGATGAGCCTCGCCAAGTCGAAATGCCCTCGCGGTGATGACTCGGTAAAACGAGGGGATTTGCTAAGCGCCGGGCGGCGTCGCGTATTTCGGTGGCTAAGCTCGTCATCGCTTATACCCATCGTTCAGCGTATGAAGAAACGCGACGATATCGTGAATATCCTCTTGCGTCATCGCAGGCCCATCGCCGGGCTTGCGATCGAACGGCGCGTCCTTGTCGTCCACGTTCGCGTGAAATTGCAGCGGCAGGTCGTCGTATTTGCGCACGGCACCCTTGGCGTCCTTCGGATAAAACTTCTGCGGCGCGGTGTTGCGCTCGTTGTAGAACGCCATCACGTCGTCCAGTGAACGATAGATGCCGTTATGAAAGAACGCGTGCCGCGTCGCGACGTTGCGCAGCGTGGGCGTGAGAAACATGCCGCAATACTGCGTCTGTTCGCGCAGGTCTTCGCGGAACGGGCCGCACACGCCCATGTCGTAGAACGTCGGATCGCGATTGATCGCGAGCGCGTTATTGCGCGGCACGCCGAGCGATTCGTACTGGAAGTCGGTGAACATCGGCGGCAGACCGTCGGGGCTCGGCTTCGACACATGGCAGCCCGCGCAATTCGCCTTGTCGGGATCGTTGAAGAGGCGCAACCCGTGCAGTTCCGCCTGCGTCAGCCGCGCCTTGCCTTCGAGCCAGTAGTCGTATTTACTCGCGTACGGATGAAACGCCTGCTCTTCCACCTGATAGCGGGCCACGGCGAACATTGCCTCCGATACCGCCAGATCGCCGCTACTGAAAATACGCGGCCCAAAGAGCTTTTCGAATTCCCCCTTGTACGGCGTATGCGCGAGCTTCTGCGCGACTTGCGCGAGGCTCGCGTTCGCCATTTCGACCGGATTGACCATCGGCCCGCTCGCTTGCGCCTGCAACGTATCCGCGCGGCCGTCCCAGAAGAGGCCGCCTTGCGGCACCATCGCCGGGGCGGCGGGCGCCACGCCCGCGCTTTTCTGCGCGCGCGCCGTGCCGCTCGCCTGCGCGGCGAGTTTCGCGAGATCCGGCGCTTCGTCGGCATCGCCCTGATCGGGACCGATGCTGAATGCCGGCTGCCGATACAGATACATGAGCGACGGCGGCGGCCGATATCCCGGCAGCGTCAGATGCGGCCCGCCCTGCTGCACGGCGAGGTCGTTCGGCGGGCCGAACGCATGCGCCGGATCGTGGCACGAGGCGCACGACTGCTGGCCCGACGCCGAAAGACTCCGGTCGAAGAAGATGCGCTTGCCGAGTTGCGCGACGGCGCTCAGTTGCACCGCCGGCGGACGCTGCAACACAACAGGATGCGCGTTCGCGCCCGTCAGATTCTCGACGATATCGCCGATAGCCGCGGGCACGCGCGACGGCGCGACGACGGCATATACGCCGAACGCGCCCGCCGCGACGATGAGCAGAGCGGTCACACGAAGCGCGCGGCGCTTCCAGTTCGGCATATCACTGGACTGGCGAAGAGCCGGATCGACGGTAGTGGACATGGACTGATGAATACGAGAGCTTCGATGAAAACGCGTTGTCGCCGGCAAGCGGCGACAACGGAAAACGTGAAGGCGTAAGCACGCACGGACGCGCCGTGCGTGCTCGTGTGCATGGCGAGCTTAGATTGCCGGCACGGAAGCCACCGGCGAGCCGAGGTTCGGATCGACGAAGAGCTTCGCGTTGTTGCCCTTGCCGCTGAAGTCGAACATGCCCATCATGCTGCCCGCGGTCGCATCGAACGAGCCGCCGCCCAGACGCGCCGAGCCGAGCCAGTTGTCTTCGATAAAGCGCACCACGGAAGCCTGGCTGATCGGCGTGTGAT
The DNA here is from genome assembly GCF_022879575.1 of Caballeronia sp. SL2Y3. NCBI lineage: Bacteria > Pseudomonadati > Pseudomonadota > Betaproteobacteria > Burkholderiales > Burkholderiaceae > Caballeronia > Caballeronia sp. SL2Y3. The sequence continues at coordinate 396,608 of NZ_CP084263.1, forward strand.
CGACGTAGTTCACCTTCGCCCACGGCGAGATCACGAGGAACGGAATGCGCGTGCCGGGACCGCAGCGGCCATTCACCGCGCCGCCGTTCACGCCGATGGGCGCCGCGCCCGAGCCGCACTTGCCCGCGCCGTTCAGCTGGTCGGCCTGCGCGTCGAACGAAGACGCAGTCGGCGCGGCGTACGCGTGGTCGTACCAGCCGTCCGAGTCGTCCCATGCGACGATCACGGCGGTGCTGTTCCAGTCCGGCTGCTGCTGCAGGAAGTTCACCACCTTCGCCGTGAACGCCTGTTCGTCGAGGGGGTCCGAGTAGCCCGCATGGCCGTCCTGGAACGCGGGCGCCTTCACGAAGCTCACCGACGGATAGTTGCCCGCCTTCACCGCCGCGAAGAAATCGTCGCTGTCGTACTGATGGTTCGCGGGCTCCGGCGTCTTGCCGTCCGCTTCCACGGACGAGCCGATGGCCGCCGTCGAGCTCGGGCGCAAGTGCTGCGGATTGGCCGTCGACGCGTAGTACTGGAACCAGTTGTGATGCGGGATATAGTCGGCCGTCGCCTGTCCGACCACCTGCGACACGGTGCTGCGCTTGCAGCCCGTCGTGCCGTTGCCGTTCACGGTCGCGAGGTTGAAGCCGCCCATGAAGCCGCCCCACGTGATGTTCTTCGCGTTGAGCAGATCGCCGATGTTCTTCGAGGTCATCATCGCCTGGTCGGTCGTGCTCGAGCAGACGTCATAGCCGGGATCGACGTCGTTGATCATCGAGTAGCCGCCCTGGCCGTCCGCGACATAGTAGGAACCGGACGCCGTCGTCATATTGAACACGGGCTTGCTCGCCTTGACGATCTGCATGCCGTTGTTCTGGCCGGACACCACTTCGAGCGCGCCCGGCGTCGACGGGCCGTAGGTGTCGGTGTAGGCGTTGTCGCTCATCGCGAACTTCTGCGCGTAGTTCCAGAGCGCGGTGACCGTGTTGCCGTCGAAATAGCCCATCACCTGCCCGGCCGTGCCGAACGAACCCGCGCCGCCGCTCGAACCCTTACCCGTGTACTTCGGAAACAGGTCCGCTGCGCCGTTGTTGTAGGCCTGCTGTTCGGCCGTGTACGCGTGATTCTGGTCGGCGGTGGCCGCCTGCGTCCGGTCGAGGCGGAACGGATTGGCCGCCGCCGCGCCGTTCAGCGTATTCGTGAAGTTCGGGTTGGCGGTGAGCAGCGTGCCGCTCAGGCCGTTGACTGCCGGGGTGCCCGACGCCGCCGTGAAGGCCGGTTCGCCGGCCGGATTCGTGGCGTTCGGGTAGGTCGCGAAATAGTGATCGAACGAGACGTTCTCGTTGAAGATCACGACGAGATGCTTGATCGGCGTCGCCGTGGCGAGCTTGTTCTGCGCGCTTTGAGGGGTGTCGTTATGGTCGCTGCCGCAGGCGTACATGCCGATTGCGGCGGCGGCCGATGCGCCAACCATGAGGGCTCGACGAAACATGAAGGGGACTCCGGTGTCGTTTTGATTGTGGTTCGTTCGTTCGCGCTTTCAGGCGCCGCGAAAGCGAGGGCGCGCGCTTTGCACGCGCGACGGATTTAAGCATCCGCTGATGGCCTCATTAAGACAGTGCGCTTCCGGCCGACTTACCCCGAGTTGACGATTCGTCGCGGCGGACTTTCGAAAGCGTTACGCGCCGACGCGTATGGACAAAAAGTGAGCGGCATCCTGCGGGTAAATGCGCGGTTCGTCGTGCTAAAGCATCGCATCCGCGCGACGTAGACCAGCTATCGCCTTGCTTCTCAGACCCATGTTTCGTCACCTTCCATCGATCACCCGCCGCATCGTCGCCCGTCGCGGCGATGCGCCGGACACGCTCGGGTGCGGACATGGGTTCGCGCATCGCGCAAGCGTTGCATCGACCGAGGGCCGCCGCCATGAACTCGGTTGATGCGTCGCATGTCGCATCCAACGCGCGCCCGGCGACGCATCGGCGCGGCGCCGGTTTCGCCCGGCGTTCCTACGGGCTGCGCTGCATCGGCCTCGCGATGGGCTTCGTGCTCGTTCAAACGGTGCTGTGGATGCAGCATGCATCGGCCGGCGAGCGGCTATTCGTATTGGCGTATTGCTTCGGCTGGCCGCATCTGGCGTTTGTGCTCGCGCGCACCGGCGCCTACCCGGATCGCAGCGAGCGGCGCAATATCTACGTCGACAACCTCGCGGGCGCGATGATCGTCGTCGCGATGAAGTTCGCGTGGCTGCCGTCCACGCTCGTCCTCTTGATGTTCATGATGAACAACGTGGCGGCGGGCGGCGCGCGCCTGCTCGCTCGCGGCTTGCTCTTTTGTCTCGCGGGCTTTGCGCTCGGCGCGCTCGTGTTCGGCGTCGCATTCGACTGGGGCAGCGTGTCGGCGAGCACCATCGCCAGCGCGCCGATGCTGATCGTCTATCCGTTGTCGCTCGGCATCGTCACGCACCGCACGGCGATAAAGCTCGCCGAGCGCTCCCGCGCGCTCAAGCATCTGAACGAACGCGACGTGCTCACCGGCCTCCTGAACCGCGCGACGCTCGCGCGGCGTCTGGACGACACGCTCGCGCGGGCGCGGGCGGACCGCACGCGCGTGAGCGTGCTGTTCATCGATCTGGACGAATTCAAAGTGGTGAACGATTCGCTCGGCCATCATCTCGGCGACGAACTGCTGGCCACGGTGGCGGCGCGGCTCATGGCAACGGCTGGCGTCACGGAGCAGACCGGGCGATACGGCGGCGACGAATTCGTGATGGTGTCGACACTGCCCGCGCTGGAAGCGGTGAAGTCGCTGGCGGCGCGGCTCATCGACGCGGTGAACGCGCCGGTGCGGCTCGGCAGCGACACGGTCGGTCCGCGGCTGAGCGTGGGCATCAGCACGTGCCCCGAGGACGGCGACGAAGCGCAGCCGCTCCTCAACAAGGCCGACGCGGCGATGTATGCGGCCAAGCACGGGGGAAGAAACCGGTGGGTCGTGTTTGAGGAAGGGTTGGCGGAGGCTGAGGTGTACGCGTAGGTCGGCGACTGATATTCGATAGAGGGCAAGGTTCGCCGTCAGCAATAGGCGCGGCGTCGTGCATCCAGGAATCGCGCTTCAACGTGTTCGGCGACCGCCCGTGTCTTCGACCATCTTCGCCTTCGGCTCGAACCGATCCTCGATGCCGAGCTTCGCGAACATTTCGTTCTTGATGTACACGCCGCTCGCGCTGTCCGAATACGCGATGAATCTGGCCTTCCATGCCGATGCAAGAGCCAGGCATCACCGCCTTACGCGATATGCGATGGTGGAAGGATTGAAGCCGCCGTCATCGCGCGGCGGAACGCGACTGAGGGCATCTAGTATGTGCATTCGATCGACCAAACCGCCTCGCGCCACACCCCCTACTTCCCCCCCACCCCCGACGCCCCACCCGCCTTCCCCTGCTGCCGCGCGGTTTCCTCGCGCTTCAGTTCGGCCGGCGGCGTGCCGGTTTGCGTCGCGGCGCCCTGACCGCCCTGCGGACTCGCGCCTTGCCCGCTCTGCCCCGTCTGCCCGCCGCGCACGCCCATGCCTTCGTTGCGCTGCTGATTGCCCGGCGTCGCCTGCGCGAGCAGGAGCGCGGAGCCGCCAGCGTCGTTCGCCGAGGCGGGCGTCGCTGCGATTACCGCAGTGGTGAGCACCAGACCCAATGCCGCTGTGTACTTGCCCGTCATTGCATTCTCCTTCGAATTATTCGACCAGCATCCGTGCAATGCGCATGCCACGCGCGGCATCGAAGCTCCTACCACTCGACGCAGATCTTCCCCAGATGCGCCGCGCTTTGCTGATAACGGAAGGCATCCGCGAGCGCATCGAAGTCGAAAGTCCGGTCGATGACAGGCCGCACGCCGCTCTGTTGCAGCGCGCGCACATACTCCTGCTGTTGCCGCCGGCTGCCGACGATCAGCCCCTGCAAGCGCGCCTGCCGCGCCATCAAAAGCGACGTCGGCACCGTGCCTTCGCGCCCCGTCAGCACGCCGATCAGTGAGATATGCCCGCCCACGCGCACCGCCTCGATGGACTGCGCGAGCGTGCCCGGCCCGCCTACTTCGATCACGTGATCGACGCCTCGTCCGCCGGTCAGCTCACGCACTTGCGCCGCCCATTTCTCGTGTTCGCGGTAGTTGACGACCTCGTCCGCGCCGAGCGCCTTCGCGCGCTCGAGCTTCTCGTCGGACGACGACGTGACGATGACTCGCGCGCCCATCATCTTGCCGATCTGCAACGCCGCGATCGACACGCCGCCGGTGCCGAGCGCCAGCACGGTATCGCCGGCCTTCAGCGCCCCGTCCTCCACGAGCGCGCGCCACGCGGTGAGGCCCGCTGTCGTGATGGTCGCGGCTTCGGCGTGACGCCAGCCGCGCGGCGCGTGAGTGAAGGCGGTCGCCGCGCGCACCACGTGCATCGCCGCCATGCCGTCGATGCCGTCGCCCGGCGTGCCCGCGAAGTTGCCCACCTCGGCTTGCGCGGCGCCGTCGAGCCATTGCGGAAAGAAGCACGACATCACAGATTCGCCCACGGCGAACTCGGTCACGCCCTCGCCGAGCGCCTCCACGACGCCCGCGCCGTCCGCCATCGGCACGCGGCCATCGGCGGCCGGGCTCTTGCCGCTCACCACGAGCAGGTCGTGGAAATTGAGCGATGTCGCATGTATCGCAACGCGGATCTGTCCAGGCCCCGGCTCGCCCGGATCGGCGATGTCGCGAACTTCCAGCTTGTCCAGTCCGCCCGGCGCGCGGACGACGTATGCCTTCATCAGAATCTCCTTGGCCGCGCTGCGGCAGTGAATCGGTCGCGCGATGAAAAGCGCGCGCGATTCACGTCGCAACTCGTGGACCCGCTCAGTCATGCGCGCGGTCAGCCTTTCTCGCTGTCGAGATGCGCCATCTGCACCGCCGCATAGCGGTCTCCGGCGGCCGCGCCCTTCGGCACCGCGGCCTCGATGGCGGCGATATCGTCCGCGTTCAGCGAGACGTCCATTGCGCCCAGCGATTCGACGAGCCGCTCTCGCGTGCGCGCGCCGATGACCGGCACGATGTCCTCGCCCTGCGCGAGCACCCATGCAATCGCGATCTGCGCCACGCTCACGCCCTTCTTCTGCGCGATCTGCGCGAGCGCATCGACGAGCGCGAGGTTGCGCTCGACGTTGCCTTCCTGAAACCGCGGGCTGTGCGCGCGCCAGTCGCCCGCTTGCGCCGATGCCTTCGTCCAGTGGCCGCTGATGAGTCCGCGCGACAGCACGCCGTACGCCGTGATGCCGATGCCGAGTTCGCGGCACGCCGGCAGAATCGCGTCCTCGATGCCGCGCGAGATCAGCGAGTATTCGATTTGCAGATCGCAGACCGGATGCACGGCGGCGGCCTTGCGGATCGTCGCCGCGCCCACTTCGGACAGTCCGACGTGGCGCACATAGCCGGCCTGGATCATGTCCGCGATCGCGCCCACGGTGTCTTCGATCGGCACCTTGGGATCGAGCCGCGCGGGGCGGTAAATGTCGATATGGTCTACTTGCAGGCGCTGCAACGTGTAGGCGAGAAAGTTCTTCACCGCATTGGGCCGCGCGTCGTAGTCGGTCCAGTTGCCCGACGGCTCGCGCATGCCGCCGAACTTCACGCTGATGATCGCCGAATCGCGGCGCGACGGCGGCGCGCTCTTCAGCGCCTCCGCGATCAGCATTTCGTTGTGGCCCATGCCGTAGAAGTCGCCGGTATCGAGCAGCGTGACGCCGGCTTCGAGCGCGGCGTGAATCGTCGCGATGCTTTCCGCGCGGTCGGACGGGCCGTACATGCCGGACATGCCCATGCACCCGAGACCGAGGGCGGACGACTGCGGTCCCGTCTTGCCGAGTTGACGCACTTTCATGTTGATTCTCCGAACGAGATAGTCAGACGATGGAGCCCGCGAACCCGGGCTTGCGATGCATTATCCGAGCAAACCTCGCGTGCGATAATCCGCCTCAATTCGAATGGGCTGTGCGCCGAGGCGAACAATGAGCGAACCGGATCTGTCGGACCTGCATGCGTATCTCGCGGTGGCGCGCTCACGCGGCTTCCGTCAGGCGGCGCTGTTGCGCGGCGTGTCCGCTTCGTCTCTGAGCGACGCCATTCGCCGTCTCGAAGCGCGGCTCGGAGTACGTCTTCTGAACCGCACGACGCGCAGCGTCACGCCGACGGAAGCCGGGCAGCGTCTGATCGAGCGGCTCACGCCCGCATTCGCGGAGATCGCCGGCGCACTCGACGCCGTCAACGTCTTTCGCGACAGTCCCACGGGCACGCTGCGTCTCAATGTGCCGACGATCGCCTCGCGGGAAATTCTGCCGTCCATCATTCCGCGCTTCTTAGCAGCGCATCCGGGCATCTCGCTCGAAGTCAGCGCAACCGACAACTTCATCGACGTGCTCGCCGCGGGTTTCGACGCCGGCATCCGCTACGACGAAAGCATCGAGCGCGACATGATCGCCGTGCCGATCGGACCGCGCACGCAACGCTTCGTCGCGGCGGCCGCGCCTGCGTATCTCGAAGCGCATGGCGAGCCGAAGCATCCGCGCGAACTCGTGAATCACGCGTGCATCGGGCATCGCTTTGAAAGCGGCGTGCTCGCGTCGTGGGAATTCAAGCGCGGCGGCAAGACAGTGCGCATTACGCCGCGCGGGCCGCTTGCCACGACATCGATTGAACTGAGCCGCAGCGCCGCGCTCGCCGGACTCGGCCTGACCTACACCTTCGAAGAATTCGTCCGCGCGGAAATCGAGCGCGGCACGCTGGTTCCCGTGCTCAAGCCGTGGTGGCAGAGCTTTCCGGGGCCGTCCCTCTACTACCCGAGTCGCGCGCATATGCCCGGGCCGCTGCGCGCATTCGTCGACTTCCTTCGGGCGCAGAACGCGTCGCGCGTCGAGAAGTAACTTATACCGTTGCCAGAATTGTCCCAGTAAATTTGTTAGACGAAAGCTAAAGTTGGTCTAGCGAGGGACGTTAAACAAGCAAGAAGAGCAACAACTGGTTACAAACACGGTAAGTTCTTCCTAAAGCGACTCGGCTGCAAACGTTTGCACCGCATGCACTTCCGTCCCTGAAACACATGGAGGCACGCAAGCGCACGCGCTCGGCATCCGACTCGGAGTTACGCAGCTTTGCCCGCCCGCAGGGATACGCGGGACCCTGGCCCGTTGCCGACCCGCCCCTGAAACGGCGCTCCGGACAGCACGCCTCTTCTTGACGATGCACGCTTGTCTATCAGTACTACTTACCATACTAACCAACAAAAAGTCATGACCCAGACCACCACACGACGCCTCTTCGCGCGCAAGGCCGCCCTCGCCGCCGCACTGACCACCGGATTGCTGCTCGCCGCTTGCGGCGGTGGCAGCGCCGCCGACTCCGCTTTCGATACAGCCGCCACCGCGAAGGTCACGACCGTGCCGGGCAGCATTTTCTACGGCATCAACGGGCATAACAACGAAGGCGGCGCGTACGACATCTCGACGCCCACGCTTCAGCTTCAGCAGGTGAAGGACCTCGGCGCCACCATGTACCGCAACGAGGTGTACAACCTCGGCTCGGCGACCAAGCTCGCCGGTATTGCAAAGACGGCGGCTGCAGCGGGCGTGACGGTTTATCCCGTGCTGCTGATCGGTGTGAGCAGCTTCACGAACGAAACTGACGCCTACAACGCGGGCTTCACGCTCGGCCAGCAAACGGCGACGGCATACAAGTACCCGTACTACGAAGTCAGCAACGAGCTGGACAGCAGCCTTCTGACCGGCAATGTGGACGGCGTGTACCCGCAGCAGTTCGTCAACGCCAAGTTCCAGATCGCGCGCGGCATCGTGCGCGGCATGATCGCGGGCATCAAGTCGGTGGATACGAACGGCAAGATCATCATCGGCGGCGGCGCGTGGATGCACTACGGCTTCGACCAGATGCTGTGGAACGGCACGCAGCCGGACGGCACGTCGGGCTATCCGAAGGTGACGTGGGACATCACGGCATGGCACTGGTATTCGGATCAGGGCGACATCACGCATGCTTGCGGCGGCACCGGCTGTCACGACATCCTCGCGACGCTGCAACAGTTCGGCAAGCCGATCTGGATCAACGAGTTCGGCGTGCGGCCGTGGCTCGGCACGGATGACCAGATCGCGTCGTACCTCGTGGGCAACAAGATGATGGCGCAGTTCGTCTCGATCGCGTCCAAGTACAACATCCAGTCGATCCAGGCGTATCAGCTGTATGACGACCCCGTTGGCGGCGAAGGCAACTACGGTCTCTTGAAGAACGACGGCAAGACGGTCAAGGCGGCCTACAGCGCGTTCAAGAACTTCGTGGCGACTAACCCGAAGTAAGCAGTACGCGGGCAGATCGACGTGGCGGTCTGCCCGCAAAGCTCGCACGAATCATCGACGAATGCTGGACGACGACGCGCTCCGTGATGAAGCGCGTCGTCGTCCATTGTATTGTCGATCGGTATGCGCGTTGCTACGATGAGGCGAACCGGCGGACAAGAAGCATGCCGCCGGCTCGACCACTCACCTGTGACTCTGGCACAGAGCAAGGAGCGCGCTATGAGCGACAAGGCATTTCTCACCACGCGACAGGGACATCCTGTTCCCGACAATCAGAGCATGCGCACCGTCGGCGAACGCGGCCCGGCGACGCTGGAAAATTATCCGTTCATCGAAAAGATTACTCACTTCGATCGCGAACGCATTCCCGAGCGCGTCGTGCATGCGCGCGGCACTGCGGCTCACGGCTACTTCGAGGCCTACGGCAAGATCGGCAATGAGCCGGCTTCCAAGTACACACGCGCCAAGGTCCTGACGCAAAGCGGCGTCAAGACGCCCGTTTTCCTGCGCTTTTCCACGGTGATCGGCGGCAAGGAGTCGCCCGAGACGGCACGCGATCCGCGCGGCTTCGCCATCAAGTTCTATACGGAAGACGGCAACTGGGACCTCGTCGGCAACAACCTCAAGATTTTCTTCATTCGCGATGCGATCAAGTTCCCGGACATGATCCACGCGTTCAAGCCCGATCCTGTCTCGAACCGGCAGGAGCCGTGGCGCTTCTACGATTTCATCGCGCATCATCCGGAATCGCTGCACATGGTGACGTGGGTCAAGAGTCCGTGGGGCATTCCCGCCGACTACCGCCACATGCAGGGTTCGAGCGTCAACACGTACAAGCTCGTGAACGATCAGGGCGAAGCGGTGCTCGTCAAGTTCTCGTTCGAGCCGAAAGCGGGCGTCAGGAATCTGACCTCGCAGCAGGCGTCCGAGATTCAGGCGAAGGACGTGGGCCATGCCACGCGCGACCTGTACGATGCGATCGAACGCGGCGAGTTTCCCGAGTGGGAAATGTGCGTGCAGATCATGTCGGACGATGAGCATCCCGAACTCGACTTCGATCCGCTCGACGACACGAAACGCTGGCCCGAGGACAAGTTTCCGCTCCTGCCGGTGGGACGTCTCGTGCTCGACCAGAATCCGAAGAACGTATTCGCCGAAACGGAGCAGTCCGCGTTCGGCACCGGCGTGCTGGTGGACGGCATCGACTTCTCCGACGACAAGATGCTGCAAGGACGCACGCTCTCGTATTCGGATACGCAGCGGTATCGCGTTGGCCCCAACTATCTGCAACTGCCGGTCAATGCGCCGAAGAACGGCGCGCGCACGAATCAGCGCGACGGGCAGATGGCGTATTACGTCGATCAGGCGGGCGAGAACCCGCACGTCAACTATGAGCCGAGCATGATGGGTGGCCTGAAAGAAGCGCCGAAGAAGGAGCACGACTACCACCAGTGGGTCGAAGGGCATCTCGGACGCTATCAGACCTCACGCACGCAGGACGACTACAAGCAGGCCGGCGAGCGGTATCGTACGTTCGAGGATTGGGAGCGCGATGATCTGGTCGCGAACCTTGTGGAAGACATGAAGGCGTGCCCGAAGCCGATCGCGCTGCGCATGGTGTGGCACTTCTGGCATTGCGATCCGGACTACGGAACGCGCGTCGCGCAGGGCGCGGGCATCGACCTGGAAGAAGCCAGGAAGCTGCCGCCGCTGGAAGGCAAGCCGCTTCCGGGCGAAGGCCGCGACACGCCGGCCTACACGACCAACGAGCCGGAAGAAGAAGCGGCGCGTTGATCGACGAACGGTTCGGGGCGCATGGCGCGAGCGCTTCGAACCGTGCGCGTGGCTAGAAGAATCGCGGCGCGAGAAAGATGGTCAGCGCCGCGATCAGCCATGCCGCGAGTCCACCGAGAATCGCCAGCCGGTAGTCCACGAAATGCACGAGCACGTAGCATGTGCCCAGAAACACGAGGTAGGCGGGAATGGTGCGCGCGCCGGAGAGGCATGCGGTCCTGAAACCGGTCGCATCGCCCTTGGCGCCGACCACGAGCAGCGCCATGATCGCGAACGTGGGCGCAAGAGGCAGAATGCCGGGGAGCACGTTGCCCCGTTTGGATGCCATCGCGATCAGCGCGGTGACGAGACCGCCGAGCAGACCCTTCCACAATACGTCCATCGAATTTCCGTTGATGCAGGTGCGAAGCGGGGATTATAGGGAGAGTGGGACGGGCGTGGGCAGACCGAATGCAATCGCGCGCCTACTGATCCCGATATACCTCCACTGAATCAAACTCGATGAGCGCGTCGGCGCCAATGGACGCGTCGATAGAGGCGATAAGCCTGGGCGGGTCATCTTTTCCCCACGGATATGAATCGTCGAGAGCGGAGCGAGCCTGCTTGAATTGCTGAGACTCGAAATCCGATAGGACAGTCATCGACGAGATGATGTTTTGAATCAGGAAGTCTTTGACTAGACATCGCGTCGCCCCTCTGAAGACGACGCGGACCCGATCCTTTCGGTTATCGAACAAGAGTCTGAGTTCGACGACGGCCCCGAACATATCTGCCGAAATTGCGCACAAGTACCAATCGTGAAAAGCGTGATACTGCGCGATAACGCTCGAATTGTTTTCCATGTCAGGGATTCCAAGGGCTAAAAGGAACAACGCCGTCGCCACCGTCTCTGACGCCGTCATTCCAATTGTGAGCATGCGGGCGGAGACCGCTGTGCACATGGTCGAAATCGAGGTCGATCACTGGCGCACCTGTGTCTCCGTATAAGCGCATCTGACCGCTGCCGGGATTCGTGTACCACGCCCATGCGTCGCCCGTGTTTGGCGTTTTTGTTTCCTGCGATGCGATGTCGAAGGCATCGGTATAGGCCGAATCCGGCTGATACTCGAAAGGCGCTGCCTGCGCGAGAGAATCGTCATCGACATTCCGTAGACTCTGGAACATTGAACCGCCTCTCGTCCCGATGGCGGTCGCTATTCTGCCATCGGGAAGCACATCCCCGGGCCTGGCAAGCCACGCGGCCATGCAGTCGTCAGCGAAGAGCCTTATGGGTGCAGGGCGGTCGAAAGAGCCGGCGCTCGATATGCGCGGCGCGCCCCTGAAAAGTTGCGATGGCGTGTAAGTCACCGAGCGCGGCTTCGGCATATCGATGCCGTGACTACCACAGGCGCCGCTGCTGCGCCGTAGGTCGGGTATCGTCACGATCTCGCCTGTCTCAATGGCGCGCTGGATTTTCCAGCGTGCGTTGGCAGTGTCGGTCTCCTCGATGCCCAGTAGCGCCTTCAGCTTCGCCATGATCGCCTGATCGTGCATCCAATGAGAAGCGTCAGCCAGAAACCTGCGCCTGCTCTCGGCCGCGCGCTGTTTCTCGTCTGTGCTGACGAAACACCTGTCGCGCCTGAGGTACAACGTGAGCGACCACTTGTCGGCTCTGATTCCGCTTGGCAATTGTGCGTCCTCTCCGATTCAATCAGAGAGAGTTACCACGCCGCAGCAAGCGGACGGTAGTGCGTTATTCCGAAAGTTATAGCAGTGGCGGCACGATCGCGTACCGTGCCCGCTCAAACCACCTCCTCCCCACACCGCGCCTCGCCCCACTGCGGGAGGCGTCCCACTTCCACCCGATTCCCGCCGCCCGCCTTCGCCGCATACAAGGCCCGGTCCGCCGCGCCGAGCACATCGGCGAGCGCGCTCGCGGGCGTGCCGGATCGCGCGAGGCCGATGCTCACCGTCGCCCGCAACTCGGCGCCGTTTGCACCGCGAGAGGTCGTCGCGGCGAAGCGTCTGACGACGTCCTCCGCGAGCTCTTTCGCGCGATCGCCATGCGGCCCGGCGAGCACCGCCGCGAACTCTTCGCCGCCGATGCGCGCGAGAACCGCATCCGGTCCCAGCACCTTTCGCGCGATGAGCGCGAACGTCTTCAGCACTTCGTCGCCGGCCTGATGGCCGTAGCGGTCATTGATGGTCTTGAAGTGGTCGAGGTCGATGGCGAGCACCGATACGTCGCGCCCGGCGGCCACGCGCCCGCCTTCTTCGAAAAACGAGCGGCGATTGCCGAGTCCGGTCAGATAGTCGGTCTGCGATTGACGCAAAAGCTGCGCGTGAGCTTCGTCGCGGACGAGCCGCAGCAGCGTCATCGGCAAGAGGACGGAATAGAGGATGCCCTCGTACATCGTGATCTTGGCGATCAGCATCAAAAGCGGCGTGCCGAGCGCCGCCATCCATGGAAGAACGCACGCGCGCGCGGCATAGAGAAGCGCATGCGCGCCGCAGACAATCACCGCGATGCGCCGCGCCTGTCCCCAGTGCATGCGGTCGCTCTGCAGGAGTTCGCGCGAGGTCATCGCGGCCGCGGCGGCGATGGGAAGCGCGCTCGCATAGCTCCACACGGTCTCCTGCCAGCGCACGCCGCCGATCGCCCAGGCGAGCGCCCACGCAAGCGCCTGCACGGCAAAGAGGCCGATGGAGAACGCGCGATAACGCCGCCCGTTCAACGCCGCGACGCCGTGCAGGAGCAACAGATACCCCGCCTCGATGACGAGGTTGCTCAACGCCGAGCCGAACACGCCCGGCACCGCGTGGCGGAACGACGCCGCCGCGCAGCCGATGGCGAGCGTGCCGTATCCCGCCGCGAGGATTTTGAGTTCCCTGCTGCGCCCGGGGTTCGTGCGATGCTCCCAGAACGTCATCCCGCAACTGACGAGAAGCGTTCCGACGACTAGGACGTAGAAGGTGATGAGGTCGACACGCATGCGCTCGCTTGCCTGATATCTGCCGGAAATGACGATTCCATACGACGGAGTTAACGGCTCGACGCAGCGAATGCTGAAGGGTGCGTCGAACCGCGATGCGCCGCCCGGCGGTACCATGTCCGTTTCGCCGCCCGGCTGTGCACGCCTGTCACATGGAACTGAAGCAGATCCAGTACTTCATCGCGCTATTCGAGGAAGGCACCGTCACGCGGGCGGCCAAGCGCCTCAATATCGCGCAGCCTGCGTTGAGCATGCAGATCGCGAAGCTCGAAACCGAGCTGCGGCAGACGCTCTTTGAACGCGGGCCGCACGGCATGGCGCCGACCGAAGCCGCGCGCCTCATGTACCGGCTATATACGCCGATCATGCGCGATATCGGCCATGCGCGCGAGCAGTTGAGCCGGCGCGATGTCATCGTGACAGGGCGCGTGTCGCTCGGCATGGTGTCGTCGGAGGCGCAGAGCGTCTTGCCCGAATCGCTCGCGCGCTTCGACGCCCTCTTTCCGCAAGTGGAAGTGTCGGTGGCGGACGGCTTCAGCGCGCAACTCATCGACGCCGTGGAATCGGGCCGGCTCGATGCCGCGATCATCAACAAGCCGCGCGGCCGACTCGCGCTCGACGTCGAGCCGCTACTCGTGGAAGAGATGGTGCTCGTGACGAGCGCCGCGCACGGGCCGGATCTGCCGGAGACGATCGACCTCGTCGCGCAGTCCGATATCGAACTCGTGCTGCCCACGCGGCGCAACGGCCTGCGCGGCGCACTCGACGCCGCGCTCATGGCCGCCGATATCGTCATCAAGCCGAAGTTCGAAATCGACCTTCTCAGCACGATCGTGCAGTTCGTCGAGCAGAGCAGCGTCGCGACGATTCTGCCGCGCGTCGTCGTGCAGTCGAAAGTGGACGAAGGGCGGCTGCGCGTGCGCACCATCGACAAGCCGCCCATCGTGCGTCACATCATTCAGGTCACGCATCCGAAGCGGCCCATCGGGCCGGCGGCGCAGGCGCTTATCGCCATCATCACCGAGGAGATCCGGCGCGTGACCACGGGCGCGCCGGCTCCTTCTGCATGATGCGAATCAGCCGCGGCGCGCAGTCGTTGGCACCGTGCGCGGCGCATCGCTGCGCGTTCCGAACAGCGTGTCGCAGATCGGGAAGGTGAGATTGAAGTTCTGCGTCGCCATCTGCTCGGGATCGTGATGCGTCACATGCAGGCGGCGCACCGTGTTGACGAACGGCAGGCGGTCGAGAAACGGACTGTCCGTGACGTGCGAAAGCGTGTGCAGCCCTTCGTACATCAGGTAGTACGCGGCCATCGTCAGGAGTGCGATGTATCCTGCATTGCGCGTGAACACGAAGCCGATCAGCAACGCGAGCGGCGCGGCCGCGAGCACGAACGCGACCGGCGCGAACGGCGGAAACAGCAGCGCGCGCCAGTGCTTGTGGCCCTTGTACTCCAGCGTCACATGCGTGAAGAAGCGATGATGCACCGCGCAGTGCCGCTTGTAGACCATGCTGAAATACTTCGTCGGCCGATGCAGCACATAGCGGTGCGCGGCCCATTCCGCCCAGTTGCCGAAGAGAAAGAGCGGCACGACCGCGAGCCATTCCGCGAACGTGGGCGTGTGAAGCTGCATGGCGCAATACACGATCACCGCCGTCGTGAAGACGAGCGTAAAGCCCAGATGCATCTCTCCGCGATACCACTTCGGCGTCGCTTCCACGTATTCGTCGCGAAACTTGTACGAGCGCGCGCGAACGTCCTCGTCATATTTCATGATGAGCGTCTCCGGTTTCTTGTGTTAGAGGATGCGGGCGCGTGCGTCGCGCGCCCGCAAGGACATGCTTCAGGACGGATTACGCGCCGCGCTGTTGTCCAGCTTGCCGAGCGTCTCCGGCACGACGAACGCGCCGACGAGGAAGATGATGCTGATCGCGCCGACGAAGATCGCGAGCGTCGACGGCAACTGGCTCGCGTCCTTCGCGACGAGCGAAACGAAGGTCGGCATCATCCCGCCGATGGCGAAGCCGATGTTCCACGAAAGGCCCGTTCCGGTCGCGCGGATTGCGGTCGGGAAGCGTTCGTTCAGGAAGATCAGAATCGGCGCATAGCCTGCGCTGCCGAGTGCGGAAAGCAGCACCGCGTAGACGCCGATCATCGTGATGCTCTGCGCCGTCGGCAACAACAGGAAAAGCCCCGGCAGCGCGACCAGCCGAATGAGGCCGATCCACACGAACGCGCTCTTGCGCCCGATGAACGTCGAGAGATGCCCCGCCGCGATCGATGCGATCACTACCGCGACGCTGCAGATCATCAGAATCGCGGCGGCCGCGCCGTTCGGCGCATGGCTCACGACCTTGAGGAACGTCGGCAGATAGCCCGAGGTGAGGTAATAGCCGCTGCCGCCGCCGATGGTGAGCAGCAGGTTCACGAACAGCACTCCGCGATACTCGCGCGAAAACAGCGTGCGAATGGGCGAGCGCACGACTTCGACGGGTCCCGTCTTGACTTGCGCCGCCGCCTTGGCCGCTTTCTCCGCCGCGAGCTTCTTCCAGAGCGGCGATTCTTCGAGGCTGTTGAACACGAAGAGCCCGAGCACCGAACTCACGATGCCGGTGAAGAACATGCAGCGCCAGCCCCACGCATCGAAGAGTTCGCCCGGAAAGATGGACGACATCGCCAGATACGTGAGCGAGGCGAGCAACGCCCCGAGGCCCGCGCCGCCGCCGCCGATCAGCCCCGACACCGCGCCGCGATACTTCGGCGCGACCGATTCGGTGCCGATGGTATGCGTCGATGCCACCACGCCGCCGACGAACACGCCCTGCACGAGACGCAGCAGCAGGAACAGGATCGGCGCGACGAGGCCCGCCTGCGCGACGGTCGGCAGCACGCCGAACGCCGCCGTCGAGATGCCGACGCCGACCACCGCGAAGATCATCGCGCCCTTGCGGCCGTGACGGTCCGCGTACGAGCCGAAGAGCGCCGAGCCGAGCGGACGCATGAGCAGCGTCACCGCGAACGACGCATAGACTGCCGCGAGCGACAGCATCGCGTGTTCGGAGGGGAAGAAGAGACGCCCGACCACCGGCGCGACGTACAACAACACGAAGAGGTCGAACAGATCGAGCGCCCAGCCCATGCACGAGGCCACCACCGCGCCCATGATCTGCCGCTGATTCACCGGAAGCGCGGCGGCCCCGTCTTGTGCAGCTACGGACATGTGTATCTCCTGGTTTGTCACTGGGCGGTCTTTCGATCGCCCCGGTTTCGCAGGCACGTTTCTTATTGCGTGCTCTTGTCGAGGTTAAAAAAATCGTTATTGAATAATCGTTAGTGGGCGGCGGCGAGCGGCGGCGAACCCGAGACGTCGAGTTCCGCGCGTTCGCGCCGCGCCGCGACCATCGCGTCGGCGATCTTCTCGGCGATCATGATGGTCGGTATGTTCGTATTGGCCGATGGCAGCTTCGGCATCAGCGATGCATCCACCACGCGCAAGCCTCGCGCGCCATGCACGCGCCCTTGGCCGTCCGTGACGGCATCGCGGTCGTTTGCGCCGCCCATGCGGCAGGTGCCGCTCGCGTGCCACACGCCGAACACGTTCGCGCGAATGAAGTCCGCGAGCGCGCGGTCGTCGGCGAGCAGCGCGTTCATCTTCAGGCCGCGCGTGAAGAAGCGTTCGATCAGCATCCGGCGCACGGGCGCAGGCGTGTCCAGCAGAATCCCGAGCGCGGACGTGAGAAGCGCGTTGCCCTCGCCGACCTGGCTCAACGCCTTCACGCGCGGCGAGAACGCCGCCGGAAAGAAGTCGCGTCCATCACGGCTCAGACCCGACGCTTCGACGATGCGCGCCAGCATCCGCACGCCGACAGCGAGCCGCTCTACATCGCGTTCGTCGTCGAGCAGATTGAGATCGACGCGCGGCGCGGCGGCGGCATCGGCGGAAAGGAGCTGCACGCGGCCACGCGAATACGGCCGGTTGCACCACAGAAAGAACAGCCCGAGCCGGTTGCCGAGCGCATGCCATGCGGCGCGTGTCGCGCTCGACAGATACAGGTCCGACTCGTCGCAGCCCGCGACGCCCGAACTCAGGCGCGCAGCCATCATGCTGGCGCGGCGTCGCGTAAGCGGCATGCGAAAGCGCGGCTCCAGGAAATGACAGAACGTGAGCGACGGATGATCCTGCAGATTGCGTCCGACGCCCGGCAGGTTCACCGCGCACGTAATGCCGAGCGCCGCGAGTTCGCGCGCATCGCCGATGCCGGCGCGCATCAGAAGCGCAGGCGATTGCAGCGCGCCCGCGCTCAGAATCACTTCGCCCGCATCGAAGCGCAGGCGCTCGCCGTCTTCGTCCACCGCGATCACGCCGCGCGCGGTCGCGCCTTGCATCACGATCCGCTCGACGCGCAGCTTCGAATACACCCTGAGATTGGGGCGCTTGCGCGTCGCGTCGTCCAGATAGGCGATGGCCGTGGACACGCGCTTGTCGTCCTCGTTCGAAAACGCGCCGGGAAAGAAGCCGTCGCCGAACTCGCCGTTTTGATCCTTCAGTTCCGCGACGCCCTGCGCGCGCAAGCCCTTGCCGAACGCATGACAGAACGCGGGCCAGTCCTTCGGCATGATGCGGCGGATCGGCACGGGGCCGTCGCCGCCGTGCAGTTCGCCGCCGGGAAAGTCGAGGTCGCGCTCCAGCTTGCGGAAGTACGGCAGCACGTCGCGCCACGCCCAGCCATCGGCGCCTGTCGCGGCCCAGTCGTCGTAATCGCGCGGCAAGCCGCGATTAGCCGACTGCACGTTGATGCTCGACCCGCCGCCCATCACGCGGCCCTGCTCGTACACGCGCGGCGCGGCCTGCTTCGTGGCCTGCGCCTTCAGGTCCGGCCAGATGTACGTGTCGCCGCAAAACACCGGCATCGGATAGCTGTCGAGAATGGCCTCGGGCACCGCGCCCGGCGGCGTGTCCGCGCCCGCCTCGATCAACGCGACGCGCAGCGACGGCAACGCCGACAGCCGATGCGCAAGCACGCATCCCGCCGAACCGCCGCCTACGATCACGTAATCGAAGCGTCTCATGTCGTCTTCCTTTGTCTGCGTTGTCAGAAGCCGCGGAACACCGGCTTGCGCTTGCCGTGGAACGCCTCGACGCCTTCGCGGAAGTCGTCCGACGAGCGCAGGCGGCTATAGCAATGCCCTTCCAGTTCGATCGCGATGGAAAGCGGCGCGTCTTCCGAATCGTTCAGGAGCTTCTTCGCGGTGCGCTGCGCGAGCGGCGAGAACGCGCGCAGTTCGTCGACGAGCGCGTCCGTCGCGGCCTCGAGTTCGGCATCCGGCACGCAGTCCACCGCGATGCCCCACTCGTACGCCTGCTTGCCGGGGATGCGGCGCGAGCGCATCACGATGTCCTTGGTCCGGCCGATGCCGACCATCGCCTGCAAGCGCGCCGAGCCGCCGGAGCCGGGAATCTGGCCGAGCTTCTGTTCGGGCAGCGCGTAGAACGTGGTGTCGGTGACGATGCGGAAGTCGCACGCGAGCGACAACTCGAAGCCCACGCCGAAGCAGAATCCGCGATTGGCCGCGATCACCGGCTTCGAGCAGCGCGCGGGCGCCGCGATGTTCCAGGCGAGCTTCGACACGTGTTCCGGCGATGCTTCGAGAAAGCCCTTGATGTCGCCGCCGCTCGAAAAGTGCTCGCCGTTCGCGCGCACGACGATCACGCGCACGCGCTCATCGTCGTCCAGTGCTTCGAATGCGGCGCGCAACTGATCGCGCGCGTGCATCGAAATGACGTTGAAGGGCGGCCGGTGCAGGATGATGTCGGCGCGTTCGCGTTCGGCGTCGATCTCGACCGAGAAGCCGTCGAGGTCTTGCAGCAGCGTCTGGCCGCGGTGGTTCAGGTCGGTCATGTCGGGTTACTCCTTCGTGGTTTCTGTATGTTGTGCAAGGGGTGCGTCGTCGGGCACGTACTCGCCCGCTGAGAGCTTGCGGCGCAGGATCTTGCCGACCGGCGACTTCGGAATGTCATCGACGAACACGTAGTCGCGCGGGCGCTTGAAGTTGACGAGGTCGGACTGGCGGCACCACGCGTCGAGCCCTTCGGCATCCACATATTCGCGGCGCTTGATGAACGCGACCACGCGCTGGCCCCAGCGCTCGTCTTTCACGCCCGCGACGGCGACTTCATCGACGGCGGGATGCAGCGAGAGCACCGACTCGATATCCACGGGCGAAATGTTCTCGCCGCCGCTGATGATCATGTCGTCCACGCGGCCGGTCACGTAGAGATCGCCGTCTGCGTCGAAATAGCCGGTGTCGCCGGTGAAGTACCAGCCGTCGCGCAAGGACTTCGCGTTCGCGTCCGGGCGATTCCAGTAGCCTTCGAATGCTTCGTCGCCGAGCAGGTCCGCGATGATCTGCCCTTCCTCGCCGACGGCCGCCGTCTCGTCGGGCGACACCGCGTCGAGCTTCACCACGCGCAGCCGCGTGTTGATGCCCGCGCGCCCCGCGCTGCCCGGCTTCTTCGTCGCGTCCTGATCGATGCTGAACGTGTAGACCTCGGACGAGCCGTAGTGATTGACGAACAGCTCCGGCTCGAACGCAGCCGAAAGGCGCTTGAGCAGACCGTCGTTCATCGGCGCGCCCGCGAAGCCGAGCTTTCTGACCGACGACGTATCCGTGCTCGCGAAACCGCTGTCGGCGAGCAGGTCGTGATAGAGCGTCGGCACGAGATAAAGGCACGTCAGCCGGTGCCGTGCGATGGATTCGAGCGCGAGCTTCGCGTTCCAGCGGCGCACGCAGACGAAGACGCCATCGACGAGCGCCATCGCAAGCAGCGAGCGCACGCCCATCGTGTGATAGAGCGGCATCACGCCGAGCGTGCGTTCGCCGCGCCGGTACAGGTTCTGCGCGACGTGCGCAAGCGCGCCCGCGCGTTCGTGGCGGTGACGGCGCGGCACGCCCTTCGGCTTGCCGGTGGTGCCGGACGTGTACAGGATCAGTGAGATGTCGTCGGCGGTGGCTTGCGTGCTTTCGGTTGCGCAGTCGCCCGCGCATTCCGGCGTGCGCTCCGCGGTCAGCGCGTCGAATGTCAGCGTGCCGCCGGATACGTCGTCGAGCCCGATGCGCGGCAGGTTCTGCGCCGACGCGCTCTGCATCACGGCATCGGCGGAAACGGGTTCGTAGACGATGGCCTTCACGCCCGCATCCGTCACGCAGTATTCGACTTCCTCCGGCTTCGCGCGCCAGTTGAGCGGCACGATCACGATGCCCGCGAACTGCCCCGCCCAATGCAGCGTCGCCATTTCCCAGCGATTTTGCAGCACGACGAGCAGCCGGTCGCCGCGTCGCACGCCGAGCGCGCGCAGGCCATCGGCGACATTCAGGATCACGCGATGCCACGCCGCGTACGTGAGTTGCAGATCACCGTCGACGAGCGCGAGCGCGTTCGGGCTGCGCTCGACGCTTTGCAGGAAAGTGCGGCCGAGATCAAGCATGTTCGGACTCCTTCGTATTTGCTTTTTCCTGACGGCGCGCGGCGACGTCGAGCACAGCCGCGACGATCGGCGTATAGCCCGTGCAGCGGCAGATGTGGCCCGACAGCATCTCGCGCACTTGCTCTTCGCTCGGGTCCGGTACGCGTTGCAGATAATCCGCGCACGACATCAGAATGCCCGCCGTGCAAAAGCCGCACTGCAACGCGTGATGGCGCTGAAAGGCCTGTTGCAAGTCGCCGAGCGTCTGCTCCGGCGCGAGGCCTTCGACGGTATCAATGCGCCGTCCGTCCGCCTGCACCGCGAGCATCAGGCACGACCGTGCCGCGATGCCGTCGACATGCACCGTGCATGCGCCGCAGACGCCGTGCTCGCAGCCCACGTGCGTGCCCGTCGCGCCGAGTTGGTGCCGGATGAAATCCGACAGCAGTTCGCGCGGCTCGCAATAGCCGCTGCGTTCGCGGCCGTTGAGCGTCAGCGTGATGCGCTGCTCTTCGCCGTGCCGCATGATGTTGTCCGCCGTGTTGCTCACTTCGCCTCCTCGATCACGCGCCATCCCAGTTGCCGGACCAGATTCCGGCGATACTTCGCGCTGATGTGCGCGTCGTCCTGCGCGTTCAGTTTCCAGCTCAGGTCGTTCAATGCGCCGCGCAGGTCGTCGCCTGTCAGACGCGGCCAGGTCTCGGCCACCGGCCGGTCCGCGACGCCGCCTACCGCGATGCGAATGGCGTCGTCGGTCACGACCGCCGCGCACGCGACCACCGCGAAATCGCCGTGCCGCGCCGAGAACTCGGCGAACGCATGGCGCTCGCCGGACTTCCTCAACGGAAAGCGCACGGCTTCGACCAGTTCGTCGGGCTCGCGCGCCGTCATCAGCATTCCCTGAAAGAAGTCCTGCGCGGCGAGCGCGCGGCGCTTCTTCTTCGAGCGCAGCATGACGTCGCCGCCGAGCGCGGCCAGCACGAGCGGCAGTTCCGCGCTCGGATCGGCATGCGCGATGGAACCGCACACCGTCCCGCGATTGCGGATCTGAAAATGCGAGATGTTCGGAAAGGCCATCGCGAGCAACGGCACTTCGTCGCGCAACGAGCGGCGCCACTCGACGCTGCCTTGCGTCGCCGCCGCGCTCACGACGAGATGCCCCGCCCCGTTATCGACGCGCACGGCGTCCAGCTCGGCGGTGCGCGAGATATCGACGAGCACGCGCGGCTGCGCGAGCCGCATGTTGAGCACCGCCATCAGCGACTGCCCGCCTGCCAGCACGCGCGCGTCCTCGCCGTGTTGCGCCAGCGCGTCGAGCGCGTGTTGCGTCGTCATCGCGCGCAGATAATCGAACGGCGCGGGTTTCATGCATGCCTCCTGAAACGGCCGAGCAGCCGCGCGATCCATGATCGGCGCTCTGCCACCGGCTTGCCCGCCGCCTGCCGGCCGAGCGATTCGAACAATTGCCTGAGCACCACCTTCGCCGCGCCTTCGAGCATGCGTCCGCCGACCGCCGCGACCTTGCCCGAGACCTGCGCTTCGTAGTCGTACGCGAGGCGCGTGCCGTTACCGTGCGGCGTCAGTTCGACGAGACCGTTGCCGCGCGCGCTGCCGAGCGGCGAGATGCCCGCGCCCGCGAGACGAAGGCGGCGCGGCGCGTCGATCTCCGACAAGCCGATGCGCGCTTCGAAACGCGCCTTGATGATGCCGACGCCCACGGTCACGTCCGCGCGATACTGGTTCGGCGCGGTCTCGTCCAGCGCGTGACAGCCGGGGATGACGTTGGCGAGCGCCTCCGGATCGAGCAGCACGGCGAACACGGCTTCGGGCGTCGCGGGCAGATCGACCGTGCCTTGCGCCGTCAATGCCTTGCCGCCGCCCGGCGTCGCGGGCTTCGTCGCGGCTGCTTCGCGGTACTCGGGGCGCGACGGTTCTGGGTCGTCGATGCCGATCAGCGCCATCACCTTTTGCGGCGTGAGCGGCAGGCGAATGTCGTCGACGCCGAGCGCATCCGCCACCGCATTCGCGATGCACGGCGGCGTGCTCATGTTGTTGCCTTCGCCGAGCCCTTTCGCGCCGAGCGGCGTGAACGGCGACGGCGTTTCCAGATGAACGATCACCGGATCGGGCACTTCGCAGGTCGTCGGCATCAGATAGTCGGCGAGCGTGCCCGACTGGAAGCTGCCGTCCGCGCCGTAGCGGAACTCTTCCATCAGAGCAGCGCCGAGTCCTTGCGCGAACGCGCCGCGAATCTGGCCGTCCGCGAGCGCGGGATTCAGCAGCGTGCCGGCGTCGTGCGCGGTCACGTAGCGGTCGATGCGCACGCGTCCCGTCGCGCGATCCACTTCGACGGCACACATGTCGAACGCGAAGCCATACGCCGCCGATGTGTTGATGCGGTCCTCTTCATCGGGCGCGTCCATGTGCGGCGGCGACCAGAACACAGTCTCGCGCAAGCCTGGCTCTTCGCCTTCGGGCAGCAGCGCGGGCGCCCAGTGCGGCGCGTTGCTCGCCGCGCGCGCGAACGGCAGCGCGCGGTCTTCGGCATCCTTCGGGAAAATGCGCGCGCGCTCGAAGCGCACGTCATCCACTGCACAGCCGAACTGCTTCGCGAGAATGCGCGAGAGCTTGTCGCGCACGCGCGTCGCGGCGAGATGCACCGTGCCGGCCACCGCGCCCGCGAAGCGGCTCGAATAGTTGCCCGCCGCGACGGACCACGCGTCCTTGTGCGTGTCGAATTCCACGTTCACGACGATGTCCTTCGGGTCCAGCCCGAGCACATCCGCGACGACTTGCGCGCACACCGTCATGTGGCCCTGTCCCGCCGGCGTCGATGCAATCGTGACGACCACGCCGCCGAGCAGATCCACGCTCACGGTCGCGCTGGCTATCGCGCCGTTCTTCGGGCCGGCCTTCTTGCGCGCGTCGGGCGGCATGACGGTCGTGATATAGCCCATGTTCGATACGGACGGTTCGACGATCGCCGCAAAGCCGATGCCGTAGAGACGCCCTTCCTTGCGGGCCGCGTCGCGCCGCGCGACGAGTTCTTCGTAGCCGCCCTCGACGTTCGAAAGGCGCAGCGCCTCCTGATAGTTGCCCGAATCGAGCAGCGCGCCTGCTGCCGCGCGATACGGGAACGCATCGGCGGGAACGAAGTTGCGGCGGTACACGTCGAGCACATCGAGCTTCAGTTCGATGGCGATGCGCTGAATCAGCCGCTCCAGCGCGAAATACACTTGCGGTCCGCCGAAGCCGCGCACGAGGCCGGTCGGCGTCTTGTTGGTCAGCACCACGCGGTTGCGCACGGCGAGGTTCGGGATCGCATATGCGCCCGTCAGACAGCCGTGCATCCGGTAGAAGGTCGCGGGCTCGGGCGCGCGCACGTAGCCGCCCACGTCTTCCAGTTGATCGTACGAGAGCGCGAGAATGCGGCCGTCGCTTTCCACGGCGGCTTCGAGGGTGGACAGGCGCGCGGTCGCGGAGGTCGCGGCGCTCAGGTGTTCGAGCCGGTCCTCGACCCATTTCACCGGCGCGCCCGCCTTGCGCGAGGCGAGGCACATCAAGACGACATACGGAAACACCGCCTGCTTCACGCCGAAGCTGCCGCCGGAATCGCGCGGAGCCTTATGACGCAGACGGTTCGCGGGAACGTTGAGCGCCATCGCCATCACGGCGTGCAGCGAGAACGGCCCCATGAAATTCGACGTGACGTCGTAGCCTTCGTCGCCCGACAGGTATTCGGCAATCACCACGCCGCATTCGATCGGCGCGCACGTATTGCGCGGATAGTGCGCGACGAGCTTCACGCGATGCGGCGCGCGCTCGAACGCGGCTTGCGGATCGCCATAGCTGAAATGCCGGTCGCTGATCACGTTGCTGCCGACGCGCTCGTGCAGTACGGGCGAATCGTCCTGCACCGCCTGATCGATGGACGTGACCGCATCGCGCAGCGCGTACTCGACCTTGATGAGGTCCATCGCATCTTCGGCAATGGCGCGCGATTCCGCCATCACGACTGCAACCGGCTCGCCGACATAGCGCACGCGGTCCATCGCGAGCGCCCACTGCTCCATCGGCGACTTCACGCCGACGACGAACGGCCGCGACCACGGACGCAAGTCGTCGCGCGTGAGAATGGCGCGCACGCCGTGCAGCTTCGATGCGGCTTCGGTGTCGATGGACACGATATCCGCGTGCGCATGCGGCGAGCGCAGAATCGCGGCTTGCAGCGTGCCCGGCTTCACGGCGAGGTCGTCGCCGTAGCGGCCTCGGCCCGTCAGAATCGCCGGGTCTTCGAAACGCGGCATC
Organism: Caballeronia sp. SL2Y3; assembly: GCF_022879575.1. NCBI lineage: Bacteria > Pseudomonadati > Pseudomonadota > Betaproteobacteria > Burkholderiales > Burkholderiaceae > Caballeronia > Caballeronia sp. SL2Y3. The sequence continues at coordinate 421,508 of NZ_CP084263.1, forward strand.
GGACGGCCGACGTGGCGCTCGGGCGCGGCGGCAGCGTTGTCAGCGACGCGTGCGTTGATATCCGCGAATCCTGTGTCGCGCTGGTTCATGGCGTCACTCCTTGCTCTCGGCGCGGCTGCCGAATTCATCGGCGAGACCGCTCCAGCGGCGCGCGATCTCGCCGTGCTCGATGCCGAACAAATCCAGAATGCGCCCGACCGTGTGATCGACCACATCGTCGATGGTCTGCGGATGCGCGTAAAACGCGGGCACGGGCGGCATCACGATGGCGCCCATTTCGGTCGCGAGCGTCATGTTGCGCAGATGCGCGAGGTTGAGCGGCGTCTCGCGCGCGACCAGCACGAGGCGGCGGCGCTCTTTGAGCATGACGTCGGCGGCGCGCGTCAGCAGGTTGTCGGCGAAGCCGTTCGCGACCGCGGCGAGCGTCTTCATCGAACACGGCGCAATCACCATGCCGTCGCTCAGGAACGAACCGCTCGCCACCGCCGCGCCGATATCGCGCACGTTGTGCACGACGTCAGCCAGCGAATCGAGGTCGGCGCGCGCGAGGCCGAGTTCCTGCGCCGCCGTGACCGCGCCCGATGCCGAGACGATCAGATGCGTCTCGTGCGTGCCGAGCCGGCGCAGCGCGGCGATGAGACGCACGCCGATGACCGCGCCGCTCGCGCCCGAGATGCCGACGACGATGCGCTTCTTTCGCTCAGCCATGATCGCGCGTGAGGTAGGCGTCGAGCGCGCTGTTGTCATTCGCGACGAGCGCATCCAGATCGACGGTGTCTTGTCCCGGAATCCGCACGCGCGTGAAGACGTGCGCCGGATAAACGACCGGGCGCGTGGCGTCGAGGCCCATCTTCGCGCTCACGCCTTGCAGATGCGCGGGCGCGTCGTCGGGCAGGCCGACCGTCGTCGAAGGATCGAGCGGCGAGCCTTGCGCGCCCGCCACCACGACGAGATCGCGGTCGGCCTGAAAGCGCGTGGCAATCGCCCATTCGATTTCGGCGGGATCATGCACGTCCACATCGGTATCCACGACGACGACCTGCTTGATGTCGTAGTGCGCGCCGAACGCGCAGAGAATCACATTCTTCGCCTCGCCTTCGCGCTTCTTGTCGAACTGCACCCACAGGTGATAGCGGCACACGCCGCCCACCGAAAGATGCACGTCCTTGACCGAAGGATGGCTGCGCTGAAGATGCGCGAGCAGCGTGGCTTCGCGCGGGATCCCGCCGAGCAGCAGATGCTCCATCTCGGCCGGCACGATCGTATGAAAGATCGGGTCGCGCCGATGCGTGACCGCCGTCACTTCGATGACTTCGCGCGATTCCTTCGCGCTGTAGTACTTCGGGAACTCGCCGAAGGGGCCTTCGGGTTCGCGCACGTTCGGCAGAATGCGCCCTTCGATGATGATCTCCGCGAACGCCGGCACATGCACGCCGTTCGTCACGCACGACACGACAGGCAGCGGCGCGCCGTGCAGCGCGCCCGCGATTTCCAGCTCGTCGTGATCGATCGGCGTGATGGCTTGCGACGCGAGCATCGTCAGCGGGTCGACGCCGATGGCGACGGCCACGTCGAGCGCATCGCCCGCTTCTTCGGCGGCGCGCTGGAATGCGTACAGATGGCGCGGCAGCAGCAGAATCGCCATGCGGTCGCGGCCATGCACCTGAATACGGTTGATGGACACGTTCTGCACGCCCGTGCGCGGATTGCGCGCGATCACGAGACCCGCCGTGATGTACGGGCCGTTGTCGTGCTCGCTGTGCGTGGGAATCGGCAATAGCGCGTGCAGGTCGATGCCGTTCGTATGCACCACTTGCTGGCACGGCGCGTCGTCACGCTCGACCACTTTCGACGCGAGCGGCGCGGCGGCCGCAGCCGAAAATCGCGCGAGCAGCCCGGCTTCTTCGACGCCCATTGCTTCGGCAATCCATGCGCGCTTCGCCATGAAGCCGCTCACGACCGGCACCGAATGGCCGCCCGGACGCGTGAAGAAGGCTGCTCGCGTGCCGTCGAGCCGTTTGGCGATGGCCGCGAGTTCATGTTCGAGCGCGACGGGCTTGTCGATGGTCGCGACGCGTCCGGTCTTCGCGAGATGCGCGAGCCAGTCGCGCAGCGAGAGCGAGGCCGCGTCAACGTCTTCGGGGGCCCACGCCAGTGAGGAAATGCCGTTCGTTGCGGCATCGCGTGTGTTCATTGGTGTCTCCATCCATTGCCTGCCGTTGATCGGAAATGCCGCAGCAAGCGCATGGTTGAAGCGTAGCGAGATCACTCCATAAGTTCTAATACTGTTTTCTGATGCGCCGAATCATCGCGTCTTATATCCGTGTTAGCCCCGATGACAGCGTTCTTACAGTTCCGTATCAATGGATGCCTTCGATACGCCGCCCAGTCGGGCGCAACTCGACGGGCCGCGTTTGACGCATAGTGATGACCCGGCGCAAACCCATTAGCGTTGCTGATGACGATGGGATCAGATGGACCTCAAGCAAATCCAGTACTTCATCGCGCTTTTCGAAGACGGCTCCGTCACGCGTGCGGCCAAGCGCCTGAACATCGTGCAGCCCGCGTTGAGCATGCAGATCGCCAAGCTCGAAGACGAACTGCATCAGCAACTCTTCGAACGGGGCGCGCACGGCATGGCGCCGACCGCGGCGGGGCGGCTCATGTATCGCCTCTTTCTGCCGATCATGCGCGACCTCGCGCACGCGCGGCAGCAACTCGTGCAGCGCGATGAAGTCGTGACGGGACACGTGGGCATCGGGCTGATCGCGTCGGTCACGGAGAGCGTGCTCGCGGACTCGCTTTCGCGTTTTCATGCGCGCTATCCGGATGTCGAAGTGACCGTCGCCGATGGCTACAGCGCGACCTTCATCGACTGGGTGGCGGGCGGCCAACTGGATGCGGCGATCATCAACAAGCCGCGCGCGCGCCTTTCGCTCGATTCGCGCCCGCTGCTCGACGAAGAGATGGTGCTCGCAACCAGCGCCGCGCACGGCCCCGACTTGCCCCACGCGATAGAACTGGCGCAGTTGCCGGAGCTCGAACTCGTCTTGCCGACCAAGCGCCACGGTCTGCGCGGCGTGCTCGACAGCGCCGCGCAACACGAAGACGTGCTGCTCGCGCCGCGCTTCGAAATCGACGTGCTCTCCACCATTCTCAAGCTCGTCGAGCACACGCGCTTTGCGACGATTCTTCCGCGCATCGTGGTCGAACGCGCCGCGCGGCACGGCACCTTGCGCGCGTGCCCCATTCTCGCGCCGCGCATCGTGCGCCATATCGTGTGCGTGAGTCATCCGCGCCGGCCGCTGAGCGCGGCAGCGGAGGCGCTCATCGCGATCATCGGCGACGAACTGCATCAAGCATCTAATATTTCGGTGTCCGATACATCACCCCAATGAAGGAACGAACACGATGAACGCATTGCACTGGATAGGCGGCGAATGGGCCGGCACGCCGACGCTCGACAGCATCGACCCCGCGACGGGCGAAGCCATCGGCCAATACGCCGACGGCGGCGCGCACGAAGCGGACGCCGCCATTGCCGCCGCGCGCCATGTGTTCCACCGCACGACGTGGGCGCAGGACGCGCGTTTGCGCCAGGACGTGCTGCTTGCGTGGGCCGCGGCGCTCGAACAGCAGCGCGATGCGCTGGCGACGCTGCTCACGCGCGAAAATGGCAAGGCGATTGCGCAATCGCGCGGCGAGATTGCGGGCGCCATATCGGAGGTGCGCTATTACGCGGGGCTCGCGCGGCATATCGCGGGTCACGTCCTCGAACCGGAACCCGGCACCATTTCCACGATGCTGCGCGAAGCCGCGGGCGTCGCGGCGATCATCGTGCCGTGGAACGCGCCGGCCGTGCTGCTCGTGCGCTCGCTCGCGCCCGCGCTCGCGGCAGGCTGCACGGCGGTCGTGAAACCGGCCGCGCAGACCTCGCTCGTCACGGCCGCGATGCTGCGCTGCTTCGAGCACACCGCGTTGCCTAAGGGCGCAGTCAACCTCGTGAACGAACAGGCGCACGCCGCCAGTCAACGGCTCGCCGATTCGCACGACGTCGACGTGGTGAGCTTCACGGGATCGACCGCGACCGGCAAGAAGATCATGGCCGCGGCGGCGGACAGCATGAAGAAGCTCTCGCTCGAACTCGGCGGCAAGTCGTGCTGCCTCGTGTTCGACGATGCCGATATCGCCGCCATCGCGCCGCGTCTCGCGCGCGCCGCGACCATCATCTCCGGTCAGCAATGCACGGCCGCGCGTCGCGTGCTGGTGCATGCGTCGCGCGCGGCCGAAATGCGCGAGCATCTCGCGGGCGCGCTCGCCGCGCTGAAAGTGCGACCGGGCATCGAGCCGGCGACGGATATTGGCGCGCTCGTCGATGCGCCCACGCGCGATGCAGTGGACTGCACCATCGAACGCGCATGCGACATGGCGGATCGCGTGCTGTTGCGCGGCGCGCGCTCGGGCCACGCGTTCCTTTCGCCGACGCTGGTGGAGCATGACGACCCGAAGGCGTTCTTCTGCCAGGACGAAATCTTCGGGCCGTTCGTCACGCTGGAAGTATTCGAGAGCGAGCAGGAAGCCCTCGCGAAGGCCAATGACACGGTCTTCGGCCTGTCGGCCAGCGTATGGACGCACGACGGCCCGCGCGCCTTTCGCATGGCGCGTGCGCTGCGTAACGGCACGGTCTGGATCAACGACCACAACAAGCTCTTCGCGGAAGCGGAAACCGGCGGATACCGGCAAAGCGGCCTCGGGCGTCTGCATGGCTACGACGCGCTCGCCGACTTCACCGAGATCAAGCATATCTGCATGCCGTCCGGCGTCGCGCAAGGTATCGCTCCGTTGCGCTGATACGTTACGGCAGCGAGCGGCGTTCGCGCGCCTGCCCGTTCGCCGTCACAGTGAAGCCCGGCAAAAGCAGCGATGCCCGCAGGCGATTCATCGCGAGACCGCCGGGAAACCGCGCCGGCCATTGCTCGCTCCAGCCGTACCGTTCGCGCAGAACCGTCATCGAGCTGTCGATACATTCGACGCCCACAGGACGATCCGATCCACCGCAAGGCGCGACCGCCTGCGCGCCTTCGCGATGACTCGGTTACGACGACAGCACGCAGCCGCGCCTAGACCAATCGCTTTGCGTCGCTGCCATCCCAAGGCGCGGCACGACGCTTGCGCGCAATGCTCTCGTATGCATCCAGTGGGAGATTCGAAATGAAAGCGAAACTTGCAGTGACTGCGCTTGCGATCGCACTGTCAGGCGGCGTGAATGTGGCCGGCGCGGCGGGCGCGGGTGGCGGCATGATCGGCGGCGCGGCGGGCGGCGCCGTCGGCGGAACAAGCGGCGCGGGCACAGGGACGAACGGCGTCAACGGACTGTCCGGCGCGACCGGCGCCAACACATCGGGGCCGAGCAACGGCGCCGGCATGACGCGCGGCGGCGGCATCGGCGGCGCGAACGACGGCACCATGAGCGCAGCGCCGGGCCGGGGCGGCATGCAGCCGCCGGGCGCGACGCGCAACATGTCGTCCGGCGTGACGAGCCCGCAGAACACGCCGTCGCCGGGCGGCGGCGGATCGCGCGGCGGATGGTAAGGCACGCGTTTCACGCATCAGGCCAGCGCGGTTCGAGCCGCGCTGGCGTCATGCATGTTCGCTTCATCGGTGTCTCAATAAAGAGCCGTCAGACGGTAGAATAGTCTTAAGTTCTCCCGCCCGCCCGGGCATCCGCAAGCCGTTGCCGACACCGATGCTTGTCCCTATTTAGCCTGCGAACGAAAGCGAGCGCATTGCCGCGCTCCGCGCACTGAATATTCTCGATACCGCGCCCGAAGAGCGCTTCGACCGCCTGACGCGGCTCGCCAAGCGCCTGTTCGACGTGCCCATCGCACTGGTGAGTCTGGTCGACGAAAATCGCCAGTGGTTCAAGTCATGCACCGGCCTCAAGACGCGTCAAACGTCGCGCGATGTTTCGTTCTGCGCACATGCCATCGGCGGCAGCGACGTGTTGATCGTGCCCGATGCCCGCGCCGACGCGCGCTTCCACGACAATCCGCTCGTCATCGGCCCGCCGTTCATCCGCTTTTATGCGGGTTATCCGCTGAGCCTGTCCAACGGCGCGAAGCTCGGCACGCTATGTCTCATCGACCAGCAGCCGCGCGCATTCGGCGAGGAAGACCGCCGGCTCTTGCGCGACCTCGGCCGCATGGCGGAACAGGAAATGGCCGCGCTGCAACTCGCGACCATCGACGAACTTACGTTGCTTTCGAACCGCCGCGGCTTCGAGACCCTCGCGCAACATACGCTGAACGTCTGCAAGCGGCTCGCGCGCGAGGCCACGCTGCTTCTGATCGACCTGAACGGTTTTCGCGAGATCAACGATACCTATGGCCACGCCGAAGGCGACCGCGCGTTGCAGACGTTCTCCGACGTGCTGCGCGATGTGCTTGCCGAAAGCGACGTGATCGCGCGGCTGAGTGGCGACGAGTTCGCCGTGCTGCTCACCGACACGAGCGCCGAAGACGCCGACGATCTGATCGAACGGCTGCGCCACGCGCTGCGTCAGCGCGAAGCGCGCGTGCATCGCGGCTATTCGATCGGCTTCAACGCGCGGCAGACGCAGTTCGACCCGGCGCTTCATCACAGCGTGGCGGACCTGCTCGCCGAAAGCGGCTTCGACGATTAGGCCGCCGCGAGATATCAGCCGTTTTGTTTCGTGCCGTTCAACTCGGCAACGACATCGAACATATGCGGTACATATTCGTCGCCGTGGCCGAGGTTGATGCCGAGCACGTAAATCTGCCGCACGGCTTCGGCCAGAATGGCGGTCGATGAATACGAAGCCGCAAGCTGGCTATACGAGCGCATGTCCTTCGCGGCATTTCGGATTGCGAACTGTTGTCCGCTGTCGTCGCCTTCGAGCAGATACGGAATGAGACGATCGAAAGTCTTGCTATGCGCGCCGCTCAGACGGCACACCGCCGCGAACTCATGCAGGTCCAACTGCGCTTTCGCGGCCGTGCCGAACGCTTCAGCGAGAATCGCACCGTTCGCCTGCGCAATGAAGTTGTGAATGAGCTTCGCGCGATAGCCCGACCCGTGCGCGCCCAAATGATGCACCGTCTCCCCGTACGCAGCCATGAGCGGCCGCACGCGGTCGAGCACCGCTGCATCGCCGCCGACCAGCACGTTGAGCCGGCCCTCGCGCGCTTCCTTCGGCGTGCGGTTCACGGGCGCATCGAGGAACGCCGCGCCCTTCTCGGCGAATGCGCTGGCCGCTTCGGCGGCGAAGTCGGCATCGGCCGTCGTGCTGTCTATCACGATCAGACCGTCGTGCGCGCCCGCGAGCAGGCCATCTTCGCGGAACACGGCATCGCGTACGTGCGGCGTGCCCGTGACGCATACGATCACCACATCCACGTTGCGCGCGAGTTCGGCGGCGCTGCCGAGTTCGGTCGCGCCTTGCGCGACCAGTTCTTCGAGCGCCTGACGGCTGCGGTGCCCGACCACCGAGAGCTTGAATCCCTTCTTCATCACCTGCGAGGCGATGGCGCTGCCCATCAGTCCCAGTCCGATCATGCCGACGCGTTCGATGCGCGCGGCAGATGCCGTTTCGTTCAGGCTCATGTTGTTCGTGTTCATTGACGTTGCGCTCAGAAAGTGACGGCTTCTGCATCGACTCTGCGTTGCCCGGAGTCGATGCAGGTACCGCGTACCTATACCTGCTGTACTGTCCGTTATACCGGCAGCTTGCGTTGATAGTTGATGTTGAGTACCGACACCACCTGGAACACGGCCACGGCAACGAAGAACATCAACGCGAGGAAATACGAGCCCGTCGTCTGCACGATATAGCCGATGAAGATCGGCACGAAGATGCCCGCGATATTGCCGACGAAGTTCATGATGCCGTTGAGCGTGCCAGTGCGCGCGCGCGTCGCGAGCATCGCGGGCGTCGCCCAGTTGCAGCCGCCGTTCCAGCGCAGGAAGAAGAGCGCAACGCACAGCAGCGTCACGACCAGGAACGGTGTCTTCACGAAGGCGACGCCGAGCATCGACAACGCGACGGCCGCCGCGCCGATGATCATCATCGAGCGATACACCAGGTTCGCACTCGCGCCCGACGCCTTCCACTTGTCGGCGAGCTGACCGCCGAGCACTTCGCCCACGAAGCCGCAGAAGAAGATCAGGAACGTCGCGCCGCCCAGCGACTTGAGATCGAAACCGTGGACCTTGAACAGGTACGTCGGCAGCCAGGTCATCAGCCCGAAGAAAATCAGGTTGGTGCAGGTATGGCTCAGGCACATGCCCCACACGGACCGGTACGCGAAGAAGCGAAACAGCGACCCGCCCGCCGCGACCTTCGGCTCGTTCGCGTCTTCTTCGGCGTGCGCGCGCTCGATGTATGCGGCCTCTTCCTCGCTGATCGACGGATGCTCGCGCGGCGTATTGCGGATATACCACCACGCCCACACGCCGCACAGAATGGTGCCGACGCCCGCGACCACGAAGGCCGCGCGCCACGAGCCGAGCACCGTCATCAGCGTTGCCACGACGATCGCGCCGACGCCCGAGCCGAGCGCGCTGCCGCCGTCGAGCAGCGCCGCGCCGCGCGTCTTTTCGTTCTGCGTGAGCCACAGTGCGTTCAGCTTGCCGCCGCCCGGATAGATCGGGGCTTCGGTCACGCCGAGTCCGAGGCGCGTCAACAACAGCAGGAACCAGCCGGTACTCAGCGCGCCGAGCGCCTGAAAGAAGCCCCAGCCGACGGTCGCGGCGGCGATCAATGCGCGCGGCTTCAGGCGGTCCGCCAGCATGCCCGACGGGACCTGCATGAACAGATAGGTCCAGAAAAAGGAGCTCAAAATGATTCCCTGCCGTTCCGGCGTGAGGCTGAACTCCTGCGAGATGGCGGGCATCGCGACCGAAAGCGCCGCACGGTCGATGTAATTGATGGACACGAGCATCAGCAGCAGAAGGAAGATCTTCCACCGCACATTCGTCATCTTCACGGCTTGCGCACGACTACTGCTGGACACATCCATTGTCCGTCTCCTAACCAGTCTTATAGTTCAGGCGAGCGGAATCGCTCGCTCGTCGTGCATGAGTGCTTCAGTGGCCCCAGCGCAGCACCAGCGGATCGAGCCGGCGCGCGACTTCGAGCAAGCCTTCGCGCGTCTTCGGGTGCACGGACGCAAACGGGTGACGCACTGCGTCGGAGCCGATTACGCCGCCTTCCTTCATCAGGATCTTGCAGGCCGAGAGTCCGCACTGGCGGTTCTCGTAGTTGATGAGCGGAAGCCACTGCTGATAGAGCGATGCCGCCTGCTCCTTGTCGCCGCTCGCGTAGGCATCGACGATCTTGCGGATGCCGTCCGGATAGCCGCCGCCGGTCATCGAGCCGGTCGCGCCCGCTTCGAGGTCGGGCATCAGCGTGATGGCTTCTTCGCCGTCCCACGGGCCCACGACGCTGTCGCCGCCCAGTTCGATCAGCTCGCGCAGCTTCGAGGCAGCCTGTGCCGTTTCGATCTTGAAGTACGCGACGTTCTCGATCTCGCGCGCCATGCGTGCGAGAAACGGCGCGGACAGCGGTGTGCCCGCGACCGGCGCGTCCTGAATCATGATCGGAATGCCGATCGCATCCGACACCTTGCCGAAGAACTCGTAGATGCCCTTCTCGGTCACGCGGATGGTCGCCCCGTGATACGGCGGCATGATCATGACCATCGCCGCGCCCGCATCCTGCGCAGCGCGGCTGCGGCGTGCGCAGACGTCGGTGCTGAAATGCGTCGTCGTGACGATCACCGGCACGCGGCCGGCCACGTGTTCGAGCACTACGCGCATCACCGTGTCGCGCTCTTCATCGGACAATGCGAATTGCTCGGAGAAGTTGGCGAGAATGCACAGGCCGTTGGAACCGGCATCGATCATGAAGTCGACGCAACGCTTCTGGCCTTCGAGATCGAGTTGTCCCGCCTCGTCGAAGATCGTCGGAACGACGGGAAAGACACCGCGGTATGAGGTCGTGTTATTCATAGTTAGGAATGCGATGGTTAAGGGTTGAGTACCGGATGTGACCGGACTTCCATGCGCCTTCAGGTGATCGCGCCGATCTGCCAGGGCACGAATTCATTCTGGCCGTAGCCGTGAATCTCGCTGCGGGTGCGCTCGCCCGATGCCGTGTCGAGCATCAGCTGGAAGAGGGCTTCGCCCATTTCCTCGATGCTCTTCTCGCCGCTCAGAATCGGGCCGCAGTTCAGGTCCATGTCTTCCTGCTGGCGGTTCCACAGCGCGTCGTTGGTCGCGATCTTGAGCGAAGGCGACGGCGCGCAGCCGTAGGCCGAGCCGCGTCCCGTCGTGAAGCAGATCAGGTTCGCGCCGCCTGCCACCTGCCCTGTCGCGGAGATCGGGTCGTAGCCGGGCGTGTCCATGAAGACGAGGCCCTTCGCATCCACGCGCTGCGCGTATTCGTAGACTTCGACGAGATTCGTATTGCCCGCCTTCGCGATGCCGCCGAGCGACTTTTCGAGCACGGTGGTCAAGCCGCCGGCCTTGTTGCCCGCCGACGGATTGTTGTTCATCGCAGCGCGGTTGCGCGCGCAATAGTCTTCCCACCAGTGGATGCGCGCCACCAGCTTTTCGCCGACCTCGCGATTGATCGCGCGGCGCGTGAGCAGATGCTCCGCGCCGTAAATCTCGGGCGTTTCGGAGAGAATCGCGGTACCGCCGTGCGCCACGAGCAGGTCCACGGCTGCGCCGAGCGCGGGATTCGCGGAGATGCCCGAATAGCCATCCGAGCCGCCGCATTGCAGCCCGACGATCAAATGCGATGCCGGCACCGGCTGGCGCTCCACGCGATTCGCGGAAGCGAGCATGCCCTTCACCACCTCGATGCCGTGCGCCACCGTCTTCGCGGTGCCGCCGGTTTCCTGAATGCTGAACGTCTGGAGAAACGGCGCTTCGCTGAGGCCCTGCGTTTCCAAAATGCGCGAAATCTGGTTCGTCTCGCAGCCGAGGCCGATGACGAGGACGCCCGCGAAGTTCGCGTGCGTCGCATAGCCGCCGAGCGTTCGCTGGAGCATCGCGAGCCCCTCGCCTTCAGGGTCGACCGCGCAGCCCGCGCCGTGCGTCAATGCGACGACGCCGTCCACGTTCGGATAAGCTGCGAGGCTCGCGGGGTTCGTGTCGCGGCGAAAGTGATCGGCAATCGCGCGGGCGACGGTCGCCGAGCAGTTCACCGAGGTCAGAATGCCGATGTAATTGCGCGTCGCCACGCGCCCGTCCGGACGCACGATGCCGTCGAACGTGGCGGGCGTCTTCGCGTACTGCGTGGCGCGGGCGCTTGCGCTGAACGCGTAGTCGCGATCGAATTCACCCATCGCGACGTTATGCGTGTGAACGTGCTCGCCCGGCGCAATGGCGCGGCTCGCGAAGCCGATGATCTGGCCGTAGCGCCGCACCGCTTCGCCTTCATGGATGGCGCGCGTCGCGATCTTATGGCCCGGCGGAATGAGTCCGGATACGGTGATGCCTTCGTCGGGGAGCCGCGCCCCGCCGACCAGTTGCTCCCGCGCGATGACTACGTCGTCGTCACGGTGCAGGCGAATAACGGGGGATCGTGGCCGGGCTTCGTCGAGCCGGCCAGTTATGTCTTGGCTTGCGTTCTGCATGATGTGAACCCGTAACGGGTTTCTCGAGTGTCGTCTCCGAGACCGACTATACGGTTGCCGGACGCGGCATGTATATTGAATTGTTTCCATCCCCCGATCACTTCTCCTACTTGCCCCGCGACTCGCCGATGAACACGGTCCAGATGCTGCTGTCGAGACTCAGAATGAAACAGCTTCAATTGCTGATTGCGCTCGACGAACACAAGTCGCTGCACAAGGCCGCAGCGGTGCTGGCCGTTACGCAATCGGCCGCGAGCAAGGCGTTGCATGAACTGGAGGCGCTATTCGACACGCCCCTCTTCGAGCGCTCGGCGAGCGGCATGCTGCCGAATCAGTACGGGCATCGCGTGATTCAATACGCGCGGCTCCTCACCACGGACCTGACGCTCTTGTGTCAGGACATCGCGGAGATTCAGTCGGGGCGCGGCGGGCGTCTTGCGATCGGCGCGATCATGGGCGCGATACCGGCTGTGGTCGTGCCTGCGCTCGATGCGTTGCACGCGGACCAGCCGCATGTGTCGGTGGAAATCGTCGAGGACACGAGCGCGCGCATGCTGCTGCAACTCGACGAAGGCGTTCTCGATCTCGTGGTCGGCAGATCGGCGGTCAGCGAACAGCCTTCCAAATACCGCTACTGGAAGCTCGCCGACGAGCCGCTTTCGGTGGTGGTCGGCTACCGGCACGCGACGAAGTCGCGCAGCCACGTTCAGATGCGCGATCTCGCGCACTGCCGCTGGGTCACGTACCCGAGCCAGATGCCATTGCGCGAATTGCTGGAACGCGAGATGGACCTCGCGGGCGTCGCCATGCCCGCCAACACGATCTCGACGGCATCCACGTTCGTCACGGTCGCGCTGCTCAACCAGAGCAAGGACCTCGTGTCCGTGCTGCCCACCGATATCGCCAACTTCTTCGCGCAGCACAAGATGCTGCGCATTCTTCCGGTGACGTTGCGCTCGCCATCGCAGACGTACGGCATCGTGACGCGCAAGACCGGCGTGCTCTCGCCGATGGCCGAACGCTTCATCGCGCTTCTGACCAGCCGAACGCGCGTTCAAAACGCCTCATAAGACGGCGGCGGGACCGGGGTTTGCTCGACTCGTCCGGGCCACTGTAGACAAGCCAAGGAGCCCCCGCCGTGACGCCCTTTGAGACAGCCATTCTTGTCCGACGTGAAGACCCGTGGTCGCTGGAAGCGCAGGCCCTGCTCGACGAACTGAGCGCCATGCTCGCCGTGTTCTCCGGCGACGGCGGCCAAAGCCGCTTTTCCCCGGAAGATGCGTGTTCGGCACGCGGCGCATTCGTCGTCGCGCGAACGACGCAGGGTCTCGCCCTCGGATGCGGCGCGTTCAGGCGCTTCGACTACGGTGTGGCCGAGCTCAAGCGCCTTTACAGCAGGCCAAATACGTGCGGCGTGGGGAAAGCGATTCTGACGCAGCTCGAAGCGGATGCGGCTGCGGTCGGCTATCACACGCTGCTGCTCGAAACGCGCTCATTCAACCGGCGCGCCATTGCGTTCTATGAGCGTAACGGCTTCACGCCGACGGCCCGTTACGGCATCTACGTTCATCAGCCCGACGCCCGCTGCTTCGCGAAAACCATCGGCGTCAAGGCTGATTAGTGCGCTGCTCGGCGAATCCGCTTAGACGAGTTTGATTTCGACCTCGATATTGCCGCGCGTCGCTTTCGAATACGGGCAGGTTTCGTGAGCCGCATCGACGAGCGCACGCGCCACGTCGTGTTCAACGCCGGGCAGGCTCACGTTCAGGCGCGCGCCGAGCAAGTAGGCGTCGCCTGTCATGCCGAGATCCACTTCCGCGTCCACGGACAAGTCAGGCGGCAGCGTCACCTTCAGCTTGCGCGCCGCGAGTCCCATTGCGCCGATGAAACACGCCGACCAGCCCGCCGCGAAGAGTTGCTCCGGGTTGGTGCCCTTGCCCGCGCTGCCGGGCGACGACAAGTCGATATCCAGACGGCCGTCGGAGCTGCGCGCGGTGCCGTCGCGCCCGCCGGATGTGTGGGTCTTCGCCGTGTACAGCACCTTTTCGATCTTGGACATGATGTTTTCCTCAATGAATGAAAGGCCGTTTATTTAGATCGCATACGATCTAATCGGTTGCGCCATACTGCTTGATCGGCTCCAGCGTGTCAATTGCTTATGCTTAAGCCGGCGATAGCCGTCTCTTGTTGCTTTTGTTCCTGCCGCGCAATAGTGTTTGTCCGCCGTGGGTGTTCGCGGCGCGGCGGCGCGCGCCTACAGTGACCCTCCATCGGATCCGTCGATCCGAACGGCAACACAGCCGGCACTCACACCGTCAGAGGCTCATCATGAACGCAAGCAAAGTGGTCATCGTCACCGGCGCGTCGCAAGGCATTGGCGCCGAAACCGTGAAGGCTTTTCGCGAACGCGGCCATCGTGTCATTGCGACTTCGCGTTCCATCGGCGAATCGGCCGACGAAAATCTCATCACGATCGCAGGCGATATCGCCGATGCGGGTACTGCCGAGCGCATCGTCGCGGCCGCCATCGAACGATTCGGCCGCATCGACACGCTGGTCAACAACGCGGGCATTTTCATCGCGAAGCCGTTCACGCAGTACACGGCGCAGGACTACGCAGCCATTCAGCGCGTGAACGTGGACGGCTTCTTTCACATCACGCAGCGCGTCATCGCGCACATGCAGGAAGCAGGCAGCGGGCATATCGTCACCGTGACGACGAGTCTCGTGGATCACCCGATCAGCGGCGTGCCTTCGGTGCTCGCTTCGCTCACGAAGGGCGGCCTGAACGCGGCGACGAAATCGCTCGCCATCGAGTACGCTCGTTCGGGGGTGCGGGTGAACGCGGTATCGCCGGGCGTGATCAAATCGCCGATGCACCCGGAGCAGACGCACGCCGCGTTGTCGGCGCTGCATCCGGTGGGCCGCATGGGCGAGATGAGCGACGTGGTCAATGCGATTCTCTTTCTCGACGATGCCCCGTTCGTCACGGGCGAAATCCTGCACGTCGATGGCGGCCAAAGCGCGGGCCATTGAATAGCCATTTTCACAGGAGTCTGATATGCCTATCGTCACCATTCAGGTCACGCGCGAAGGCACGCAGCCCGGCGCGAATGCGATTACCGCCGACGAAAAGGCGCGGCTGATCGCGGGCGCGAGCCAGCTATTGCTCGACGTGTTGCACAAGCCGCTCGAAGCGACGTTCGTCGTGATAGAAGAAGTCGAACTGGAGAACTGGGGCTGGGGCGGACTGCCGGTGCAGGACTACCGCAAGAAGCTCGCGGCCAAGCCTGGTTGACGCTTTACTGCGGCGCTCGATCGGCGCGTGCGCGCGGCAGGTGTTCGACAAGAAAGTCGACGAACACCCTGACGCGCGACGACAGGTGCCGCGCGTGCGGATACAGCAGGATGAACGGACGCGTGCTGCGGTAGCCGGACAGCACTTCGACGAGACGCCCCGCGCGCAGGTCGTCTTCGACGATGAAGCGGTACGTCTGGAAGAGGCCCGCGCCCGCTCGCGCGAGCGTGACGCCCGCGAGCGCGTCTCCCGACGAGCCATAGGCGCCTCGCGTGACGATATCCGTATCGCCCGATGCATCGCGAAACGTCCAGGCGATATTGCGCCCGCTGCTCGGCAGTTCGAACTGAATGCACTCGTGCGCTGCAAGATCGCCGGGCGACTCGGGCACGCCCTTGCGCTTCAGATACGCGGGCGTCGCAACGACGACCATCTCCGCATCTTCGAGCTTGCGGGCGATGAGCGAGGAATCGTCCGGCGCGCGGCCGCGTATCGCGAGATCGAAGCCGTCTTCCGCGAACTCGATGTTGCGGTTGCTCAGGTGCGTCTCGATGCTGACATCAGGATAGCGCTCGCGAAATGCAGGCAAAAGCGGCAAGACGCGGTAATGCCCGTACGGCGTCGGCATGCTGATGCGCAGCACGCCCGCTGGCGTGGTTTGCTGACCGGTCACTTCGCGTTCGGCATCGACCAGTTCGCCGAGCGCTTGCCGACAGCGTTCGTAATATCGACGGCCCGGATCGGTCAGACGAATTTGCCGTGTCGTGCGCACGAAAAGCCGTACGCCGAGGCGTTCTTCAAGCCGCGCGACCGACCGGCTCACCGCCGCCGGATTCACGCTCGCGGCATTCGCGGCGAGCGTGAAGCTCTCCAGTTCGGCAGCGAGGCAGAAGAGCTCGATACTGCCGAGCAGCAGGTCGTCGAACCTTCGTTGCATGCGTGCTCTCGCGGTTGGCGCCGGCGCTACGTCAGGCCGTTTCGTTGACCGAGCGGATGAGGTTCTCGCGCAGCGTGACGATCGCCTTCTGCACCTTCACGAATTCGGCGGGCTTGAGACCGGTGGCTGCGACGAGATCCATTTTGCCGCCCTTTTCGCGCAGCCGGCGGCCTTCTCTGGTCAGGCTCACGCGCACCTGGCGCTCGTCGGCGGGGTCGCGCTGTCTTTGTACGTAGCCCATCGCTTCGAGCTTCTTCAGGATCGGCGTCAGTGTGTTGGATTCGAGAAAGAGCTTCTCCCCCAGCCTGCCGACGGTCTGATCGTCTTCTTCCCACAGCGCAATGATGGTGATGTATTGCGTGTAGGTCAGGCCGAGTTCTTCGAGAATGGGCTTGTACGCCTTGCCGAACGCGAGATTCGCCGAGTACACGGCAAAGCACAGAAAGTCCGACAGCGACGGTGCGGACGACGGTTCCGTCGATTTCATGATGCTCTCCGGGGCGAGACTTCGATGCAGGCATTATAGATCGCGCGCGATGGAATCGCTTCCGTCGAAATCCGCAGTCACCTCGCATTAACCTCAAGCGACACGGGGAATTCCGCGCAGCGGCTTCGTCTCGTGATACCGTGGCTGCGTTCTTCGATCATACGAAGGACACGTTCTCGGGGCGGGGTGCAATTCCCCACCGGCGGTAATCGTCCCATGCGGGCGTAGCCCGCGAGCTGCTCGGCCTGGATCATCGAAAGATGGCATGGGGCGATGTCCGCAGACCCGGTTGGATTCCGGGGCCGACGGTATAGTCCGGATGAAAGAGAACAGGACGGTGCGCGCGCCTTCTCCGGGAGGCGCGCGGCCGTCCTTCGCCCTGTTCACACAAAACAGGCTGAAGTCCATGAACACATCCATTTTCAACGAATCACAGGCAGTACAGGCTGCGGGCGCTCGCCGTCCGCGCATTGCGTTCGTCCAGGCTTGCTGGCATCGCGATATCGTCGACCAGTGCAGGACGTCCTTTCTCCAGGCGATCGAAGAACAGGGCTATGCGCGCGACGACATCGATCTTTTCGAAGTCGCCGGCGCGTTCGAGATTCCGCTGCACGCGAAGCGGCTCGCGCAGAGCGGGCGTTATGCGGGCATCGTGGCGGCAGGATTGGTGGTCGATGGCGGCATCTACCGGCACGAATTCGTCGCGCAGGCGGTGATCAACGGGTTGATGCAGGTGCAGCTCGAAACAGGCACACCGGTGTTTTCCGCCGTGCTTACGCCGCATCATTTTCATCACGGGGACGAGCACGTCGGCTTCTTTCGCGATCATTTCCTCGTGAAAGGTCGAGAAGCGGCCCATGCCTGCGCGGATACCATCGGCAAGCTCGGCGCGCTGCCGGTTCTGTAAGCCTTAGTGACGTAGCGGTCATGGGCGCTCGGCCCGTGACCGTTCTGTGGATGCGGTTCGGCTGGACCGTTAGTTGCATGGGATGGGTAAGCCGATGGCGTGGCATTGGGTGCGCACGCTGGCTCGAAGCGGCAGCACCGACTATCAAAACTCCACGAGCGCGAAGTCGTCCTTGCCGACGTCGCAGAGCGGACAGCGCCAGTCATCCGGCACCTCGCGCCAGCGCGTACCCGGTGCAATGCCGTGCTCCGGGTCGCCCGCGGCTTCGTCGTAGATCCATCCGCAGATCAGGCAGACCCATTGGGTGAGCGCGGACGCCGCGGGTTCGGGCGGCCCGCCCCGGCCATCCGATCCGCGGGATTCGCTCTGCACGTCTTCGTCGAGCGAGACGATGAGCGGACCTGCCTGCGCATCGATGCCTTTCGCCAGAAACGCGCCGAGTTCGGCGTGCAGCCGCATGGCTTCCTGCGCAGTCAGGTCGATCCAGTACGGATCGCCCGCGCCGTTGTTCAGCCGCGCCGACGAGAACTGCAATTCGAGCGCGGCGCCCTTCTTGTACATGCCTTCGGCCTCGTAGTGATTTCGCATACTCACCGGTTTTCGGATACCGGCAAGTATCCGGATGCTAACACGAATGTTTCCGGTGCTGCCCTTACTTGCTAGTATCGGGCGTCGGCAATATTCACCATCGAGAGGATTCGAACATGGCAAGGCTTTCGCGCGAGGAAACTCAGGCGCTTACGCGGCAGCGGTTACTGTCGGTCGCGAAAGAGCACTTCGCCCGCGATGGCTACGCCGCCGCCTCGCTCGACCGCATCGCCGACGAGGCCGGTTTCAGCAAGGGTGCGGTCTATTCGAATTTCGCGGGAAAGGACGAGCTTTTTCTCGGCGTGCTGGAAGAGCACGGGCGCGTGAGTCTCGACCAGATACTGGCCGATTTACAGGGTGCGCAGAGCATCGAGAAAGCCATCGACCGCATTGCGGCATGGGCCACGCGCAGTTCGCGCCTCGGCAACTGGCCGATGCTGATCCTCGAATACTCGCGCGTGACGAAGCCCGCGGACGCCTTCCGCAAGTCGCAGGAGAAGGTGCTGCGCGCGCAATGGAAGGCGCTCGGCGAGGTGCTGCTTCGGTTCGACGCCGGCCTCGACGTCAAGCCGGAAGTGCTCGGCGCGCTCGTGTTCGAGCTGACCTATGCGCCCGCGATGAGCTTCGTCAGCAAGCCGACATCGGGCGACTTGCTGCGCACGGCACTGCGAGGTCTCTTCGGCTCGCTGCGCGAGGCCGGCTGATCCGCGCTCACCATCCCTGCGAGCCACCGGCATCGTGCTTCGTGACGGGCGAGGGCTTGCCGCTTTGCGCGCCGGGCGTCATCGCGCCGCCCATGTCGCGGCTCATGCCGCTTCCCTGCCCGCCCTTCGATACCGTGCCCGGCGAAACGTTGGACGACCGCTGCGTACCGGACGCATCCGCCGATTGTCCTGCCGAAGTTCCCGCGCCGCCGGACGTGCTCCCGCCCTGTCCGTTGTTCACGCAGCCGCCTCCGCCGCAGCCGAGTCCTCCGCCAGCCGCATGAACGTTGCCGGCTAATACGAGCATCGAGCCCAGGATGATATTGCGTGTCGTTGCATGCATGGCGACTCCTTTC
Source organism: Caballeronia sp. SL2Y3 (assembly GCF_022879575.1). NCBI lineage: Bacteria > Pseudomonadati > Pseudomonadota > Betaproteobacteria > Burkholderiales > Burkholderiaceae > Caballeronia > Caballeronia sp. SL2Y3. The sequence goes on from NZ_CP084263.1 coordinate 440,448, forward strand.
TTCATCGAGGTTCGTGGGGACGATGCAATCCACATGCCCCTCCGCCATGAAGAGCCGGCCGGGAGCGGCTTTGTCGCGGGACTGTGGATTGCTTTTCCGCCACGCCGACATCGCAACGTGAAGCAGGAGTCCTCATGCTCGCCCATCCGTCCCCGAAGCAATGGTCGCTCGCGCGGCGCGCGTCGTGTTCTCCGGCGGGCCTCGCGAGCGTCTGCGCGAGCCTCTCGATCATCCCCGTTGCCTTCGCGACCGCGATGCACGCGATCGACGGCGACGTCGTGTTCTACGGGTTAGCAGTCCTGCACGCGTGCATCATCTGGTCGTGCTTCTTCTGGCATGCAAGGCACGCGCTGGACGGCGACATCGTGACCTTGCACGGCCACACGCTCGTCATCCAATCGGCGCGCGGACCTGATACGCGCACGCGGCGGATCGACGCGCGCTGGGCGGTGCTTCTCGTCGCGCAGACAGGCGCGCGCACGCGATTGTCGCTGCGCGTGGCCGGCGAGACCGTGGAACTCGGACGCTTCACCACGCAGAGCCATCGTCTGCGGTTTCTCGCCGAGTTCCAGCAGGTCGCGCGCTGCGAGATGAACGCACTGGCTCACTAATCGCCACTACGCACCGGACTCACTGAATTTGCAGTCGAGCATCATGGACACCTCCCTTGTTTTATTGAAGGCGACCGCGGCCCCCGGAAAGCCCGGCCGCGTGACGCTGGCCGTGGCGAACCGGAGCGACGCGCGCATCGAGATCGTACGCAGCCTGTTCGAACTGAAGCGAACGTATCGCGACGCGCGGCATGCGCTGCCGAGAGCGGGCTGGGGCTATACGGTCACCACCGTCATCACGAAGGGTACGCTGCTCGACGCCCGCGCCGAGTGGTGGGCCTGGTTCGACGGCGATACGCGCACGACCTTCGGCGGCGTCATTCCCGCGCACGCCCCCATGCCCGGCGAGCCGCAGTTGTATCTGGCAGGGCGCATCTTCTATCGACGCACAAAAGGCGAACTGATGGAAACCGCGTTCTATCGCCGGCTCGACCATGCGGACATGTCGTTCAGCGGAATCGAACCGCTGGATCGCGCGCTCAACTACGCCGGCAAGGTGCTGGTTCCGGGCGCGCTCGAAGCGCAGCATTAGTTTGCGGCTCGCGCCGGCACGGGGAATGCAGTGGACAACTTCCAAGGCGGACGTCGCGGCCCTAGAATCGAACTGCGCGCAGCGCGCCACTTCACAGGACGAGAGAATGTCGAGCACACCGGACCACGAGGACGACGATGCACGCGACGCGATGACGCGTGAAGCCCTCGAACAGCGCATTCGCACGCTGGCCTATTACATGTGGGAGGCCGAAGGCCGGCAAGCCGGCCGGGCCGACGAGTACTATCACCGCGCGCGCGAGCAGCTGAACGCGGACAATCCGGATGCGGCTCGCGAACGATCGGTCAATTCGAAGAGCAAGAGCAAGCCGCCGTCGTGAGCACGACGGCGGGCATGGCAGGCTGCGCGCGTTCGTTCAGAGCGCGAGCGCCTCGTGTTCGTCCACCCACGCCATCGCGCGTTCGCGGGCGAAGGCAATCGCCTCGTTTTCATCGACGAAGGCGAGATGAAACTCCATGTCGTGCGATTCGATGTCGTCGCCTTCGTTCGCGGGCGGCATATAAATGCGCGCATTGCCGACGATGGTTCCGTCTTCGATGCTCGCCGACGTGTGAATCTTGCATGAACGATACTCGAATTCCATGGTGTGCCTCCGCGTATGGATGTGATGTTTGACGGAGGGCACAGCATGGAGCGTGCCGCGCGCGGCGCTCGCGCATGGCCGACGACAATCGGATAATGCGGGCCGGTGCTTTACACTCGACCACAACCGACTACAACCACATACAGCACCTATGCGTATCCCGCCGCTCAAGGCCATCGTCGCGTTCGAAAGCGTCGCGCGCACGAAAAGCGTGAATCGCGCGGCAGAGGAGATGGGCTTGTCAGCGTCGGCGGTGAGCCATCAGATCGCGAATCTGGAAGGCATCATCGGGCAGCCGCTCTTTCAGCGCTCCGGACGCGGCCTCGTGCTCACGCCCGCCGGCGAACGCTATCTGTCCGATGTCACGGGCCTGCTCGCGGACCTGAGCCGCGCGACCGAGCGCGCATCGAGCCAGAAGGAAGTGGATATTCTGCGCGTGCATTCGAGCCCGAGCTTCGGGCTCATGTGGCTCTTGCCGCGCCTGTCGTCGTTTCAGGAGGACAACGGCGATATCCAGTTGAACCTCGCGTGCTCGTACGAAAACGTGTCGTTCTCGAACGGCTATTACGACATCGACATACGCCACGGCTACGGCAACTGGACCAATCTCGAAGTGCGGACCTTGCGCGGCGAATTCATCGCGCCGCTCGCCTCGCCGAAGTACCTCGAACGCCATCCCGTGAAGACGCCGGACGACCTGCTCTCGCATCGTCTGATCTATTCGGAGACGCCGCTCGTGCAGTGGAAGCAATGGTTCGGCAGAACGGGCGTGTCCGCGCCGCAGAAGACCTTCGACTTCTCGTTCGACCGCTCGTACATGTCGATCGAAACGGCAGCGCTCGGGCTCGGCATCGCGCTGGAAAGCCTGATGCTCGCGTCCGTCAAGATCAGCGAGGGCGTGCTCGTCCCGGTGTTCGACGCGAGCTACGCGGTCGAAGTCGGCGCCCATCATCTCGTCTATCCGAGCCAGAACGCCGACTTGCCGCGCGTCGAGCGGTTTCTCGCATGGATCGAACGCGAGGCCGCGCGCGACGCTCATCCCGCGCGCTAGCCTCGCCAGTACCGCTTACGCCGACAGCGCGGGATCGCTCATGCTGTCGCAACCCATTTCGACGTGCCCGGCGAAACGGCGCGCGAACGCGCTGTCCGTATCCACCGTCACGCGCACGTCGTACCAGCCGTGCGACGCGCGCAGATCCAGATACAACTGCGCGGTCTCGCCGCCCGCCACGCGCCGCGTCACGGTCTTCGAAGGCTCGTAGTCGTTCGTCACGCTGAAGGTGCACGGCCCGCTGCCGGTGTTCTTCAGGCGCAATTGCAGATTGCCGTTCGCGACGTCGTAGCCTTCGGCGACTTCGGGCAGCGCCTCTTCGCGCGACCACCAGCTATGCGACGCCGCCGCCTTGCCGGCCACCCGGCGCAGGAACCCGTTCGGCCCATGCACGACGAAGTCGTAGCTGCCGTCGGCGTTCGTCGCGACGTGATCGGCAAGGCGCTTCTTGGCCTCCACCGTGTAGGTGCGCGGCGCATCCGTGCTGCCCTGCCGATACAGCAGGAACACCGCGCCCGCCGCGCCCGTGTTCACGAAGTCGAACGCCACCGTCCGCTGGCTCGCGTTCGCGTGCGTGCGCACGAAGAGCTCGTACGGCAGCGCGCGCGCGGGACGAACGCCCGGCTCCTGCTTCGGCATCGCGCCGACGACCGGCGGCACCGGCACATAGTCGGGATGACGCGCCTTGTCGGGCGGCGCGTACGATGCCGTGCCCGGCAGCGTCGGCATGCCGCGATTCGGATTGCGGAAGTCGAACGCGGAGGTCAGATCGCCGCAAATGGCGCGCCGCCACGGCGTGATGTTCGGCTCGGGAAGCCGGTGCGACGCGCCGAAGCGCTTCTGAATGAAGCGGATGACCGACGTGTGATCGAACGTTTCGGAGCACACCCAGCCGCCGCGCGACCACGGCGACACGACGATCATCGGCACGCGCGCGCCGAGGCCGTACGGACCCGCCGCGTACTTCTGGCTGCCGGGGAAAATTTCGAGGCTCGTATCGACGGTCGAGAGGCCGTTCGCGCTCGATGTCGGCGGAAACGGCGGCACGATGTGATCGAAGAAGCCGTCGTTTTCGTCGTAGTTGATGAGGAGCGCGGTCTTGCTCCAGATGTCCGGGTTGGAGGTGAGCACCTGCAACACCTGATCGACGTACCACGCGCCGTAGTTGGCCGGCCAGTTCGGGTGCTCGGAATACGCTTCCGGCGCGACGATCCACGAGACCTGCGGCAGCGTGCCTGCCTGCACGTCCTGCCTGAGCTGCGTGAAGTAATCTTCGCCTGCTGCGGCGTTGGTGCCGCGCCGCGCCTTTTCGTAGAGCGGGCTGCCCGGCTGCGCGTTCTGGTACTGCGTGAAGTAGAGCAGCGAGTTGTCGCCGTAATTGCCGATGTACGGGTCCTGCGTCCAGCCCCACGAGCCCTTCGCGTCGAGCCCGGTGCCGACGTCCTGATAGATCTTCCACGAGATGCCCGCGCGCTCCAGCACTTCGGGGAACGTGGACCAGCCATAGCCCGCTTCCGCGTTGTCGACGACCGGACCGCCGCCCGTGCCGTCGTTGCCCACGTAGCCGGTCCACATGTAGTAGCGGTTCGGATCGGTCGACGTATTGGTCGAGCAGTGATACGCGTCGCAGATGGTGAAGGCGTCGGCGAGCTGATAGTGGAACGGGATGTCGTCGCGCTTCAGGTACGCCATCGTCGTCGTGCCCTTGAACGGCACCCATTGATCGTAGCGGCCGCCGTTGAACGCGCCCTGCCCGCTCACCCAGTCGTGCGGCAGGTCTTGCAGGAACTGCATCCCGAGGTTGGATGCGCCCGGATGAAACGGCAGCACGTCGCCCGCGCCGGCGGCAATCGGCTGGTGATAGACGGTGTTGCCGTTCGCGAGCCGCACGGCGCGGGTATCGCCGAAACCGCGCACGCCGCGCAGCGTGCCGAAGTAGTGATCGAAGGAGCGGTTCTCCTGCATCAGCACGACAATGTGCTCGATATCCTCGATCGAACCGTGACGGTTGTTCGCGGGAATGGCGAGCGCCTGGCGAATGCCAAGCGGAACGATGTTGAGTGCGGTGGCCGCGCCAGCGGTCTGCATGGCCGCGCGCAGGAAGTCACGTCTGTTATGGGTTGTCATCCGTGTACCTGGGGAAAGAAGGAAAGGCGTCAGTCGACCGTGTGAATGACCGGCGGCGCGAGCGCATCGGACGATGCCTGCGCGGAAACGGCCTGCGCGGACAGCGCTCGAGGCGGACGGGGCGTGCCGGTGGACGTGGCCGAGATCGCCCAGTTCTCCAGTTCGCTCGTTCCCGCAGTCGCGGCATCCGCTTGGGCGCTCGTGCGCGCCGGTGCGGCCGCAGCAGGGTCGGCTGCCGTATCGTGATTACTATTGCTGTTGCAGCCGCCAACGGTTGCGCACGCGAATACGGCGATGCCCGCCGCTACGTGGCGGCGTCTTCCGGCTCTCTTCATGCGTCCTCTCGGGCAAGTGGGCAGTTGCACTCAGCGCACGCAAGAGTATCGGTGGCATGTGTAAGCAATGTGACCGGCGCGAGACGGGCCGGTGGATGGCATCGGCAAGGAGTTGCCGGGTTCAGCTGGCCGCGGTCTGTTCGGTACCGGTATCGGCGGCGGCGCCGGTGTCCGTGGCGGTCGACCGCTCGACGGGCACGCGCACGGCGGACTCCCACCGCTCGTAGCCGCACGCCTCGCACGGCCGGTCCGGACGCTCATCCGACTGCACCGTGACACCGCAGCTCCAGCACGAGAAATAGCCCTTCGCGCCGATGGCGTCGAGCAGCGACCGCTCCATGTCCGGCCGCACGGTCAGCCCCGGCGTAGGCTCCTTTCGCCACACGATGCTGATGGACCCGGACGCCTCCATGTACACGCGGCGCAGTTGCCCGAGATGCGCGACGTTCGCCGCCCGCAACTCGGAGGCGAGCATTTCGCGCGAGACCTGGCTGGCTTTCAGTTCGTCGAGCAGTATGCGGCCGTCTTTCACGAGGATCGTGACGTCGCCCTGCTCCAGCACTTCGAATCTGCGCCAGCGCAGGCCGGCCCGCGCGCTCAGGCGTTGCAGCGCGACCACCGCGAGCAGCACGACAGCGGCCGGCAGCACGCCTTGCGACGACACCTGAATCGGCACGCCGATGGCCGCGCCCAGCATCAGAATGACGGCGAGTTCCGTGATGCTCAACTGCGCCGCGACGCGCTTGCCCATCATGCGCATGGCGACGAGCAGCATCAAATACATGACCACCGCTCGCGGGATGACTTCGATGAGAAAGGCCCACGGCCCGTCGCCGATCAGCAGTCGCTCGATGAAAGGCATCAGCGCTCCACTTCCGTCACGGCGTACGTCCACTCGCGCGATCCGCAGTTGTCGCAGCGCAGGTCGTCGGCGTGCCCGCTCTCGTCGGTGCGAACCGTATTGCCGCACTGCAGGCACGCGGAACAGCCCGGCACGCGGGCTTCGTCGCGCAGTTCCTCGTCGATGGCGGGCAGCACCGACAAGCCCGGTTTCGCGGGCCGCGCGGGGATGAACGAGAACGCGCCGGAAGGCTCCATGTAGAGGCGGCTGATCTGGCCGAGATGCTGCCAGCCTGCGAGCCGCATCGCTTCGTAGACTTTCTCGCGGGGCATCGCGGCGCGCGCCAGTTCGGCATGCTGGAGCAGCCCTTCGCGGGCGAGCAGCGTGACATCGGTCGATACCATCGTCTCGACGCGCCGATGCGTGATGCCCGCCGCCGCGATGATCCGCTGGAGCACGACCGCGACGAGCGCGATCAAGAACGGCGGCAGCATGCCGCGATTCGCCGCTTGCAACGGCACGCCGATGGCAGCGGCCAGCGTCACGACGATGGAGATCTCGAAGAGCGTGAACTGCGCGGCGACGCGCCGGCCCAGCAAGCGCATGGCGATGACGAGCAGCACGTAAGTCGCGCACGTTCTCAGCAGCACTTCCAGCAGGAAGTGCCATGACGCATTGCCGAACAGGAAGCGATGCCAGTCGGTCAGTCTGAACGGAGGGGATTGCAAAGCGGCACCTGAGCGCAGGTCGAGTGCGGAGCACGGCGCATTCGGCGTGCCTGAAACGGGCTTGACGTAGCGCCTGCAGGGCCGCAGGCACATCTTGTGCGATGCACTAGAAAAGACCGCGCTACTCTATCCCGCAAGACGATTCATGTCCAAGCCATCCAAGCACAAAGTACCCGAGTTCGAGAGCCGGCAGGAAATACTCACGGCGCGACGCAATGCCAAGATGGCCCGTTCGACGCACGCCTATGTGCGCGGTAACACGTCCAAGTTCTACGACTGGCTCGAACAGGCGGAGATTCGCGGCTTGCCGCAAGGCCCGGCCATCTGGATCTGCGGCGACTGCCACACCGGCAATCTCGGCCCCGTCGCGGACGCGAACAAGCGCATCGAGATTCAGATACGCGATCTGGACCAGACAGTCATCGGCAATCCGGTGCACGACCTGATCCGGCTCGGCCTCTCGCTCGCGACGACGGCGCGCGGCTCGGCGCTGCCGGGCGTCACCACCATCAACATGATCGAGGCGCTGTTCGAAGGCTACGCGCTCGCCTTCGATGCCGACAGCGACGCGGACGACACCTGCCGCAAGCCCGAACTGGTGCGCGTGGTCATGCGCGAAGCGGTGCGCCGCTCGTGGAAGCATCTCGCGCTGGAACGGCTCGACGACACGCAGCCGACCATCCCGTACGGAAGCCGCTTCTGGCCCGTCAACAAGGACGAGCGCGCGGAGATCGAGGCGCTGTTCCAGAAGGAGACGCTCGCCAAGCTGGCGACGAGCCTTCGCGGTCGTCCGGATACCGGCAAGGTCACCGTGCTGGATGCCGCGTACTGGGTCAAAGGCTGCAGTTCGCTCGGACGCCTGCGTTACGCGGTGCTGCTGGATGTGGACGGCGGCGTGGTCGAAGGCGACGATCTGTGCCTCATCGACATCAAGGAAGGCGTGAAGGCCGCCGCGCCGCGCTATCCCGGCACGAGCATGCCGCGCGACAACGCGGAACGCGTGGTCGAGGGCGCGCGCAACCTGTCGCCGCATCTCGGCGAGCGCATGCGATCCGCGACTTTGCAAGGACGTCCCGTGATTCTGCGCGAACTGCTGCCGCAAGACCTGAAGCTGGAAATCGAGCACATCGGGCATACGGAAGCGATGGAAGTGGCGCGCTATCTCGCCTTCGTCGTCGGTCAGGCGCACGCGCGGCAGATGGACCGCGCCACGCGCAAAAGCTGGCTTGCCGAACTGAAGCGCACGAAGCCCAAGTCCATCGACGCGCCGTTGTGGCTGTGGAGCAGCATCGTGGAACTGGTCGGCAGTCACGAGGTCGGCTATCTCGAACATTGCCGGCGCTACGCGCTCGCGGCGGCCTGACGCGCGCCCGGGCACGCGGAATGCATCGCAACGACATCGAGCAATTGGATTAGACGAGGACGCAATGCAGAACGCAGAAGGCAATCCGACACAGCAACAGCAAAAGGAAATGGCGGCGAAGAGCCCCGTCAAGACGCCCGCGACCGGCACGGCTTCGCCCGACGCCGCCACGCAGGCGAAGGAGTTCGGCAGCACGAAACACGCGGGCTCGGCCGAACCCGGCCCGGCCGACGAGAACGGCGCGCTGCCGTCCATCGACGACCGCGCGGCCAGCAACGGCTCGTCCGATCCGGTGCAGGAAGCGGCGAGCCGCATTCGCGCGGTCGACGACGCAGGCATGGAGTCCACCGACGACACCGTGGACGCCGACGCGAAGTCGATCGAAGCGAGCCGCGATATGTCCGGCTGGCACGACAACGTGATCTCGTCGAACGCGACGCTGTCCAATAACGTGCGCGCACCGGCGCGCGGACTCGGCGGCATCGACAGCCGTCCGACCGGCAACGTCCCGCCGATTCTGGCCAAGCGCGGCTATCGCGTGGTGTTCAGCGAGACGGTCTACGAGCAGCAGATGAACGGATCGAAGACATCGCACGTGTTCAGCTTCGAGCGTGTCGGCGATGCTTGAGCGCGCGGCGATCTAAACCATCGACTTTGGTGAAGGAGAAAGAAAGTGGGCTTGTTCAAACGTCATCGTGAGCAAGGCGGCGTATCGACCGGCCTGTATGTATCGGAGTTCGAGCAGTTCCTCAACCGGCTGAAAGAGGACCATCCGGACATGGACCGGAACCAGATGCTCGGGCGCGCGCTCTTGTGGGACAAGCTGCCGCGTCTGCCGGATTCGCCCGATTCGGTCGGCAAGGAAGGCAAACTGCGCCAGCCCTCCTACGTCTATTACAGCGACCTCGACTAACTTGCGGCGGGGCTGAAAGCCAGCACCAGCGCCCGCGCTTCCGCGCTTCCGCGCGTCCAGCGCGGTGGCCCGTCCTGTCCGTCGCCTGCCTGCGCGCAACCGTCGTTGCGCGTCTCGCCACGCACCTTCCGCCACGCACCTTCCGCCCGTTTTTCGCGCTTTTCCGCAGCCGGCCGGGCGTCGTTCGACGCCGGGCGAGCAAGCCGCTAGAATGGTCCGTTCGGAGACGCCCACCAAAACGATGCTCATTGCCGCTTTCAGGTCAGCGGGGTCAGCGAACCAAAAGAACCGATGACGAACGTCATGCGCGATAGCGAGAACACGCCGGCCGGCATGCGCCCCGACTGGGCACGCATCTGGGTCGATTCCACGACCGCTCTTGCGGCGTTTTGCCTGACGCCGGAAGGTTATGTGTCGACGTGGAACCCGGGCGGCACGGCCATCTACGGCTATGCGCCCGAAGAAATCATCGGCCAGCACTATTCGGTCTTTTTCCCCGACGACGACCGCGAGAGCGCGACGCTCGAAAGCGAATTGCGCGAAGCGCGCGCGCACCGCAGCTTCGAAACCGAAGGATGGCGCAGGCGCAAGGACGGGTCCGTGTTCTGGGCGAGCGTGCTCACCACGGCGCTGATCGAGGCGGACGGGTCGCTCATCGGCTTCGTGAAGATTGTCCGCGACGAAAGCGACAAACGAAAGGCGCACGATGCCGTGATCGAAAGCGAGCGGCGCTTTCGTCTGCTTGTCGAGGGCGTGACGGACTACTCCATCTTCATGCTCTCGCCCGAAGGTCTCGTGACCAACTGGAACAGCGGCGCGCGGCGCATCAAGGGTTATACCGCCGAAGAAATCATCGGCTCGCATTTCTCGCGCTTCTATTCCCCGGAAGATGCGGCGGCCGGCCTGCCACAACGCGCGCTGCGCATTGCCGCCAGCGAAGGACGGTTCGAATCCGAAGGCTGGCGCCTGCGCCGCGACGGCACGCGCTTCTGGGCGCACGTGATCGTGGACGCCATTCGCGACGAAACAGGCACGCTGATCGGCTTTGCGAAGATCACGCGCGACGTCACCGAGAAGCGCGAAGCGGATCAGCTACTCGAAGAAACGCGCGCCGCGCTGTTGCAGGCGCAGAAGATGGAAGCCATCGGCAAGCTGACGGGCGGCGTCGCGCACGACTTCAATAACGTGCTGCAAGTGCTGCGCGGCAATCTCGAACTGCTGCGCAGCCGCTGCATGGGCGACAACTGGAGCATGGACCGCTTGGGCAACGCGATCGACGCAGTGGAACGAGGCGCGAAGCTCGCGTCGCAATTGCTCGCGTTCGGCCGCAGGCAAGCGCTGCGGCCCGTGTCCGTGAATCTCGCCACGATGGTGCGCGGCATGGACGACCTGCTGCGCCGCGCGCTCGGCGAAACCATCGAGGTAGAGACGGTGGTGTCCGGCGGCCTGTGGAATGCGTTCGTCGACCTGCATCAACTGGAAAACGTGCTGCTGAACCTTGCCATCAACGCGCGCGATGCGATGCCCGACGGCGGCAAGCTCACGCTCGAACTCGCGAACGCCATGCTCGACGACCGCTACGTGCGCTCGCTTTCCGACGTGCCGGCGGGACAGTACGTGATGCTCGGCGTGACCGATACGGGCGTCGGCATGCCGCCCGAAGTGCTGGAGCGCGCATTCGATCCTTTCTTCAGCACGAAGCCCGAAGGCGAAGGCACCGGGCTCGGTCTCAGCATGGCGTATGGGTTCATCAAGCAAAGCGGCGGGCATATCCGCATCTACAGCGAAGTCGGGCACGGCACCACGGTGCGCGTCTACCTGCCGCGATCGCTGGTGGAAGCGCTCGAACCCACGCAGTGGCGCAACGCGCCGGTGACGGGCGGCACGGAAACGATACTCGTCGTGGAGGACGACCAGAAGGTGCAGTCCACCGTCATCGAGATGCTGACGGACCTCGGCTACAACGTGCTCAAGGCCGACAACGCCGATCAGGCGCTCGTCGTGTTGAGCAGCGGCGTGCACATCGACCTCGTCTTCACCGACGTCGTGATGCCCGGCTCGCTCAAGAGTCCCGAGATGGCGCGGCGCGCCGTGAAGATGCACCCGAATCTGCGCGTGCTTTTCACGTCCGGGTACACGCACAATGCGATCGTTCACGGCGGACGCCTCGATCCCGGCGTCGAACTGTTGAGCAAGCCGTACAGCCGCGAGGACCTCGCCTCCAAGATCCGGCAGATGCTCGGCACTCCAAATCAATCGTCCGAAACGACCGTGACGAAAGCCGAACCGCCCGCCGCGCCCGCCGCTGCAAAACGCGTGCTGGTGGTGGAAGACGACCGCTTCGCGCGCGAAGCGGTGAGCGAGCTGCTCGTCATGCTCGGCCATCACGCGGTGAGCACGGCCACGGCAAGCGGGGCGCTCGAAGCGCTGACGCTCGACGCTTTCGACGTGCTGCTGACCGACGTCAATTTGCCCGACATGGCGGGCACCGAACTCGCGCGGCGCGCGGTGGAACGTTGCCCCGGTATGCGCGTGATCTTCGCGTCGGGAGACAGCGTGCTCGACAACGAAGTGCAGGGCTTCGAATGGCAGGCGCTGCGCAAGCCGTACACGCTCGAACAACTCGAAAAAGCGTTGCGCGACGAAGGCCGCGCGAGCAGCCAGCGATAACATCGGCGGGGCCAGCGTCGCGCCGGCCCCGTCACCGCGTCACGACCTTACGCGGCAGTTACTTCAATGCGTCGCGGCTTCGCTTCCTCGCGGCGCGGCAGCGTCAGCTTCAGCACGCCGTCCTTGAGCGTCGCTTCGATTTTCGACGTATCGAAGTCTTCGCTCACGGTGAACGTGCGCGAGAAGTACGGCGCGCGCACTTCCGCATGCGCGAGGCGCAGATTGGACGGCACCGGCACGACGGACTCGCCTTCGATGATGAGACTGCCGTCGTGTACCTTCACATCGAGCCGATCCTTCGATACGCCCGGCAGGTCCGCCCACAATGTGACGGCATGCACGTCCTCGACGATATCGACATTCGGCGCAAGCGTCGTGCGGCGCCGTTCCTGGCTGGACTCCTGACGAGCCACAGCGCCTTTTTCGCGTTCCGCGATCTGAGTGTTGTCGCTCATGATGTCACCTCTTCTTTCGCTCATTGCATGGGTCATTGCGTGGTTCATTGAACACTGATCGCACGCGGCTTCGATGCCTCGCGCTTGCCGACCGAGATCAGCAAGCAGCCATCGACATAACGCGCCTGCACCTTGTCCGGATCGGCCTGCTGCGGCAGTTCGATCACGCGACGGAACGCGCCGTTGAAGCGCTCCTGCGCATACTCGCGCGCGCCTTCGGGCAAGTCGCGCTCGCGCGTCGCGCGTTCGCCGGCGATGTTGAGCAAGCCCTTGTCGATGGACACGTCGAGCTTCGCGGTGTCGAGGCCCGGCGCGAACGCGACAATCTCGATGGTGTCATCGGTCGAACCGATGTTGACGGGCGGGAACACGCCGGGACGGCTCGATCGCAGGCTTCGCGGAAAGCCGTCGAACACGCTGGACAGTTGCCGCTGCACTCTCTCCAGTTCGCTGAAGAGGTCGGCCCCAGTGAATACTTCGTTCATTTTCGCTCTCCTCCGGCGGCAAGAGGGAAGCTCCATGCGCTTCAGCTTTAGCTGCCCCATGCCGCGGACAATTAAGGTTGAAACACGCAGCGCCCATGACGAGAGCGGCTGCCTTTACGAGGCCAATATATGAAACGCCGCGAGATTTTCAAGGGGTCGCGCGTGCGCTTCGCACGCTTGAAAACGGAGGCGTCGCCCATACCATCCGCGCACCAGGTCACAAGGAGAATTTCGTGGAATTCGATACCGACTGGAGAACGCTCGGACGGCATCGCATCAAGCTGCGTTCGACCCGGGGCTTTCCCACGGAGATCATGAATCAGCTCGCCGAAGTGGCGCGCCTCGCGGTAGATCACAACATGAGCGCGCGGGCGCGGATCGTCGAGATCGTCTTTCGGCACGAGAAGGTGTACGACATCACCGTGGGCACGACGATCGCCGAAGACCGCGTCTGTGCGCCGCAACTGGAAGCCGCTATCGCCGCCGTCTTCGGACTCATGCCGGAGCAGATCAATCTCTTCGTTCAGACGGTCACGCAGGAGGAAGTGGACCTGCACTTCGGCGTGTACGAAAGAATGCTTGCGGAGAAGCTCGGGACCGTCGCGCCGATACATTGAGCGCACACGGGCTTGCGTTCGCTCACGAGCGGCACAGTGCTTGCGCCGTCCATGGGTCGGATGGCCGCTGCGCAACCCGCGCAACGCGGCCGTCTTCCAGCGGGCGAATCAGCGTTCCGCGAATCTGCGATGGAGAAGCCGATGAACCCAGACGATACCCCGTCCAATGCCACGCCGCCGTCCGAAGAGGTGCGCCTCTCCGCCGTGCAGGAAGAACTCTCGGTCGGCGTGCGCACGACCGAGACCGGCTCCGTGCGCGTGCGCAAGGTCGTGCATGAGGAAATGCAACCCGTTTCGATGCGCCTCTCCACGCAGCAAGTGGAAGTGAGGCGCGTGGCAGTGAATCGGCCTGTCGAGGAGCGTAGCGAGCCGCGCCGCGAAGGCGATACGCTCGTCATACCGGTATACGAATACGTGCCGGTGGTCAGGATGCAACTGACGTTGAAAGAAGAGGTGTACGTGAAGACAACCGAGACGCAACAGGACGTCGTGCACCAGGTTCTCGTGAATTCTGAGGAACTCGTCGTGGAGCGGCGCGAGGGGCCGGACGGCGAATGGAAGCGCGATTCGCAGGCAGGCTGAAGAACGCTCGGGAGTTGCGCAGGAACGCGCGTTGCGCTTCACCTCGCACGCGCTTTAATCCCGGCTTGCGTACGCCTTTTTCTCGGAGATGCTGCTATGACTCAGACTATCATTGGTGTATTCAATACGCTTCAGGACGCCGAACTCGCCCAGACCCGCCTCGAAGCAGAAGGCATCGCGCGCACGGACATGAGCGTGCATTCGAACGATGCCGGCTCGTCGATGACGTCGGGCTCGACGATGAGCGATGTCTCGACGGACCGCCCCGTCGGCGAGGCGCACGAAGGCGCCATGGGCCGTATCGAACACTTCTTCAAGAACCTCTTCGGCGATGACGACCGCCCGGAAGAGATCGGTCATTATCAGGAAGCGGTGCGTCGCGGAAGCGCGTTGCTGTCGGTCGACGTGCGGGACGAAACGGCGACCGAACGCGTGCGCGACGCGCTGTATGCGGCCGGCGCAATCGACATCGACTCGCGCGTGGCTCAGTGGCGCAATACGGGCTACACGGGCTACGACCGCAATGCGCCCGCCTACACCGCAGATGAAATCGCAGCAGAACGTCAGGCATTCCCGGTCGTGCAGGAGTCGCTCGAAGTCGGCAAGCGTGAAGTGCAAACGGGCGGCGTGCGCGTGTACTCGCGCCTGACCGAAACGCCGGTCAGCGAGTCCGTGAACCTGCATGAAGAACACGCGAGCATCGAGCGCCGCGCAGTGGACCGTCCGGCGACGGCGGCGGACCTGAAGGAAGGCTTCGTCGAGATCAAGGAAACGGCTGAACAAGCGGTCGTCGCGAAGACGGCGCGCGTGGTCGAGGAAGTGGTCGTCGGCAAGGAAAGCTCGAACCGCACCGAGACGATCACGGATACGGTCCGCGGCACGGAAGTGGAAGTGGAACGCACCGCGGGCGTGGAAGGCACGACGACCGGCGTGCAAGGCACCACGGGTCTCGAAGGCACCACCGGCGTGACCGGCACGAAGAAGACCCCGCTGTAACGGCAACATGACGTCGGCCCGGTCGCGTGGAACACGCGGCCGGGCTTGCTCAACCGTCCTTATCGAATACAGCCGAAGAAATAGTTGACTGATTCGATTGGGATTGGCATAATGCCTCTTGAAGTACAAGAAGTCGATTGCTGCTCATCAATAGTCCGATATTCCTCCGGTATTCGTTGTCCACTCCCTCCTTGCCGCTTCACCCCGCTCTATTCGAGCATCTTCAATTTTTATTTCAGGATTTTCATGGACACCGGTACCGTCAAGTGGTTTAACGACACCAAGGGCTTCGGCTTCATCACCCCCGACAATGGCGGCGACGACCTCTTCGCGCACTTCTCGGAGATTCGTGCCGACGGCTTCAAGACCCTGGCCGAAGGCCAAAAGGTGAGCTTCGAAACGAAGCGCGGCCCGAAGGGCATGCAAGCTTCGAACATCAAGCCGCTGTAAGTCTTGATTCAGTAGTTCGCAGTAACACGCAGCATGCGCGGGGGCCACGAGGCCCCCGCGTTTTATCCGCGTTTTTGTCCGCTTTCCTCGCTTCGCCTCTCTCCGTCCTCCGCTTATCTCTCGGCCAAACCGGCCAGATCTTTCGGCCCAGACGATTTTTTCTGGCGTCTATCGAGGGCGCATTGTCCTCCGGCTTCTTCCGCATAAACGGAAAGCCCCCGACCTTAAAACTAAAATGAACACGACTCAACACTACCGCGGTTATGCGGTGCACGCGTTCGCGCATCCGCTTCGCGACGAAACCTTCTCCGCCGATCTGCTTCTCGAACGCGACTCCGCGAGCGAGAACGACGCGCAATACCAGTTCTACTCGCTGGACTACTTCGCCAACGAATCCGACGCTATCGAGTACTCGCGCCAATGGGCGCGCGAGTGGATCGACACGCGCGGGTAATCCCTTTGTTTCCGATTCTCTTCGCGGCGAAAGCCGCTTTTTACCTCACAGACTTTTATCGGCAGCCGCTATTCGATAATTAACATTCAACGCACCAAACGTTTGCTTCTCGACGCTTTGCCCTCAAGGCCGGAGCTCACCTGCCGATATTCCGGATGAGGGTGAATTAACCGGATCGTCCGGTCGGCGTGGTCGTGAACTCGGGGCCAACAGTCGCATCGCTCAAGTCGTTTCAAGCGAACAACAAGAAGGTAAATATGCGCGTTGCCCCCAAGACGACAAATCGGCAACTGTTCAATACGATCTGGCCGTTTCTAGCCGTCGTCATCTCCCTTTTGGCGATGGCGGCGACGAGCCTCGCCATCATGTCGTCGGTGCGCGCGTATATCGGCGGTGAGAGCACCTGGTCGAAAGGACAGAAGGACGCCGTTTTCTATCTCGCGCGCTATGCGCAGACCGGCGAGGAACAGGCGTTCCGTCAATACGAAGACGCGATCGCGTATCCGCTGAACCTGAAGCGCGCGCGGCTCGCGCTCGACCGGCCCGACCCGAACGTGCCCGAGGCGCGCGCCGCGCTGCTTGCAAGCGGCGTCTATCCCGCCGACGTCGGCGCGGTGATCTGGGTGTTCCGCACGTTCCGGCGCGCGAGCTACTTCCAGGAAGCCGTCGCGTACTGGACGGCGGGCGATCTGCTCGTCGACCAGCTCACCGACGCCGGCCGGAAGCTGCGCGCCGCCGTCAGAAGCGGCCCTGCGGCGCGCGCCGAAGTGGACCGCCTCACCACCGAAGTGTGGAACATCAACGGTTCGATTGCGCCGATCTCGCGCGCATTCGCCGATGTGCTCGGCTCGGCGTTCCGTCAGACGGCGATGCTTCTCTTCACCGTGAACGTGGTGATCGCGGTGCTGCTCGTGTGCCTTTCGGCGTGGTATGCGCGACGCTTCATCCTTGCGCGGCTGGAAACAGAGAACGCGCTGCGCAGGAGCGAGGCGCGCGCGAAGGCGACGCTCGGTTCCATCGGCGAAGCGGTGATTTCCGTGGGGCCGTCGGGCCTCGTCGAGTTCATCAACCCCGCCGCCGAGAAGCTCTTCTGCCGCGAAGCCGCCGCGTGCGTGAACCGGCCGCTGGGCGCGCTCGTCACCGTAGCACGCGAATGGGACCGGCGCCCGGTCGATGTGATCGACGAAGCGCTCAAGGGCGCAGAACCGGAGGAAGCCGGCGGCGACCTCATTCTCACGAACGCGCTGGGCAAGGATATCGTCGTGCAGGCGATCACGTCGCTCGTGCGCGACACGTCGGACACGTTGACGGGCGTCGTGCTGCTGCTGAGAAACATGACGCGCGAGCGCGAGTATGTCTCGAACCTCGCGTGGCAGGCGACGCACGACGGCCTCACCGGACTCTTGAACCGCACCGAATTCGAACGGCGCCTGAGCACCGCGCTCGATCCCGAGTCGGATATGGACGACTCGCATCGCGCGCAAATGCTGATGATGCTCGACCTCGACCAGTTCAAGGTCGTGAACGACACGTACGGTCACGCCGCCGGCGACGCGATGCTGCGCGAAGTCGCGCTCTTCATCGAACAATGCCTGCGCGAAGAAGACGTGCTCGGCCGCCTGGGCGGCGACGAGTTCGGCGCGCTGCTCTGCAATTGCGACAAGCATCGCGCGATGCAGATTGCCGAGCGCTTGCGCAAGGACGTCGCGGCGTTCGAATGGTCGTGGGAGACGCATCGCCTGTCGACGAGCGTGAGCATCGGCGTGGTCGATCTGCGGCAGACCGGGCTCGACGTGGAAACCGCGATGCGTTACGGCGATATCGCCTGCTATCTCGCGAAGGAGCGCGGCCGCGACCGCGTGCATCTGGCCGTGCCCGGCGACAAGGAGCTGACGCGCCATGCGAGCGAGATGTCGTGGTGCGGCCGCATCAAGGACGCGCTCGCGAACGACCGCTTCTGCCTCTATGCGCAGGACATTCAGGCCGCCGACCCGCGCGCGGGCCGACGCCAAGAACCGCAGCACGTGGAGATTCTCTTGCGCATGGTCGGCGAACGCGGCGATATCGTGCCGCCGGGCCTGTTCATGCCGGCCGCCGAACGCTACGGCCTCATGTCGGCCATCGACCGCTGGGTCGTGCGCGCGGTCTTCTCGACGCTCGCGAACACGCCGCCCACCGAGCGCATGCAGTACGCGATCAATCTGTCGGGCGCGTCGATCGGCGACGAACGCTTCCTGCAGTTCCTCAACGAGCAGTTCGCCATCACCGGCGTCCCGCCCTCGGCGATCTGCTTCGAAGTGACCGAAACCACCGCCGTCGCCAATCTCGCCGCGGCCGCGCGCTTCATCCGCGAGTTGAAGAAGCGCGGCTGCAAGTTCGCGCTCGACGACTTCGGCGCGGGCATGTCGTCGTTCGGCTATCTGAAGCACTTGCCGGTCGACTACATCAAGATCGACGGCGGTTTCATCAAGGACATGCTCAAAGATGCCGTTAATCGCGACATGGTCGCCGCGATCAACGACATCGGCCATTCGATGGGCCGTCTGACGATCGCGGAGTACGTCGAAAGCGAAGCGATTCTGCGCGCATTGCGCGAGATGGGCGTCGATTTCGTTCAGGGTTTCCATGTTGGGCGCCCCGCGCCTTGGGCACAGCATGTCGAACCTATCAACATCTAATCAGGAGAACACGTTGGATCCGACTTTTCAGCGGGTGGGCGATTTGAAAGACATCGCAAGTTACCCGGCCTGGCTCGGCGATGTGCTGGCCGAAACCAAAGAAGCAAAGCTGGCCGTCGTCTCGCATCCCATCTTCGCGGCGATGCGCGAAGCCAAGCTCGAACCGCGTCAGGCAGAAGCGTTCCTCGTCAACGGCTGGCCCGTCGTCGAGCAGTTTCCGCAATACATGGCGATGAATCTGCAAAAGGTCCGCTACGGGCACTCGCGCGGCGAAGACCTCGCGCGGCGCTATCTCACGCGCAATATCCGCGTCGAGCAGAACCACGCGGATTACTGGGTCGACTGGGCCGCCGCGCACGACGTGAGCAAGCGCGACCTGATGAAGGCCAACGGTCCGTCGCTCGCTTACGCGCTCAGCCACTGGTGCTGGAAGAGCAGCAGCACGGACGCGCTCGCGGCGAGCATCGCGGCGACGAACTTCGCGATCGAAGGCGTGACCGGCGAATGGTCCACGCTCGTGTGCAGCACGGACACGTACGCGAACAGCTTCCCGGTGTCGATCCGCCGCAAGGCGATGCGCTGGCTCAGCCTGCACGCGCACTACGACGACGCGCATCCGTGGGAAGCGCTCGAAATCGTCGCGACGCTGCTCGGCAATGCGCCGGGCGTCGACGAAGTGCATGCGGTCAAGCGCAGCATCGCGATGAGCTACGAGTACTTCAAGATGAGCCTCGACTGCTGCCTGTAACCGCGAGCATCGCCGTTACGGCAAATGACGGCCCGCGCAGCGCGAAGGCGCGCTGCGCGGGACCTGTACCCTATCTGGACAAGAAGAATGAAAACGAAGCAAATCGCGTGTGCGGCGGCCGCTGCCTTATGTGTCGGCGGCGGTGTCGGCGGCGCTCACGCACAGGCGGCGGGAAATATCGTCGTCAACGCGGGGTGGATGCACTTCGCGCCGCAAGATTCCAGCGGCCCGTTCAAGATCAACGCGCTGGGGCAGACGATGACCGCACCTAACGCGGGCGCATCGATCAGCAACGCCGACACCTTCGCGATCACGACGACCTACTTCTTCACGGACCACATCGCCGCTGAAGTTGCGATGGGCGTGCCGCCGAAGTTCAATCTCGACGGCACTGGCTCGCTCGGCGCCATCGGCAAACTCGGCTCGACGCGCGAATGGAGCCCGACGCTTCTGTTGAAGTACTACTTCGGCAGCGCGCAAAGCCGCTTCCGCCCGTACATCGGGGCGGGCGGCGCGTACGTGTGGTTCACGGATGAGAAGCTCACCTCGCCGATGGCGAACGGCGCATTCCTCTATTCGAGCCAGTTCGGCAATGCGCTGACCGGGCCGACGACCGTGAGCTTCAGCAGTTCGTTCGCGCCCGTGGCCAACGCCGGCTTCACGTACAACTTCACGGACCACTGGTCGGCGTCGTTCTCGCTGTCGTACATGTGGCTGTCGGCGCGCGCGCGTCTGGAAACGCAATCGGCCGTCGGCACCGTGCGCAGCGAATCGAAGATCAAGCTGAACCCGATCGTGAGCTTCCTCTCGGTCGGCTACAAGTTCTGACGACGCGCCGCCGCGCTCTCGCGCGGGGCGGCGCTGCGGGCGGCGCGGCGGGCGGTCAGGACTTCTGTCCCCTGCCCGTTTTCGCCTGAAGCTCGTCGATCCTGCGCGACGCATCCGCCTTCGAAAGCGATGCGTCGAACGGCTCCTTCGCCTCTTCCGAAAGCGTCTTCAGATACGACGCCTGCGCGCCCGTCATCGGCTCGTCACCGGTCACCCACTCGTCGGGGTCCTTCTCGGCATTCGATGTCGGCGACGCCTTCGGGTTGTCGATACGCGGATCGCTCTGATCGTCCTGAGCATCCTGATCATCCTGACGCTGCGCGTTTTCGGTCGGTTGTCCTTTCATGGCCGCTTCCTCCTGCGATGTCTGTTAACGTGTCTTGTCCATGCAAGCTGCGTGCCCCGTCACAACGTACGCATCTGCACGCCGTGACGCGGGCCGTGTGCGCGCAGGCCGGCTTCGAATTGCGATAGGGTCATCGGCGGCGGCGGTTCCGTTTGCGGACCGAGTTCGGCAAGCGCCCGGCCAAAGCGCGCGAACGTTGCGAAGTCGCGCGGATAACGGCGCGTGTCCACGCCGAGAAAGCGCCCTTCTCGCCTGCTTCGTTCGATCAACGCGCGCCACCTTGCAATCGGCGTCACGCCGACGCCTTCGGTGCCGTGCGAGAACAGCATCAGGTCGATCTCATCGAACGATTCGGTTTCAAGGAAGCGCCGCAGCGTTTCGGCGGACGGGTCCGTGCAGAACACGAGCCATAGCGGAATCGCGCGCAGGCGCAGGGTCGTGTACGGGTCCATCAGAATGAACGAATCGACGACGAGCCGCGCCGCATCCACGTTCATGCTGCGATACCAGTCGCGAATCATCCGCGCCGCGACGAAGCTCAACGACTCCGGCTCTTCGAAGCGCATTTCCACGACGCGCCAGTTCCTCTCGCGGGCGAGCGCCACGATGCTCGCGGTCAGCGCGGCATCGAAGCCCCATTCGGCTTCGGGCGCGCGCTCGGTCGGCGCGGGCGGTTGCCATCGCGGCCAGCGCGAGCGGTAACGACGCAGATACTCTGTCACGCGCGGGCTTCCTTCGAAATACTCGGCCTCGGTCGCGCCGCCGAGCGCGCCGAACTGATAGACAGACCGCTCGCTCGTGCGCGTGACCGGCCAGTCGCGCGTGCAGGTGTCGATATAGATGGTCGCGTTCGGCGCAAGGCTGCGCAGCAGGAATTCGCGGTACGCCAGCGGCAACGCGCGCATCTTCAGCCGGAAGTAGCTCATCGCGGACAACATCAGCCGGTCCTGGTTCGGGTCCTGCATGTGATGCACGGCGATGCGCGGATCGGCGGCGAGCAAGTCCTCGACGATGCGCAAGCCTTCGCGAAAGCCGCGCTCCGCGTCGTCGGGATCGGAAAACGGCGCGCGCACCGGACACATGAACGTCTGCGGCAGCCACGGCACGCCCATCGCGGCGGCCAGATGCATGAGCGCGCCATTCGACGAGCCGATAAACGCCGCATCGAACGTCCGTTGCGGATACAGGCCCGCGATCCATTCACCGATGCCTTCCACATCCAGCTTGCGGGCCGCGTGCGGCGCGATGCCCTCGGTCATGCCGCCGATCGAATACGCCCATTCGCGCGGCCGACGCGGCAGCTGGTTCAGCGCGGGCATCAGGCTGTCGAAGAGCGGCGACTGGCTCGGACTCGTGAACCCCTCGCCGTGCAGCGACGCCGCGAGCGCCTGCACCATGCCGGCGGCGGAATCGAAACGCGCGATGCCGGGTGGAGGTCTCGTCATGCGCGCGCGGCTCCGTTGTGGCTCTCGACGCCATCGAGCAGGAACGGGCGAATAGCGAGCGCCATGCTATGCGGATACACATAGTTGAGCGTATGCGTGCCGCCTTCGATGACGAGCAGCTCGCCATGCGGCAGGCGCTCCGCCACTTCGCGCGCCCATGCGAGCGGCACCACAGGATCGCGCGAACCCACGACGACGAGCGTCGGCGCCTGCACCCGCGCGAGCTTGTCCTCGATGCGGTCGCGCACGAGCTCGCGCATCGTCGCGAACGCGCGTGTGATGCCGGCTTTCGCATAGTCGATGCGCCCGAGCGCCGCCGCCGACCGCGCCCTTTCCAGCCGCCCGTTGCGCCAGTCGCGCAGCATCTGCACGGGCAGAAAACGCGCCGCGCGATCGACCGTCGGCCCTTGCAGCACGAGCTTGTCGACGCAGCCGGGAAAGCGCGCCGCGAAATCCGCGAGTATCTGACAGCCGAACGAATTGCCGATGAACACGGCTTTGTCGATGCCGCGCGCCGCGAGCCACAGGCGCAGCGCATCGGCGAGTTCGGGCACCGTGAGCGCGCGCTCGCGCGTCGGGCTTTCGCCGAAGCCGGGAAGATCGGGCGCGTGAACGTCGAGGCCGTCGATGGCATCGCGCAGGGCGAGCGCGAGCGGCTCCATGTAGCGGCTGGAAATGACGAGGCCGTGTACCAGCACCACTGGCACCATCGGCACCATCGCTACGCGCGAAGCCCGCCCCTCGCGCAACGCCTGCCGCGAGAACATGCGGTAAGGACCGGCCTGCGTCGTGCGCGCGGTGATGCCGGCGTTCGCGCTGGTTTCGGAGAGCGCGGGCGTGCGCTTGAGCCGCTTCCATTCGACGGCCGCCCATGCCGCGAGCGCGCACGTGCCCGCTACCGCGAGCGCAGGCCAGGCGGAGCGTGCGGATCGCGCAACGTGTGCGGATGCGTGTGATCGAACGCGTCGTGTCATGCCCTCGACGAGCGAATCGCGTGCCCGCTTCACGTCATCGCTTCACGCCATCACTTCACGCCATCATTTCACGCCATCGCTTCACGTCATCACTTCACGCCATCACGAGATGCTCCGCCGGAATGCCGGGCGAGCGTCCGGCGAGCCGCTCGAATTCGAACGGATCGTGGCTGCAAAACACCGTCAGCTCGGAACCGGCCGTGCGGCACAGTTCCCGCAGCCGCGCCTGATTGCGCAGGCGAGCCGCGCGGTCCTTCTCCAGCATCCACTGATAGAACGCGAGACCGGGCGTGCAGTGCGGCCGCTCGGCGTCCATTTCGGTGTGGAAGAAATACGCATCGGCGGCGAGCAACAGCCACCGGTCATCCTTGCGCACGGCAATGCCCGCATGCCCGAACGTGTGGCCGGGCAGCGGCACGAACGCGATGTCGTCGCGAAAGCCCGGCAGCGGCCGCACGCTGTCGAAGCCGCGCCACTTCTCGCCGTCCGCGCGATGCACCTTCCAGTTGCCGCGCGTCGACCACTGCTGCGGACGAAACCGCTGCCGGTCGAGCCACGTCTTCTGCGCGAGCGCATAGTCGCGCTCGATCTGGAGCATATGAACGGTCGCCTGCGGAAAATCGTCAAGTCCTCCCGCGTGATCGAAGTCCAGATGACTCATCAGAATGTGGCGCACATCGCTCGCTCTGAAGCCGAGCCGTTCGATCTGGCGCACCGCCGTCATTTCCTCGCGGAAATCGGGCTTCAGCATGAACAGGAAGAACGTGCTCAGGCGGCTCTGCGGATTGGCGACATCGCGCAGGCCGAAGCCTGTATCGACGAGCACGAGGCCGTCGTTCGTTTCGATCAGCAGGCAATGGCAGGTCAGTTCGCCGCGACGCAAAAGGCTCGGCGTGCGCCCGTCGAAGAGCTTGCCGCCGAGCGGACAACTCGAAATGCAATTCAGATGATGAACGCGCATGGCGGCTCGATCCCCGCGTTGACCGGTCGCGCGGCGCTTACGACTGTCCGCCGCCCGCGGGTTTCACTTCGGACAAGTCGTCCGCCTTGACTTCGGCTTCGCGCACAGTCGTGCCTTCGTCGTCGGTCTCGGAAATATCGGTCGTGAAAGTTTCGTCGCTGCCGCCTTGCGCTTCTTCGTTGCCGTCTTGCGACTGTTCCGGCTTGCCGTTTTGCGATGACGTGCTCATGTCGATCTCCTGATGGTTCGGTGTCGGGAAGTGCTCGATGCAGCGGGCCGTCGCGGCGTTCGTGTCGGCGTCGCGAGAAGCGGCCCGCGCCGCACGGCCACCGTCAAGCAATCCCAGTGCCTTGGTTTGCAGCGGGCGCAACGCATGGCGCCGGAACGGTGATTGCTTCGTTCACCCGGGGAGCCATGCGAGCGAACGGAGGCATCGATGCGCAACCGGCGTGAACTGTCGAACGAATTGAGCGGAGCGTGCGAATCGTGCGGATCGCGTGGCTCGGACGCCTTCATGCCGCTCGCGGCGGGCGTCGTGGCCGGTCTCGCGGCGGCGGCCGGCGTTCTGATCGGACGCCGCGCGAATGCCATCGCGCGCGTGGGCGAAGGTCATTCCGCCAAGCATCGGCTGCTCGATCTCGCATCGGGCGTGATGCAGCCGAAGTATCCGCTTACGGCCATGAGTACGTGGCTCAACGGCTTTCACATGTATGCGGACGACATGGGCCGTCAGGTCGAGGCGCATCACTTCTGCATTCATCTTCGGCACGACCTGCATCAATGCGTGATCTTCGATTCGAACCGGCCGGACGCGCGTCTCATCGGCATCGAATACATCATTTCGGAAGAGCGGTTCAGGCAGTTGCCGGCGGAAGAAAAGCGCCTCTGGCACAGCCACCACTACGAAGTGAAGTCCGGCACTCTGATTGCGCCGGGCATTCCGGAACTCGCGGAGCGCGCCTATTTTCAGGACCTCGTGTCGACGTACGGCAAGACGTTTCATACGTGGCAGATCGACCGGGATGAATTCCCGTACGGCCCGCCGCAACTGATGATGGGCTTCACGCAGGACGGTCAGGTGAACGAGGCGATGGTCGCCGAACGCGACGCGCGTCTCGGCGTCTCGTCCGAGGACCGCAAGCGCAGACGCTACGGCATTCCGGTGCCGGACATCGCGGAGGGCGCGAATGCGTGGGAAAGCGGCACGTCGGTGCAGACGACGCTCGTCGAAGTCCCGTTCAGGGACGTGAGCGGGTCGTCGTGATTCCATAACGAAGCACGAAGCACGGAGGACGAAAGCATGGTCAGGAACAGGAACAGCACAACCCGGGTTGCGACGCTCGCCGCGCTGCTCATCGCGCTGTCGCTCACGGCGGGCTGCAAGCGCGGCGACGACGCGGGCAGCGGAGCGGGCAGCGGATCGGGCAGCACAGCGGGCGGCGGCGCGGCAAGCGATACGTCGGCCGCGGCCGCATCGGCGTCGATGGGCTCGGCACCGATGGCCTCGGCGCCGGCTGCGGCGAGCTTCCCCGCGACCGCCGCGAGCGACGCACCCGCAGGCGCGAGCCAGTAGTCAGGCGGCTGCGGCGTCAGTCGCGGCTGCAAACACACTGCAAAGGAGAAATGAGAATGGCGAACAACCAGTCCGGCGGATCGAACAGCATGTTCATCGACATGCAGAAGGCGCTGAAAGGCATCGACTATCCCGCCGACAAGCAGACGCTCCTCGACACCGCTCGCAGCAACGGCGCGAGCGAGGAGGTTACGAACGCGCTCGACGCGTTGCCCGATCAGGAATACGAAAGTCCCGCAGCCGTATCGAAGGCGGTGGGTCAGGAGAGTTGAAATTCTTTCCTCCGCCGCGTCGGCCGCGGCTGCCGCAGCGCGGCCGGCGCGCATTTTTATTCTTTCGATAGGAGAACCCGATGAGCATTTTTTCGACCATTCTGAACAAGATCTTCCCGCACGATCACCCGGCCGCCACCGCATCGGGCGGCGCGACACCGCCTGCCGCGAACAATGCCGCGGGCGGCGCACCCGCAGCGGCGCAGGCGAGCCCTGCCGCGACGTCGGCGGCGCCGGCCACGTCGGGCGCCGAGCCCGCGCGTCCGCCCGTCACGCCGATGCCTGAAGTGGACGTCGAAGCCATCCTCTCGCAGAAGCAGCAGCAGAACGGCGCGAATCTGAACTGGCGCACGTCCATCGTCGACCTGATGAAGCTGCTCGACCTCGACAGCAGTCTTCAGGCGCGCAAGGAACTCGCATCCGAGCTGCACTACACGGGCAACACGGACGACTCCGCATCGATGAACATCTGGCTGCACAAGGAAGTGATGAAGAAGCTCGCCGAGAACGGCGGCAAGGTGCCGGACGACCTCAAGAGCTGACGCCTCTCGCGGCCGGTTCGCACTGCGCCGCGTGGTCCTCGGAGTTCGGCACAGGGAATGCTTAGAACCTGCGTCGACTCCTTTCTCAATGATCCCGGCCATGAAAGAACCGGTCTCGCGACGCGCGAAGCTCGTCTTGTTCCCGTGGAAGAAGGACCATGCGGCCAAGCCCGGCCTCAACGAAGACGACTACGCGGTGTACGCGTCGTATCGGCCGCACGTGAGCGGCGGCTTCGTCGGAACGCTGAAGGTCGTGCGGCTGACGGATGCGCGCCTGCTCTATCCCTTCGACGGCGCCGAGGAACTCGGTCCGTTTAATTCGAAGGATGCCGCGAAGAACGCCGCGCAGACGCGCGGCAAGCAGATCGTCGACGCGGATCTCAAGACGCCCGAACTCTGAACGACGCCGCGCGCCGCGTGGTGCATCAGCGCGTGAGGGACCATTCGGTCTGCGCCGCGCCCGCCTTCATCGCCCATTCGGCGAACGGCGGCAATTCGCGCGCATTCGGCGCGCCGTACCAGCGGACCTCGTAACGCTCTTCGACGCGATCCCCCGGCTGTCCCGACGCGCCCGCCACGGCGGCGAGACGGCAGCCGCGCGCGCATCGATTCGACGAGCGCTTCCTTCGAGAAGCGTCCTGGCTCGTAGGTGATCTTCAGTTGTGCCTGATTTTCGCGCGGAATCCGCACTTCGATTGCCTTCATGAACCACAGCACGATGATGCCGAGCACGACGCCCGCGACGCCGAGCCCGAGTTGCCCGCCGCCGAAGCACAGGCCGACGACCGTCACGAACCACAGCGTCGCCGCCGTCGTCACGCCTTTGACGAGCCCGTCCTTGCGCATGATCGCGCCCGCACCGATGAACCCGACGCCCGACAGAATGCCGAGCGGCAGGCGCATCACGTCCAATTGAACGAAGGACTCCGGCGTCTTGCCGGACTGGGACAGCAGCGCGTTGACTTCGAGCATGGAGAGGCACGCGGCGAGGCAGACGAGCAGCGTCGTGCGCAGGCCCGCGACCTTGCCGGATTCGCCCCGGTCGAAGCCGATCAGGATGCCTGCCACCGCGGCCAACAGCAGGCGGATGAAGACGTCGCGCCATTCGAGGGTGAGCGGCATCAGCCCCATGGTCGTTCTCCCTTTTTGTTGTGGTTTTGGGCCGGGCTTGTTTTGCGGCCCATGTGGGGATGTCAAGCAAATGTCGAACCAGAGGCGTTTGAGGAGTTCGAAGGGCGGGCGTTGGCTTGTGGGCGTCTGGCTCTAGGTTCCGCGATTCCGTGCGCGAGCTTTCTATGCGACGCGACGCGCAGAAGGCGGCATGCGGTGCGATCGTGCCTCAAGGACGTGGCGAACGTGCGAACAGCACGCGCGAACGTTTCCGGTACGCGAAACCGGTTGCGGATCGGCGCGTGCGGCGAGCAGCCTTACCACAGCGACTTACCACCTAATGTTCTCGCATCAGCGGGCGCTTCGGGCCGTCAGCGACCGGCGCGAACGGCTGGAATACGCGAGCTCAGTCGCAGAGCTTCGCGTCCGGCGAGCCGCATCATCAAAGTGATCAAGGCCTACCGCAGGCGTATATCCCAAGCGCTACCGCAAACCCAGTGCGGCCAATGCGGCGACTCATGCCATAAGTCGCCCTCGCCAAGCTCGCTGCCACCGAATTGCAAAGCGGCTCGATGCAACGCGCCACACCGACCTACCTCCGCCGAATCGCATACAACGAAGTCGGCAGCGCGATCGGGTTATCGGGCTTGAACCAGCTCATGTCCGGAATGCGCGAGTCGGTCACATACACTGTGCCGTCCGGTCCTTGCGTGAACGTGTCGGGCCAGCGCAGTTGCGGATCGCGCAGCAGCGTCCAGAGCCGGTCGCCCTCGCGCACGCGCACCGCGTGATCCTCGACGCCCGACACGTACAGCCGGCCGCGCCGGTCGAAGAGCAGCCCGTCCGCCGGACCGTCGATGCCCACCGTCTCCACGCGCGACGACACCTGCTGCGCGCTCAATTGCGGATTCTGCAGTGCGTCCGTGGCGACGCGATACAGCGTCTTGCCCTTCACCGCCTGCCAGTACAGATAGCGGCCGTCGGGCGTGAGCGCGATGCCATCGGCGGAGAAGTTCACGCCGCGGCCATCGGTCTGACGCAGCGGCTTGCCGTCGACGGTCACGGTCACGGTCTTGTCCGCCTGCGTGCTCGGATCGCCGTCGAGCAGCCGCCGCGCGACGCCCGTCGTCCGGTCGATCACGACGATCGCGCCGCGCGCCCCGGAGTCGGTGATATAGACGAAGCGGCCATCCGGGCTTAATCGCACGTCGTTCAGATAGCTGCCCTGCGGCGCGATGCTCTCATCGAAGTGGAACACATGCGCGATCTGGTTCGTCGCGAGATCGATCTGCGCGAGCTTCGGCGCGCCCGGCACGACGAGCGACTGCGCCGGCGCGCCGGGGTCCAGCACCCAGAGATTGCCCTGTTTATCCGCCACGACCGACTGCACGCACACCCAATGATCCTCAGGCGAAACTTCGTCGCGGCGCGCATTGCGCCACGCGTTCCACTCGGCATCCGGGAACGGCCGCAGGTCGCCGCTCGCGCCGAGTTCCGCCACCGAGATCGGCGCGTCCTCCGTCCAGCGCGGGAAATTGACGAAGGTGCGGCCGGTCGGCGAGACGGTCACGCCCGTGACCTGATGCTCGAACCGCGCGACGAGTTGCAGCCGCGCGCCGCCGTGGTGCTCGCTCGCGGCGACATCGCCCGATGGGTCCTCTGCGAGCGCGGATTGCGCGACCAATGCAAAGGCGAGGCTTGCGGCGGCGACACAGCGGCTCAGTCGGTACATGGTCGGCTCCTGCTTAGTCAATAAGCGTCGCGCGTCTGGCGCACGTAGCGCCGCGCCATCATCACGAGCAGCACGGCAGCCGCGCCTGTCAATGCCGCGCGCGCGCCCGGCGGTTGCAGGCGCGCGCCGGTGTACAGGCTGAATTCGCGCACGCGGCCGTTCTTGCCCGAGCGTTCGCCCAGATCGCCGCCGCCTTCGTAAAGCGCATCGCCGCTTTGCTTCGGTTCGCCCTTCACTTGCGCCTTCACGCCGAGCAGGCTCGTGATCGCGTCGTAAAGACGCGGCGCGCTCTGGCCGAAGCTCGCCATCGCCCGCGACGCGCCGCCGACGTAGATATCGCGCTCCGGATGCACGGCCGCGTGAAGAATCGCCTTCGCGGCCACGTCGGGCGCATAGACCGGCGGCGGCAGCTTCGGCTCTTCGTCGAGATAGTTCTTCGCGTGTTCGACGAACAGCGTGTCGATGCCTGCGGGCTTGATGAGCGTCACCGACACCGGCGCCTTCTCGTTCTTCAGTTCGAGGCGCAGCGAGTTCGTGAAGCCCTTCACCGCGTGCTTCGAAGCGACATACGGCCCTTGCAGCGGCACCGCGACATCGGATAGTTCGCTGCCCAGATTGATGAGCGCGCCGCCGCGTTCGCGCAAATGTTTCAGCGCCACGCGCGAGCCGTTCACGACGCCCCAGTAGTTCGTCTCGAAGAGCTTGCGCTGGTCTTCGAGCGACACATCGGCGATGCGGCCGTAGACCGAAACGCCCGCGTTGTTGATCCACGTATCGAAGCCGCCGAAGCGGTCGATGGCGGCATCGGCGGCGGCCTGAAGCTGGCTTTCGTCGGCGACGTCGGCGGCCGTGTACGCGACGGCGGGCGCGCCCGCGCTCGTGAGTTCGTCGGCGAGCACGGCAAGCGCGGTTTCGTCGCGCGCGACGAGCATGAGACGCGCGCCGGCCTTCGCCGCGCGCCGGGCGGTGGCGAGACCGATCCCGCTCGTCGCGCCGGTGAGGACAATCGTCTGTTGATCGAGAGGCTTGAGTTTGATTCGCATGGCAGGTCCGGAAGGTGGGTATCCGGTTGCATGCAGCATCCCGCGTTCCTTGGCAGGTCTGATGGTCGACGCGTCAGCCCGCAATGAGCGCTGAAAAGGCTTCGCGCATGGCGCTGACGAATGCATCGCATGCGACGGAAAGCGGCTGCGAAGCAGGCGTGACGATGTAGAAATGATCCGGCACGGCGGGCACGAACGGCTTGACGGCCACGCGTTGACGCGCATACGCAGCGGTGACGGGATCGATGAGCGCGACGCCTGCGCCGTTCGCCACGAGCGCGACGATGGCCTGCGAAAGCTGCGCCTCGATGACGAGATCGCGGCTCACGTCATGATCGACGAAGACGCGGTCGATCGCGCTTCGCGCATCGAAGCTCAGTGGAAACGAAATGAAGCGCTCGCCGCGCAGATCGGCGGGGCGTAACGCGGGCTTGCGCGCCAGCCGATGCCCGCGCGGCACGATGCAGCGCATGACGGCATCGGCAAGACGCTCGCTGCGCACCGCGTGATGCGGAATCGGCTCCGCGATGAGCCCGACATCGCACTGTCCGGACGCCACTTTGTCGACCACCGTGGTCGCGCTGTGCGCGAGCAGCGTCACGTCGATGCCCGGATGCGTCTCGACGAAGCGCGCGATCACGGCGGGCAGAAGATCGAGCGCGACCGCGGGCGACCCGGCCACGCGCAGCGACCCGCGCCGCATCGCGCGAATCTGCTGCGCGGCCTGCGTGATGCGGTCCAGTCCGACGAACGCGCGCTCGACTTCCTCGAAGAGCACGCGCGCCTCGGCGGTCGGCACGAGCCTGCCCTGCTGGCGCTCGAACAGCACGAAGCCGACGCGGCTTTCGAGATCGGCGATCAGACGGCTCACGGCGGGCTGCGACACATGCAGCGACGCGGCGGCGCGCGTCACC
Source organism: Caballeronia sp. SL2Y3 (assembly GCF_022879575.1). NCBI lineage: Bacteria > Pseudomonadati > Pseudomonadota > Betaproteobacteria > Burkholderiales > Burkholderiaceae > Caballeronia > Caballeronia sp. SL2Y3. The sequence continues at coordinate 471,428 of NZ_CP084263.1, forward strand.
GTATGGCGCAGCATCACGGCGCGAAAGGCTTCGATCTGGCGCAGGCGGAGGTCGGTGGCGGTCATAACACTGGATTATAGATGACGAAACATTCGGCATTTGACGCCGTTTTTTGCCCGCCGCACTCTTGGCATCCGATACATAACGGATGCAGGAAACGCAGCGAATGCAGGAATCGACGCCCCATAACACCGGACGACTCGCCTTCGATGTCGTCGTGATCGGCGGCGGGCTCGTCGGCATGTCGATCGCCTACGGGCTCGCGCGTGGCGGCCAGCGCGTGGCCGTCTGCGACGGCGCGGATTCAGCGTTCCGCGCGGCGCGCGGCAACTTCGGCCTCGTGTGGGTGCAGGGCAAGGGCGGGCGATGCCTGCCGTATGCGCAGTGGTCGCGCGAATCGTCCGAACGCTGGGGCGCGTTTGCCGCGCAGTTGCGCCGCGAAACGGGCGTCGAGACGGGGTTCGAGCGGCCGGGCGGTATCGAGCTATGCGAGACGGTCGAAGAACTCGAAGCCGGCCAGCGCCTGCTCGAATCGCTGCGCGCTCAGGACGCCTCGCTCGACTATCACGTGCTCGACCGCCACGCGCTCAAGCAGCGCATTCCGGCGGCATCGAGCGCGCTGGCGGGCGGCCTCTATTCGCCGAACGACGGCCACGCGAGTCCGCTCTACACGCTGCGCGCGATGCAGCAGGCGTTTCAGCGCCACGGCGGCGTCTACCTGCCGCGCAACGAAGTGCGCGAAATCCGTCCGCGCGCGGGCGGCTTCGAGGTGGCCGCCGCGTCGGGCGTGCTGGACGCGGGGCGGGTCGTGCTCGCTGCCGGTCTCGACAATCTGCGTCTCGCGCCGATGATCGGCATGCACGCGCCGATCACGCCGCTGCGCGGACAGATCATGGTGACGGAGCGCCTCGCCCCGTTCCTCGACTATCCGACGCTCGTCGTGCGGCAGACGCCCGAAGGCTCCGTGCTGCTCGGCGACTCGGCAGAGCACGCCGGCTTCGACGACGGCCAGACGCGCGCCGTCATGGCCGACATCGCGCGCCGCGCCCGCACGGCGTTTCCGGTGCTCGCGCACGCGCGCATCGTGCGGGCGTGGGGCGCGCTGCGGATCATGACGCCCGACGGCCTGCCGGTCTACGAGGAATCGCGCGCGCATCCCGGCGCGTTTCTCGCCATCTGCCACAGCGGCGTCACGCTCGCCGCCGCGCACGCCGACGTCATCGCGCCGTGGATCGCGGGCGGCGCAAAGCCGCCGGTCCTGCAGCCGTTCGTCGCCACGCGCTTTTCGAATTCGACCGATGCACACCATGTTTGAACCTCTCACCGCTCGCCCTGCCGCGACTGTCCGCATTCATATCGACGGCGCCGCGCGGCACGTTCCCAGCCATTACTCCGTCGCCGCCGCGCTGCTGGAAAGCGGCCAGGCCGCTTGTCGCGCGACGCCCGTCACCGGCGCGGCGCGCGGCCCGTTCTGCATGATGGGCGTGTGCTTCGACTGCCTCGTCGAAATCGACGACGTGCCGAACCAGCAGGCGTGCATGACGCGCGTGCGCGAAGGCATGCGCGTGCGCTCGATGGCCGGCCGCGCGAGGCTCGCATGACGCAGACGACCTGCGATCTGCTGATCGTCGGCGCGGGGCCGGCCGGCATGGCCGCCGCGATCGAAGCCCGCGCGGCGGGCCTGTCCGTCGCCGTCGCGGATGAAGGCGAAGCGCCCGGCGGACAGATTTATCGCAATGTCGCCGAATCGCCGCTCGCCGACGCACGCGTGCTCGGTGACGACTACGCGGCCGGACGCGCGCTCGTCGAACGTTTCACGGCAAGCGGCGCGCGGCATCTCGCGCGGTGCGTCGTGTGGCAGATCGCGTTCGAAGAGGGCGTCGTCGCGATGCTCACGCGCAGCGCAAGCGGCGCGGAAGCGGGCGGCACGCTGGAACTGAAGGCGCGCGCCGTGCTGATCGCGACCGGCGCGCAGGAGCGTCCGTGGCCGGTGCGCGGCTGGACGCTGCCGGGCGTGATGGGCGTCGGCGCGGCGCAGACGCTTTTGAAATCGGCGGGACTTGCGCCTTCGCAAGACGCGGTGCTCGCGGGCAGCGGACCGCTGCTGTGGCTCTTCGCTTCGCAACTGATCGCCGCGGGACGCAGCGTTCGCGCCATTCTCGATACGACGCCTGCGGGCGCGTTCAGGCGCGCGCTGCCGCACGCCCTGCCCGCGCTCTGTGCCGCCGACTACCTCGCCAAAGGCCTGCGCATGATGCGCACGGTCGCAAAAGCGGGAATCGCCGTGCATCGCGGCGTGAGCGATGTGTCCATCGAAGGCGAGACCGAAGCGCAACGCGTGCAGTTTCGCGATGCGCGCGGCGCGCGCCATGCCATCGATACATCGCTCGTGCTGCTGCATCAGGGCGTGATTCCGTCGACGCAACTCGCGCGCTCGCTCGGCTGCGAGCACGAGTGGGACGCGGCGAGCGCCTGCTGGCGTCCGCGCACCGATGCGAGTGGCCGCAGCAGCATCGACCGCGTGTGGATCGCCGGCGACGGCGCGGGCATCGGCGGCGCGAAGGCGGCCGCGCACGCGGGCGCGCTCGCGGCGCTCGACATCGCGCGGCGGCTCGATGCAATCGACGACGCGACGCACGCCGCGCAGAGCCGCCCGGCGCAACGCGCGCTGCGCCGCCATCTCGCGGTGCGCCCGCTGCTCGACGCGCTCTACACGCCGCCCGCCGCGCTGCGCCGTCCCGCTGACGGCGACGTGATCGTCTGCCGCTGCGAGGAGGTCAGCGCGGGCGAAATCCGCCGCATCGCCGCGCTCGGCTGCCAGGGGCCGAATCAGATGAAAGCGTTCTCGCGCTGCGGCATGGGGCCGTGCCAGGGCCGCTGGTGCGGCGCGATCGTGGGCGAACTGATCGCGGAGGTGCAGCAGCGCAGCGTCGGCGATGTCGGCTATTACCGCATCCGCGCGCCGATCAAGCCGGTCACGGTCGAACAACTGGCCGATTCCATCACGCTCGACGACGACTTCGCTCGCGGCGACTTTCCAAGCTAGTCAACCACACCACACGGAGCCAACACGATGACCCCACACTCGAGGAAGATTCTCGCCGCCGCGGCGCTCGCCATGATGACGGCGGCCGCCTCGCTTTCCGCGTCCGCGAAGGAATGGAGCACGATCCGCATGGGCGTCGATCCGACGTATCCGCCGTTCGAATCGGTCGCGAAGGACGGCGCGGTGCAGGGCTTCGACATCGACCTCGGCAACGCGCTCTGCGAGCGTCTCAAGGCGAAATGCGTCTGGGTGCAAAGCAGCTTCGACGGCCTGATCCCCGGCCTGCAGGCGCGCAAGTTCGACGTGATTCTCTCGTCGATGGCGGCGACGGCCAAGCGCCGCGAGCAGATCGACTTCACGGACCGGCTGTATCGCAATCAGACGCGCCTCATCGCCCGCGCCGATGCGCACTTGCTCCCGGAAGCCGCGAAGCTCGCGGGCAAGCGCGTCGCCGTGGAGCAAGGCACCGTGCAGGAGACGTATGCACGCGAGAAATGGGCGGCCGCAGGCGTCGAGGTGGTGCCGTATCCGAGCTACGATCAGGCGTACGCCGATCTCGTGGCGGGCCGGGTCGATGCCGTGTTGATGGACGCCGTGCAGGGCCAGCTCGGGTTTCTCGCGACGCCGCGCGGCAAGGGCTTCGCGTTCGCGGGCGACGTGGTGTATGACCCGAAGATCATGGGCGACGGCGACGCCGCCGGCGTGCGCAAGTCCGACGCCGACCTGCGCGACGCGCTCAACGGCGCGATCGCGGGCATGTTGCGCGACGGCTCGTATCGCAAGATCGAGGCGAAGTACTTCGACTTCGACATGTACGGCAAGTAACCGGCGCCGTGCGCGTGGCGCTCTTAGGCGCGCGCGCCGCTCTCCCCGAACGCAAAATGGGGCCGCCGCAGGCCGCCCGCGCGATGCATCGTCAGCGCGACGATCTCGCGCGTGGGAATGCTGGTCGCGAGCGTCGCGACCTGCCTCGCGCTGAACCAGTCGCAGCGCGTGATCTCGTTGCGCGGCAACGGAATCGCGAGATCGCCGATCACCGCGCCGAACACGTGATGATGCTTGTTCACGCCGCCGAACAAAAACAGATACCGCAGTTCGCCGACGACCAGTCCGGTCTCTTCCTCCAGCTCGCGCCGCGCCGCCTCCTCCGGCGACTCCTTGCGCCAGATCGTGCCGCCCGGCAACGCCCAGCGCGAACGCTTGCGCGCGACGAGCAGAATCTTCGTGTCGCGCGTGCAGATGATGGTCGCTCTCTCTTTCATCGTCGTCGGGCGTTCCGGCTTGGCGGCAGCGCGCGGCGGCACATTGGCGCCGCGCCGATTTCCTTGCACAATCCGTTAGCCATAACCATGCCGCGACGCGCGGTGTCTAACTGAACGGGCCCGCAAGTCGCCGGTAGCCCGCCGACGCAGACTAAACTAGCTGCATCAAACGGAGACAGCATGGTCGAGCCTTCGCAGTGGGACGTTCTCGTAGTGGGCGGCGGCATCAACGGCGCGGGCATCGCGCGGGATCTGGCCGGGCGCGGCGCGCGCGTCATGCTCGTCGAACAGGACGATCTCGCGCAGCACACGTCGTCCGCGAGCACCAAGCTCATCCACGGCGGTCTGCGCTATCTGGAATACCGCGAGTTCGGGCTGGTCCGCAAGGCGCTCAAGGAACGCGAGGTCCTGCTTTCCATCGCGCCGCATCTGATCGCGCCGCTGCGCTTCGTGATGCCGCACGTTCCCGCGCTGCGCCCCGCATGGATGATTCGCGCGGGCCTCTTTCTCTACGATCATTTGAGCCGACGCGCGGTGCTCGAAGGCTCGCGCGGCGTCGATTTGCGCACGCATTTCGCGGGCGCGCCGCTCGTCGATTCGATCACGCGCGGCTTCATCTATTCCGATGCCGCCGTCGACGACGCGCGGCTCGTCGTCCTCAACGCGCTGGACGCTCAAGAACGGGGCGCGCAGATCGCGACGCGCACGCGCTTCGTGGCGGCATCGCGGGGCGAGCGCGAATGGCGCGTCGAACTGAGCGATGCGTCCGGTCATCGGCGGGAAGTGGCGGCGCGCGCCATCGTCAACGCGGCGGGCCCGTGGGTCGGCGCGCTCGCCGCCGGCGATTCCGCCGCGCGCCCGATGCGGCTCGTGAAGGGCAGCCACATCGTCACGCGCAAGCTGTTCGATCACGATCACGCGTACATTCTGCAAAACGACGACCGGCGCATCGTGTTCGCCATTCCGTGGCAACGCGAGTACACGCTGATCGGCACGACGGACGTCGACTATCAAGGCCCGCTCGCGGACGTGCGCATCGCCGACGACGAGATCGAGTATCTGTGCGCCGCCGTGAACCGCTATTTCCGCCAGCCGGTGACGGCCGCGGACGTCGTCTGGTCGTACGCAGGCGTGCGGCCGTTGCTGGCCGACGGCGCGGACGATGCGGCTTCGGCCACGCGCGACTATCGGCTCGAACTCGATGCGCGCGGCGCGCCGCTCGTCACCGTATTGGGCGGCAAGATCACGACCTATCGCCGGCTCGCGGAAGAAGCGGCGGAGCAGCTCGCCGCGCCGCTTTCGCTGACAGCGCCTGCGTGGACGCACGCCGCGCCGCTTCCCGGCGGCGACATGCCGAATGCGGACTTCGCGCGTTTTTTGCAAGCGTTTCGCGAGCGGCATCGCTTCCTGCCTGCGGAACTGGCCGAACGCTATGCCCGCGCATACGGCACGCGCGCCGACGCCATGCTCGATGGCATCGACACGATGTCCGCCATGGGACCGCTGCTCGCGCCGGGACTCCATGAGGCGGAAGCCGCGTATCTCGTCGCGCACGAGTGGGCGCAAACGGCCGACGACATTCTCTGGCGCCGCACGAAGCTCGGCATGCACGCGAGCCAGGCCGACGTCGAGCGCCTGAGCGCGTGGCTCGCAACGCGCGATCGAAATCAGCGCGATGCGCTGCGCAACAGCCCCGCGAGCGCGAAGCCCGCGCCGAGCGCCACGTAAGTAAGCGCGAGCTCCTGATTCGACAAGTGCGCTTCGTAGCCCGGCGTCAGGCGCTTCGGCACGACATGGTAGTCGACGACATACGCGACGGCGCTCGTCGTGGCCGCCGAAGCCGCGACCTTCGCCGGCGACGGACGGCGGCCGCACAGCGTCTCGAACAGCACGCCCCAGAAGACCGCGCTGCCCAGGTGAATGCCCGCGCCCGTTCCCGTGTATCTCGCGCTGAGACGCTCCTCGCGCGGCGCGGTATCCGGCCACAGACAATGCGTGACCGCGTTCATCACCGCATAGGGACGATGCCCCGACTTGGCCGCGAGCGCCGCAGCCACCGCAGCCGACGCGAGTCCTGCCGCGCCGCCCGAAGCAAGCGCGCGCATCAGTGCGCTATCCGATCTCGAATACATGCGTTCTACCTCCGCTCAAGGGGTGTCTAACTGCTCTTGTTACCCGGCTCGCGAACGCGCGTCGAGTACGTGTCGTTGCCGCATTTCGGGCACTTCGGAATGGTGTGGCCTTTCGTGACATGCGTCGAGTGATGGCACTTGGCGCAGCGGAAATCGCCGGTCTTCTCGGCCTTCTCGCCTGAATGCGCTGACATGGTTGCCTCCGCTTCGGACTCCATGCTTTCTATGTCTTGAGCAAGCGTTATTCCGATTGATGGAGGCCTCGCGGCACAGCGATTGCGCGTGATCCGTTACGCGCGGTGATGCGCGTTTGACTCGCTAAGGAGCACGTGATGACCGAACCCGCTGAACATTTGTTGGACTGGCTACGCGATGCGCACGCCATGGAGCAGCAAGCCGAACAGATGCTGCGCGCGCAATCCGGCCGCCTCGAAAACTATCCGCAACTGAAGGCTCGTATCGACCAGCATCTGGAAGAAACGCTCGGGCAGCAGAAGATCGTGCAGGAATGTATCGAGCGCCTCGGCGGCTCGACCTCGATCATGAAGGACCTGACCGCGAAGATGATGGCCTTCGGGCAAGCCGCCGGCGGCATGACGCAAACCGACGAAGTGGTGAAGGGCGCGATCATGAGCTATGTGTTCGAGAACCTCGAGATTGCGTCGTACACGTCGTTGATCGCGGCAGCCGAGCGTTGCGGCGACGCGCAGACCAAGGCCGCCTGCGAGCGCATCCTTCCGCAGGAACAGGCGATGGCGCAGTGGCTGCTCGAACATATTCCGTCCATCTCGACGCAATATCTTGAGCGTTCCGCCGCAGGTCAGGAAGCAAAGAAATAAGCGACGCGCGTCGCGACCGTTGAGTGGCACGTCCGTTGCTGAAAGGAAAACGCCCGCCCGTTCGTATGTCCGAGCATGCGACGGGCAGGCTTCACTCGATACCGCGGCAACTCCACGCCGCATCACGCCAGCGCGAATCTTCTGCGCTGAGGCTCGCAGCAGCACGACTGCAAGTGACGTCACGACGCCCTCACTGTCGCTGCGAGTTAGAAGCCTCTTGAAACCTCGTTCGGGTGCCGCTTGCGCCGCAAGCGCCGCTCGTCCATAACCAGGAGCCGTTGATATGTTCGTACATAACAAACGCCTGCAATATACCGTCCGCGTGGCAGCCCCGAATCCCGGCTTAGCCAATCTGCTCCTCGAGCAGTTCGGCGGCCCGCAAGGCGAGCTTGCCGCCGCCATGCGCTACTTCACGCAAGCAGTGACCGAAGACGATCCGGGCCGCAAGGACATGCTGTTCGATATCGCGACCGAAGAGATGAGCCACCTCGAAGTGATCGGCAGCATCGTCGCGATGCTGAACAAGGGCGCGAAGGGCGCGCTCGCCGAAGCGGTGGAGCAGGAAGCCGAGTTGTATCGCTCGATGACGGGCAACGGCAACGATTCGCACACGACCGCGATTCTGTACGGCGCGGGCACGCCGCTTACGAACTCGGCCGGCGTGCCGTGGACGGCGGCGTATATCGACACCATCGGCGAGCCGACGGCCGACTTGCGCTCGAACATCGCAGCCGAAGCGCGCGCGAAGATCGTCTATGAGCGCCTCATCAACGTGACGGACGACCCCGGCATCAAGGACGCGCTCGGCTTTCTGATGACGCGTGAAATCGCGCATCAGAAGTCGTTCGAGAAGGCGCTGCATTCCATTCAGCCGAACTTCCCGCAAGGCAAGCTGCCGGGCGTGCCGGAGTTCACGAGCGTCTACTTCAACATGTCCAAGGGCGACGACGCACGCGGGCCGTGGAACGAAGGCGGCGACTGGAAGTTCGTCGAGGACCCGCAGCCCGCAGTGGATGGCGGCGACGGCACGGCCACCGTGCAGGTGTCGGAGCAGGACGTCGAGACGCTGCAGGCGATGGCTGCGCGCACCGCGTCCGACCCGACGGCCGATCCGACGACCGGCGCGGACCTCGGCGCAGGACAGGCAGTGAGTAAGTAACGGTACTTGCAGGACGCCGGCGTCGCTTAATGAGCGGCGGCGCCGGCGAGATTCCAACGCCGTTCATGGACGGTTCATTCAATGTAGCACTTTTGTCAACGTGGAGCTTAGTTATGCCAACTGTCACTTCGAAGGGAACGGTCGCCGTTCATCGCAGCCCGGTGGACTGGCTTGCAGGCGCGCTCGTCATTATCGGCGCGCTGAACTGGGGCCTCGTCGGCCTGATGAATTTCGATCTGGTCGCGGCCATCTTCGGCGCGGGATCGCCGGGCGCGCGCATCGTGTATGTACTCGTGGGACTGGCAGGACTGTATTCGCTGATCCGGGCTTTCATGCCGGCGCGCGAGCATGGCCTTGCGCATCACTGAACGGCGCGCCGCGCGTGAGTCAGCGCGCGGCGCACCTTTCGCGTCACTTCGTCATCGCGCGGTGCAAAGATGCGCGTTGACCTTGACGGGCGCTGCATTCTTCTCGAACGGCGGTTGCGGCACGAAGCTCTGAATCACGCCGGGCCTGAAAATCAGGCAATACGTGGAGCCGCCGTACTGGAAGTAGCCCAATTCCTCGCCCTTTTTCACGCGCTGGCCGGGCAGTGCGTCGATCATGCACGAGGACACGTCCGCCATGCCGATGAACACGCAGGCCACCTCGCCGATAGCGGGGTCGTCGCTCTCGATCACGACCACCGCCCGCGCCGCCACCGCGCTGATGTAGCCTTGCGAGTCGTTCAGGCTGCTCGGCTCTTCCCCTTCGGATTCGGCGTCGGAATAGTAGGTGCCATCGACCAGATACGACTTGGTGATGGTGCCGCTTACCGGCGCATGCCAGCGGTGATAGTAGAACGCGCTGAGGAACGCCTGGTAAATGGTGCCGCCGACGAAGCGCTTCGCCAGTTCCATCTCCTTCGCGGTGAAAATTTCCTGTAGCGAGTAAGGCTGCGACTTGATCCAGAACGAGTCCTGGAGCTTGACGTCGTGCTTGATCGCATAAGGCGATGCCTCGCATGCGCTCACGATCACCTTGTCGTTATCCGGCTCCGCGACGGGCCTCGCGCCGGGCCTGAACTCGCGCGTGAAGAAGTGGTTCCACGACGAGAAGCCCCAGTAGGGCTTGTCCGGATCGCACAGAAACTGCGATAGGCCGATTTGCTTATCCGCCTCGGGACTGAACCAGCCGTTCGGCGACGACGTGTTCAAATGCGTGCGCGAATACGGCCCGCTCAGGAAACCGGACCACACATTCAGAATGCGCTTCAGATGCCTGTTGAACGCGGGATCGCGAAAGAGCGAGTAGCCGGACGGCATCACCATCGGCCAGTCGAGCAACGCGTTCACCGGGCAATGAATCAGGCTCTTTTCGCTGAAGGGCGGCGCGTAGGTGAGCATGGCATCGAGCAGGACCACGAATTCGTCGATGTCGGCGTACGCGAGGTCGAAGCCTTCTTGCTTCGCCTGCTCGATGGCGCTCGTGAATTCCATCCGCACGACCGGATCTTCCCGTATGAAGGCGGCGAATTCTTTCACTACGCTATGCATCTCGGCCTTGCCGGCGCGCTCGCGTGCATAGGCGGCGAAGTTTCTGCGAAAGCTCGCGATCGCTTCCTCGCCGTCGGGCAGCCAGCCGCCCAGTCGTCGCTTTTCCTTCGTCATGTGTCTTGCCTCCGTGGCTTGCTGTAGGTCTCGCGAACGAAGCACCTCGCATGCCGCAATCTTTCGAGGCTTACCACGCAAGCAAACCGGTCAGCTCGCGCAAGCGGATGGTTTCGAGTTGCCGCACGGCTTGCCGGATAGCAGTGGAGCGGCCAGCGTCCAGCCGGCCCGCCGTCAGGCGTTCGAACTTGGCATCGATCGCGCTCCAGTCCATCGGACGCGTATGGAAGCCTTCGTAGTCCGCTTGCTCGCCGCCGATGATCGCGTCATTCGTCATCACGATCTGCATCGACACCGGCATTTCATCCGGAATGCGATTCGTATAGTCCGCGTTCGGCGCGACGCTCACGCGCCGCAAAAGGCTTTGGACGTCGTCGCGCCGTATGCGCTCATCGGCGAACTGCTCGGGCCACACTTCGCCGTCGAGCAAAGCGACGGCAATCAGATACTTCAGGTTGTGATCGGCCTGCTCCTTGGTCCAGCACTGATCCTTCGGACCATATGCGCCGCCGCCCAACACCTGATACGCGCCGTCCGCCACCTGCACGTTCACCTCCGCGATCTTGTGCGCATCGATCTCATGCTGGTTGCGCAAGCGGATGGCGAGATCCACGGCGCTTTGCGACTGGAACTCCGCGTTGTGCTTCTTGTTGGACACTCGATGCGGCGCGTCGAGCCGCTCGCGGCTCCAGTCGAGCGGCGGCTCGGCCCCGGTAAGGTGAAAAAGCCCCATCGGTCCTTCGAAGACGCCCATCGGCCCGGTGATGCCATTGCGCGCAAGGAACGTGTTGAGAAGCGCGCGGCTCGCCGCTTCGCCGGATGCGAGTCCCTTCCACTCCGACACCGGCTCGGCCTGAATCGCGGCGAGCGACACCGCGCCGACGCCCGCGAGCGCGAGCGCCTGCGCGCAGCGCCATTCGTCGAGCGCGAGAAGGCTCGACGCGCCCGCTGCGACGGAGAACGCAAGCGGCGTCGTGTAATTGATGCCCGCGCGCATCATGGGTATGTCGAGCAGGCGCGTCTGCACCTGATACGCGATGGCGAGCGCCGTGAGAAACGCGGCGCCGGTCGCATCCGCATATTCGCCGGCTGCGACGAGCGCGCCGATGTTGTCCGCGGGATGGCACACCTCGCCGCGTATCGCCGTGTTGTCCATGAAGTCGAGATAGCGGACGAGGCAGCCGTTATATAGCGCGGCCCGGTCCGGCGCGCCGCATCCGCCGCCGATGAAGGTGACGAGCGGCGGGCCGCCGAACTCGGTTGCGAGGCGGCGCACCTTCAGCATCGGCGGATGTCCGATCGCACCGATCGCGCAGCCGAGCGCATCCACGATGCTGCGCTTGAGCCTGTCGAGCGCCGCGTCGCCGAGATCGCCGATATGCACGCGGCCGATGAACGCGGCAAGCCGTTCGGTCATCGACGGTTGCTCTGCTATGTCGTTCGCCGTCGCCACCATGACGGTTCCCCTATTCCTCTTGGCCATGGCTGCGTTCGAGCATTGCACGTACCACTCGTCACGGCGGAATGCGGTTTGCTTGAATGTTCGCGCTTGAGGCGCGACGCGCGCGCCTCAAGCGCCGCACCTTCCTCCGCTTCTTAAGAAGAGGTAAATCATGAGTGACCCCTTCCCCTTTCCGAAGTCTCCCGCCAACGACGTCTCGCGAAGAAGCAAACCCACCGCCGTCGCTCGCGGCCTCGGCTGGTACAGCCTGGCGCTCGGCGCCGCGCAACTGCTCGCGCCGAGTTCTGTCGCGCGCGCGGCCGGCGTGCGCACGAGCCCGATGCTGATGCGCCTCTATGGTCTGCGCGAGATCGCATGCGGCATCGGCATTCTCGCCTCGCGCGATCCCACGCCGTATCTGTGGGCGCGCGTCGGCGGCGACGCGCTCGACATAGCCACGCTCGTCACGGCATCGGACAGAACGAGCCCGCGCGCGCTCGGCGCGCTGTTGAACGTGGCAGGCGTCACCGCCCTCGACATTCACGCGGCCACGGCGCTCTCCTCCCACGCCGAAGACGAGCGTCGCGAAGCGCAGTTGCGCGGGCAGCGGTTCGCCTCGATGTATCGCAACCGCAGCGGCTTTCCGCGCTCGCCGGAGGCCATGCGAGGCACGGCGCTGCGCGACTTCGAAACGCCGCGCGACATGCGCGCGCCGGACGAGATGCTGCCGTACACGCATGCGCAGTACAAAAAGGCGAAAGGCGCCTGATGCCCGCCGGCAAGACAACTTTCCCCACCATCGAAGCACGCGCGAATACGCGAAGGAGTCATCGTGGACATGTCATCCTGCTCGCCCTCCATCACGACGATGATCCGCATGGATCACACGCACGTCATGGCGGCATTCCATCGTTACCATGCCGATAGTCCGTGGTGGCGCAAACGCGCCATCGTCGAGCTGGCCTGTACGGCGCTCGAAATTCATGCGCAACTCGAAGAAGAGATCTTCTATCCCGCGCTCGGCGAAGCAATTCCGGGCGACGACACGCTGGAAAAGAGCAAGCCCGAGCACGACAAGATGCGCGAGGACATTGCCAAGCTGCGCGCGATGGGCCCGGACGACGCGTCCTACGATGCCCGCTTCATGCAGCTGATGCGCGAAGTCATTCACCATGTGGCGGACGAGGAGACCGTGTTGTTGCCGACGGCCGAGCGCGCGCTGGCTTCGCGATTGTCGGAACTCGGGCAGCAGATGACGAAGCGCAGGATGCAACTGGTCGCGCAGAAGCGTCCGGCATCGATTGCGGTCAACACGCTCGGCACGTTCCCGCTGGCTTCGCTCGCGCTGATATCGCTCGGCACGCTTGCAGTCGCGCAAATGCTGCGGCCGTCGCCCTCGCGCCGGGCGAGGGACTACGCGTAAGGCGGCGCGGCCCTTATAAGACAAAAAAAACGCGCCGCGGATGCGGCGCGCTCGTTCCTGCTCAGGTAGCGACGACGAGTGTGGGGACTCGTCAGCCAGCCGCCTTCACTTCCTCGGCCATCTGCGTCTTCGCGAGTTGCGTGAGCTTCTCGTCGGTGGATTTCTCTTCCTCCAAGGTCTCGAGCAGCAGGTTCATCGCTTCTTCCTGGCCGAGCTGCTTCGCCAGCGTCGCGAGCGTGCCGTACGTCGCGATCTCGTAGTGTTCCACCTTCTGCGCTGCTGCGATCAGCGCGGCATCGCGAATCGGGCCTTGCTCGAAGTCTTCGATCTGCTCCTGACCTTCCTCGACGAGCCCTTCCATCGCCACGCACTTGATGCGCTTGAGCTTGACGCCACACAGTTCGACTACCTTGTCGATCCGTTCGATCTGACCGTTGGTTTCTTCCAGATGCTGCTGGAATGCCTGCTTCAGTTGCTCGTGCGTGCTCGCGCGTGCGAGCTTCGGCAGCGCCTTCGTCAGTTGTTTCTCTGCGCTATAAACGTCGGACAGTGCGTGAATGAACAAATCCTGCATAGTCTTCGATGCCATCGATGCCTCCGTTTCAGGGTGAGTGGGTTCGCACCGGCCGGTGGGCCAGCCGCGCATGTCTATCGCGCAATCGCCATTCCAGTCTCAGACGCGCGGCACTTCGAGCGGCAGCGCGCGCTTGTGGCGCGTGGCCATGTAAAAGCGACGTATGGTCGTAAGCACGTCTTCACTCACGTCCTTGCCTTCGAGAAAGTCGTCGATGTTCTCGTAGCTGATGCCGTAGCTGTCTTCATCCGGCTTCTGCGGCGTGAGCGTTTCGAGGTCCGCCGTCGGCACTTTCATGACGAGACGATCGTCCGCGCCCATCGATCGCGCGAGCGCGCGCACGCGGCGCTTCGTGAGTCCGGAGAGCGGCAGGATGTCCGCGCCGCCGTCGCCGTACTTCGTGAAGAAGCCCATCAGCGATTCCGCCGCGTGGTCCGTGCCGATCACGACGCCGCGCCGCGCCCCGGCTATCGCGTACTGCGCGATCATGCGCTCGCGCGCCTTGATGTTGCCGAGTACGAAGTCTTCCTGGAAATCGTCGGTGTATTGCGCGCCGCCTTGCTTGAGCGCCGCGATCATTTCGTCCGACGGTCCCTTGACGTTGACGGTCAAGGTCTCATCCGGGCGTACGAATTCGAGCGCGGCCTGCGCGTCGTCTTCGTCACGCTGCGAGCCGTAAGGCAGCCGCACCGCCACGAAATGCGCTTCGTAGCGGCGCGCGCGCAGCCGCTCGACGGCGAGTTGCGCGAGACGCCCGGCCGTGGACGAATCCACGCCGCCGCTGATGCCGAGCACATAGGTTCGCAGTCCCTGCGACGTCAGATAGTCGGACAAGAAGGCGACGCGCCGCTCGCGCTCGGTATCGGCATCGAAGTCCTGGCTGACACCCAGCTCTTGAGCGATCTGCTGTTGCCACTGCCTCCATTCGCTTTGGCTCTGATCCATGTTCGTCCCCCAACGGTATTGATCAATGTCTCGGCAGACGGTCGAAGTAGTGCTCGAGGCGCGAGATGGCGTAAAGCGCCGCCGCGCGCCGGACTTCGTTGCGTTCGCCATCGAAGACCTTCGTCTCGCTGAACGTGACGATCTGGCCATCGCGCAGCTTGTACGACCATGCAAAGCATTGCGTGCCGGCCTCGGGGCCGTCTCCGGGCGGGGCATCGGCCACGCCGGTGTTCGAAACGGAGACGTTCGCAGAGCACGGCTCCTGTTTCAGCGCGCCCTCCGACATCTCGCGCGCCACTTCCTCGCTCGTCAGGCCGTATTGCTTCATCGTCTCCTCGCGCACGCCGAGAAAGCCGGCCTTGCCCGTGGGCGAGTACGTGACGAAGCCCACGTCGAGGCAACTGCCGCTGCCCGGCACCGATGAGATGAGCGACGCGATGTAACCCGCCGTGCACGATTCGGCTGTCGCAAGCATCAGCCCGCGCGAAGTGAGGAAAGAAACGACTTGTCGTGGTACGTCCATGTTTTCTATCTCCTTGTGCCCGCTGCCGATGAGCTTGCAGCCAAGTGCAAAGCAATCGCTGCACCAAAGGACGGCGGCCCGTCCATGGAATGTCTATTGCTTGGACCGATGCAGACGTCCCCGAAGCCGTATCAAAACGATGATGCGAACAATCGAAAAAAACGGCCATGCAGAGCGCCCTTAGTCCGGCAGGCATCCAGGCAAGCCGCGTCCTGGAGTTGTGGCACATCACGCTCACCGTGTGTTGCGTGGTGTTCGCCTGCGTGCTGCTCGCGTGCATCTTCGCGCTCCTGCGCGCGCCGCGCGGCAATCAGTCGACGCCCGCCGACATGAGCCGGCGCGAGCGGCCCGAGAGCGGCATCAACCGCTTCGTGATCGTGGGGACCGTGTTGTCGGCACTGGGGCTCGTCGGCCTGCTGGTCGCCGATGTCGTCACGGATCGCGCCTTGTCGCGGCTTCCGGTCGACAACGCGCTGCACGTGGAGATGACCGGCTATCAATGGTGGTGGCAGGCGCGCTATGCGCCCGAAGGCGGCGCCGATGGATTCGCGGTGGCGAACGAGCTGCATGTGCCGGTTGGCCGGCCGGTGGTCGTGTCGTTGAAGGCCGCGGACGTTATACATACATTCTGGGTGCCTAATTTACATGGGAAGAAGGACATGATTCCCGGCCAGGACTCGACCATCACGTTCCGCGCCGACCGTGCGGGGACGTATCGCGGGCAGTGCGCGGAATTCTGCGGCTACGAGCACGCAATGATGGCGTTCTCCGTCGTGGCTGATCCGCCCGATCAATATGCAGCGTGGGCCGCGCGTCAACGGCAGACGGCGAGCACGTCGAGCGACGCTCTCGCGATGCACGGACGCGACGTCTTCCTGAACGGCGACTGCGCCCGCTGCCACACCGTGCGCGGCACGCCGGCCAACGGCTCGGTAGGTCCTGACCTCACGCATCTGGCAAGCCGGCAGACGATAGCGGCCGGCACCATCGTCAACAACGCGCACAACCTCGCGGCGTGGATCACGAATCCGCCCGCCCTCAAGCCCGGCGTCATGATGCCGGCGACGCAACTCGCCTCCGGCGATCTCCAGGCCCTCGTCGTCTGGCTCGGAACTCTCAAATGAGCGCGCCCGCTTCTTCCCGCTTCGGCCCGGCCGATGACAACGGCTCCCGTCCCGTCGACGGCCCGCACGCCTCGCCCGCCGTGCGCGAAACGCTTGCCGCGACGTGGAGCGATCCGCCCGGTTTCATCGGCGCGCTGTCGGCAATTAATCACAAGACGGTGGCGCGCCGCTTCATCGTGACGACGTTCGCCTTCTTCGTGCTCGCGGGCCTGCTCGCGCTCGCCATGCGCATGCAGCTCGCGCGGCCCGATCTGCGGCTGATCGGCCCGAACCTGTACAACGAACTCTTCACGATGCACGGCACGACGATGATGTTTCTCTTCGCCGTACCGGTGATGCAGGCCGTCGCGGCGTATCTCGTGCCGCTCATGATCGGCGCGAGAAGCGTCGCGTTTCCGCGCATGAACGCCTACGCGTACTGGGTGTTTCTCTTCGGCGGCATCCTGCTGTTCGCCTCGCTCGCGGTGAACAGCGCGCCGGCCGCCGGCTGGTTCAGCTACGTGCCGCTCGCGGGCCCCGACTATTCGCCGGGCAAAGGCTCCGACATCTGGGCGCAGATGATCACGTTCACCGAACTGTCCGGCCTGATCGAAGCAGTCATCCTCATCAGCACCATCTTCAAGATGCGCGCGCCCGGCATGTCGCTCAACCGCATGCCGCTTTTCGTGTGGGCCACGCTGGTCACGCAGTTCATGGTGATCTTCGCGATGCCTTCGGTCATGCTGTGCAGCACCGCGCTCATTCTCGACCGGCTGGTCGGCACGCATTTCTATAACCCGGCGAAGGGCGGCGACGTGCTGCTCTGGCAGCATCTCTTCTGGTTCTTCGGGCATCCGGAGGTCTACCTCGTCTTCATCCCGCCATTAGGCTTCATCTCGTCGATCATTCCGACCTTCGCGCGCCGCCCGGTGTTCGGCTATCCCGCGATGGTGCTCGCGCTCATCGCCACCGCGTTTCTCGCGTTCGGGCTGTGGGTGCATCACATGTTCGCGACCAATCTGCCGGAGCTCGGCAAGAGCTTCTTCACGGCGGCGAGCCTCAGCATCGCGATTCCATCGGCCATTCAGATCTTTTGCTGGATCGGCACGCTCTGGACCGGCCGCCTGAATCTGCGCACGCCGCTGCTCTTCGTGCTGGCGTTCTTCTTTATCCTCGTGATGGGCGGCATGACCGGCATCATGGTCGCCTCCGTTCCGCTGGACCTGCAAGTACACGACACGTACTTCGTCGTCGCGCACTTGCATTACGTGCTGCTGGGCGGCGCCGTATTTCCGCTCTTCGGCGCGTTCTTCTACTGGTTTCCGAAGTTCGCGGGCCGCATGCTGTCCGAGCGGCTCGGGCGCTGGCAGTTCTGGCTCTTCTTCATCGGCTTCAACGTCACCTTCTTTCCGATGCATCTGCTCGGTCTCCAAGGCATGCCGCGCCGTGTCTGGACGTATCCGCACGGGCTCGGCTGGGACGGCATGAACCTCATGTCGACCATCGGCGCATGGATCATCGCGGTGAGCGTGCTGCTCTTCATCGTCAATGTCGTGCTGACGCTGCGAAGCAAACAACCCGCGCCCGCCGATCCGTGGGGCGCGGGCACGCTCGAATGGAGCGTGCCGTCGCCGCCGCCGCCGCATAACTTCGACGCGATTCCGGTCGTGCACGGGCGCGATCCGCTGTGGGAACCGGCGGGCGAGCCGCGCTTCGTCGGCGGACTGGCGGCCGATGCGCGCGAAGTGCTCATGACGAGCGTGCTCGATGCGAAGCCGGACCATCGACCGCTCTTTCCGTCGCCCTCGATCTGGCCATTCATCAGCGCAGTGGCGACGACGATTCTTTTCATCGCCTCGATCTATTCGCCGTGGGCCATCGTGTGGGGCTCGCCGCCGGTCGCCGCGGCGATGATCGCGTGGTTCTGGCCGAAGCGATCGAGCAATGCGTTTGCAGCCGCACGGGAGCAGCGCCCATGAGTACCGCCAGCAACCTTCGGAACGCGCAGGCGCGCCCCGACGAAGCGCACGCCTCCGAGCTCGACGTGCGCGGGCTTCCGACGTTCGCGTTCGGGCATCGCAGCGTCATGTGGTGGAGCACGGCGGGGCTGATGCTGATCGAAGGCACGGTCTTCGGCATCGCGGTGATGATGTACTTCTATCTGCGCACGCATGCGCCCGCGTGGCCGATGGCGGCGTCCGCGCCCGAGCTGCGCTGGGGCACGCTCAATACGGTGGTGCTGCTCGCGAGCATGCTGCCGAACCAGCTCGCCAAGCGCGCCGCCGAGCGCTTTGACCGCGGACGCGCGAAGCTGTGGATGACGGTGTGTCTCATCGCGACCATCGTGTTCATGGTGCTGCGCGGCTTCGAATTCGCGACGCTCAACGTCAGTTGGTACACGAATGCCTACGGCTCGGTCGTGTGGCTGCTGCTCGGCCTGCACACGACGCACCTCGTCACCGATTTCATCGATACGGCCGTGCTGACGGTGCTGCTATTCACCGGCCCGTTCGAAGGCAAGCGCTTCGTGGATGTCAGCGAGAACGCCGTGTACTGGTACTTCGTCGTACTAAGCTGGCTGCCGATCTACGGCGTCATTTACTGGGCGCCCCGCTTTTGACTTCCGACCATGCTCACCTGGCCCGCCCTTCTCTTCGCACCATCCGTCCTGCTCGGGCTGTTAAGCGTGAACTACGCGCTCGTCGAGCCGTCGTGCCATTTGCAAAGCATGCTCCTGTTGCACGGCATAAGCGTGGCGAGCCTCGCGGTAAGCGTTATTTCGACACTGCTCGCCTTCAGGCGCTGGCGCAGCGCGCGGCGAGAAGCCGATCCGTCGGCGCCCACGGTGCGCTCGCGCGAAGGCTTCATGGCGGTCGTGGCGACGGGAGTGGGCACGCTCTCGTCGATCGGCATCATCTTCATCTCGCTACCGCAATGGCTGCTCTCCGCTTGTTGACAAGGACGGCGGCGGGCGTCGCCGCCCTCACGTTCGCCGATGCCGCGTTCGCGCACGTGGTCCTGGCCGACACGAGCAGCGTCCCGGCAAGCTTCGGCTGGACGTTCGAGCCGTGGGTCGTCGCGTGTCTCGCGTTGAGCATCGGGCTGTATCTCGCGGGCTACGCGCGGCTTCGCGTTCGCGGCGCGCGCGGACGGCGCGACCGCGCGCTGCGTCTCGTCTCGTTCTTGACCGGCTGGATCGCGCTCGTCATCGCGCTGCTGTCGCCGTTGCATACGTTGAGCGAGGCGCTCTTTTCGGCGCACATGCTTCAGCATGAAATCTTCATGCTCGTGGCCGCGCCGTTGCTGGTGATCGGCAGGCCGCTCGCGGTGTGGCTGTGGGCCTTTCCTCCGCGCGCGCGCCAAGGCATCAGCGCCGCGACGCGCAGCGCGTGGATCAATACGCCGTGGCGATGGCTGACGATGCCTGCCGTCGCGTGGGTGCTGCATGCGGCGGCCTTGTGGTGCTGGCACGCGCCGCGCTTTTTCGAAGCCGCGCTCGCCAGCGAAGGCATTCATACGCTGCAACACGCGAGCTTTCTCGGCACCGCGCTGCTCTTCTGGTGGACCGTGTTTCGTCCCGCTTCAGAGGACGGCTCGCGTTCTCACAGCGCGCACGCGATGCTGTCGCTCTTCACCACGATGGTCCACACCGGCGCGCTCGGCGCGCTGCTGACGCTTGCGCCCGAGGTCTGGTATCCGTCGCTCATCGAAAGCACGCTCGCGCTCGGCTTCGATCCGCTACAGGATCAGCAACTCGGCGGACTCGTGATGTGGGTGCCGGGCGGTCTCGCCTATCTCGTCGGCGGGCTGCTGGTCGGCGCGCGCTGGCTGGCGAGGCGCCCGGCATCGACGCTCGCGCCCGCCACGTCTGCCGCGCGCCCTGCGGCGTCAACCACTCGCCTGCGGGCGCACGAGGAGTCCTGAGATGCGCTCGTTCACGAGAAGACGCCTGCGCAGATCGCTTTCGATGCGAGGCATCGCGGCCGCATCGCTCGTCATGCTCATGGCGATGGCGGCAAATGTCGCGGATGCGGCGGAACAGGCGCCCTCGCCCGAATTGCTCGCACGCGGCGCGTATGTCGCGCGAATCGGCGATTGCGCCGGTTGCCACACCGCGCCCAAAGGCGGCGCGCCGTACGCGGGCGGCCTCGGCGTCAATTCGCCGTTCGGCACCATCTACAGCAGCAACATCACGCCCGATCCGGAACTCGGCATCGGCAAATACAGTTACGAAGATTTCGTCCGCGTGATGCGCGAGGGCGTCGCGCCCGGCAACAAGGGACTGTATCCCGCGATGCCTTACGCGTCCTTCGTGAAGATGAATGAAGACGACTTGCGCGCGCTCTACGCGTACATGATGCACGGCGTCCCGCCGGTGCATTACAAGCCGCCGCCGACGGACGTGTCGTTTCCGTTCAATCAGCGTTGGGCGCTGCGCGTGTGGCGCTGGGCTATCGCGCCGAAGAAGGTGTACGAGCCGAGGCCCGAGCGCGATGCCACATGGAATCGCGGCGCGTATATCGTGCAGGGACCCGGCCACTGCGGAGCCTGCCACACGCCGCGCGGGCTTGCGTATCAGGAGCGCGGCTACGACGAATCGTCCAAGACATATCTCTCGGGCGCCGTCACCGACAACTGGTACGCGATGAACCTGCGCGGCGATCCGGGATCGGGACTCGGACGCATGTCGACAGAGGAGATCGCATCGTTCCTGAAGACGGGTCATGGCGGCGACAAGACGATCGCGTTCGGCACCATGGTCCAGACCATCGAGGACAGCCTGCAATACCTGAACGACGACGATCTCACTGCCATCGCCACGTATCTCAAGACGCTGCCCGCGACCGGCGCCGCCGATGGTACGTTCGACCCATCGCTCGCCCCGCCGGGACGACTCAAGACGCGCGCGCCGGACACCCCGCCGGGTCAGGGCGCGGCCGTCTACGCGACCTTTTGCGCGCAATGTCATCTCGATACCGGACAGGGCGTGCCGAAGGCATTCCCGAGGCTCGCGGGCAATCCTGCGGTCATCAGCGAGGACACGACCTCGCTCATCCGGCTGATTGTCGAAGGCGGCAACAGTCCGGACACTCAACACGGGCCACCACGGCAAAACATGCCGGGCTTTGCGGGCCGTCTGTCAGATTTGCAGATCGGACAGGTGCTCTCTTACATTCGCTCGTCGTGGGGAAACGACGCACGGCCTGTCACGACCAACGACGTCGCGTCCTTTCGTAGCAAGATACATAAGTAACAGCGGTTACATATTCGGGTAAATGATGCGCATCGCGGAGCCGTTCAATCAGACAAGCTTGCCGACGAGATCATCGGACAAAAAGACTTCGTTCCACTAAATAGGGCTTGCATTTCCTTACGTTTCGCTTTGAGCCTTCTCAAGCTTTTTGGCTTATCCTAAACTCTTGCTTACGAGTAAGAGCGAAACGTGGACCTGTGGATTCCGAGATCGTCTTCGGGGGAAGACGACCACAGTTAGCGCACTCGTCGCCCTTGCCGCATCGCCTCACGGGTGACGGCCAGAGTGCCTCTAGAAGAACGACAACATCACTTCCAACGCCGTGAAAATTCTCATCGTCAACACGTTGTATTACCCGGACAAAGTCGGTGGAGCCGAGGTATCGACGCAACTTCTCGCCGAAGGCCTCGTGAGAGCCGGCATGGAAGTCAGCGTGGCCTGCGCGACGGGAACGGGCATGGACAGCATTTCCGAATTGAACGGGGTGAAGGTCTATCGTCTGCGTAACGCCAATCTGTACTGGCCGCATCGGCCAAAAAAACGCTCGCGCGTGGCGAGATTCGCCTGGCACGCGCTCGATGTCTATAACGTCGTGATGTCGCGCAAGCTCGCCGGGATCATCGCGCAAGAAAAGCCGGACGTCATTCATACCAGCAACCTCGCGTGTCTCTCGGTGGACGTATGGCGCGTGGCGCGCAACGCGGGCGTGCCGATCGTGCATACCGCTCGCGACTATTACCTGATGTGCCCGTCCACGACAATGTTCTCGGACGCCGAGCCTTGCAAGCGGCAGTGCGCATCGTGCGCGCTGTATTCCGCGCCGAAGCGCGGGGCGTCGGCGCGTGTCGAAGTGGCCATCGGCGTCAGCCGCTTCGTATTGCAAAAGCATCTGGACAACGGATATTTCCCGCATGCGTCGCGCACGGCGGTGGTGAGCAATTGCTATATCCCGAGCACGGACGGCGCGGCGCTCGCCAACAAGCGGCGCTATGAAGGCGGCCCCGTGCGCCTCGGCGTGCTCGGTCGCGTGGCGCGCGACAAAGGCTCGGAGGTCGTGCTCGAACAACTGTCGGCCGATCACACGCTCGACTGGACGCTCGCGTTCGGCGGCAATGGCGAGGCCGGCTACATCGCATCGCTCAAGACGAAGTATCGCGACCCGCGCGTGCAGTTTCTCGGACACGTGAAGGCGAGCGACTTTCTCGACAGCATCGACATTCTCATTGTCCCTTCCATCTGGCACGAACCGTTCGGGCGCGTGATCGTGGAAGCGTACTCGCACGGCTTGCCCGTCGTCGGCGCGAACCGGGGCGGCATTCCAGAAGTCATCGAACCGCGTTCCGGTCTCGTGTTCGACATGGATCGGCCGGAGACGCTCATCCAGAAGATCCGCGAAGCCATCGAACTGCTGAAGGAGCCGTCCGTGCATGACCGGCTGCGCAAACACGCCGATACCTTCAACCCCGAGACGATGGTGAACGCGTATCTCGACATTTACCGCAGCGCGCTTGAAGGCGCGATGACGCGAAGCGCCGAGCCGGTCGCCGCCGCCATCACGCCCAACGCGCACATGGATTGATGACCGCGCAACGCGGTCATCGCTCATTGGCCATCAGTCATCGGCATCGGTCATCGATCATCGGTCATTGAAACTTCACGGGCACCGGACTCGTCAGCAGGTTCACGTAAAGATTGAAGAACCTGGCGTTATCGTACTTCGTCACATAAGTGATCTTGAGCGGTGAAGCGCCGGGCGCGGGCGCGTCCGGATACACGCGCACATGCCCCTGATTTTCGCCCGGCGTGGTGTCGATATCGAGGTACGCGCTCTGCGTTTCGGTCGCGTAAGTCGGGTCGAGAAAGTAAGGCATTGTCAGCGTGTCGTAGATATTCGTATTGCTCGCGAAAGCATTCGCGTTCGCGACCGCATAAGCCTTCGTGACGGGCGTCTGTCCGGTCGGCGGATTGACGATCTGGTTATAGATGCTTTCGTTGAGCGGCACGGTGTTGGTCACATCGAGCGGAATCACGCGCTGCGGAATGGTCGTCTGCAAGAGCGTGCGCACGGCCACCGGATCGAACCACCAGTTCAGTTCGCCCACGGCGTTCGCGTTGCCCGGCACGTTCATCGCGCCGCCCATGTAGACGATCTGCTTGATGAGCGGCACGATCTCGGGCGCCTTCTTCACGGCGGTCGCGAGGTTCGTCGGCGGCCCTACCTCGATGATCGTCACCTGGTTCGGATAGCGCTTGATGCTGTCGATCATGAAGTCCGCGGCGGCTTCCGCTTGCAGCTTGGTCGACTGCGCGAAGCCGTCGGGGGGCGCGGTGAGCTGCGACGCGTCGGTCGGCTCGGGACGCATCCACGCACCGAAGTAACCGTTGGGATTTGCCGCCTGCTGCGCGCGAATGCTCGCGACATCGTACTGAAGCGGATAGTTCGCGCCGCCGTACACGCCGACCCGGTTCTGCACGCCCATGCGCTCGACGGCCTTCAGCGCATCGGCTTCTTCCTGCAAGAGCCAGTCGTTGCCCGTCACGACGCACAGGCCGAGCAGATTCACTTTGCCCTGGCCCATCAACTGGCTCGTCATCGCGAAGAGCTGGCCGTCATCGCCCATCGTGTTGAAGTCGGAATCGATGATGACCTTCGGTGCATCGTTGTACGCATCGTGGTGATCCGAGCCGCCGCAAGCGGCCACGAGGCAGGACAGAAGCGGCGGAATCAGCGGAAGCAGTCTGCGGGGCGCCATGTGTGTCTCCTTGTGTTTGAACGTTCTGGATGGCCGCGCTGGCAAGCGGCCTGATTCATTCTAGGAGCATTCACTGCGTTCGGCGGCGCGATCGTCGATGCCTGCGGGAGCGCACTTTGCTGGCATCGCACACCGCGCAATGAACGTCGACAGGTCCCGCCATGCTTCTTTCCCTTGCCGTGCTGCTGCTCTTCCAATGTTTCGGGGAAGGCGTCTCGTATGTGTTCCGGCTTCCCGTGCCGGGGCCGGTCGTCGGCATGTTGCTGCTGCTCGCGTTTCTGATCGCGCGGCCGCGCGCCGCCAACAGCATCGAGCCGACCGCGAACGAACTGCTGCGTCATCTCTCGCTGCTCTTCGTTCCGGCGGGCGTCGGCATCATGGCGTCCGCGAGCGCCGTGCGCGGCGATCTCGTGGCGGTCGTGCTGGCGATCATCGTGAGCACGACGCTCGGCATCGGCGTGACGGCCGTCGTGATGCGCGCGCTGATGCGCCGGCAAGCGGGAGACGAACCGTCATGAGCGCGATTCCACGGCTCAACGCGATATGGGTCTACCTCGCGGCCTCGCCGCTGCTCGGCCTGACCATCACGCTCTTCGCGTATCTGATCGCGCAGTCCGTCTATACGCGATGCCGTTTCAATCCGCTGGCCAATCCGGTGTTGATCGCGGTGGCGCTGATCGTCGCGGTGCTTCAGGTGAGCGGCACGCCGTATCCGACTTACTTCGAAGGCGCGCAGTTCGTGCACTTCCTGCTGGGGCCCGCGACCGTTGCGCTGGCGCTGCCGCTCTACCGGCAACTGGGCAACCTCAGGCGGCTCGCCGCGCCGCTTTTCGTCGCGCTCTTCGCCGGGTCGATGACCGCGATCGTATCGGCGCTCGCTATCGCGTCTTGGCTCGGCGCATCGCGGCAGACGATTGCATCGCTCGCGCCGAAGTCCGCCACCACGCCCATCGCGATGGCGGTGGCGACATCCATCGGCGGCATTCCGTCGTTGACGGCGGTGCTCGTCATCTCGACGGGCGTGTTCGGCGCCATCTTCGCGCGCGTGATTCTCAACGCGCTGCGCGTCGCGGAGCCGGAAGCGCGCGGCTTCGCGCTCGGCGTGGCGTCGCACGGCATCGGCACGGCGCGCGCCTTTCAGGTCAGCCAGCAGATGGGCGCGTTCGCCGGGCTCGGCATGGGGCTCAACGGCATACTCACCTCGTTTCTCGTGCCGGTGATCGTGCCCGTGCTCGTGCGCTGGCTCTGAACGGAAGCGACGAAGGAACGCGCCTTGCTCGCTGCGGCGCCATGAAGCCCATCCGTTCACTGTCGCTTGCGCCGCTCGTCGTCGCGATCGCGCTGGCATGCGCCGCGTGCTCGTCATCCGACGATGCCGCCTCCGATGCGCGCATCGTGCTGTCGTACGCACGCTCGGCGTCGCAGTGGATGGACTCGTGGCTCGACGGCAGCTCGCCCTCGTCTTACGCAAAACGCTCCGTCGATTCGGCCAGCGAGCAGATCGGCAAGATCGCGGGCGACCTGCAACGCGCCCACGCGCCCGCCGATGCCGCCTCGCAAGTCCACGCGGTACAGGCCGCCTTCGATACGGCGCGCACCGCGCTCGATTCCGGCGACCGCGCCCGCGTTACCGAAGCGCGCTCGACGATGCATGACGCCGCGTCCCGCCTCGACGCTTGGCTGCGCGCGCAACCCGGTGACGCGTCATGAAGAAGCTGCTGGAGATATCGCTCGGCATCGTGACGAGCATCGGCGGCTTCCTCGAAATGGGCGAGATGTCGACCACCGCGCAGGCCGGTGCCGCGTTCCACTATCAATTGCTGTGGACCGTCGTGCTCGGCACGGTCTGCATCGCGTTCCTCACCGAAATGTCAGGACGCTTCGCGGCGGTGAGCGGACACACCATCGTCGATGGCATCCGCGACCGCTTCGGCATCAAGCTGCTCGCGCTGCCGCTGATCTCGACGGTGATCGTGAGCTTTCTCGTACTGAGCGCCGAGATAGGCGGCGTCTCGGTGGCGCTCGAATTCGCAACGGGCATCTCGTATCGATGGTGGGCGCTGCCCGTCGCACTGCTCTCGTGGCTCTTTCTGTGGCGCGGCACCTTCGGCATGCTGGAGAAAGGCATCTCGCTGCTCGGCCTCGTCACGCTGTGCTTCGTCGTCGCCATCATCCGGCTGCGGCCCGAATGGACGCAGGTGGCCGCCGCTGCGGTGCCGAGCCGCCCGCACGGACACGCCGCGACGTACTGGTTCATGGCCGCGAGCATTCTCGGCGCTTCGCTTTCGCCCACGCTCTTTCTGTTCTATTCGTCGGGCGCAATAGAAGACCGCTGGGATCGCAGCTATCTCTGGCCCAATCGCGCGATCGCCGCATTGGGCATGCTGTTCGGCGGCGTGATCTCGGCGGCCGTGCTGCTCGTCTCGGCGCAAGTGCTCAACGGGCGCGGCATTCTCGATGTCGAAGACTTCCATCAACTGCCGCTGCTTTTGGTCGATGCGTTCGGCATGTGGGGATTCGTGCTCTTCGTGGCGTCGCTCGGCATTGCATCGCTCGGCGCGGCGCTGGAAGTGGCGCTGCTCGAAGCGTATCTTTTCGCGCAGGCGTTCGGCTGGAACTGGGGGCAAGACTGCCCGCCGCGCGCCAATCCCGGCTTCAGCCTCGTCTATACGTGTGCGCTCTTGCTCGCCGCGTTGCCCATTGCCGCCGGCGCCGATCCGCTCAAGCTCACGGTGTTCTCCATGGCGCTCACCGCCGTCAACTTGCCGTTGATGGTGGTGCCGTTCATCGTCCTGATGAACGACGAGCACTACATGGGCGAGCACTGCAACGGACCGATATCGAACGTGGCGGTGATCGCCATTACCGCGCTCGCGTTCGTGCTCGGCATCGTCACGATACCGCTCGAATACTTCGGAGGCACATGATGGACGTCGTGCACGATATTCTCGACAAGCAGCTCGTCGACAAGAACGGCGTGCGCATGGGACGCGTGGATGGCCTCGTCGCCGAACTGCGCGAGGGTGAACTGCCGAGGCTCGTGTTCATCGAAGCCGGCACGGTCGTGATGGCGCGGCGCTTCGGCAGGCGGGCGCATCGGCTGATGTGCGCGTTGCTCACGCGCATCGGCGCGGGCCACAAGACCACGCCGTATCGCATCGCGTGGAAGGACGTGCGCAAGGTTGCCGTGGATATCGAACTCGACGTGGATTCCGACGACACGCCCGTGCATGACTGGCAACGCTGGCTGCGCGAGCGCGCTATCGATCGCATTCCCGGAGCACGCTGATGCAGACCGTTAATCTCGATGAACTCGTCGGCCTGCGCGTCAACGCGATGGACGGCCGGCGCGTCGGCCGCATCTCCGCGCTGCTGGCCGAGGACCGCGGCGGCGATTGCGTGATCGCCGCGGTGCGCATCGAGACGCATGGCTTCGCGAGTCGCGTGATGCGCTGGATGGCGGTGGCGGTCTCGCCTGCATCCTTGCGGCACAGGCTCGCGCAGAAGCCGCTCGATGTCGCGTGGGATCAACTCGACTGGGCCGACCTGCGGCAGCCGCGTCTGCGTGAAGCGGCGCGTTGATCCGCGTCACTCGCTCGCGATGCCCTCGATGGCATCGGCGATGCGGCCTGCTTCATCGTAATGCAGCATGTGTCCGCGATTCGGCACCACCGCGATCGTGCTCTGCGCGATATCCTGGTGCAGCCTGCCCGACTGCGAATCTGCATCGACGATCGGGTCGTCCGCGCCCGCGAAGATCCGCACCGGCACTTTGATTTCGCCGTATCGCCGCGACAAGTCATGCGCCGCCGGCACCATGTAGCCTGCGTCTTCGCCGATCGCGCGCATTTGCGACGGACGCAGCAGCAACTCGCGCGGCTGCATCTCGCGAAAGACGTCCGGCACCGGCTGCGGCGCGAACATCAGGCGCAGGTTCGTATTGATCATCAGCCGCGCGGCAATGGGCGAAACCGTGTAGCGCATGACAT
Source organism: Caballeronia sp. SL2Y3 (assembly GCF_022879575.1). NCBI lineage: Bacteria > Pseudomonadati > Pseudomonadota > Betaproteobacteria > Burkholderiales > Burkholderiaceae > Caballeronia > Caballeronia sp. SL2Y3. The sequence continues at coordinate 499,520 of NZ_CP084263.1, forward strand.
CGCCGATGACGGGTATCGCGGCGGGCGCGGTCAGCAGCACGTCGAAGCGCGCGCTCGGATAGAAATAGCCGCTGATCAGCGCGAGGCCGCGAATGTCGATGCTCGGATCGAGCGCCATGGAAAGCGCGGAGAGACAGCCGAGCGACTGCCCGACGACGACCGCCCGCGACAGTCCCATGCGCTTGAGCGCCTGTTGGAAGAGCGCCGCCTGCGCCTGCGGCGTCCATGCGCGATCGCGCGGACGTTCGCTGAAGCCGAAGCCGGGGCGATCGAACGCAATCACGCGATGACGTTGCGCGAGCCGGTCGAAGAGTCCGCTCGCCACATAGTCTTGAAGCATGACGAGATTGCCGTGCAAGAGCACGATGACCGGGCCTTCGCCTTCGTCGATGTAATGCAGACGCACGCCATCCACGTCGATGAAGCGTCCGACGGCAGGATGATCGCGTTCGGCGCGGCGGGCGCGCAGCGCGGCCCACGCAGCCACGCCGAGCGATGCAGCCGCGACGGAGCCGGCAAGCAGTTTCCCCGATGACAAAGAGCTTGATGTTCTCTGACGCATGATTCCCCGATGATCTGTAATCGAGCGCGAAGCGCGCAAGTGGATTGAGCGAGCAACTCCCATGCCACGCGAGCCCGGCGCATCAGCTGGCGCTATTGTTAGTGGTACTGAACGGCTTTTCCCTCGCGGTGAAACGCTCGCTAAACAACTACCGCTTACTTGCGCAAGCGCAATCGGAGCCTCCGTTTCGCATTTACGAATCGACGAACAAGTTACAGTTGGTCCCGCCTGCCGTTACAATCGTCTAACGAATTGGCGCTAAGCTGCCGTCACTTCCAACTACAAAAAAAGGTGAAGCGATGAAGCGAGGATCTTGGCGAACTCTCGGCCTGGCGGCAGCAATCTCGATGATGGTCGCTGCTTGCGGAGGCGGCAGTGACGGCGGATCGGGCACGCCGACAGGCACGCTGCACGTGGCGATGACCGATGCCCCCGCATGCGGCTTCGATCATGTGTACGTCACCGTCTCGCAGGTGCGTGTGAATGCAAACGCGCAGGCCACGGACAGCGACGCGGGCTGGACCACCATCGTCCCGTCCTCGCCGCAAAGGATCGACCTGCTTTCGCTGACCAATGGCGTCCTTGCCGATCTCGGTCAGGCCGCGCTGCCGGCCGGTCAATATCAACAAGTGCGCCTCGTGCTCGCGCAGAATTCGGGCAACTCGCTGGCCAATTCGATCGTGCCCACGGGCGGCACGGAACAGCCGCTTGCTACGCCGAGTGCGACGCAAAGCGGCTACAAGATCATTCAGCCTTTCACGGTCCAGCCGCAGACGCTCGTGGATCTCGTGCTGGACTTCAACGCCTGCAAATCGGTCGTTGCGCGCGGCAACGGCTCTTATGCGCTGAAGCCGGTCGTGACTGCCACGCCGACGACGGTGAGCGGGCAGATCTCCGGCTATGTCGCGACTGCCGAAGCGGGCGCCACGGTGTATGCCGAGCAGGGAGGCAAGGTCGTCCGGGGCACCGTCGCCGACAGCACCGGCAAGTTCGTTCTTGCGCCGCTCATTCAAAGCTCGACGCAAGGCAACTACGATGTCGTTATCGTGCAGAACAACGTTGCGTCGGGCATCGTGCGCGCGGTGCCGGTGGTCGTGAACGCGACCACGACGGTTTCGACGCCGGCCGCGCCTATCGCCCTGCCCGCCTCGTCGATGAGCAGCGTGAGCGGAACGGCCACTCCGTCCGCGAACGCGCTCGTGCGCGCATTGCAGACGATCGACGCGAGCCCCTATGAGATCGCGTCTGCCAATGCGAATCTCGACACCGGCGCATATCAGCTGTTCCTGCCTGCGGCAGCGCCTCTGGTCAGCACCTATTCGGGATCGCTGCCGCTGAGCTTCGCCGCAGTGCCTGCGGCAGCCGGTCAGTACATGGTAGAAGCGGATGCCGCGTCGGGCGCAACGCAGTCGGCGCCGGTCAATGCAACGACGAGCCAGACGAACCTAAACTTCAGTTTCTGATGACCATCGAAGGGGCCGCCCGCATGGCAGCGCCCCTTCGTTTTTCGGAGTGTTTGATGAGGAAATTCGTCGTTCTCACGTCATTGCTGGTGACTGTCGGCATGCTCGGCGGGTGCGCGGTGTATGTACCCGATGCACCCTATGTCACGGTCAAACCGCAAGGCGGTCCGGGCAATGGATTCTGCCCGCCGGGACAGGGAAAGAAGGGCAACTGTTGACGCGGTCGAATACGCGAACGGGTCGTGAAGGCATAGGTCCTGGGCGGTGCGCCAGTTCGCGAGGGCGCAACCGGCGCGCATCAGGCCGGCCTCGGAACGTCGCTTGCTGCCGTCCGAGATCAAGCAACCGACCTGGCGAGGCCCGACCATGAATCAGAAACCGCAAGACCCGCAGAACGCCGTATCGGAAGATGGCCATATCGAAAGCCAGCCGATTCCCGGTCACAACGAAAACATTCCGACGAACCCGGCCGACGATCCGAAGCGCGGCCCGACCGAAGACCGCGCGCCGGACGCCACGCCCGATACCAAACCCGGCACGCCGCCCGGCTCGCAGAGCGAGAACGACCGCCTCAAGACGCCCGAGGACGGCAATCCGCTATAGATCGCACGCGGCTTCCGTCTTATCTGTCCGGGACGGACGGCGTCGAAATCGCCTGAATGGTCGAGGACACTTCCCCGTCGGAATAGATCGCGATATCGCCGAGTGCGAGCATGCCGACGAGGTTCTTCTCGCTGTCCACGACAGGCATGCGGCGAATCTGCAACTGCTCCATCCTGCGCATGGCGTCGTGAATCTCGTCGTCTTCGAAGCACCATTCGACGGGCTCGCTCGCCACCTCCTGCACCGCGCACGACGACTCCTTGCCCACCGAGACCGCGCGCACCACGATATCGCGGTCGGTCACGACGCCCTTCAGGCGCGTGCCGTCGCACACCGGAAGCGCGCCGACGTTGAGTTCGTCCATTAGTTCGGCTGCGCGGCGAATGCTTTCGTTCGGCGCGATGGTCTGAACGCCGCGTGTCATTACTTCGGCTACCTTGGTCATGACTTCCTCCTCGCTTTCATGGCACTCCCGATGCAGCATGCAGCGTGCCGTTCTCATCGCCCGCGCGCGTCGGCCTGTTGATTGCTAATCGAAGCCCATACGGTCAATGCGGAACGCACAATGAAAATCGCACAGGTCGCACCGCTCTACGAGAGCGTCCCTCCTATCGCATACGGCGCCACCGAGCGCATCATTTCTTATCTGACGGAAGCACTGGTCGCCCTCGGGCATGAAGTCACGCTGTTCGCCACGGCGGATTCGAAAACGCGCGCCCGCTTGCATGCGAGCACTCCGACGGCGCTCTGGCGCGACGAACGCGTGTGGGATACGACGAGCCATCATCTGCGCCAGCTCGAAGCTGTCATCGAACGTTCATCGCAGTTCGATGTGATTCACTTTCACACCGAGCCCATTCATCTGCCGATGCAGCGCTTCCTCGCGTGCGCATCGCTCACGACCATGCACGGGCGTCTGCTTCCTGCGGATCATGGTCCGCTCTTCGAGACCTTTGCGAATGCGCCGCTCGTCTCGATCTCCGACAGCCAGCGCCGCGGCGCGCCGCACGCGAACTGGCGGGCCACCGTGCATCACGGCCTCGCGCTCGATGAGATGCGTTATTCGCGCGAAGGCGGCGACTATCTGCTCTTCGTCGGCCGCGTGATGCCGGAGAAGCGCATCGATCGCGCCATCGAGATCGCGCGTCGCGCGGGGCTGCCGCTGAAGATCGCCGCTGCGGTGCATCCCGGCGAGCGCGCGTACTTCAAGGAGACGATCTGGCCGCTTATCGCGGAATCGGAGTCCTTTGTCGAATATCTCGGCGAAGTGGGCGGCGAGACGCGCCGCGCGCTCTTCGCGAACGCACGTGCGCTCGTCTTTCCTATCGACTGGGAAGAACCGTTCGGCCTCGTGATGATCGAGGCGATGGCCTCTGGCACGCCGGTCGTCGCGTTCAGGCGCGGCGCCGTGCCCGAAGTCATCGAGCATGGCGTGAACGGCTTCATCGTCGACGATGTGGACGAAGCCGTGCGCGCCGTTCGCGAGATTGGCGCAATAGACCGCGCGCGCTGCCGCAAGACGTTCGAGCAGCGCTTCTCGTCCGAACGCATGGCGCGCGACTATCTCGCGGTCTATCACAATCTGCTTCAAAGCCGTACGAGCGCGGACGCCTTCATCACCGCTGCCGACACCGACGCGCTGGAAGCCTAACCATTCACACGAACCACCATGCGCATCGCTCAAGTCTCGACGCTCTATGAAAGCGTGCCGCCCCGGCGTTACGGCGGCATCGAACGGATCGTGTCCTATCTCAGCGAAGAACTCGTGGCATTGGGTCACGACGTGACGCTTTTCGCGAGCGCGGACTCGCGCACGAGCGCGAAGCTCGTCGCGGGAAGCGACTGCGCGGTGCGGCTCGTCGAAGACACCGCCGATCCGCAAGCCTTTCACTTTGCGATGCTCGAAGACGTGGTCGCCGCGTCGAAGCATTTCGACATCGTGCATTTCCACACGGATTACCAGAGCTTTCCGTTCGCGCGCCGCATGCAGTGCGCGCATGTGACGACGCTGCACTGGCGGCTCGACGTGCCCGGGCTCGAACCCATGTACCGCCGCTTCGCCGATATCCCGCTCGTGTCCATCTCGAACGCGCAGCGCGCGCCGCTGCCTTGGCTCGCGTGGGCGGGCACCGTGTATCACGGCTTGCCGGACACGCTCTATCCGTTCCATGAACGCGCGGGCGAACATCTCGCGTTCGTCGGACGGATCGCGCCGGCCAAGGGACCGGATGCGGCCATTCGCATTGCGCGTCGCGCGGGCATGCCGCTCAAGATCGCCGCGAAAGTGGATGAAGCCGACCGCCCGTATTTCGAAAGCGCGGTGGAGCCGCTCGTCGAAGCGCCGCTGATCGAATACGTCGGCGAGCAAGACGATGCGGGCAAGAGCCGCATCATCGGGCAAGCGCGCGCGCTGCTCTTTCCGATCGACTGGCCGGAGCCGTTCGGCCTCGTGATGATCGAGGCGCTCGCGTGCGGCACACCTGTGATCGCGTTCGGGCGCGGCTCGGTGCCGGAGATCATCGAGGATGGCGTGAACGGCTTCGTCGTGCGCAACGAGGACGAAGCAGTGGAAGCGCTCGCGCGTCTGCCGGAGATCGATCGCCGCCGCTGCCGCGAAACCTTCGAGCGGCGCTTCACGGCGGAGCGCATGGCGCGCGATTACGTCGATGTTTACCAGCGTCTCGTCGATGCCCGCGCGGCCCGTTGCACGCCGCCGTCGCTCGTCGAGCAGGATGCCTAACGAGAGGACACGCGCATGCGATTCATGGTGCTTGCCAGCGATTACGACAACACGCTCGCCGAGAACGGCCGCGTCTCCGAGGCTACGTGGGACGCCATCGACCGCCTGCGCGCGTCGGGGCGTCACATGATCCTCGTCACGGGCCGCGAGCTCGACGATCTGCTCACGTTGTGCGACCGCGTCGACCGCTTCACGCTGATCGTCGCGGAAAACGGCGGCGTGATCTATTCGCCCGTCACGCGCGAGCGCAAGCTGCTCGCGCCGCCACCGCCGCCCGTGTTCGTCGAGGCGATGAAGAAGGCCGGCGTGCGCCATCTCGGTGTGAGCCAGACGCTCGTCGCCACCGTGCGGCCTTACGACGAACAGGCGCACGCCGCCATCCGCGATCTCGGACTGGATCTGCACGTCGTCTATAACGGCGACGCGGTGATGGTGCTCGCGCCGGGCGTCAGCAAGGCGAGCGGCCTGCTCGCGGCGCTCGATGAGCTCTCGCTGTCGCCGCGCAATGCGGTGGGCGTCGGCGACGCGCAGAACGATCACCCGCTGCTCGATGCGTGCGAGATGTCGGCGGCGGTGAGCAACGCGATTCCCGCGCTCAAGTCGCATGCGGATATCGTGCTGAAGAGCGAATGCGGCGCGGGCGTGACCGAACTGATCGACGCGATTCTCGCCGACGATCTCGCCGCCGCGAGCGAGCGCGTGACGCGGCGCAACGTGCTGCTCGGAGAGCGCGTCAACGGCGCTTCGCAGCAGGAAGGAGGCGAGCCTGAAACGCTCGCGCCGCAACGGACCGTCGCGCTGATCGCGGGGCAATCCGGCGGGGGCAAGTCCACGCTCATCACCGGCCTGATGGAGCGGCTCGTCGCGGCCGGCTACCAGTTCTGCGCGCTCGACCCCGAGGGCGACTTCGACACCTTCGAGAACGCGCTGCCCATCGGCGATGCCGAGACCGCGCCGAAAGCCGACGACGTCACGCGGCTTTTGCATCAGCCGAGCCAGTCCGTGCTCGTGAACCTCATGCGCGTCACGTTCGCGGACCGGCCCGCGTACTGCGCGAGCGTGCTCGCGCACATGCAGAAGTCGCGCGCGCTCACCGGCCGCCCGCACTGGATGCTCTTCGACGAAGCGCATCACTTCTTTCCCGCGAGCATCAACCCGGCCGACGAAGTGTTGCCGGATCAACTCGCGCCCGCGCTCTTCGTCACCGTGCATCCGGAGCAGCTTTCGCCGCGTCTTCTGGATCGCGTAACGGTGTTCATCGGCGCGGGGCCGGGCGCGCAGACTTCGCTCGAAGAGTTCGCGCGCGCGGCGGGCCACGATGCGCCCGCCGCGCTGCCCGACGACATCAAGCCCGGCCAGGCGCTCGTGTGGCGTCGCGAGGCGGACGGCGGCGGCTGGGGCGAGCCGGTCGTCGTGCATGTCGAGCCCGCGAAAACGCAGCGCCGCCGTCATGTGCGCAAGTATGCGGAAGGCATGCTGATTCCGGAGCGCAGCTTCTACTTTCGCGGCCCCGACGACAAGCTGAACCTGCGCGCGCACAATCTCGTGCTCTTTCTCGAACTCGCCGAAGGCGTCGATGAGGACACCTGGATGTTCCATCTGCGCCAGGGCGACTATTCGACGTGGTTCCGCGACGTGATCGGCGATACGTCGCTGGCGGACGAGGCGCAAGCCGTCGAAGCCAACGATGGCCTTTCGGCGAAGGAGAGCATCGAAGCCATTCGAAAGGCCGTCGAAGAGCGTTATACGCAGCCGGAGAATCCGGTGCTGCCGAACATCCTCGCGCCGGGATCGAAGGACGGCGATGGCGCATAAATTGCTGCACTGCGTCGCGTAGCGCGTATAGCGCCTGGCATCGGATGAAGGTTCGATGTCAGGCGCAGTTTGCGTCGCATGTCCCTGAAGGTGCCCTAAGCAGAGGTGTTGAATGAATACGAACTCGCCGCCAGCGCGGTCGCCCGCCGGCCCGTCGTCGCCATCGAACACGCGATCGCCGTCGCCCGTCGTCAAATGGCTGACCGTGCTGTTTCTCGCGTTGTCGGGTCTTTATCTCGGCGGCGTCGGCATATGGCTCGTCGCCATCGGAGGCTCGCCGTATTACGTCGTCGCGGGCATTCTCATGCTCGCGGTCGCGTGGCTCATCTGGCGGCGCAATACGCTCGCGCTGATCGTGTACGCGGTGCTGCTGTTCGGCACGCTGATATGGGCGGTCGCCGAAGCGGGCTTCGACTTCTGGGCGCTCGCGCCGCGTCTGGACGTGCTCGTCATCGTCGGCATCTGGCTGCTGCTGCCCTTCACGTATCGTCTGTATATGAACCCGGTGCGCCGGGGCGGCCTCGCGCTCGGCGTGGCGCTCGTTCTAGCCGGCATCGCGCTCGTGTACGCCGCGTTCAACGATCCGCAAGAGGTCAGCGGCACGGTGAGCGCGCAGGCGTCGAATAGTTCGGCTGCGCCTGCCGCGAGCGGCGGCCGTCCGGGCGACTGGCTCGCTTACGGCAATTCGCAGCACGGCACGCGCTATTCGCCGCTTTCGCAGATCAACGACAAGAACGTCGGCAATCTGCAAGAAGCGTGGACCTTCCGCACGGGCGACATGAAAGGCCCGCACGATCCGCTCGAAATCACCGATGAGGTCACGCCGCTTGCCGTCGACGGCACGCTCTTTTTCTGCACGCCGCACCAGAACGCGATTGCGCTGGACGGCGCCACCGGCAAGGAGAAATGGCGCTTCAATCCGGAGCTGAAGCCGGACCCGAGCTTCCAGCACGTCACTTGTCGAGGCGTCTCCTACTATGAGACGCCTGCGGTCGCAGAGGCGCGTCAGACGAACAGCCTGTCGTCGCTGCCGGCGTGCGCGCGCCGCGTGATCCTTCCGGTGAACGACGGGCGTCTGTTCGAACTCGATGCCGCGACCGGCCAGCGTTGCGCGGGCTTTGCCGCCAATGGCATGCTCGACTTGCAGCATCTGCAGCCGGTGAAGACGCCGGGCATGTACGAGCCGACCTCGCCGCCGATCATCACGTCGAAGGTCATCGTCATGGCCGGATCGGTCACGGACAACTACGGCACGCGCGAGCCGTCGGGCGTGATTCGCGGCTTCGACGTGGACACGGGCAAGCTGCTCTGGGCGTTCGATCCGGGCGCACGCGACCCGAACGCGATCCCGAGCGATCAGCATAGCTACACGATGAATTCGCCGAACTCGTGGGCGCCCGCCGCCTACGATGCGCAGCTCGACATCGTGTATCTGCCGATGGGCGTCTCGACGCCGGACATCTGGGGCGGCAATCGCACGGCCGAACAGGAACGTTATGCAAGCGGCTTGCTGGCGCTGCATGCATCGACCGGCAAGCTCGCGTGGTTCTATCAGACGGTGCACCATGACCTGTGGGACATGGACTTGCCCGCGCAGCCGACCATCGCGGATATCAAGGATTCGAACGGCAACATCGTTCCCGCGATCTATGCGCCGGCAAAGACGGGCAACATCTTCGTGCTCGACCGCCGCACGGGCAAGCCGATCGTTCCCGCGCCCGAGCAGCCGGTGCCGCAGGGCGCGGCACAGGGCGATCGCCTGTCGCCGACGCAGCCGTTCTCGCAGCTCACCTACCGGCCGCAGAAGAACCTGACGGGCGCGGACATGTGGGGCGCAACGATGTACGACCAGCTCGTGTGCCGCGTGATCTTTCATCGGCTGCGCTATGAGGGGCCGTTTACGCCGCCGTCTGAGCAGGGCACGCTCGTGTTCCCGGGCAATCTGGGCATGTTCGAATGGGGCGGTCTTGCCGTCGATACGGACCGCCGCATTGCGATTGCGAATCCGATCGCGCTGCCGTTCGTTTCGAAGCTGATTCCGCGCGGGCCGAACAATCCGATGGAGCCGCCGCAGGCCGGACAGTCGGGCACCGGCGCGGAGACGGGCATTCAGCCGCAGTACGGCGTGCCGTTCGGCGTGACGCTGAACCCGTTCCTCTCGCCGCTGCGCCTGCCTTGCAAGCAGCCGGCCTGGGGCTATGTGTCGGCGCTCGATCTGGAGACAAACAAGGTGATCTGGAAGAAGCGCATCGGCACGACGCGCGATGCATCGCCTATCCCGCTCCCGTTCAAGATGGGCATGCCGATGCTCGGCGGCCCGATGACGACGGCGGGTCACGTGTTCTTTATCGGCGCGACCTCGGACGATTATCTGCGCGCGTTCAGCACCGATACCGGCGAGGAGCTGTGGCACGCGCGTCTGCCGGCAGGCGGACAGGCGACGCCGATGACGTATGAGGCGAACGGCAAGCAGTACGTGCTGATCGCGGCCGGCGGGCATGGGTCGTTTTTGACCAAGCTCGGGGATTATGTGATTGCTTATGCGTTGCCGGAGAAGAGGTGATTGGCTGGCGGGGGATTGCTGTCGTGCATGGTGATGGCGACAGCAATCCGTGGGCGGTTGCGCGGCGGACGCTCATCGCAAGCGCTGGTGGAATGGGTTTGCACGGGCGCACCGTCTAAATGGACGTGCAAGCTGCCTGCGCGGCTTGTTGTGCCGCACCGCTTCTGAGACTGCCCAGTCGAAAGCGGACGCGCCGTCGCCCGTCGCCAATCGAACGAATTGCTGAGTTACCGACGCGGCAGCCGACGATCGAGTGCCAGCCGTCAGATTGCAGCACTTTCTAAGCTGCCGATGCGGTAGCCATCATCGATTGATCGTGAAGAAAAGAAGCCATTTGCCAGTTGCTGAGACTGGCTGCGCGGCGGACAGATGTGCGGGCGAGCGTCGCCTTCTAAGCTGCCCACTTGGCAGCGACCCGGTTATGTCTACGCACGAGCGACTGGAAGGGAAAGACAACAAACGCCTGCGTTGCAATAAGATCCCGTCGGCGCGGCTAGAGACCGGAGCGCATGCCAGCGTCGCGATTCTCTGGCACACATGCGCGAGACGGGCGCAGTTCGAAGAAGCAAGAAAGCTCAATCCCTTGCCTGTCTGATCGGTGTCGAGATCTGCTTGCCCGACGCGCGGCTTTAGCAATCGGACGCGCCGAGGCGCCAGCACCCTCGTGCGCCGATCTCTTGGGCAATCGCTCTTCTTCGACGTCGACTTGATCGCCGTCTTCGCAGCGATTCATGACCTGAATATCATGGAACGAGCGACTGCATCTCGACGATGTGCACGCGCCGTCTTTAGCTCGTAATGCCGTTATCCACTGTCATTCAACTTGTGTTGCGCCACGCTAACGAGGCGACGTCGACACTGCTCCTGCAACTGCGATCAACGCAATCAATTTGCGGGCGCTACATCGGCCGGTATGCAACCGGAATCAAGCGCTGCCGATGTCCGCGCAGGCCAGATTCCTATCAGCCATACCGGGCGGCCCTTCGCCGCCCGTCTCATTCCCCGGACACCGCCGGCGCGCCTACGCCTTCACCGACCGATGATGCCGCCCCTGCGTCCGGCTGGATCCTTTAGTGAACACAAAGAGACTCGCGCCCGCAGCCGCGATCGCAAGCCGGATCGGATTGGCCTTCACCGTATCGACGCCCTTTGCAACGGCATTCGCCCACGGCGACGTGCGCGTGGTGCCCGACGTCGACGGCGGAACAGGCGGAACAGGCGGCAGCGGCGCGGGCGCGACCGGCTGCGCGTGCGCCGCGCTCGCGAGCACCGGCGCGTGCGGCGCGCCTTGAACGCCATCGCGAGATCCGTGATTCGACGCGCCGGTCCCAGGCGCAGGCATCGCGGGCGCGCCCGGCTGATCGGCTGCACTCGACTCCTTCGCCGGCTTGCCCTCGCGCGCTTCCGCTCGCGCGGCCGCGGCTTCCGCGCCGAGCAGCAGCACGGCGGCGGCGAAGTACAGCCACATCATCAACACGGCAAGCGATCCCGCCGCGCCGAATGCGTTGGCCGTGCCCGCGTGCGTCAGATACAGCGCGAAGAGCTTCTTGCCCACCGAAAACAGCACGGCGGCAATCGTGCCGCCCACGAAAGCATCGCGCCAGGCGACGTGGCCGTCGGGGAGGTATTTCATCAACGCAGCGAAGGCACAGGACAAGATCACGAGCCCGACCAGAAACTGCAAAACGTCCCCGACGATCACGAGCGGCGATTCCCCAAACACCCATTTGCCGGCCGCCTGCACCGCCGTATCCAGCACGAGCGAGATGATCAACAGGAACGCGACGCCCATCACGAGGCCGAAGGAAATCAGCCGCACCTTGACGAGCGTGGCGACGCCCGACTTCTCTTTGTTCTCGGCGGGCCACACGACGGAAAGCGCCGTATTGAGCGACGAAAACGTAGCGGATGCGCCCACGGCCAGCAGCACGAACGAGATGACTGCCGCGATGCCGCCTCCGCCGCTGCGGTGCGCGTGCTCGACGATGGTCTGCACGCTTGCGGCAGCGTCCTTGCCGAGCATCCCGCTCACCTGATGGAAGATCTGCCCGCGCGCGGCTTCCTCGCCGAAGACGAGCCCGGCCACGGCGATCACCATGACGAGCGTCGGCGCGAGCGAGAAGGCCGAGTAGAACGCGATGCTCGCCGCCATCGGCGCGGAGCGGTCGGCGCTGAAGCGCTTGAAAGTGCGGACGGGCCACGCCATCGCCCGGCTCATGAGGGATGTGGAATCCCGCGCTGTCGTCTTGTTCATCGCTATTCTCCTGGGAACGTGCTGCTTGCCTTTAGCATCGCGGATGCCAGGCCGGAGAACGAGGGTGCGAAAACGCGGGAGTGCCGATCATCGGCGGCCCGGGAAACGCGCGGGCGCTTGAGGATCAGCCGTCCGCACCGGGCTTCGAGATGTCGGGCGTGCCGCGCACGGGGTTCTGCTCCGGCTGGAGATCGGTCTTGTCGGGCAACGTCTCGGGCGTGCGCGCGGGCGGCGTGCCGCTCGCGATTTCGGTTTGGTCGGGGGTGGGGTTTTGCGGTTCTGTGGGATCGGACATGGTGGCTCCTTGGGGCGTCGGTATCAGAGTCGTTAGCAAGGGGCGTACTCGCGTGCTGTCGCGCTGCCCACGGAGCGCGACGCCGAATCGTGTTGCGCCTGGAAAGCCGACCTCCGCATCGCCGAACTCGATCCTACGATCCTCAGCCTATCCATCGACATCGACGGTCAGAACGCGCTCTACCAGCACGGACCCGTCGCGCCCGTCCGCATCAGTTGGCCCGGCCCGCGCGGCGGCGTGCATGCGGAACTGACGGCGAGCCCGCGCATCCGGGCCGATACATCGACGATCGCAGCCGACGGTCCCTGGGCGCTCATGCGCCTGATGCGTCTCGGCGAAATCGTGCCGACCGCGACGCCGGGCCGCACGCGCGTGGTCTTCGGCTTCGAGGGCCGCAAGGCGGTGCTCGATATCGCGACGGCGGGCAGCGTGGCCAATCCGCTCACGAGCGACCTGCTCACCACGTTCCGCTGCCCGAGTTCCATGCCGATCTTCAACCTGCCCGATAGCGGCCCGCCGCCCGGATTGCCGGCATTGCCGTCGCAGACGCCCTCCGCCGTCGCGACCGCGGCGACCGCCGCTGCAGCCCAGCCCGCTCAAGCCACTTCGGCGAGTCATCAATAAGCATCGACGCTTCGGCAGGCGGACGCCCGAGCCGGCTGCCGATGGCGCTCGACGCACCGTGCATACGCTTTCGCGACGCGTGTCGACGGCGGCATCGGCCCCCTTTCCGGCACATATTTCCGTTTTTTCGCCGATAGAGGCAAACGTTGGCGGCCCCGAGCAATCGGCACGCGCAGCCCACGCAAATTTGACGCGACGGCACCCTAAAGTCCCGCTTTTTCCGGCCGTAGTTACATGCGAACCCCAAGCGGGACGGCGTCTTCGGTTCCGCCGCACTTTCCATTTGCACCGCCGATCGGGCTTGCCGCGGGGACGGTCCGCTTTTCCGTCCGTCGTCCGTTGGACATTCGGCTCGCGCGTTTCTCTTTAGCCGATCGGGACCTCGATCAGCATTCCTAAGTGACATCATGATGACGATCAACTCGAATGCACGCGCTCTTTCCCCAGCGCGTCCGTGCGCCCTGTTCGCCGTAGCACTCGTAATCAGCGCGCTTCTCACGGCGTGCGGCGGCGGCGGCGGAGGAAGCGACGGCGCGGCGGGCGCAGCGAAAAGCGCCGCATCCGGCAACGCCGTCAGCAGTCCGGGCAGCGATGCGGCTTCCGCCGCTTCGTCGACTTCGTACTCCGGAAGCGGCACCGTAGTCTCGTCCCAAACTTCGCCCACCGCCAGTTCAACGGCCACTACACCGACAGCTACATCAGCGGCTACTGCGCCGGCTACCGCAGCGGCCAACACCGCGCCGACCAGCACGGCGACGCCCGTTAGCTCGAACAACTCGACGGGATCGAGCGCGAGCGCGCCGGTAAGCACACCGACGCCGGTCAATGCCTCTGCGTCGATCTTCTATGGCGCCAATGGCCACAACAACGAAGGCGGCGCTTACGATATCTCGAGTCCCGCGCGTCAGCTGTCGCAATTGCAGGATCTCGGGGCGAAGCTGTATCGCAACGAGGTGTACAGTCAGGCCACTGCCACGAAGCTTGCGGGCATCGCCAGGTCGATGGCCGCAGGCGGCGTCACGGTGTTCCCGGTGCTGCTGTCCGACCCGCGCTCCTTCAATAGCGAGTCGGACGCGTACACCGCAGGCTTTGCGCTCGGTCAGCAGACGGCGACGTCGTATCGGTATCCGTACTACGAGGTGTCGAACGAACTGGGCGCGATGTCGCTGGTCGGCAACGTGGACGGCGTCTATCCGCAACAGTTCGACAATGCGCTCTTTCAGAAGGCGCGCGGCCTGATTCGCGGCATGATCGCCGGCATCAAGTCGGTCGATACGAACGGCAAGATCATCATCGGCGGAGACACGTGGCTGCACTACGGCTTCGACGACATGCTCTGGAACGGCACGCAGCCGGACGGCACGACGGGCCATCCGAAGGTCACGTGGGACATCACCGGCTGGCATTGGTATTCCGAGCAAGGCGACATCACGCACGCCTGCGGCGGCACCGGCTGCCATGACGTGCTCGCCGCGTTGCAGGCGTACGGCAAGCCGATCTGGCTGACGGAGTTCGGCGTGCGCCCGTGGTACGGCTCGGACGCACAGATCGCGTCGTACATGGTTGGGAACCGGATGATGGCGCAGTTCGTCGCGGTCGCGTCGCGGTACAACCTTCAGGCGATCCAGGCGTACGAGCTTTACGACGATCCGGTCGGCGGCGAAGGCAACTACGGTCTCTTGATGAACGACGGCGTCACGCAAAAGCCGGTGTATGCGGCGTTCAAGAACTTCGTCGCCGCGCATCCGATGTAACGGCTCCTTCGCGTGAACTCGACGCTCGACCGGCGATGCGAGCAATACGGCTGACGCTTGGCGCGCTAACATAACCCGCACCATCAGCGATTCAAGCGAGGCGATTCGAGCGAGCCGGAGAAGCGACGAGCGTGCGAAATCCAGAGACTATCGAGAGGGGCGCAGGACCTCGGGCACAGCCGCAGCCGGCGAGCACATCGGCAAGCCGTTCGCACGCGCGGCGGCTCGCCGTCGCCTTGTCGCTCGGCAGCGCGATCGCGCTCGGGTTCGCGCGCTTCGCGTATGCCTTGCTCCTGCCTCCGATGAAGCTCGACCTCGGATGGAACTTCGCGCAGGCCGGCGCGATGAACACGGCCAACGCGCTCGGCTATCTGCTCGGCGCGTTCGCGTTCTGGCGGCTGTCGCAGCAAAGCGCGCCGCGGACGCTCTTCGTCGCAGGCTGCGTCACGACGGCGCTCTTGATGGCATCGAGCGGCGCCGTAACACAGACCAACGGTCTGCTGTTGCTGCGGATGGTCACCGGGGCTGCCAGCGCGCTCGTCTTCGTGAGCGGCGGGGTGCTGGCAGCACGCCTCGCGTCGCTTTCACCTCGCGATTCGGGACTCATCATCGGCCTGTATTACGGCGGCACGGGTTGGGGCATCGCGCTTTCGTCGATCCTCGTCCCGCTGACGATATCGTCCGATACGCACGGCTGGCGCTACGCGTGGTTCGCGCTGGCGGCAGCGTGCGCCCTATGCGGGATCGCCGCCGTGTGGGCCGCGCGGCGTATCGACTCCGCGTCCGCGCAGCCGATGGCACAAAGCGGAGCGCGGGCAGCGCCACATCGACCGGTCCGGCACAGGCGCTATATCCTCGCGCTTGCGGGATACGGCTGCTTCGGCGTCGGCTATATCGGCTACATGACCTTTATCGTTGCCCTGCTGCGTGCGGCGGGCATGAGTGCCACTGTCGTCAGCGCCTTCTATGTCGCGCTCGGCGTGGCGACGGTCGCGTCGGCGCGTGTGTGGTCTGGACTGCTCGACCGGGTGCGCGGCGGTCAGGCGCTCGCGTTGCTCAACGCGCTGCTCGCCGTGGCGACGCTCGTCCCCGCCCTGTTCGCGCATCCGGTGACCGCGTTCGCTTCCGGCCTGCTGTTCGGCGCGACGTTTTTATCCGCCGTGGCGTCGACGACAGCCTTCGTCCGGCACAACCTGGCTGTGAGCCAATGGGCAAGCGGCATCAACGCCTTCACCATCGTCTTCGCGGTCGGTCAGATCGTCGGTCCGACGGTGATCGGGCGCATATCCGATAGCGGCGGACTGAGTCGCGGTCTCGTCTACTCCGCGGCGATGCTTGCATTCGGTGCTGTCCTCGCGGCGTGCCAGAAGCCGCTTAGCGACCCAATCCCGCCGAAAGAGTGAAGCCGGTTGCGGGAATCAGCCCGACCGCGCTTTCTTCATCTTGATGTACACGTGCGAGCAGAACGCATCGGCGACGACGCGATTGACCGTCAGAATGTTGTCCGCGCTCAACGATTCCCGCGAGAGGCCCTGCTTCTCGATGAGCCGTTGCGGAATCAACTGGCTGACGAACGAATGGCACAGTTCCTTACGCGACTGCGCGTCCGCGGCCTCGAAGAACTCCCGCCCCGCCCTGTTTTCTTCGCTGAGCTTCGCTTTCGCGGAATCGTTCTGCGCCTGAATGGTCGCTTCGAGTTGCGCCTGCGCGGCGTCGCGCTCGCGCCGACCTTTCTTCTCTTCTTCGAGTTGTCTCGCCTTGATCGCGGCCATCTTGCGGTCCGCATCGCCGATACGGTAATTGCCTTCCAGCGCCTTGAAGAGGTAGCCGCGCGGGCTCACGGTGACCTTGCCTTCGTTCAGCTTGAAACGCGTGTATTCGATCGCCTGTTCAAGACGTTCGTCCGTCCATACATCGCGACGCTTGGCGAGGCGTTCGAAGTCCGGCGTGTCGAACGCGAATTCGTTGTGCAACAGGAGATACATTTCGTCGGCGATGCCCGCCCGCGCCGCATCCGCGCCCTGCTTCTTCGTGAAGCGAAAGCGGATCTTGAGCTTGTCGCGCGTGGCGCGGTCCGCGTTGGCCTCCCAGCTCACGTCGAAGTCCGAGACTTCATTGAGTTGGTCGATAGCCGGCTCCAGAAACCGTTTCTTGAACTCCTTGACTTCCTTGCGCGACTCGCCGACCTTGCCCGGCCATTCGAGCACCTCTTCGAACGGGAACCATTCGGTCACGCCGTGACCTTCGCATGGGATCAGCCGGTCATAGATCGCGCGTGCGAGCGATAGCGAAAAGGCCGTGGAGGCGCGCAAGCTCAGCCAGTGCGCCTTGTAAGGGCTGATCAGATACTTGATGACGCGCCCCGAAAGCAGCACGCACACAACGTTGCGCTCGATATAGCAGTCACCGAGCAAGCTGATGGTGCCCCACGAGTCCTTCTCCGTCAGTTCCTCGATGGACGGCGCCGTCATGATTTCGACGCGCGCGCGGGCGGCCGCTCTCATCTGCGCGATCAGGTGACTGTGGTTGCGACTGTCGTAACGCATCAGCCACTTAAAGTAGTTCACGTCGGCGGTGAAGGTATAGACCTTGTCGTCGATCAGTTCGTCGGGCGCTTTGGTCGCAACGATGAAATAGGCCGCGTCGAGCACGCGCCGCGCGGCGATTCCGAGACCGCCTACCCGCGTGAAAATGTTGTTCCGCAGAAAACCGATATCGCGCGTCGCCTCGCAGATAGCCGCGCCTTGTCCGGACATGTCTTCGTAGATGTCCAGCGCAAGTTGCTGAGGCGTGACGGTGAAATCTTGATTGTCCATTCTTCTGTTCGGCTACTGTCCCGGCACTCTAACAGGCACGAAAAGCGTGTCAACACAAAAACCGCCCCGGTCTCATCGGCTCGGTTCGCACAAAAACCGCCCTGCACGTAGCGGGCGCCGCCTAAATTCCACCCCGGTGCGCACAAAAACCGTCTGTCCACGCCCAGTTTGCGACCTCACGAGCACAAAAACCGCCCCACCCTTCACAAAAACCGTCCCTATTCACAGGGAAGCTTGTTGATTCTTAAGGGTTTCGATATTCCTGTTTGTGGGTTTGACGGTTAAGGTTTACAAAAAAACTGGACTAACAATGGTAGGGACCATCAAAGTTCCTTGAGTCTTTGGTGCTAAGTAGCTGACGGGATTGAGCTTTTTCGGAGCACAAAAACCACCCCCGGGGCGGTTTTTGTGCCGAAAGCTTTGGAGTGTGAAATTACGAAAGCTGTGGGGAGGGCTCTACTGCACGGTCTGCGCACGTCCGCAGGCGCGGAAATCTGGCGTCGAAGGCCCCAAGACGATAAGAAACTGCGAAATTTCGCCGCTTTGCAAGCCTGTTTACGCATATTCGTGTATTCTGCGCTTCAGCGTCAATACAGGGAGAAAGCGCAGAATGGCCAACGTAGGCAGCTTACCAATGGAAGATCGCAAGGTGTCGCTTCGGGAAGTCGCGGAGTTTGCGGATAACCTCGAACCGTTTTCGGACAATCTTCGCGAGCAGATTCTTGCGCCCCGCCCGCGCAAGACTGCACCCTTCTACACCATCAGCGAACTCGCCGAGATGTGCAATCTGACTCGACAGCAGATTCAGTATCTGGTGACCAAGGGCGAAGGCGGCTTGCCGAGCGGCACGCTCAACGGCAACGGCCGCAGCCGGACTTTCACGCTGCCCGAGGTTCGTCTGTGGGTGAAGATGGCGTCCGATATCTATCAGACTAGGCTCGATGATGCCGACGGCACGTTCCGCGGCAAGGTTCTCACAACGGCCCAGTTGAAAGGCGGCTCGGCGAAGACTACGACAACGGTCTGCCTCGCGCAAGCGCTGACGCTGCTCGGTCGAAAGGTCTTACTGATCGATCTGGATCCGCAGGCGTCGGCGTCGGAACTGTGTGGACTGTACGCCGAGAAGGAAATCTCGGGAGACGACACCGTGCTCCCTTATATCTACGACCAGAACGTCGAGGGCGGACTGGGCGCGAGCGTGCAGTCGACTTACTGGGATGGCCTTGACATTATTCCCGGCCATACCTTTTTATACGGAGCGGAGTTCCTTCTCCCCGCGCGGCAGAAAACGATCCAGGGCTATCGTTTCTGGGCGGTCTTGCGCGAAGGCCTCGAGCCGCTGCGCGCGCAGTACGACTACATTCTGATCGATACGTCGCCGTCGCTGTCGTACATGAACCTTAATGCGTTGCTGGCCGCCGACGCGCTCGTCATGCCGATGATTCCAGAGAACCTGGACTTCATCAGCTCGTTGGCATTCTGGCGGCTTTTCTCGGATGTCGCTGAAGACTTCCTGCCGTACGAAGAAGACAAGGTGTACGACTTCATTTCGATTCTGCTGTCGAAGGTCGACTACGGTAAAACCTCGTCGGCGCCGGTCGTCCGACAGTGGGCGCAGAGTGCCTACGGACGCTGGCTCGATCCGTTCGAGATTCCGGCGAGTTCCGTGATGAGCGGCGGAGCGTTGTCGTTCTCGACGGCGCTTGATGTCGTCAGCACGCACTCGACGGCCAAGTCGCTGCAACGGGTCAGACAGCCGATGATGCAGTATGCGAAGTGGCTCGACGATATGTTCGTTAAATCCTGGAAGGAGGCGGCGTGAGTAACAACATTAGAGAACAACTCATGGCCAAGACGGCCAACCTTCCGAAGCCGGCCGATTTTAAAGGCGAGTCGAAGAAGGATCGTAATGCGCGCGGCCCGCAGACGATGCCGGGCATCACGAGCGCGCTCGCAGCGGCGCAGCTTCGGATTCAGGAGTTGGAGTCTAAGGGCGTCGAGACGGAAATTCCACTCGACGCGATCGTGCCGAATCCGTGGCAACCGCGTCGTCAGTTCAATGAGGCGAAGCTGTCGGAGCTGGCGCGCTCCATTGATGAGGTGGGATTGCTACAGGCGGTCACGGTTCGCCGCATCGGCGATTCGTTTCAGCTTGTGGCGGGTGAGCGTCGACTGCGCGCACACAAGCTCATCAATAAAGGGACGATCCGGGCAGTCGTCATCGAATGTTCTGATCAGGACATGGCGGCGCTTGCGCTGATGGAAAACGTCACCCGCGACGATCTGTCGGATTATGAGATCGCTATTGCAATCCGTCGAGCGGAAGCGGAGTTTCCGAACCGCACGCGTTTGGCTGAGGCGATGGGCATCTCGCGCAGCGACCTCTATCGGTTCCTGGCCTTCGACGCGTTGCCTGATTTTGTGAAGCGCGACCTCGATTTGACGCCTTCTGTTTTGGGAGCGTCGTCGGCGCAAGACGTGGCGAATGCATTGAAGAAGTCGGGCGAGGCGGGGTTGAAAGCGCTTCAGGAACTATGGCCGCAAGTATTGTCGGGCGACTTGGTGCAGACGAAACTCGCCGCAAGCTTGGGCGCGCACATCAGCCGGGGCGGTGCGCCTACGGACGCTGGAGGGCGCAGCATCTTGAAGATTTTTGCCGGGAAGGTGCAGGCCGGGAGCATCACCAAAGACGTCAAGGGGCTGACGTTCAAATTCAAAGCAGGGGTGGTGACGGAGGAGCAGGAGAACCAACTCAGAGAGCATATAGGGAAAATGTTCTCGATCAGATCCGAATGAATCGACTGCCCGCTATGCGGGCATTTTTTTCGCCTGTTCGAGACGATGGTGTTCTTTCAAAGCGAAGCGATGTCACGCTAGGCTCTTTTCTGACGCTTTCATCGAGCCGTAACGCGAGTGTCCGAATTCGGACAGCCCGCGACGTGTTAATTGGCTGGCAGCCAACGTATCGCGAAATCGCTTAGAGTGTCCGAATTCGGACACTCGCACGTAGTGTCGGCGCGGCGACTCCTTCGGGCGGTACCAAAGTCGGGGCGCCTTTCGGCAGGTCCAGTCGCGTCATCAGCCGAGCAAACGAACGCGTCTGCGCACGCGCCTTGAGTAGCTGATTCGGCAGATGGCGAGTGAACTCAATTGGCAGTGTCTCGGCGCACAAGTAGTTGACTAGAGCTTCAGCGATGCCCGTAGTGCCGACTTGATCCGACCTGGACGCGACAGAGGAACCCCCTCACCCCAACAGGTTGAGAGTTCGCGGCCGCGAATTCGGCGTTCCTAGCGCCGCAGTGGCGCAGGGTGTCGTACGCCCCGAGCGACCGATCGGCCTCGCTAACTCACGCCGAACAACAGAGCCACGGTGTCCGAATTCGGACACCTCCCGCCGTGGAAATACCGCCTGGGTCTGCCTTTCGACCGCTCGAGATAGCAAAGTGGACCAATTGCCACGTCACCGCGGGACGCCACCGGAGCCCTTTAGACTGCCCCACATCGCCTTTGTAGACGGGACCTGCTGCCGTCGCCCTGGAGCCACAGCTCAAAGCTGAATGTCGCCGTCGTCGCGGAACGCGCGAATTTGGCCGGTCGATTCTGATCGACAGCGCGGCATTTGAACCCGTGCGTGAGGGGCCGTTACTAGACCATCGCAGTTTTCACATGCGCATAGGGCGGGCCGAAGCAGCCGCAGTCAAGCGAGAGCAAGCTCTTCATGAGTCCGCGTCATGTCGGACAGGTTGGCCGGGTATAGCGCCCTGGGCCGCTAACGCCGCATGAACTCACGGGATGTTCGACGCGGTTCGAAGACTGGACAACGCGATATAACTTCCAGCACCGGAGTATTCAAGAGAGCGATCAGCGTGAACCGATCGGCGAAACAATGCGGCTCTATCCCGAGTGCAGTCAGCGGACGGCGGGGCGTCGCATGCCGCGATCCATTCTGGGCGTGGCCATACATTCTTGATCGCTGGCCTGTTCGCGACGTGACATTGAACGCCCAACTTTTGCAGTCGACAGCCGAGCGGCGCGCTAACGCCTTCCCGCGTCGGCCGGCCCCACCGTTCGCATATCGCGCAACGCTTCGAAATTCAACGAGGTTTCAACTGGACTGCCACACGCGGGACGTTGGCGCAGGGGGGCGTGATCGAACTCTTGGAGGCCGGCCCACCTCCTCGAGACTACGTCCGCGAGGCGTAGAGACGGCCAAATGCCGTTGGCCTGAACCACCGTCGCCAGCAATGCCCAATAGCACTATCAGGAACTAGGCGATAACGAACGCCGCATGTCGCCGAACGCTATGTGAGCGATTAGCATAAGCCGTCTCCCAGGTGCATAGCCCCAAATCGCGCCTATGCTGTGCTCGGCAAACCAGCGCACGACACCTGAGAATCAGCGGCCTATCGGAGGCTTCGGTTCTCGACGGCGAACGGTGCATAACCAGTCCGTGGAACACAGGCCAAATGAGGTGTACAGAACAAACTATATCAAAATCAGAGGTTTACGAAACGTCCCTAGCGTTGTTTCACGGCAAAACGGTTCTCGGTGGCCGCGAAGAGCACACTCATCGGCCATATCGGACCGAAATCGCCCTCCTCCGCCAGTATCCGCCATTTCGTAACAAACAATACATTATCGGCCCACGCATCCGCCGC
Source organism: Caballeronia sp. SL2Y3 (assembly GCF_022879575.1). Taxonomy (NCBI): domain Bacteria; kingdom Pseudomonadati; phylum Pseudomonadota; class Betaproteobacteria; order Burkholderiales; family Burkholderiaceae; genus Caballeronia; species Caballeronia sp. SL2Y3. The sequence goes on from NZ_CP084263.1 coordinate 521,667, forward strand.
TAGCCGACCAAAGGCGCCCCAACACCGCCACCCTCAAGCCCGCTTCTTCCTCGACCCCTGATACGGCTCACCAGCCTTGAACCGATCGAGCCTGTCGCTCGCCGCAGTCAGCGCCCCGAGCGTCGCGCGTTTCAGTTGATGATCATAAAGCGAGACAATCGCCGCCAGTCGATCGACCCCGTCCGCAGCAACACTCCAGCAACCGGATTCGCGGCCGCCGTCGAACGTGCGCGCAATCGTTTGATCGGCATCGACAAGGGCTTCGTCCGGGAAGTTGCCATGTCCTGCGTCCGCGAGAAACTTCGCCAGCAGCATGACTTCGGCGATGTGTTGAGCCGGCGCGATATCCGGCGAGCCCGCGCGCAGCGTCTCGAGCGCGAGATGTGCGTGAAGGGCGAGTCCGTCTGCGACGCCGCGCGCGATGGGCAGCAGTTGAGCTTTGGAGAGCCGCGTGTGCGTCGCGTGAGCCGAGCGGCGGAAAGGAATAGTGGAGGACATGCGTCGGTCGTTAGGTTGGCTTGCTCTTGTTAACGAACAACCGACGCCGTTCTTAAGGGCTCAAACGCATTGACATAACGCAACTAACGGTCCTACACCACCGCCTCGAACAAAACGGCAGCCAACCAAGCGACACAACGCGGCGGGGGCACCCGTCATTAGAGAGAGTGAATGACGAAAGCCCGCCCGCCGCCCACTCAAACCTGCACCGCGCCGCTCGACTCCCTCAACGCCTCGAACATCAACCCAAAGAACTCCGCCGCGTGCGCCGAGTCGAGCCATCGCACGATCAACGCGATCCGCGATTCGGGCTCGATCCACATGAACGAGCTTCCCGCGCCGATGCCGAAGTAGCTCGTCTCCGGCACCCCCGGAAACATCTTTCGCCCGGTGTTGAGCCAGACCAGGTAGCCATAGAACGACGCGAGCGGGCAGGGCGTGCGCATCCGCGCGATCCACTCCGATGAGAGCACGCGCTTGCCATCACGCACGCCATCATCCAGCAGCATCTGCGCGATCTTCAATTGATCGTTGGCGCTGATCGACATCCCGCCGCCCCAATGCGTGCCGCCCGGCACCGACTGCATGCGCTTGCCGTCAATTCCGACCCACGCGTGGTCATAGCCCGCCCAGTTCCAGTTGTCGCTTAAGGCCAGTGGTCGCGCAATGGCATCACCGAACACATCGGGCAACGGCTTCCGGAACAGATGCAGCAGCGCAAGCGAAAGCTGATTGATGCGGACGTCGTTGTACTCCCAATACGTGCCGGGCGTGCGCAACGGCCGCAGTTCGCCCTTCTTGCCGGCGGGCGGCTCGCCGAACGTCACCGCGCGGTAGTGGTCGGCTTGATCCGAAAGCCCGAAGCACTCGCCCTGCCATTCGCTGGTTTGCTGAAGCAGATGCGTCCACGTGATCGGCACGTTATGCGGATCGTCGAAGCCAATGCCCGGCACACGCACGCGCACCGCTTCGTCCGGATCCGGCAGCAACCCGCGATCATGCGCGACGCCCGCGAGCAGCGCGAGATACGTCTTCGCGATGCTGAACGTCAGGTCCGCGCGGTCCGGCTCGCCCCACGTCGTGATCACGCGGCCATCGACGGCAAGCGCGCCCGACACCGGCCCGCGATCATGCACCGGCCCGAGCAGCCGGTTCCACGGCGGCGGATCGTTCACGTGCACGCCCCAGTTGCCGTGTACTTGCCGATCCCAAGTCGATTCGTGATCGACGGAAAACTGGATCGCACGCTGCAATGCTTCATTCATGTGAGAACTTCCTGGCTGAATTCGAAACGTTCAACGCACAGCCAGGCGCTTTCGCGCCCAGACAAGCGTGAAGAGACTCACGACCGCCGCGATCATCAGATACAGGCCCGGCGCGAGATTGTTATGCGTCAACGCGATGAGCGACGCCACCGCCAGCGGCGTGAAGCCGCCGAACACTGTCGTGCCGATGTTGTAGCCGAATGCCATGCCGGTCGTGCGCGTGGCGGTCGGGAAAAGCTCGGACATCAGCGCGGGAATCGGCGCGAAGTACGTCGCCTTGAGGAGCGCGACCCAGATCACGGCAGCGAGCAGCGTCGGCAGCGACGGATGCGCGTTCATGAACATGAACGCCGGATAGACGGTCAGGAAGAAGATCACGCCGGTGATCAGCATGATGCGTGTGCGCCCGTACTTGTCCGAGAGATGCCCGACCACCGGCACGAGCACCATCATGATGAACCCGGCCGTCAAGGTCGCGATGAAGCCGGAGGAGGGCGCGAGTCCCAGCTGCCGCGCGGCATACGTCGGCATGTAAAGCAGCATGTAGTTGGCGGTCGTCGTCAGCACGAGCGATCCGATCGACACGAGCAGGCGCTCCTTCTGCGTCGCGAGCAGTTCGCGCACGGGCGACGCCACTTTCTCCGCGTGCTCGAACTCGGGCGTTTCGTCGATGCGTCGCCGGATATAAAGACCGATCGGTCCGATTAGTACACCGAACAAAAACGGAATGCGCCAGCCCCAGCCTTCGAGCTGCGCGGGCGTCAGCGAGCCGGTCAGCACCGCGCCGAACAGCGACGCGAGCAACGTGCTCGCGCCCTGACTTGAAAACTGCCAACTCGACATGAAGCCGCTGCGCTCTGGCGCGTGCTCGACGAGAAACGCCGTCGAGCTGCCGAACTCGCCGCCCGCGGAGAAGCCCTGTAACAGCCGCGAGACGAAGATCAGCACCGGCGCGGCGAGCCCGATGGTCGCGTAGGTCGGCATCAGCGCGACCATCGCGGTGCCGAGCGTCATCATCGCGATGGAGAGCGTGAGCGATGCCTTGCGCCCGCGGCGGTCGCTGTACGAGCCGAGCACGAGCGCGCCGACCGGCCGCGCGAGATACGAGAGCGCGAACGTGCCGAGCGTGAGCAAGAGCGATACCGTGTGATCCTGCGTCGGAAAGAAGAGCTTCGACAAGGTCCCGGCGAAATAGCCGTACACGACGAGATCGTAGAACTCCAGCGCGTTGCCGATCGACGTCGCGACGATCAGTCGTGCGACGCCGCGCTCCTTGCCGTGCGCTTTCGGCGACGTCGAAATCGTGGCGGAATCACTCATGGCGAAGCCCTCCGTTCGTCTTGCGCGGCAGATGGTCGGCGGGATTGCCGTTGGCGGCATCGCCTTCGCGCGTGCCGAGATCCCAGAAAAGGCCCGTCATGATGCGCAGACCTTCGTTCGCGACCGACCCGAGCAAGTGCTCGTCCGGCGCATGTTGCGAACAGCCGGGATACGAATGCGGCACCCACAGCGTCGGCATGCCGAGCACATCGGCGAAGACGTCGTTCGGGAGCGTGCCGCCGAGATTCGGCAACAGCACGGGCCGCATGCCCGTGGTTTGCGTGAGCGAGCGCAGCGCCCACTTGACCCACGGATTGTCCGGATCGACGCGCGTCGCGGGCATGCCGCGCTCCACTTCGACATCGACCATCGGGAAGCCGTGCGCATCGAGGTGATCGCGCACGATCTGCTGCAAATTGCGCCAGTCCGTACCGACCACGAAGCGGATCTGCATATGCGCGAACGCGGTCGCGGGAATGGCGTTCACCGGCTTGTCGGGATTGCCCGTGCGAAAGGCCAGCACTTCGATGTTGTTCCACCCGAACACGCGCTCGGCGGGCGTGAGGCCCGGCTCGCCGTAATCCGCGTCCACTTCCGGTTCGCCCGGATTGCCGCCGACGGTGATGTCCGCTAGCGCGCGAATCACTGAATCCGGAATGGGCGGCGGACGCAAGCCTTCGATCAGAATCTTGCCGTTCTCGTCGACCATCGTGGCAATGGCGTTGGCGAGCACGATGCCCGGATTGCGCAGCAGGCCGCCCCAGTTGCCCGAGTGATGCGCGCCGTCGCGCAGCTTCACCTCGAGCCGGAAATTGATGACGCCGCGCGAGCCCAGGAACATGGTCGGGCGGTCGGCGGCGAGGCGCGGGCCGTCGGAGGCGATCAGCGCGTCGGCGGCCAGTTCATCGCGCAACTGCTCGCAAACGGCGAAAAGGCCGGGCGAGCCGACTTCCTCGCCGGTCTCGAAGAGCAGCTTCAGATTGAAGCCGAGCTTGCCGCCGCGCGCGTCGAGCACCGCCTTCAACGCGGCGAGGTTGATGCTGTGCTGCCCTTTGTTGTCGGCGGTGCCGCGGCCGTACCAGCGGTCGCCGTCGACCGTCACGCTCCACGGCGACAAGCCTTCGCGCCACTGAGCGTCGTAGCCGCGCACGACATCGCCGTGGCCGTAGGTCAGGACCGTCGGCAGGTCGTCGCCTTCGTGACGATGCGCGACCAGAAACGGACCTGCGCCGGCCGCAGGATTCTCGACCACGCGGCAGCGAAAGCCCCACATCGTGAGCGTCGGCGTCAGTTCCTCGGTGAGATAAGCCATGAGCCGCGCGGCGCTGTCGGCCTCCTGACTTTCGGTGCGATACGCGACGCGCCGCTGCAAGTCGTCGAGAAAAGCGCCGGACTGAAAGTAGCGGTCGGCAATCTGAAGGGCGGTGTCGCGGGTCACGTCGGTCTCCGTCGAAGCTGAAAAGGCAGCCGTAGCCGCCGACCAATTCATGCTGACCTCGCCGATATTTCTGGACAATTACAATATTTCTCACCAACCTTTGCCGTTTCGGCAAAGCGCGCATCTTCAATCGCGAGAAATGGGCGGCGCATGGACCAGACGGCTTTACGCTATTTCCTCGAAGTCGCTCGCAGCGGATCGCTCAGCAAGGCGTCCGAGCGGCTCTTCGTCGCGGTGTCCGCGCTCAGCCGGCAGATCGCGAAGATCGAGGAGCAAATGGGCACGCCGCTTTTCGAGCGACGCCCGCGCGGCATGGTGCTGACCGAAGCCGGCCGCCTGCTCGCCAACCACGCGCGCCGCAGTCAACTGGAAGACGAGCGCGTGATCGACGAGATTCGCGGACTGAGCGCGAGCGGCCGCGCGACCATTCGCATCGCGGCTTCGGAAGGCGTGGCGCCCGACTTTCTGCCGCAAGCCTTCGCGCATTTTCTGACGACGCATCCGCGTGCGCACTTTCACCTCGACGTCTCCGCGCCGTCCATCGCGACGCAGCGCGTGCGCGACGGCTCGCACGACATCGCCGTGTGCTTCAGCATGGCGCCCGAGCAGGACGTGCACGTGCATTACGCGCAACGCGCGCCGGTTTATGCGCTGATGCGGCGCGACCATCCGCTCGCATCGCGCGAAGCGGTGTCGCTCGCGGACCTGCATGCATGGCCGCTTGCAATGCATAGTCAGGGCGTGACGCTTCGACAACTCTTCGACATCGCGTGCAGTCTCGAAGGACTCGTGTTCGAGCCGGTCTTCGTCGGCAATTACCACATGGCGCTGCAAAGCTTCGTGCGGCTCACGGACGCCATCACGCTCACCGGCTATCTCACGGTGCGCAGCCGTCTTGGCGCGGAGGGCTTCGCCGCCGTGCCGATCTCGAACCCCGAACTGCATCAACGCACGCTGCAAATTCAGACGATGGCAGGACGCACGCTGCCGCAGCCAGTGGCGGCATTCGTCGCTCTGCTGAAGGACGCGATCGAAGACCCCGCGATCATCGACAGGAATAGCCGTTGCTCTAGCTGATGCCAACGCCAAACGGCATTGCGACTCACGGAGCACATCATGTCAGGCTTGCCATCGACCGGGCAGGACAAACCCGAGACACGCCCGCCCTTCGTCGGCGCTTCGGAGCGGCGCTCGCCTGTCGAGGCGCCGCCACTTCCGCCCGATCGCAAGGTGGGCTTCGCCATCGTCGGCCTCGGCCGTCTCAGTCTCGATTCGATCTTGCCCGCGCTGGCTTCATCGAAGCTCGCGCGCCTCGCAGCCGTGATGACCGGCGACAAGGCAAAGGGCGAACGCGTGGCGCGGCAATACGGTGCGCCGGCCGAAGCGGTGTACGGCTACGACGAATGGGCGCGCCTCGCCGCCAACGACGATGTGCAGGCGGTCTATATCGTGACGCCCAACGGCTTGCATCGCGAACAGGTGATCGCGGCGGCGGGCATCGGCAAGCATGTGCTGTGCGAGAAGCCGTTGAGCAATACATCGGCTGAAGCAGAAGAGATGATTCGCGCATGCGCGGATGCAGGCGTGATGCTGATGGTCGCGTACCGCTTGCAATACGAGCCGCATAATCGCGAGGCCGCGCGGCTTGCAAGATCAAAAACATTCGGACAACTGAAGATTATCGAGGCGCATAACGGTCAGGTGCAAGGCGAGGCGGATCAATGGCGGCACGACAAGCGCCTCGCGGGCGGCGGATCGTTGCCGGACATCGGACTCTATTGCCTGAACTTCGCGCGATTCGTGACGGGCGAAGAACCCATCGAAGTGTCGGCCTGGGCCTGGAGCACGCCGGGCGACCCGCGCTTCGCGGAAGTCGAAGAGAACATTTCGTGGCAGATGCGCTTTCCGTCGGGCGTCGTCGCGCGTTGCTCGGCCGCTTACGATGCGCACGAATCGCGCGTCGCGCGCCTGCATTTCCAGCGCGGGACGGTGGTGCTCGATCCGGCGTTCGCGTACAAAGGCCTGCGATTGTCGGTGCAGCATCGTTCGCCGGAACGCGAGGACGTCGAGGTGCGCGAAGAGCGCATGCTCGAAGACGCGAACCAGTTCGGCGCGGAAATCGACCACATGGCCGAATGCATCCTGACCGGCAGAACGCCCGCGACGCCCGGCGAAGAGGGCTTGCAGGATCAAAGGATCATGGAAGCGATCTATCGCTCGGCGGCGGAAAATCGTCCGGTGCAGCTTGCCGCCGTCGCCGAGCGGGACGCGTTCCGCGACGCCCGACTCACTGTCTGAGGCGACATCATGCACTGGCTACTGGCGGTCTTTGCGATACTGGCGGGCGTCTCGAACCCGCTGCAATCGGGCAGCAACTCGGCGCTGCTCAAGGGGGTGCACGAGCCGATCGTGTCCGCGTTGATCGTCTATCTGATCGGCGCGGCGTGTCTTGCCGTGTGCGTGCCGTTTTTTGGCTTCGGCGTGCGGCCCGCGCTCTCGCGCCTCGGCAGCGTGCCGTGGTGGGCGTACATCGGCGGCATCTGCAACGCGCTCTTTCTTATGTGCTCGCTCCTCATCACGCGAAAGCTCGGGTCGGCCACCTTCACGACGATCGTCGTCATTTCCGCTGTCGTGACGTCGATCGCGCTCGATCACTTCGGGCTGATGGGCTTCGAAGTGCGCGAGGCCAGCGCGTTGCGTCTGCTCGGCGCCGGCATGGCTGTCGCGGGCGTGATTCTCATCGCCATCTTCTAACTGCGTCCCTGAACGCAGGTCGCCCGTAGCTTTACAAACGTAAAGCCAGCGGGCACAATCCGCCGTTGAATAATAATGATTCGCATTTAAAACCACGACGGCTACGAGAGGAAGCATGAATCCAAGCAAGACCAGCCGGTTCGCCCTGCGACCGCTGAGAACGGCCGCGCTGCTATTGTTCGCGGCGAGCGCGTGCGTCAACGCGCAATCGGTCGACGGCGACGCGGCACCGGCGGAAAGCACGCTGCCCGCAGTGAAAGTGACGGCGCAAAGCGATCAGGACGCACCGTACGGTCCGACGAAAGGCTACGTCGCGAAGTCCAGTTCGACGGCGCTCAAGTCCGGCACGCCGATCATCGAGACGCCGCAGTCGGTGTCCGTCGTCACGCGCGATCAGATGGATCAGCAGAACGCGCAGACGCTGAACGCCGCCGTGCGCTACGTGTCGGGCGTGACGCCGGAAACACGCGGTGCCATCGCGACGCGCTACGATCTGCTGAAGGTGCGCGGCTTCGACGCCGACACGTACTGGAACGGGCTCAAGCTCATCGGCAACGGCTGGTATTCGACACCGCAACTCGACCCGTATCTGATGGATCGCGTCGAAGTTCTGAAAGGGCCGGTGTCCGTGCTGTACGGGCAAGCCGCGGCGGGCGGGCTGCTCAACATGGAAAGCAAGCTGCCGACTGTCGAGCCGCTGCACGAAGTGGGCGTCGAGGTCGGCAACTACGGGCACGTGCAGGGCAAGTTCGATCTGTCCGGACCGATTGCAGGCGACGACCGCTATCTCTTTCGCGTGACCGGCATCGGCCGCAAGGAGGACGGACAGGTCGCCATGACGAAGAACGAGCGCATTGCGATCGCGCCGTCGTTCACCTGGCGTCCGGACAACAAGACATCGCTCACGCTGTTCGGCCTTTATCAGCATGATCCGCGCAGTTCATCTTACGGTAGCGTGCCGCCGCAAGGCACCGTGCTTTATAACCCGAACGGCAAGCTGCCGAGCAATTTCTACGACGGCGATCCGAGCTTCGAGAGCTTCAATCGCGTGCAGGAATCCGTCGGCTACAAGTTCGACCGACGCCTGAGCAACGCGTGGACGTTCCGCGCAAACGGCCGCTACATGCATCTGGCGCAGGACTACAAGAGCGTCTACGCGAGTGCGCTGGAAGCCGATCTGCGTACGCTGGATCGTGGCACCGCTTATTCGCAGGACAATTTGAATACGGTCGCGCTGGACAATCAACTCGAAGGCAACTTCTCGACCGGGCCGATCGACCACACGTTGCTTGTCGGCTTCGACTATCAGCACTACGCGACGAACTTCGTCTCCGGCTTCGGCACGGCGCCTTCCATCGACATGTACGCGCCCGTGTACAACCAGACCATTACCGTGCCCGAGTTGTCGAAGCAGGTGTTGAGCGGCACGCAATACGGCGTGTATGCGCAGGATCAGGCGCGTTTCGGCAACGCGATTCTCACGCTCGGCGGGCGCGAGGACTGGACCAACAGCAAGACGCGCAACGAAACCTTCGGCACGTCGTCGAGCCAGTCCGACCGCGCGTTCACGGGCCGCGCGGGTTTGACGTACGTGTTCAACAACGGCATTGCGCCGTATGTGAGCTATACGGAGTCGTTCACGCCGCAAGTGGGCACGGACATCAACGGCCGCGCGTTCGACCCGGAGCGCGGGCATCAGTACGAAGTGGGCGTGAAGTACCAGCCGAAGGGCTATGACGCGCTTTTCACGGCGGCGCTTTTCGATCTGACGCGCGAAAACCTGCTGACCGTCGATGCCACGAACCCGAACTTCCAGTCGCAATCCGGCGAAGCGCGCTCGCGCGGCGTCGAACTCGAAGCAAAGGTCAGCCTCACGGATTCGTTGAACGTGACGGGAAGCTATACGTATTTGAATACCGTCTACACGAAGGACAACGGCGGCCTGCAAGGCAAGCATCTGCCGGCCGTGCCGCAGAATCAGGCGTCGTTGTGGGCGTATTACACGATCAATCGCGGGCCGCTGGCGGGCCTTTCGCTCGGCGCGGGCGGGCGATACACCGGCACGACGTACAGCACGCAAAACGACTTCAAGGTGCAGAGCTTCTTTCTGGTCGATGCCACGCTGCGCTACGACCTCGGCCGCACGGCAGCGCAGCTGAAGGGCGCGGAGTTGTATGTCAATGCGCAGAATCTCTTCGACAAAGAGTATGTGGCGTCGTGCTACTACGGAAGCTGGTGCGCGTTCGGCTACGGGCGGCAAGTGTTCGCGGGCATGAACTATCGCTGGTAGTCCACATGCGCGCGTCACACGGGAAACGCGGTCGTCGAGAGAATTTCCCGGAGGACGACGAAGGTCCGTATCTGCCGCACGCCCGGCAGATACAGCAGCTTCTCCGCGTGCAGCCGGTTGAAGCTGTCGCTGTCGCGCGTGCGAATCAGCATGAAGAAATCGAACTCGCCGGTGACGACATGACACTCCATGCAGCCCGGCACCTTTTGCGCGGCCTTTTCGAAGTCGGTGAAGGACTCCGGCGTCGAGCGGTCCAGCACCACGCCGATCAGCACGAGCATGCCCGCATCCAGCGCCTTCGGGTTCAATAGCGCGACGGTGCCGCGAATCAGCCCCGCTTCGCGCAGCCGCTCGACGCGCCGCAGGCACGCCGGCGGGCTCAGGTGGACCTTGGCGGCGAGCGCGACATTGGAGATGGATGCATCGCGCTGAAGCTGACGCAGGATCGCGCGATCGACGCGATCGATCTCGATGGCCGATGCTGGCGGCTCTCGCCGTGGCGTGGTTTTTTTCATTGCGTGGATGCGCTGTTACAGGAAATGAAACTGCGCCGAAGCGAACCAATAAGCGGTTACGTTAGGCCAAAGCGAATTTATTCGCAACGCCGACATCCGTCAGATTGACTACGATTTCTGTCAGGCGTCGCGGATCACGCGGCAGCCCGACCTCAATCGCACAGGATGCCGACCATGAACCTGCAACGTTTTCCCCGCTACAAGCTCACATTCGGGCCGACGCCCATTCAGCCGCTCAAGCGCCTGAGCGCGCATCTCGGCGGCAAAGTCGAGCTCTATGCGAAGCGCGAGGACTGCAACAGCGGTCTCGCGTTCGGCGGCAACAAGACGCGCAAGCTCGAATATCTGATTCCGGAGGCGCTCGAAGAAGGCTGCGATACGCTCGTGTCCATCGGCGGCATTCAGTCGAACCAGACGCGTCAGGTCGCCGCCGTCGCCGCGCATCTCGGCATGAAGTGCGTGCTCGTGCAGGAAAACTGGGTCAACTACTCGGACGCCGTCTACGACCGCGTCGGCAATATCCAGTTGTCGCGCATGATGGGCGCGGACGTGCGCCTGGTGCCCGACGGCTTCGATATCGGCATTCGCAAAAGCTGGCAGGACGCGATGAACAGCGTGCGCGCGGCGGGCGGCAAGCCGTTCCCGATTCCGGCTGGCTGCTCCGAGCACCCGAAGGGCGGGCTGGGTTTCGTCGGCTTCGCGGAAGAGGTGCGGCAGCAGGAAGCCGAACTGGGCTTCAAGTTCGACTACATCGTGGTGTGCTCGGTGACGGGCAGCACGCAGGCGGGCATGGTCGTCGGTTTCGCGGCGGATGGCCGGGCGCGGCGCGTGATCGGCATCGACGCATCTGCGAAGCCGCAGCAAACGCACGATCAGATCACGCGCATTGCGAAGCATACGGCGGAACTCGTCGATCTCGGTCAGGACATCACGCGCGACGACGTGATTCTCGACACGCGCTTCGGCGGCCCGGAATACGGCCTGCCGAACGAAGGCACGCTCGACGCCATTCGCCTGTGCGCGCGGCTGGAAGGCGTACTGACCGATCCCGTTTACGAAGGCAAGTCGATGGACGGCATGATTCAGATGGTGCGCAACGGCGAGTTCCCGGAAGGGTCGAAGGTGCTGTACGCGCATCTGGGCGGCGTGCCCGCTCTCAATGCCTACAGCTACCTGTTCCGCAACGGCTGACTCGGCATTACCCCGCACGTAATCGACGCGACGCGCGCGGCCGGGCAAGATCGGCGGCATCCTCACACAGAAGAAGGAGCCGCGAAATGACTGCTTACGCCGTCGGGCATCTGTATGAAGTGGAGATGTGCCCGGATATCGTCGCGTATCTGGAGCGAATCGACGCCACGCTCGCGCCGTTCGGCGGGCGTTTCATCATTCACGGCGGGCCGTGCGACGTGCGCGAGGGCGCGTGGCGCGGCGATCTCATCGTGATCGCGTTTCCCGATCTCGCGCACGCGCGAAACTGGTACGAGTCCGACGCGTATCGGCGCGTTCTGCCGCTGCGCACCCGCCACGCGCGCGGCGCGGTCTTTCTGATAGAGGGCGTCGATCCGGCGCACAAGGCGACGGACATCTTGCAATAGCGGCGGCTCGCGGCGAACGACCGTCTACACGCGCGGTTTTGGCGCAAACTTGTCATATCACCGGTCATGGTTGATACTGCCCAGTTGCACCTTTTCCCGTACGTCGACTTAACGGTTTCGCTAATGAGCACAATTCTTGAAAGCCTTCCGACTGGGCAAAAAGTCGGTATCGCGTTCTCAGGTGGCCTCGACACCAGCGCCGCGCTGCACTGGATGCGCCTGAAGGGCGCGGTGCCGTACGCCTACACGGCCAACCTCGGCCAACCCGACGAAGACGACTACGACTCCATTCCCCGCCGCGCCACGCAATATGGCGCGGAAGGCGCGCGCCTGATCGACTGCCGCGCGCAACTGGTCGCGGAAGGCATCGCCGCGCTGCAATGCGGCGCGTTCCATATCTCGACGGCGGGCGTCACCTACTTCAACACGACGCCGCTCGGCCGCGCCGTGACCGGCACCATGCTCGTCGCCGCCATGAAGGAAGACGGCGTCAACATCTGGGGCGACGGCAGCACGTACAAGGGCAACGACATCGAGCGTTTCTACCGCTACGGCCTGCTCGTGAATCCGGACCTGAAGATCTACAAGCCGTGGCTCGACCAGACGTTCATCGACGAACTCGGCGGCCGCGCGGAAATGTCGGAATTCATGCGCCAGTCGGGCTTCGAGTACAAGATGTCGGCGGAAAAGGCGTATTCGACGGATTCGAACCTGCTCGGCGCCACGCACGAAGCCAAGGACCTCGAAAGCCTCGAATCGGGCATCAAGATCGTGAATCCGATCATGGGCGTCGCGTTCTGGCGCGACGACGTGAAGATCGACAAGGAAGAAGTGACCATCCGCTTCGAGGAAGGCCGCCCGGTCGCGCTCAACGGCAAGACGTTCACCGACGCGGTGGAGTTGCTGCTGGAAGCCAACCGCATCGGCGGGCGTCACGGCCTCGGCATGAGCGATCAGATCGAGAACCGCATCATCGAGGCAAAGAGCCGCGGCATCTATGAAGCGCCGGGGCTCGCGCTGCTTTACATCGCGTATGAGCGGCTCGTGACGGGCATTCATAACGAAGACACCATCGAGCAATATCGCGAAAACGGCCGCCGCCTCGGGCGCTTGCTGTATCAGGGCCGCTGGTTCGATTCGCAGGCCATCATGCTGCGCGAAACCGCGCAACGCTGGGTCGCGCGCGCGATCACCGGCGAAGTGACGCTCGAACTGCGCCGCGGCAACGACTACTCGATTCTCAGCACCAAGTCGCCGAATCTGACGTATCAGCCGGAACGCCTGTCGATGGAAAAGGTGGCGTCCACGTTCTCGCCGCGCGACCGCATCGGCCAGTTGACGATGCGCAATCTCGACATCACCGATACGCGCGACAAGCTGCGCATCTACGCGCAAGTCGGGCTGCTCACGCCGGGCGAGGCGTCCGCGTTGCCGCAGATCAAGGGCGACGAGGCTTAAAGTCACGCGTCCGGTCGCCGGATGAGCGCTGCGAGCGCGCGCTCATCCGCGTATCCTGTGGTCTCGTCACCGATCCGCAAGGAGCCGCACTTGACTCGTTTGACCATTGCGCTGCTCGGCGCGGGCAGCATGGGATCGGCGGTCGGCCGGGCGCTGTCTGCCTCCGGCGCGCGCGTGCTCACGACGCTCGAAGGCCGCAGCGCCGCGAGCGCCGCCCGTGCAAAAGACGCAGGCATGCAGGACGCGAGCCTCGCCGAACTGGCCGCGTGCGATTTCATCCTTTCCATCGTGCCGCCGGCCGTCGCCGTGCAATCCGCCGAACGTCTCGCGCCCGCGCTCACGCAGGCGGACCGCAAAGCCGTCTTTGTCGACTGCAACGCCATCAGCCCGGAAACCGCTGCGACCATCGCCCGAACGGTCGATGCTACCGGCGCGCCGTTCGTCGATGCCGCCATCATCGGGCTGCCGTCGACGCCGAAGTTCTACCTGTCTGGACCGCACGCCGCGCGCGCCGCGGTGCTCGGCGACGCGGGTTTGAACGTGCGCGTGCTCGACGGCCCCATCGGCGCGGCCTCCGCGCTCAAGATGTCGTACGCGGGCGTCACGAAAGGGCTGGCCGCGATCGGCTCGGCCATGTCGCTCGCGGCCATGCGCAACGGCGCGGGAGACGCGCTCTTCGACGAACTGCGCGAGAGCCAGCCCGAGCTTGCCGCGTGGCTTAGCAGTAACGTGCCGCGCATGCCGCCGAAAGCCTATCGCTGGGTCGCTGAGATGGAAGAGATCGCCGCGTTCATCGGCGATGCGTACCCGGAGCATCGCATTTACGAAGGCGCGGCGGGCCTCTACGGGCGGCTCGCGAACGACAAAACCGCGACCGACGCGCTCATCGACTTCTTCGGCAAGCGCGGGCAGTGAAGGGCGACCCATGCAGGCCCGCGATTTAATCCGTATCCTTTTCCTTTTCGACGACGATGCAGCGCGGCGCATGCGCCGAAGCGCCGCAGCGGCAATCGTCGTGCAATAGACGCCGCGCCGGAAACGCACCGGCGCGGACCATCTTTCCAGCAAGAGGTGCTCAATGACTGCAGGTACGTATCAGAACACGCGTCTTTATATCAACGGCGAATGGTGCGACGCGCAGGGCGGGGCCACGCTCGACGTGGTGAACCCGGCCACCGGCGAGAAAATCGGCACCGTCGCGCGCGCGGGCATTCCCGATCTGGATCGCGCCGTGGCCGCCGCGCAAGCGGGCTTCGCGACGTGGCGCAAGATGAGCGCGCTCGAACGCGCCTCGCTGATGCGCAAGGCCGCCGCGCTCGTGCGCGAACGCGCCGACAGCATCGCGCGCCTGATGACGATGGAGCAGGGCAAGCCGCTCGCCGAAGCGCGCATTGAAGTGAACTCGGCGGCGGACATCATCGAATGGTTCGCGGACGAAGGGCGCCGCGTCTACGGCCGGATCGTGCCGCCGCGCAACGTCAACGCGCAGCAGACGGTCGTGAAGGAGCCGGTCGGGCCGGTCGCCGCGTTCACGCCGTGGAACTTCCCGGTCAATCAGGTGGTGCGCAAGCTCTCGGCTGCGCTCACGACCGGCTGCTCGTTCATCGTGAAGGCGCCGGAAGAGACGCCGGCATCGCCCGCCGAACTCATCCGCGCGTTCGCCGACGCGGGCGTGCCCAACGGCGTGCTCGGACTCGTGTTCGGCGATCCGCCCGAAATCTCGAAGTACCTGATCGCGCATCCGGTCATCCGCAAGGTGACCTTCACCGGCTCGACGGCCGTCGGCAAGCAGCTCGCCGCGCTCGCCGGCCAGCACATGAAGCGCGCGACGATGGAACTCGGCGGCCACGCGCCGGTGATCGTCGCGGAAGACGCGGACGTCGAGCTTGCCGTGAAGGCGTCGGGCGCGGCGAAGTTCCGCAACGCGGGTCAGGTCTGCATCTCGCCGACGCGTTTTCTGGTTCACAACAGCCTGCGCGACGACTTCGCGAAGGCGCTGGTCAAGCACGCGGAAAGCCTTTCGGTCGGCGACGGCCTCGCCGAAGGCACGACGCTCGGGCCGCTTGCCAACGCGCGGCGCATCACCGCCATGGCGAGCGTCGTCGAGAACGCGCGTCAGGCCGGCGCGAAGATCGCGACGGGCGGCGAGCGCATCGGCTCGGCGGGCAACTTCTTCGCGCCGACCGTGTTGACCGACGTGCCCCTCGAAGCCGACGTGTTCAACAACGAGCCGTTCGGCCCGGTCGCGGCCATTCGCGGCTTCGATTCGCTGGAGGACGCCATCGCCGAGGCCAACCGCCTGCCGTACGGCCTGGCCGGCTACGCGTTCACGCGCTCGTTCAAGAACGTGCACTTGCTCACGAACCAGCTCGAAGTGGGCATGTTGTGGATCAACCAGCCCGCGACGCCGTGGCCGGAAATGCCGTTCGGCGGCGTGAAGGATTCGGGCTACGGCTCGGAAGGCGGACCCGAGGCGCTGGAGCCGTACCTCGTGTCGAAGTCGGTGACGGTGATGGCGGTCTGATCTCCGCTCTTTGCCCGCAATGACGCTTGGCGGCCCTGCGAGGGGCCGCTTCGCTTTTGGGCCGCTTCGCTTTTGGGCCGCTTCGCTTTTCGGCCGCTCAAGCGTCAAACGTAGAGGTATCGGACGAGATGAAAGAACACCGGCGCCGCGAAGCAGACTGAATCCACGCGATCCAGCATGCCGCCGTGCCCCGCGATCATCACGCCCCAGTCTTTCGCGCCCAGTGAGCGTTTGACCGCCGACAGCACCAGCCCGCCGACGAAGCCCGCGAGCACGATCGAAAGCGACATGGCAAACGCCGCGCCGAAGCCGAACGGCGTCACGCGATACAGCGCCGCGCCGCACAGCGTCGCGAGCAATCCGCCGCCGACGAAACCTTCCACGGTTTTCGAAGGCGACAGCACCGGCGCGATCTTGCGCCGCCCGAACAGCTTGCCGACGACATACTGCAAGACATCGCTGATCTGCACGACGAGCAGGAAGTAGAACAACAGCAGCGCGTTCTGCCCGCGATAACCGGGGATATCGAGCGTCAGCAGCGCGGGCGCGTGACTCAGCCCGTACACGCACACCATCAGCGCCCAGTTGATGCGCGCGTTGCGGCTCAGGAACTCGCGCGTGTCCTGCGTGAGCGCGGAGACGAGCGACATCGCGAAGAAGAGATGCACCGGCACGAAGATCGAATACATGCCGTACCAGTCGATGCCGAGCAGCACGTATTGCACCGGCACCGCGACGAAGAACGCGACGAAAAGCGTGGTGTGATCGCTCGGCGTGGTCGGCGTGAGCGTGATGAATTCGCGCAGCGCGAGATACGAAAGCAGTGCGAAGACGACGAAGGTGGCCTTGTCGCCGAGACCGATGGCCACGACCATCACCGCGATCATGCCCCACCAGGCACGGATGCGCTGGTTCAGGTTGATGATGGTCGCGCTTGTGCCCTTCGCTCGCGCGCCGAGCAGCGCGCCGATCAGCGTCGCGAAGGTCAGCGCGCCCACGACGCCCGCGACCAGATTCCAGAATGAAGTCGGCATAGCTTAATTTCGATGTGCTGATTGATAGAGCGCGATCACGGCGTCGCGCATCCGGGCGAGAAACGGCGCTTTCTCTTCGCCGTCGCGTAGTGTTTCGCTCGCGCCGACGTGCACCTTGCAGATGAGCGGGATCGGCCAGATAGCGCCTTTCGGCATGATTCGCTGAAGGTTCTCCAGATACACGGGCGTCAGCGCCACGTCCGGGAACGCGCTCGCCAGATGAAAGAGCCCGCTCTTGAACGCTTGCGGCAGCGCGTCGGCGCCGCGCGTGCCTTCGGGGAAAATGATGATCGAGTGGCCCTGCGCGAGCGCGTCGCGCACCGGATCGAGCGGATCGCCTTCCGACTCGCGGCGGCGGTCGATCAATACGGCGTTGAGCAGCTTGCCGGCGATATATCGCTTGATGCGCCCGGTGGCCCAGTAATCGCGAGCGGCGACAGGCCGCACGGCATCGCGCAGTTCGCGTGGCAGCGCAGCGAGGATCGCGAGCGTGTCGATATGGCTCGTGTGATTCGAGAAATAGAGCCTTTGCATGGCGGCCGGCGCGGCGCCATGCCATACCGGATACGCGCCCGCAATGAGCCGCACGAGCGCGAGCAGCAGGTCGCGCTGCCAGATATGCATGAGTTTCATCGGGTGAGAGGGCGAATGGTGACTGTCGGGCCGCTATTCCTTTCATATCGGCCCTTTGGATGCAATGCGCTTTGACGAGATTTGCCAGATATCGGCGATGCTGTGACAAACCTGCTCAATCGTTGAGCTTCGTCGTCCTTATCGTTTGACGTGTGCGGAAAGGGCCGCGATAGTAGCGCCTCTTTTCCGACATGCACCGCGTCTCATGAGCCTTTACGCACTCAAACCGCGCTTTCAGAATCTTCTGCGTCCGCTGACCGGCTGGCTCTTTCGCCACGGCGTGACTGCCAATCAGGTGACGTTGACCGCAGCGGGCGGATCAATTGCAGTGGGCGCGATCGCGGCGTTCGGCTCGCCGCGCCATTCCCTGTTTCTGCTGATTCCGCTCTGGCTATTCATGCGCATGGCGCTCAACGCCATCGACGGCATGCTGGCGCGCGAGCACGGCCAGAAGAGCGCGCTCGGCGCGTACCTGAACGAACTGGGCGATGTGGTCTCCGACGTCGCGCTCACGCTGCCGTTTCTCGCGGTGCCGGCGTTCTGCGCGGCCGATGTCTGGCTCTTCGCGCTCTTGGCGGTGATCGTCGAATGCGCGGGACTTGCCGGTCCGCTTGCGGGCGCGAGCCGGCGCTACGACGGACCGTTCGGCAAGAGCGACCGCGCCTTCGTGCTCGGCGCGTTCGCGCTCTGGGTCGGCGCGGGCGGCGCAGTCGGCGCGGCCGGCGTGGGACTGTGGCGCGTCTTGATCGTCTTGTCGCTCGTGACGGCGATCCGGCGCGTGCGTGCGGGCGTCGCGGAGGCGAATCGCGCACGCGCCACAAGCGCTGTCAGTTGAAGCGCCGCACGAAGCGATAGAAGATGCGCGGATGGATCTTCAGAAGACACATGGCGACCGATAACTTGGGCCGCTTGTCCGCGTAGATCTTGCCGACATGCGTGAAGCGCAGCTTGCTCGCCACGCTGTCGAGGATCGGGGCGGCCGTCGCGTAATCGGGCGCGAGGCGCGCGGCCTCGAACGCGATGTTCCGGTAGGCATACACGTACTTGAGCCGGAAAAAGAGCTTGCTGCCATTGTCGATGGGCAGCCCCCGCGTGTCGCGCTCGACGCGATCCATGATTTCGAACAGGTCCACGATACGCGGATTGAAGCGCACCGAAAGCCCGTTGCCGCGCTTCACGTAGAAGTACAGTTCGTCGGGAATCAGCCGCACCACGCGCGCGCGCGAAAGCGCCTGCACGCAGACGAGAATGTCTTCGTAGATGAGCCCGGCCGGATGCTCGACGGAGGCGAACAGCTCGCGCTTGAAGAGCTTGTTCCAGCAATACGCTTGCAAGCTCAGGTCCATGATGCGGCCCACGGCCTGAAGTCCGGTGATGGTCTCGTCGCCGGTCTTGACGCGATAGACCTCGCGTCCCTGCGGGTCGATGCACTTCGCCGCGAAGATCACCACGTCCGCG
Organism: Caballeronia sp. SL2Y3; assembly: GCF_022879575.1. Taxonomy (NCBI): domain Bacteria; kingdom Pseudomonadati; phylum Pseudomonadota; class Betaproteobacteria; order Burkholderiales; family Burkholderiaceae; genus Caballeronia; species Caballeronia sp. SL2Y3. The sequence continues at coordinate 540,452 of NZ_CP084263.1, forward strand.
CCGTGCTGGTCGGCTTCGCGGCACACTACTTCCACGGCGTTCGGCGCGACGAAATCGTCGCTGTCCACGCACAGCACGTACTCGCCGCTCGCGTGACTCACCGCGATGCGCCGGGTCTCGGCAATGCCGACATTCTTTTCGTTGCGCACGACTTTCCACGGAATGACGTCCTGCGCTTCGAGCAGCGCACGCGCGACTTCGCCGGAGCGGTCGGGACTGCAATCGTCGACGGCGATGATTTCGAAGTCGGTGCGCGTCTGCGCGAGGATCGAGCGGACGCATTCCGCGATGCATCCTTCTACGTCGTACATCGGCAGAAGAATGCTGACTTTCGGTGTAGGCATGCAGGCTCTCACGGTTGGCCGGGGGAAGGGCGGTATGGAGCACCGTCGATAAAGCGGCCTCGCGATGAAACGGCGGTGGACCGCCGTCGAGACTAACGTGCCGAATCGCGCCGGATTGTGCGGCAGCGCACATAGAAGGCGATGCGCCGGCTGGGTGCCTTTCGCTGTGCGAATCCTGGCAAACGAAAGGCATCGCTCGAAATGCGCGCGTCGATCCGGACGAGACTGCGAAGACGCCGCACGAACCGAACGTGAGCCGCGCGGTTCAGCTAATGAATACGAGCTGGTCTTCGTGCGCCGCCGAGTGCCGGTACCAGCACACGCGCCCCGCGCGCACGTCGAGCAACACCTGATCGAGGCCCGCTATTTCGATGCCGTCCGTCCGGCATCCGTCGATAGCCGGCGCCGCGCGATTCATCCGCGCGAGCTCCCGCTTGAGCTCCATCAGACGCTTGATGGCGCCTTGCCTTGAGGTGAAATATCGAGTCATTGACCGCCGAACGCTGATCCGCCTGAAGGGCCACAGCGTAGGGCGATTCATCGGACAATAATGTGCGCTCGGCGACACACGCGCGTATGCGACACTTTGCTTGAACGCGCTGAACTCGCAGGGGAAAGGAACAACGACGATGAACGAAGTGATGCTGCCCGACGACGACTACGACGCGACGCTCGGCGACGTGCTGGCGTTGCTCGAACAGGGCCGTCAGGCGGCAGCGCGCAGCATCAACGCGCTGATGACGGCGACGTACTGGCGCATCGGCCACCGGATCGTCGAATTCGAGCAGGGCGGCGCGGGCCGCGCGGCGTACGGCCAGGCGCTGTTGCAGCGGCTCTCGGCCGATCTGACGAAGCGCTTCGGGCGCGGCTTCGGCGTCGACAATCTGGAACTGATGCGGCTCTTTTACCAGTCGTACGCCAGCGCCGGGATTTCCGAATCGCCGGTTCGGAAATCGGCGGCGTCCGCGTCCGCGGGCAAATCCGAACCGGCGATTCGGATTTCGACGCTCGCGCAACTGGCCGAACGGTTCCCGCTTTCATGGACGCATTACGTCCACCTGATGCGGCGCACGCGTTCCGACGACGAACGGCGTTTCTACGAAGCCGAAGCGCTGCGCGGCGGCTGGAGCGTGCGGCAACTGGACAGGCAGATCGGCAGTCAGTTCTATTCGCGCACGCTGATGTCGCGCGACAAGCGGGCGATGCTGGACAAAGGCGCCATCGCCGAGAGCCGCGACATCGTGACGCCCGAGGAAGCCATCAAGGACCCGTACGTGCTCGAATTTCTCGACCTGAAGGACGAGTACTCGGAGAGCCAGCTCGAGGACGCCCTGATTCATCGGCTCGAAGACTTTCTGCTGGAACTGGGCGGCGACTTCACGTTCGTCGGGCGGCAGCGGCGCCTGCGCATCGGCGATAGCTGGTATCGCGTGGACCTGCTGTTTTTTCACCGGCGGCTGCGGTGTCTTGTCATCATCGATCTGAAGCTGACCGAGCTCAATCACGCCGATGTCGGGCAGATGCACATGTACTGCAATTACGCGAAAGAACACTGGATGCTGCCGGGCGAGAACCCGCCGGTGGGCCTGATCCTGTGCGCGCGGACCAATGCGGCGGTCGCGAAATACGCGCTCGACGGCCTGCCGAACAAGGTGCTCGCCGCCGAATATCACATGATGCTGCCGGACGAGGCGGTGCTCGCCGAAGAACTGGCGCGCGTGCGACGAGAGCTGGAGGCGGGGCGGCTCGCCGAAGGCGGCGAAGCGTAGTCCTCACAGGCCCGCGCTGCCGCGCGCCGGCGGCAAGGGCGCACCGGCGCACGACGTGCTGCCGATCCAACGGGTGCGACGCGAGACCACCGCGCCGTGTCACGCCTTCTCGGCGCTTTTCAGCGCGAGACGCACGGCGCGCGCAAGGTCTTCGAGCTGGAACGGCTTGCGAAGCGCGGTAAAGCGCCGGTCGGTGATGGTCGTGACGTCGACATCCGCATAGCCGGTCGCGAGGATGACCGGCAGGTCGGGGCGCGATTCGCGGGCGCTCGCGAGCACCTGTATGCCGTTCATGCCCGGCATCGCGTAATCGACCATCATCACGTCCGGGTTGTCGGCATCGAGACGCGCGAGGCCGCTCGGTCCGTCCTGCGCCTGCGTGACGTGATAGCCGAGCGCTTCGAGACAATCGACGATCATCGTGCGCACGTCTTCGTCGTCCTCGATGACGAGGATGCGGCACGGCGTCGCCGTATCGTCGCGCGGGTCCGCGCCTAAGGCTCCTTCGGACGGATCCTGCGCGCCGAACGGCAGCCACATCTGCACGGTGGTGCCCTTGCCCACTTCGCTTTCGATGCGCGCGACGCCGCCCGCCTGCCGCGCAATGCCGTACACCTGACTGAGACCCAGGCCGGTTCCCTTGCCGACCGGCTTGGTCGTGAAGAAGGGATCGAATACGCGCGAGAGCACGCCCGGCTCGATGCCCGAGCCGGAATCGGTCACGCTGATGACGACGTAACGGCCAGGCGCGAGCGCTCCGTCGACGCTCGGCCGTTCTTCGGCGTGAATCGCCAGGCGGCCGCCGTTCGGCATCGCGTCGCGCGCGTTGATCGCGAGATTGAGTATCGCCAGTTCGAGCTGGTTCGCGTCGGCTTGCGTCCAGAGATCGTCGGAAGTGGTGGTGATGGACAGCGCGATGGTCGAGCCGAGCGAGATCGAAATGATGTCGCGGATGCCGTGCAGCAGCGCGGCCACGTTCACCGCTTTCAAGTCCAGATTGCTGGTGCGCGAAAACGTCAGCAACTGCGCCGTCAGCTTCGCGCCCCGCTCGGTCGCGCGCTTGGTGGTCGCGGCCATCTTGAGCACGCGCTCGTCCTTGCTGATGCGCGCGAGCAGTTCCGCGTTGGCCATGATTACGTTCAGCAGGTTGTTGAAGTCGTGCGCGATGCCGCCGGTCAACTGCCCGAGCGCTTCCATCTTCTGCGACTGCACGAGCACGGCCTGCACCTTGGCGCGCTCGTGGATCTCGCGCATCAGGCGGTTGTTCGCCGACGCGAGTTCGTGCGTGCGTTCCGCGATGCGGCTTTCGAGCGATTCGTTGAGCCGTTCGAGCGCTTCCTGCGCCTTGACCCGGTCGATGAGATGCTGCTCGGACTCGGCGAGGTGCCTGCGCGCATCGTACTGCCGGGCGCGCGCCCGCAGCGACGACGCCACAGCGCGGCGCAAGGTCTCGGAGTTCAGCGGCCGTTCGAGCACCAGCACATTGCCGAGCCGCTCCAGCATCTCGATGCTCTTCGCGGAACGCCTGCCCGGCATCCGCCCGGACAGCAGCACGATCGGGAAATCCGACCATGCGGGCTGCTGTTCGATCCACGCGGCAAGCGCCATTGCGCCGTCGTCCAGCAGCGATTCTTCGGTGACGATGACGACGGCAGCGCCGCGGTCCAGCTCCGTCACGAGCGCGCGCGAGTTGGCGCAGACGAAGCACTCCCGGCCCTCCGTCTTGAGGACATCGACGATGACCTCGGCGTCGCGGCCGAAAGGCGCAACGATGAGTACCCGACGTTCCATCGCGTTATTCCCGTGGCGAGGCCGGCCCGCCCTGCGAAGGCGCGAGCATGGCGGTATCGCCCCGGTAAGTCGGCAGGCCGCTCAGAACGCCCTCGAAATCGCGCAGCGCCTCGCCCACGTTCAAGCCGTTCCTGTCGAGCCGGAACTGCCGGATCGAGCGCTCGTGGCCGTTGGTGCGGCTCTTGACGGCGGTCACGGCGGTGAGCACTTCGCCCTGACGTTCGAAATAGCGAAAGAGCAGCACGACGTCGCTGAGATAGCTGATATCGATATCGCTCTGTATTTCGCCGATGATCCCGTGCTGCCCCAGCACCAGCATGGTGATGACGCCGCGCTGGTTCAGATACGTGAGCAGCTCGTGCATCTGCAGCAGCAGATAACGCTCGCCGGGCATGGCCTGCAGATACGCGTTCAGGCTGTCGATGGCGACGAAGCGCGCGCCGTCCTGCTCCACGCTCCTGCGCACGTCGCTCGTGAATTCGCCGGGCGAAATTTCGGCGGGATCGATCTGGCGCAGCGTCAGCAGGCCGCTGTCGAGGTGCGGTCTCAGGTCGATGCCGAGGCTCGTCGAGCGGTGCAGGAGCGTGGCGAGCGTCTCGTCGAAGAGATAGTAGACGCATGGCTGTCCGCGTTCGAGCGCGGCGAGCAGGCACGAGGCGACCGTCGTCGTCTTGCCGACGCCGGAGGGACCCACGATCAACGTGTTGGTGCCGGGCACGAGGCCGCCGCCCATGAGCGCATCCAGCTCACGCGTTCCCGTGCTGAGCCAATCCGACGAAAACTCCGCGTGATGCTCGGCCGCGACGAGACGCGGATACACCTCGATGCCGCCTGTCTTCAGCGTCATGTCGTGAAAACCTTCGCGGAAACGAATGCCGCGCATTTTCGCGATTCGTATGCGCCGGCGCTCGCCGCCGTAGTCGTGCACGAGGTTGTCGAGGCTGACGACGCCGTGCGCGATGCTGTGAAGTTGCAAGTCGCCGGTCTCGGACGTGTTGTCGTCGAGCAGCAGGACGGTGCAGGCGCGCGTGGCGAAATAGCGCTTGAGCGCCAGAATCTGGCGGCGATAGCGCAGCGAATTCTGCGACAACAAGCGCAACTCAGACAGGCTGTCGAAGACGAGGCGGGCGGGCTTGAGTTCATCGACTTTGGCGATCACGTTGCGCACGGTCTCGCCGAGTTCGACTTCGGCGGGATGCAGCACGGTCTGCTCGTAGGCGGGATCGAGTCCTTCGTCCGACAATAGTTCGATGATGGTGAAGCGGCCTGTGTCCCAGCCGTGGCTTTCGGCGACGGCGACCAGTTCGTCGCGCGTCTCGGACAACGTGATGTAGAGCCCCGGCTCGCCGACCTCGGCGCCCTTGAGTAAAAACTGCAAGGCGAGGGTGGTTTTACCTGCGCCCGGTGCGCCTTCGACCAGATACATGCGATGCGGCGTGAGGCCGCCGCCCAGAATATCGTCGATTCCCTCGATCCCGGATTGAATGCGCCCCCGTTGTGGCGTCAAGATGTTGTCTGGCATGTGATTGCTTCTGATGATCGACGAGATGGGCGATGTCCGCTACTGGAACTGCAAGAAGCAAGCCGGCTCGCAGTTGTCGTGCGGCAGGCGGACGGCGGAGGCGGTCGTGCGGTTCGTGCCGAGTGTTGCCGCGCAGGACGGCTACCTCGGGCATTCGTTCGATGGTCGGCGAAGGCTACCACATCGATGCGAGGGGTGCGGCGGCTTTCGGAACGCAGCAGGGAGACCGCCGCGTTTCGCTTGCATGCCGCTCTTCGTCAAATCGCAGATGCATGGCCGCGCGACGAGCGAGCGACAGAGCGCGATCCCCGATGGTTTTATCGAGCCAAGGGGCTCGGAGGACGTGGTGATAGTGGGCGTGGAAGGTGCTCCAGGGCGGTTTATTAACGGAGCGCCACGGACTGATTGCGAAGTGGCCACTCTACTAGTGCTGTGGGCCAAAAAAGCTGCTTTCTTTGGTTACTTTCTTTGCATGGGACCAGAGTACGGCGCTGAAGCGCCTACTCTGGTCGACAGCCAAGAAAGTGACCCCCGCCCCGGGGAGGGGCAACGCAAATAGACCGACACGACAACAAGTTCCATAGAATCACAATGCAACCGCCCCAACAGCAGACAGAAAGAAACCGGAGACACCCAACCAAATGCCAGAAAAAAAGACTGAAGGCCTGTCCAAAGGCCTGACCAACTACGGTGACCGTGGCTTCGCCCTCTACCTGCGCCGCTCCTTCGCCCGCTCGATGGGCTACACGTCGAACATGCTGACAAAGCCGATCGTCGGCATCGCATCGAGCGGATCGGGCTTCAACAATTGCCATCGCGGCATGCCGGAGCTGGTCGAAGCGGTCAAGCGCGGCGTGCTCGCAGCGGGCGGTCTGCCAATCGACTTTCCGACCATCTCGCTCGGCGAAGTCTTCCTCAATCCGACCTCGATGATGTTCCGCAATCTCATGAGCATGGACGTCGAGGAAATGTTGCGCGCGCAGCCGATGGACTCCGTGGTACTGATCGGCGGCTGCGACAAGACCGTGCCCGCGCAACTGATGGGCGCCGCCGCCGCCGATATCCCCGCCGTGCAACTCGTCGTCGGACCGATGATGACGGGCCGTCATCAGGGCGAGCGCCTCGGCGCGTGCACCGACTGCCGCCGCTTCTGGGGCAAGTTCCGCGCAGGCGAAATCGGCGAGCAGGAGATCGATGAGATCGAAGGGCGGCTCGCGACCACCGCCGGCACCTGCGCCGTGATGGGCACGGCGAGCACCATGGCGTGCATCGCGGAGACGCTCGGCATGTCGCTGCCGGGCACCGCCGCGATTCCCGCAGTCCATGCCGACCGCATTCGCGCCGCCGAAGCGAGCGGCGCGCGCGCCGTGCAGCTGATTCGCGCGCCGCTGCGCCCGAGCCAGATCATCACGGAGAAGTCCGTTGAAAACGCGCTGCGCGTGCTGCTGGCCATCGGCGGGTCGACCAACGCGATCATTCACTTGACCGCCGTCGCGGGGAGGCTCGGCATTCCGGTGTCGCTCGAACGGCTGAACGTCCTCTCCGACGACACGCCGGTGCTCGTCAACCTGAAGCCGACCGGCGAGCACTACATGGAAGACTTCTTCGCTGCCGGCGGCATGACGGCGGTGCTGCGCGAACTCGCGCCGAAGCTGCATCTCGACGCGATGACCGTCACCGGCGAAACGCTCGGCGAGCGCATCGCGGCCGAGCGCGAGGCGTGGGTCGATCATCGCATCGTGCGCGAGCTTTCGGACCCCGTCGAACCGCAAGGCGGGCTCGTCGCGTTGTTCGGCTCGCTCGCGCCGCGCGGCGCGATCCTCAAGCGTTCCGCCGCCGACAAGTCGCTCTTCGAGAAAGAGGGCCGCGCCGTGGTCTTCGATTCGCTCGAAGACCTGGCCGCGCGCATCGACGATCCCGCGCTCGACGTCGAGGCCGACGACATTCTCGTGCTGCAAAACGCCGGTCCCGCGAGCGGCACGGGCATGCCCGAAGCGGGCTATCTGCCGATTCCGAAGAAGCTCGCGCAAAAAGGCGTGAAGGACATGCTGCGCATTTCGGATGCGCGCATGAGCGGCACGGCGTATGGAACCATCGTGCTGCATGTCACGCCGGAAGCCGCGCTCGCGGGGCCCATCGGGCTCGTGCGCAACGGCGACCGCATCCGGCTTTCCGTGCGCGAAAGGCGTATCGACCTGCTCGTCGATGAAGCCGAACTCGCGCGCCGCGCAGCCGATGTCAAGCCGCCGAAGCGCGTGCTGCGCGGCTATCAGAAGCTGTATCAGGAGCATGTGTTGCAGGCCGATGCGGGCTGTGACTTCGATTTCCTCCAGGCAGTATCGAAGGATTCCTGAAGGGTTCTCGCGCCGGCCGAAACGGCGGCGACTTTCGCCGCAAGGCGGGCTGGCGCGAAGGCGCGCACTCCGACGCGTCCCACCGACTGACCAAGCGCACGAACCCGAGGCCGCCATCGCCGCGCCGCGCAGACGGCGCGCGCAGTCCTCTTCGCGATGCGCCCGAAGCGCGGGCAGCCGGCACCGTATAATGGCCGCCCGCCACGGCGGGCGCACGTGCGCACGCACCTGCGACAGCGCCTGATCCCAGCGAATCCGGTTCAATCAATCGATCTGCTGCCCTGAACAGCTCGAAGCAACAGAAAACAGAAGGAAAGCCCGCGTGGAAGACCTTTTCCAATCCGTCAACGCGTTCTTTGCGTTCATCGCGCCCATTTCCGATTTTCTTTGGGATTTTCCGACCAACTTCGCGGCCTATTCGCGCATTCCGGTGCTCGGCCGGTTTCCGTTCGCGATTCTGCTGCTGGTCGGCGTAGGCATCCACTTCAGCATCCGCACGCGCTTCGTTCAAACGATGAACATGGGCAAGATCGTGCGCATCATGCAGCGCAGGCAGTCGTCCAGAACGGGCGTGAGCGCGATGGCTTCATTCATGCTCGGACTGGCGATGCGCGCCGGGCCGGGCAACATCGTCGGCATTACGGGCGCCATTTCGGTCGGCGGTCCCGGCGCGCTGTTCTGGATGTGGGTCGCCGCCTTCTTCGGCATGGCGACGGCCTTCATGGAATCCGTGCTCGCCCAGTTGTTCAAGGAGAAGAACGGCGACGAGTTCGTCGGCGGCTTGCCGTTCTACGGGCGGCGCGTGCTCGGCGGACGGCGCATCGTGGGCACGTTCTTGTCGCTCGTGTTCATCGTCTATGCCTTATTCAACGTGCCGCCGCAAACGTTCAACGTGTTCACGGCGATGGGCACCATTGCCGATACTGTCGCCGGCGTTCATCTCGCGCGGCAATCCACGGCGTACTACGGCATCGCGGCGACGCTCGTGATCGCGTGCGCGTTCATCATCATGGGCGGCATCAGGCGCGTCACGGCTTATACGGACGTGCTGGTGCCGATCAAGGCCGCGCTCTTTTGCGCGATGTCGCTCGTCATCATCCTGATCAATCTGCCGCTCGTGCCTTACTTCTTTCACGAGGTCGTCGTGGGCGCGTTCGCGCCGCACGCGCTCTTCGGCGGCGCGATCGGCACGGCGCTCGCGCAGGGCGTGAAGCGCGGCCTCATGTCCAACGAGGCGGGGCAGGGCACCATTACGATGGCGGCGGCCATCGCCGACAACGCGCATCCGTGCGAACAAGGCTTCGTGCAAAGCCTCGGCGTGTTCTTCGACACGATGGTGATCTGCACGATGACCGGCTTTATCGTCGTGATGGCGCATGTGTGGACCGGAACCGTCGACGGTCAGGCATGGGAAACCGTGCGCGCCTCGAAGATCACGGTCTATCTCGCTTCGGTGCAGGCCCTCGTGCCGCTCTGGGCCGCGCATGCGATCAAGATCGTCATGTGCGTGTGCTACGGGCTTTTCGCTTTCACCACGCTGCTCGGCATGATCTCGTTTGCCGAGATCTCGGCGAACTTCATCTCGCGCAGCCGCGCGTTCATTACCGGCATTCGCGTGGTCGGCTCGCTGGTATTCGTGCCGTTCGGCGCATTGACGGTGCTGGCCGGGCTCGAACTGCCGAACCTCTGGGCGCTTTCGGACCTGATGAATTTCGTGATGGTGCTGCTCAACGTGCCGATCGTTCTGCTCGGACAAAGGCTCGTCTATAAGGCGCTCGCGCACTATCGCGCGACGGGCGGCGGCGCGTTCGTATCGGAGGAGATCGGAGTGAAAACGGCCTGCTGGTCCGGCGATGCGCGTCGCGCCGCGCCGGTTCACGAACGCGAGACCGTCGACGCGTAAGCCGCGTGGGTGCATCGCTCAGGCCGGATTTTGCCGCAGCAGTTCGGTCACCATCGCGCTATCGAGATACGCGCGCACCTCGACGATCGACCCTTCCTCGAAACGGCACACCCAGCAGTAGCGATTGTCGAAGTGCATGCCGTTCGCCGCACGCACATCCGAATGCAGTTCGACGGCGGCCGTATCGCCATCGACGAGCGCGTGCGTGACCGTCAGCTTCGCGCCATCGGGCAGCGCCTTCGCGAGACGCGCGAACGTATGTTCGAGGAACGACTTCTTGCCGCGATAGCGGCCCGCGAGCGGATGCGTGCCCATCACCGTCCAGTCCACGTCATCGGCGACGTGCGCGAAGAACGCGTCGGTGTCGTCCCTGAGCTTCTCGAAAAGCGCGAGCACGTCGTCCTTCTTCATGCGCCGCCCCATTGCATCGACAAGCCGCCGTCGATGGTCCATGTCTGTCCGGTCACGTAGTCGCCGTCGTCGGATGCGAGAAAGAGCGCGAGACGCGCGATCTCTTCCGGCTGCCCCGGACGATGCCACGGAATCACCGACATCGACTTTTCGCGAGCGTCCGCGTCGTTTAGGCGCTCTTGCGTCATCGGCGTCTGGATGAGTCCGGGCGCGATGTTGTTCACGTTGATCTTGTCGTCGGCGACTTCGCGCGACAGGCTGCGCGTGAGCGAGCCGAGCGCGGCCTTGGCCATGCCGTACGGCGCGCTTTCCGGCGTCGGCAAATGCTGCGCGACCGACGAAATGGTGACGATGCGTCCGCCGCCGCCCGCCTCGCGCCGCAGCTTCACGAACTCGCGGCAGCAGTAGAGCGGCCCGAACAGATCGGTGCGGATGACGGTTTCCAGTTGGGCGTCGTCGAGCTCGGCCACTTCCGCGCCGCCCGCGCCCACGCCTGCGTTGTTCACCAGAATGTCGAGGCGCCCCAACTGCGCCGTCACTTCGCTGAACATGCGCTTGACGCACGCGGGGTCGCCCACGTCGCCTGGCAGCACGACCGCACGTCGGCCGAAGGAGGCGATCTTCGCTGCCGTCTGGTCGGCGCCCGCGCGGTCGGTGTGATAGATGACCGCGACGTCCGCGCCTTGTTCCGCGAAAAGCGTCGCGATGGCCTGACCGATGCCCGAGTCGCTTCCCGTGACAAGCGCCGTTTTCCCTTGCAGTTTCATGTGTACCTCTTGCGGGCGGATGAGACGATGACTGGACGCCAGCAAACCGCGTACGCGCGCGCGGCGAGCGTCGCTTGCGCTGCGGGAATCTCAGCGCATGCATGGGCTTCGCCGGCCTCGAAAAGATTCGCATTACGCAAAGATAGGAGGAATGCATAATGCAGGCGAAAGGTTCAACCAGACAGACGAGTTGCCGACCATGATTGTTCGAATCGCGCAGTATCCGCCGGGCAAGCGCCTGCTGTTCGGGATCGCGTCCACCGCCGCTATTCTGGTGGCGCAGCAGGTTCTCACCTTGGTGGCCCACGGGCGGCTGACATTTCTTCTCATCAGCGCGTCGCTTCCTTTGCTCACGGTGCTGTTCGGCGGCTGGTCGGGTGTGATCCTTCTGGCCGTCGGCACGGCGTACGGCGCATTGTGGATGAAGCCTGTCGGCAGACTGGGTGTCGAGGCGCACGGCGACCAGATCGTGCTGCTGGCTTTCGTCGTGGTCGGCGCACTTCTCGTCGCCTCGGGCCAGCAGTTAGCCAAGGTCGCGCGACGGGCGGGCAGGGCAGAAGCCGCTTCGCAGGAGACGGCCGAGCGCCTGTTGCAGCTCGAACGCGATGCGCGGCACCGGTTCGACGTGGCGCTCAATAGCGCGGGCGTGCCGTTCTTCATCCTCACGCCGGTCGTGCATAACGGCCGCGTGACCGAACTTCGGTGGGACTACCTCAACGATGCGGCCGCGCACTTGTTCAATCGGGCGACGGCGGTGGTCATCGGCACTTCCACGACGTACGTGCGTCCGCACGGTTGGGACGCCGACGTGCTCCTGAAGCGGCTCGCGCCGTTGGCGGAAGGCGAGGGCCGCGATGCCTTCGACATACGCGTTCACGGAGAGCACGGCGAGCAGTGGTTCCACGTCGTGGCCGCTTCGCTCGACGGATCGGTGGTCGCCTGGTTCGGCGACGTGACGCCGCGCGTGCGCGCCGAGCAGGCCCTTTCCGAAGCAGACCGGCGCAAGGACGAATTCCTTGCCACGCTTGCTCACGAGTTGCGCAACCCGCTGGCTCCCATCCGGCAGGTCGCCGAGATTCTGGAACAGCCTCACCTGACCGACGAGCGCCGCAAGTGGTGCATCACGGTGCTGCGCCGACAGTCGGCCGCCATGGCGCTCTTGCTGGACGACCTGCTCGACGTGTCGCGCATCACGCGCGGCGCGCTGACGCTTCGCAAGGAACCCGTGGCGCTGAGGGATGTCGTCGAGGACGCCGTGGACACCGCACGGCCGATGCTGGAGGGCAAAGGGCATGAGCTTGTCGTCAAGCTGCCATCGCGGCCGTTGCACATCGAGGCGGACCGCCTTCGAATCGCGCAGGTATTGGCCAATCTGTTGACGAACGCCGCGAAATACACGCCTTCCGGCGGGCGCATCGAACTGACGGCGAAGGCAGACGACGCCGAGATCGTGCTGTCGGTCGCGGACAACGGCATCGGTATCGATCCCGACAAGCTGTCGGCCATCTTCTCGATGTTCTCGCAAGTGCATCGCGATCATCATCGGCAGGGCGGCCTCGGCATCGGACTCGCGCTGTCGAAATCGCTGATCGAACTGCACGGAGGCAGGCTGACCGCAACGAGCGCCGGCAAGGATCAGGGAAGCTGCTTCTCCGTTCATCTTCCGGCGCAGTGCCGCGTCGTGCCGCCGCCCGCACCGGCGCGCGACATGCCCGCCGTTGCCGCCGAGATCGAGAAGCATCGCATTCTCGTCGTGGATGACAACGTCGATGCGGCCGACGCGCTCACCGCGCTCCTCGAACTCGAAGGACACGAAGTGCGGACCGTCTACTCCGGCGAGGAGGCGGTCGACATACTGAGCCACTACACGCCCGAAGTGATCTTGCTCGACCTCGGCTTGCCGGGCATGAGCGGGATCGAGGTTGCACAATGCATCAGGTCGAGACCGTCGACGACGAACGTCACGCTCATCGCGATCACCGGATGGGGGCAGCCCCAGGACCGCGCGCGCACCGCGGACGCCGGCTTCGACTATCACTTCACGAAGCCGGTGGATGTGGCGCAGCTCAATCTCGCGATCGAGAGCGCCGTCACCGCGGGTTAGTAGAACGTGTCTTCGCGCCGGAGAGGGACTGTCAGTGTCGAAGGGCGGGAAGCATCGACGAAGATGCCGCGCCGAGATTCGGCAGCAGGCTGTTTAGAAAGCGCATTCGTCGCGCTGGAAGATCTCGCAGCGCGGGAGCGGCTTGCGGACGCGTGATGCCGGGCGCATGAGCCCCAGGGAGCGGTTATGCGCGAGTAGGCTCCGGCGTGTCGTTCGATGAATCGACGGATCGCGACGGTTCCTCAGAGATCGCCAGAAGGCGCGTCCCGCTCAGGACGCCGAAGTCTGTCGAACGAGGCTGCCACTCGGCTTATCGAGACGTGCGCTGGCGACGCGGTTCCTGCCGCCTGCCTTCGCCGCGTACAGCGCCGCGTCGGCAGCTTCGAGCAGCGCCTTCGCCGTCTGCCGCGAGGCGGCGTCCCGGCACGCGTGACCGACGGAGATAGTGACCACTGCGCCCGCCCTCGGCGCGGGCAACGCTGCCTGCTCGACGGCTGCGCGGAGCTTCTCGGCGACCGCGAGACTCGCCGCCGCGTCGCAAGCCGGCAGCACCACGACGAATTCCTCGCCGCCGTATCGGGCAACGAAGCCGCCGGTGCGCGTCAGCGTCGCGGTCAGCGCGTGAGCGACGTTCCTCAGGCAATCATCGCCGGCCAGGTGCCCGAATGTGTCGTTGTACGCCTTGAAGTTGTCGACGTCGATCAGCAGCACGCAAAGCGAATAGCCGGACGAGGCGGCGAGCGTGTGCTCGTGGCTGTACCGCTCGTCGAAATAGGCGCGGTTGAAAACGCCCGTCAGCCCGTCGCGCGCGGAACTCTCGATCAGCTTCACATGCGCATCGGTGAGCTTGCGGTACAGCCCGCTTGTCTCGTAGATCAGCATCCCGAGAACCGCGCTGGACGACAACATCGAGGCGACCCGGGCCGCGTACCAGCCGACGCTGTAGCGCGCGCCGGCAGACAGCGTGAGCGTCACGTCGATCAGCGCCGCCAGCAACGCGACGGCGAGCCACAGGTCCATCAGCGAGCGCAGCCGGGTGGTCGAGACATGCAGGCCGAGCGCCGCGAGACACGTTGCCTCGACGATCAAAGCAGCGGGACTGCTCGACAGGCCCGAATACGAGCCGCCCGACGCCACCACGACCGGCAAGATGTCTTTACCCATGATGGCCAGCGCCGCGCAAGCGAAGGCGAGCGCGAGCGCGCCGAAGAGAGCCACGTGTCCCGGCGCGCGATTGCGCCCGCTCGGCGCGCAGGAGCGCGCAGCCAGCGACACGGTGACGAGGGCAGGAAAGCCGCCATGCCAGAAGACCCAGATCCAGACGGCCGTTTGCGCACCGGCGCCCAGCAGGCCGCCCGGCGAAAAAACGCCGGGAAAGACGAGCAACTGGACGGCCGCAATCAGGCTGACGAACGCGTACGCACCGCTGAGCGTCGCGAACAGAAGACGCCCGGAGATGCGGTACTGCGTCCACAGCAGAAAGGCGGTGAGACCTTCCGTTAAGGTGACCCAGGTCGCGAAGATCGGCAGAAAGGGAACGACGACCGGGCCGGGCTGCCTGGCGTACGGCCATACCATGAAAGCGCCGACGAGTGCGATGGCGGCGGTCACGGCCGCTGCGAGGCGGTCCTTCGACGTCGATGGCAGATGAATGAGCGATGTTTGCACTGCGAATCCTCGGTGTGGCCGGCATCGACGCCGAGCGACAATCGGAATACGGCAATTGTCGGCAGTTCTTGAGTTCATGCTCTTGCACAGCAGAACGTTTGGACGTCGGCAGCCGCTTGTTCGTGATCAGAAGTCTCCCGGGGCCACTTGAAAGCATGCAAGGCCTTCGGATCGCCACATATCGACCACTCGCTGCCGGTCATCGTAGACGCACAAGACGCTTTCGCGCGGGATGGAGCCGTTGTGCAGCCATCCGCGCTTGAGCCGGTCGTCGGCCTGCCGGTCTCCGGCGCGACGCATCAGCAGCGTGTCGATGTGCTGCATCCCCACGTGCAGATCCAGCCACGCTTCCGTCTCGGCGCGCACCTCGTCGCTGCGGCCCGACGCGATCCAGATGCGATGCCGGACCGCGTGCGTATGCAGGGTTTCGATCACCGGCACGTTCGGGAGATCGTCGCCACATGCGGCGAAGAAAGCCGGCCAGTTGCGCCGTTTTCCGCTGATGTGGTGGACCCGGTGTTGAATCAGCCCGATGGTCCCGTCGAGGTCGAAAAGCACAATGTCGCGCATGAGACACCTCCGCTTTCGGAGAAGCAGAGATCGTGCGTGGTCGGAAGACGTGTGGCTCGCGGCGTGGAAGGCGACTGTCGCGGCATGGAGCGACGCGTCGGCGCGGCGGGCGGGTACGGTCGCCCGAGCTGCGCGAGCGCGCGGAGGCGGCTCGCCATCGGAAGCTGGGCGATGCTCGGTGCGCGCGGGGGAATTGGTGATGTCGAACGATAGCGGTCTGTCGACCGCGGGCGGCGCAGCCTTTGATGCCGCTAGCCGACCGATGCAAAGCATCGACACTTCGCGGCACGCGTCGGCGCGGAACTGCGCGCGTGCGGCCAGCCGCGCTGACCGATGAACCGAGCACGGCGGGCGAGACCATCGCCCGTTGCCGATACCTCAACGCTTCATGCGAGCGCCGCGGAGGCGAAGCGGCAAGCTGCCGTCAGCCGATCAATACGTCTGCTTGTGCTTGTGATGGCGGTGCTTCAGATGAAGCGTCGAGTGTTTTCCCGTGGGGCCCGCAGGCGTGCCGGTTTCGCCGTTGCCGTTCGGCGTGCCGACGCCGACACCGCCGCGGCCAGCGCCGTTACCGCCGGGTATGCCGCCGGCATTGCCCTGAGCGAGCGCAGCGGTGGATAGGCCCCATGCGAGGGCAGTCGTCACTATGCACTTCATTGCAATGTTCATCGCTTGTATTGTCCTTGGTTGGCCGGCTCTAACCGCATGGCATCACGCGGTGTCCGATTTGTCGCGGCGGTAGAGCCTCGCAATCGACGGTCCCACTGATGGGCGAAACCGCGACGAGCCGTATTAGAACGAAGATTTATGACGGCGCCGCGAAAATCCGACGACTGCGCGGGCGCGTCCGGTCACGCAGTTGCCGCTGCGTGCGTCATAAACAACGGGTGCTCACGTCCGGGCGCCGGCCGCCGACCTTATCGGCAGCGAACGGAAAAGCATTCGGCCGGGAAGACAGCGTTTTCACCGCTTTTTCATCGGATACTCACTGTCCGATGACGCATACACTGCTTTCCATGGCGAGCAATCAAGCGCCATGAATCGCGAAACGAACGTACCGAGCGAACCGGCCTACCCTTAACTTACCGGATGCAGCGGTTGTCGCAGTAGCGGTTCAGAGTCGCGCAGTACTAAGGGAGCAGTCTCGAGGCGCAAGCCGTTAAGGCAGTCGTTGTTTCCATCGCAATACCGTCGTAACCACAAGCCCCGGCCATCGAACGTTGGTCGGGGCTTTGTCTTTTCGCGCAGCATTCGGAACCCGCTTCCAATCATCTATCTTAAGAGCTCATTGCAGATACGTTACTGTTTGTTAAAACCGGTGCGATCGAGGCGACGGTTTATTATTCTTCTCACGGTTTGACAAAGGTTAGACGGCGGCCGCAAACGGTCTTCCGCTGGCCCTTATTACAAAGACGTTCAGGCAGTGAACGGCACGGCTTCTTCGAGGACAAGCCGTGGACTGACTGGACCGAACCTGAGAGAGACGAACATGATCATCTATCACCGCGGCGCGGCCTTCGAGCCGCGTATCACCCAGGCCGGCAACGGCTTCGTGGCCTCTGTCGCAGTGCTCGAAGAAGACGGCCACGCCACATCGCTGGGAAAGCTAGGGATGTTCGCCAACGAAGAGGGCGCCATCAACTTCGCCGTCCGGTGCGCGACCGCTTTCCTAGAGGGCGACGAGATGCCGCTGCCGCCGTTTCGGGTGCACGCGTAAGGCGTCATCTCAGCCGGCGAGCGGACGAACGCCTTGGCGTTTCGGCAAATCGCGCTTGTCGAATCGTCGATGTAGTGACGCGGCTTCAGTCGCGCTTATCGATACCGGCGAGCGCTGCTTGCGCTGCCTCTCGCCCGTGAGCCCAGTGCGTTTCGATCGCCGCTGCGGTGAACTGTCCGTCCTTGAAGTGCGATTCGCGCTGGGAAAACGCGTAATCGACCGGGACGATGCGGACCGGCCGCGCGCCGGCAAGCGCCGCTGCATTCATCAGTTCCGGATCGGATTGACGTTGCGCCGCCGGGATACATTCGAGCGCATGGGCGAGAAGGGCCCTCAGGCGCTGCGATTCGTCGAACGCCCGATGGAAGGCAGCCGCGCGACTGCCATGCTCGATGTTCTTCTGCCGGATCTCGGCGTCGGTCAGATTGTCCGGCACCGGGCCCTCCGGCGTCCATAAGTCCGCACGGAAGATGACCGTCTCGACCTCCGCAGGCGCCGTATCGACGATACGTTGCAGCGGCGCGGCCGATACGAGGGAGCCGTCCCAGTACCACGCGTCGCCGATCTGCACGGCTGCGAACCACGGGGGCAGCGAGCCTGACGCGACGATCATCGGTGCTTCTAGACCGTCACTGCGATTGTCGAAGTAATGCGGCTCGCCGGTCGCGACGTTCGCAGCGATGACACTGACATGCGTCGCGCTGCGCTTGAGCGCGTCGAAATCGCAGAGGCTCGCGAGCGTCTGGTAGAGCGGGCGCATATCCATGATGCTCGCGAGTTCGGGCGCTTTGCTGCCGGTCGTCCAGGGCACCGCAAGACGTCGGGTGAAGAAACCCGGCAGGCCCGCGCTGATCGCGTAACTCTGGTCGGCTTCGGCGAGCATGCGGCGAAAGTCGTCGTTCGCGAATGCCAGCCCTCCGATCAACGACGCCATCCGGTCGCGCAGCGTCGTGCCCGGAACCGACACGCGATGGTAGAACTGCCTCAGCCGATCGATGCGATTCTCCGGCGCGTTGCCGAAGAAGATCGCGGCGTTGATGGCGCCGATCGACGATCCGCAGCACGCGTCGATCTCGATGTTCGCGTCGTGCAATGCCTCCAGAACGCCCGCCTGAAAGGCGCCGATCGCGCCGCCGCCTTGCAGCGCGAGCGCGATGCGTGGGCGCTTGTCTACGCCGTTGTCTTGTTGCGCCATACGTTCTCCAGTTCCCGCGGCGCTTTGGATTCCCCGCGAGCATGTGCTCTTATGGAATTGCGACGCCGCGTCGGGCGGCCGTCGTCACTGCGCCAGAACGGGCGGGCATTCCGTCTGGAACCAATAGTCGACGAGGCGTTGAGCCTGCTGCAAATCGTAGGGGTAGTAAGGATCGTCGTAGAAGGGAGACGGGTCGTAGCCGGCCTTGCGCAACGCCCCGAGTTCCACTTGATGCTGTGCCATCGTCGTCGGGCCCGCGTTCTTCCTGAGCGCGGCCAGATCGCGGCATTCCGTGTCCGTGAGATGCCGGCCCGGAGGAGGCATGCTGCCCGCGACGCACCCGGCAAGCAGGAGAAGCGCAGCCGATGCTAACGAAGTCTTTATCCGAATCTCGCGCATGATGCTCATTCGACCGGCTGGTCGCCGTGCTCCGGTTGAAAGTTCTCTAGGGAATGCGTGGCCGCGTGAGCCCGTTTGTCTTCTTTATAGCGTGGCGCGAAAGGCGCTCGGCGGGGCGTTGCACCGCCTGCTTCATGGTTCGCGCCCGGCCTTCGCTGGTCCGGCATGGTCGTCTCCCTATGGTCCGACAACGGGTGAGCAAGCACCGTTCCGTTAGGCAAGCCGCGCTCCGGTCTAAGCGCGCTAGGGCAGCGATGATGATCGTCGCTCGCGGATTCCCATGAGACGGAGATCGATTCACACGACTAGCGGCACATTCGACCGTATGACAACTTCTCGGCCCTGCAGTCGTCGGCGGCTTCGGTTTTCGGTCGAGCGTTTTCCGGGCGAGGACTCTGAACCCGCTGCAAGCACATTGTTACGAGTAGCGTAAGCGGTGGTAACACTGTCGTGTAATAGCCGCGGTAAAACCGTAACGACGCAAATATTGCCGATGACTGCGTAGTCGCAGTTATTAGAATAAAACGCTATATAGACGCAAGTGAATCGAAGTTGTGACGCGCGACTCGGCAACGCATCGAATTTCATACGATTAGCGAAGCGTCGAGCCCGAGGCAAATCCTCAGCAGATAACGTTTGCAACCGAGAAACGGCCCTTCGCGAACGTTTGCCACTGTAACTTTTTGTTGCAGATCGCTGCGAATAGCCAGACAATTGCTTGGCGCTGTGAGTCACGGCGCCCCAAGACGCTCAACACGGTCACAGTTACCTCGGTACGCCAGCCATGACACACGCCAGCCCAGACCTTTCGTCCATCCGCGAGTTGAACCTGTCTTACTTGACGCTCGCGCGGCGTGTGTTGGCCTCCGACCGGGAAGCTGCGCAGGCGCATCTCGGCCTGTCGGCGGAAATCGCCGATACGCTTCTGAACCTCTCGCCGGCGCAAACCGACAAGCTCGCTTCGTCGTCGCAACTGTTGTGTTTCTTCCGCATGAGCGCGGACGAAATGCTCGGTGGCCTCGCGAGCCGCAGTATCGATGCGCCGGTCTCGGCCCTGTCCACCGCAGCTCTCATCGCCGCCTGACCATGAGCACGACCACGACCTCCAAGAGCCTCGCCGATGAAGCCGCACAGGTTCTGCGCGCTATCACGCTCATCAAGCTCGGCGCGCGTATGCAGGTGCTGGAATCGGAATTCCCGAAGCTCTCGCGCGATCGTCTGATTCGTCTTTATCGGGAAGTGAAGGGCGCTTCGCCGCCAAAGGGCATGCTGCCGTTCTCGGAAGACTGGTACCTGACGTGGGGGCCGAACATCCACGCATCGATGTTCGCCAACGTCTATGCGTTTCTCGAGCAAAACAGCACCAACCTCGACCGCGTCGATCTGTTGAGCCGCGCGTACGCGCTGTACGCCGAGCACTTCACGCTCAACGGCGAAGCACTGCAGATGGACCTGACGCGCGCCTGGACGTTCGTGCGCTTCAAGGAAGCCGGGATCTTGCGCCTCGCGGGCTGCACGCGCTGCCGAGGCAAGTTCGTCGCGCACGCGCACGAACCGACGCACGGCATGGTCTGCGGCATCTGTCAGCCGCCGTCGCGCGCAGGCAAGACAAAGGCGAAGGCCGCGCGCGCGCAAAGCGCGGCGTTGCAGGCAGCTTGACGCATGGCGCACTTCGGCCGCTGATCGCTTGTTGGCGGACCGCCGTGCATTGCATCGCTGAGGCGGTTCTTCCGAAGGCGCTGTCGAAGGCAGCCGCGATCTCCCTTTCCAAAGCGCACGACTAGCGCTTCGTCCACTGCGCCGTCGAGACGACGCAGCCAAGCGCGAAAGTGCCGCGATCACCCATCACCAAGACCAGCAAACTCGCGACAAGCGACCCATTCGGTATCCATGCCGACATGCGCATCCGAGCGCAGTAAAGTCAACGTAAAGCTTCCATCCTTTCTGCCGATACTCAGAAAGGAAGGCGACAGTAACCAGCGATTCAATTCCGACAGGCGATCCCTGCAGGAACCCAGCAACCGGCGACCGGCCGCGCTACGCAGCAGTTAGCAAGCGCCTTCCGAAAACACGTCCTGAACAACCGGTCCCCGGAATCCTAAATGAACCTGCACAACTTCAAGGTCGGCGCACGGCTGACCATCGGCTTCGGCGTCGTCGTCGCGCTGCTCGTCCTCATCGCGACGATCAACTTCCTCAATATGCGCGGTCTCGATAGCGAGATCACGCTCATCACCGATGACCGGATGGTCAAGGCCGCAGAGGTCAGCAAAGCGAAGGATTCCGCCAGCCAGACCGTGCTTCGGCTCCAACGCGCCGCGATCACCGGAAAGCCGGAGGACGTCGCCGCCATGCAAGCCGGTGTCCTCGAAGCAGCCAAAGCGACCTCGCAGCGGCTCGAAAAAGTGGACCGCATGATTACGTCCCCGCGCGGGCGCGAGCTTTTCAATGCGCTCGTCGAGGCGCGCGCCGCGAACACCGCAGCCCGTCAGGAAGCGGTCAAGCTGCTGACGGCGGGGCAGATCGAAGACGCCCGCGCGCAACTCGCGGGACCGGTTGCAACCGCGCAGGCCAAGTATTTCACGACACTGGACGCGCTCGTCGCGCATCAGTTCGAGCTCGCCGACGAGTCCGCGCGGCACGCCCACGCCGCCTATGACCGAGCGGTCGCGCTGTCCTTCGCATCGACGATAGCGGCGGTGCTGGTGGCGATCGCCGCGATGCTGGTCATCACGCGATCCGTGACCAAGCCCCTGGCTGACGCGCTGGCGGCAATGAAGGCGCTGGAGCAGGGCGATCTGACGCACCGCGTCGAGGTCGTCGGCCGCGATGAACTCGCGACGTTGATGGTGGCGGTGCGAGCCGCGTTCGCGAAGCTCTCGTCGCTCGCGAACGGCATCAAGGAGTCCGTCGACGTCATTCGAACGGCGTCGGGCGAGATTGCCGCGGGCAGCACGGACTTGTCATCGCGCACGGAACAGCAGGCCGCCTCTCTCGAGGAAACCGCGGCCAGCATGGAAGAGCTGACCGCGACCGTCAAGCAGAACGCCGAGAACGCGCGACAGGCCAGTGGTCTCGCCGACAACGCGAGTACCGTCGCCAACGAAGGCAGCGCCATCGTCAGCCAGGTCGTCGAGACGATGACCGGCATCGAAGACAGCTCGGCGAGGATCGCCGAGATCATCGGCATGATCGAAGGCATCGCGTTCCAGACGAACATCCTCGCGCTCAACGCGGCGGTCGAAGCCGCACGAGCGGGTGAGCAAGGCCGGGGCTTCGCCGTCGTGGCAAGCGAAGTGCGCAGCCTCGCGCAACGGTCGTCGGCTGCGGCCAAGGAAATCAAGGAATTGATCGAGACCTCGGGCAGCCGTGTTCAGACCGGAACCGAACTGGTGGCGAGGGCCGGCGACACGATGCAGCGCGTGGGCACCGCGATCAAGCGCGTGACCGACATCATGGGCGAGATCGCATCGGCCTCGAACGAACAGAGCCGCGGCATCGAACAGGTGAACCAGGCCATCTCGCAGATGGACGAGGTCACGCAGCAAAACGCGGCGCTCGTCGAAGAAGCGGCGGCAGCGGCCGGCTCCATGGAGGATCAGGCGAAGCATCTGACCGCAGCGGTCGCTGTGTTCCGCACGGCGCAGTCCTTCAACGCGCCGGCGGCCGGCGGCTACGAACAGAAGCCGATGCAAGTGTCCGTCACAAAAAGAACGCCCCCGGCGACGCGTGCGACGAAGCCCGTGGTCGCGCCGCCAGTAGCGGTCGCGGCAGCCGCTGACGGCGACTGGTCGACGTTCTGAGCCGGAAGGTGTCGCCATGCGGCTGACAAACCGGCGCGCGGGTCCACAGGCGCCGAATCACGCAAATTCGCCTTGCAACGGAGAATCGCAGGGCGAGTTTCTTGTCCGAAATGAGGTGGGTGACATGGTCAAGCAATTGCATGAACTTCGCCGTCGGCTGGCGGCGATGGAAAACGATATCGCGCAAGAGGCGATCGAGGCCGTCGTCAAGGCTTGTTTCGAGCTGGACGAATTCCTTCGGTCGAGTGGCGGTCCGCCGGGCGATACCTCGCGTTGCCCGAGCGCGTAGTGAGCTAGCGCTGCGCATGGCTGCGTGCAGTGCGCGATGCGCAGGAAAGAAAAGAGAGAAAGGATTGACAGATGGTTAAAACGGAAATGCGTTTGCTGGTAGTCGATGACTTGACCACCATGCGCAGTTTGATTCGAAAGATGCTGAAGGCGATCGGCTATACGCTGATCGACGAAGCAGTCGATGGCGTGTCGGCCCTCGAGAAACTCAAGACGCAGCGGTTCGACCTCGTCATCACGGACTGGAACATGCCGAACATGGACGGGCTGACGCTTCTCCAGGAGATTCGCCAGTCCGAGGAGCACGCCGACGTTCCGGTTCTGATGGTCACCGCCGAAACCCGGCGCGAGAACGTCATCGCGGCGATCCGCGCGGGTGCGAGCGGCTATGTGGTGAAGCCGTTCTCCGAAGCTGCGCTTGCAGACAAGCTGGCCCAGATTGCGCCGCTCCAGCAGGCAAGCGCGCCGGCCGACCGCGGCGCGTCCGTCTTCGGCGCCGTCTTCATCAACGCGTGAACGGCGTCTTTTACACTTTGTTGCAAACTGTTGCAATTAGCCGGAAGCCTTGTCGGATAAGGCTTTCGGGCGATTCCCGGGGCGTTCGGCCGACCGCATGGGGCGTCGGATGGTAAAGGTTTCAACGCAGGCACCGTTAAGCATTAAAGCCAGCGAGAACCGAAACCATGAACATCCAGACCATCAAAAGCGCAGATTCCTCGACCCAGATCACCGTCAAGCGCGCGGCGGGCACCGGCACGAAACCGAGCGCCAGCAGCGCGCAACAGCTCGCACCCGCCGCGACCGAAGGCTCTGCCATCAGCCTGTCGTCCAGTGCGGCGTTCTCTTCCCACGCATCGGACATCGATACTGCCAAGGTGGAATCCATCAAGGCCGCATTGAAAGACGGTAGCTATAAGATCGACTCGTCCGCCATCGCCGACGGCATGCTGGGCACGGCGCGAGATCTCTTGCGCGCGAGTTCGCGTTAAGCGGACGTTGAAGTGCCCGGAGATTGGATCAGCAGTGCGCGGTGGCATCGGCCGCCGCCGCTCCAGTATCGGCCAAGTTCCCACAACGGCTAGCGATTAGCTTCGCGTTGCAGCTACGGTCATAGCATCGTCGTCTGGTCGCCACAGCGCCCGGACGATCGCTAGCCAGCACGCTCTTCTCCGCATTGCCGCTACGACGCCACGCGAGCCGTCGCGAACGAGCTTCTCCCTTCGACATCCACCGGTCCTAAGGCCGCGGTCGATTCGAGAGTAGCGATACGTACTCCGAATCGACCTGGCATTGCCGAGCACCATGGCGGTCATGAGGGTCTCGCGCGGACCACGCGCAGTTGCGCGGGCGCGCTTTTCCTGCTAACGCCCTACGTGGTCCATCGCGGTGGCAAGTACACCGGCAGCGGCGACTGGCACGATGGCGCGGACCATACGCAAGGCGCTCCGCTGTACACGGGGAACTTCTTAACACCGCAGTCCAGGCGGGCGCTTGCCGCGCGCCGTCACCTAGTAGCATTGCGCGGTTTTCTGCCGAGCAATGAACCAGTTCCATCGAAAAAGCGTTGCAACGCCCTCGCGAGCCATGGTAGAAGCACCGCTGCGTTCGCAGCCGTGCGGCGCGTGTAAGGAATGGGTTCGTTGCCACGAAGGAGCAGAAGTTGAGAAGGACCGCCGAAAACAAGTTGAAGGTGGTCGCGGTACGAGTCGAGCCAGCAATCGAGCAGCGGTTGCGGCTACTGGCGGAAGTAACGGGACGCAAGCAATCATTCTTTTTGCAGCAGATGATCGAACGCGGTATTGGCGCAATGGAAGATCTGTGGCTTCCTCCCGCTGTGCTCGAAGAAGTGCGGGGCGGCAATCTGCAGGCGCGGCAACCCGTGCCCGGAGCGACGCCTGACTTGTTCGGCGATCTGTCTGAAGAGAACGCGGGCTAGGCGCGTCGTTCCCTCGCTAATTCGCTTTTGCAAAATGAAAGCGACCGTCGAGAATGATTTGCGTTTCGGGCAGGTCGAAACCGATACGCTAGAACTCGCTTAAGTCGCTTTCGAAAAAAGGTAACTGGTGGCGCTATTTTTCCTATGTGCGCAGGCGCCCGATATTTGCCAGTCGATAATTCAAACGCTGCGCTTCGAGAAAGACCTCGGACGTAGTCACGCAGCGCGCGTCTTTCGCCGTAAGGCGTGAGTCGCTGTACGTCTTTCGGGCAGACGCCCCGGATACCCCTTCCCGGACGCCGATCGACGCAATACATACCGCAGGAATCGGTCTTGCTCCATGCTGCGGCGAAATCTTGCGGCTAATACAAGCAAAATCCGCAGGCAACCGTTTCTGGGGTGCTGTGTACGGTTCCGCACGGTGGTCGGACCACTGCCTTTGGGACGATTTCGGGATACACCTAACCGGTGAAAAAGCCCGAAGCGCCCGCCACCGTGGGCCGCGAATCGCGCCTAAACATTACATGACATTTACAGGGGGTAACCGGATGTCGCTTTCGAAAAGGCTCATTGACAGCGCCAAAGTCTTTCTGCCCGACGACGTCTTCTTGAGCTTCGTGCATCGCCGCAGAATCGGGCGATTTCCCAATCTCAAGCGTCCGCTCACCTTCAACGAACAGATCCTCAGCCGCTGCCTGCACCCGGATCCGCGCTACGTGGATCTCAGCGACAAGCTCGCTGTGCGCGACTTCATCGCTCAAAAGATCGGCCCGCAGTATCTGATCCCGTTGATCGCCGAACCCGCCGTATTCACCAAGACCGTCTTCGACCAGTTGCCCAACGAGTTCGTGATGAAGGCCAACCACGGCAGCGGCTTCGTGAAGGTCGTGCGGAACAAGAAGGATACGACGTTCGAAGAACTCGCGGCGCTGGCGCAAGAGTGGCTCGAGACGGACTTCTACAAGATTGCGCGGGAGCGGCACTATCGCGCGATCAAGCCGCGTGTGTATTTCGAAACGCTGCTTCTGGACGATAACGGCGTCGTGCCCGCCGACCTGAAGTTTCACGTGTTCAACGAGAAGTCGGGCAAGCAGACCATCTACATCATGGTCATCTCCGACCGCTTCGGAGAGACGCCGCGCGGCGACATCTTCGACGTCGACTGGAATGTGCAGGACATCACGTTCGGCGCGTACGCCCGCAGCGAGACGCCTGTTCCTCGCCCCAAGAATCTCGACGCATTGCTCGAAGTGGCGAACGCGCTCGCGAAAGACTTCGAATACGTGCGTGTCGATCTGTATTCGCGCAACGATGACATTTACTTCGGTGAACTAACGTTCACGCCGGGCGCGGGAGTTTTGCGGATGCTTCCCGAAAGCGTCGACTATGAATGGGGCCGGCTTCTGCAAATGACGCGCCGGCCGCTGCACGCCGGAGCGTGATCTCGCCGCGCGCCGCAATGGCGCGCGCAGTGCCTGCAAGACCGACGTCCGCGGCGGCCCCGCATGAATGCGGTGCGTGATGATCGGTCCGTCGCGCGTCGGGCGCCGCGCGTTGGCAAACCGACGACGACAAACGACGCAGCGACGCCAACGAGCCAAACTCACTCTCTGTCTCAGCCGCAGCGCGAATCAGCGACGCAAGGCTGAGAATAACGACTCAGCCCATAAGATGGCCGCTGAGTTTCCGGAAACGCCTGGCGGATTCAAAGAACACGCGGGACGCTATTTCTCCAGCACGTCCGAGCGCGGGGGCGACGCAGCGTCGAACGTATCCCGCGATGGAAGCGGTAGCGTCATCGCCCGTTGAGCCTGTGCCTCGAACGTCTCACGCGAGAAGCGGCGACGGAACTCGGCCGCGAGCGGAGCCATGGGTACCTCGGGCGCCGCGAAGATGCGTTTGACGAACGCCGTGTGATCGCCTGAAGGAAACAGCAACGTCTCCGGAAGGTAAGCGTCGAGTCCGGATACCCGCGATACGACGATCGGGCGCTCAGCGAGCACGGCTTCGATCATGACAAGCGGCACGCCCTCGAAAGCAGACGGCAACACCAAGGTGTCGCTCGCCGCGATATACGGCAGCACGTCCGCTTGTGCGCCCACCATGCGCACGTGCGCAGACAAGATCGGGCTTATCTGCACCCTGTGGGCCGTTCGCTGCGCGTCCGGTCCTTCACCGACGATGAGCACGATCGTACGCGCGAAGGCGTCGGGGTGCCGTTCTATGGTTTCGAGCAGAAAGTCTTGCCGCTTATGCGTGAAGTCGATTCGCCCGATATGCGCAATGATGGTCGTCCCGTCGTCCGGCAGGCCCAGCATGGCGCGGGCCGCTGACTGCGTGAGCGTGGATCGTGCGAAGCGGTCGTCCACGCAGTTTGCGAGTATCGTCGTGCGTGCATTCGGCGCGAGCGCGCGCAGCTTGGCGCGTAGGTGTTCGTTGAGCGTGATGAATTCGTCCGGCATGCGATAAACGCCGCGCTTCACGAGCCATTTCATTCGGTCGATCAGGCGGCCGCTGCCGGGACCGTCGCCGACGAGCGGCAGATAGCTCACCGAACGCGTACGCGTCAGCCGTGCAGCGAAGAGTCCGGCCAGGCCCGAAACGATGGTGCCCTGTGCGACGAGCAGGCGCGTGAGTTTCAGTCTGCGCAGAACGGAGCTTGTCGAGCGTGTCACACGAAGCAGCGCGAACGGATTGCCGCGTATCGATTCGGCCGTATATGGCAAGCCAATTGTCTGGACTTTCGGATGAGCGCGCGCGAGGTCTTCGACGAAGCCATACAGCGCGGTGTTCTGCTTCGGCGCGAGGATATACAAGGTGTCGATCTGCGCGTTTCCGACGAGCGCAACCATGAAGCGCTTGAGCATCTCCTCGTGCCCCCCGTTGATGCCCGAATCGCAATAGATCCCAACCTTCACGGCATTCTCCGTTTTTGTGCGCGTCCTCGCGCTTTCTTAATGGCCTTGCGGCCGACAACGCCGAGCATGTCTATTCGTCTTGAATGCAATGGGCCGCCCTTAAGGAGTCACGAACGCCACCAATGGAAGCTTAGGCAAAAAAGGGATGAATTATTAGCAGTCGCGCGCAGACCGAGTGGACCGTTGAAGTCATGTGCGGTCGGCGACGCGTCACAACACCGTTTGTCTGTAGAAAGGCTTGAAGCATCGTTCAGGCCATGCCTTCGCACTGTCGTCCACGACGCTCAGTGTAAGGAAAACAGCAACCGGTGTCTGCCGAAAAAAATGCCTGAAAGAAGGATCGAAGGCAGCTGTATCGCCCAGGCAATCTCTTCTACCTAACTGTGCATAGGTGTGCTAAGGTCGGGTCGATTTCGATGTGCGGTGGTTTCGTCGTCTGCAACATCGCTTTCGAGTCCGATGCACCAACGCGTCGCAGACGGCGCTCTAACCGATATGTGACCATGAATCAGCGGGAAGAGTTGCGCTCGCTTTACTGCGTCGTTTGTCCTCGTTGCGAGAGCGTATCGCCGGCGGATAACTTATCGTGTCCTTATTGCGGCGCGG
Organism: Caballeronia sp. SL2Y3; assembly: GCF_022879575.1. NCBI lineage: Bacteria > Pseudomonadati > Pseudomonadota > Betaproteobacteria > Burkholderiales > Burkholderiaceae > Caballeronia > Caballeronia sp. SL2Y3. The sequence continues at coordinate 568,517 of NZ_CP084263.1, forward strand.
ATCGACATGGAGCGGTGCTGACGCGAACCCAGGCATCGCTCTTCGGGATGGACGAGTCGGCACGCGCGATGGTGCGCGCCGCGTCATCGCAAGTCGGAGGCATGCGCCGCGATCAAACGGACGATGCAACCGCGGCAGGCCACGCGGATCGATCGGCAACGTTGCTTTCGATGCCAAGCTCCTTCGCTGTCAAGCGGAGTTCGATTACAGTGCTGGCCGTCGGCATCTGCATCGTGATCGGTATCTCCGCGTGGGTGCGAACGTCGCACAGTCCCGGGGCCAGCAACGGAGATGAGAACCGCGTCAGTGCAGTGGGGACGGTTCACAAGCTCCCGCCGGTTGCACCGGCCGCTCGCACTCAGCCGCGAGATGCGGCCGGAAGCTCGACGTCAGATGACGCAGTTGCGCGCGCTCAGGAACGCTTCGTCGCGATGAGGGGTGTACCCGGCCGCGCCACGTTCGATTTGCCGGCGCCGGCAGGCACCGCACCATGCGGGGTGATTGCATCGGCGCTTGCGTGCGACGCGTTGGCTGCAACGCAAGCGTCACCCTCTACGCTCGATGTTGGCGATACAAAGAGCACGGTCATTCCTGAAGCGCCTCATTCAACTGCGTCGACGTCGACGAGAGCCACGAAGGCGGCGACGCGCAATCAACGTCGCGCCGATCACACGTCGGCAAGCACGCGACGAGCATCGACGCGCTCCCATGCGCATGCCAACGAGAGGACGACCCACGCGCAGCCCGCTTTGCGCTCCGCTCGTCATGCGAAGAAGAACGACAAAACGCATCCGCGCGTGCGAAGCGTGCAGCGCGTATCGACACCGGCACGCGAAAAGGCCGACGCATCGGATGCGCCAGGCGGAGGCGCCATCGCACCGGCCGGCGATCCCGCGATGACGTCGTCCGGAAGCTGGAGGCCGAGCAGCGTTGCCGAGCCGAACGACAACATCCATTCGCGCACCGGCAGCTTGTTTCCGGCCGGTGCCGCTGCGGTCAATAAGGGGCGCGGAGAGGCGCACTGACGATGCGTGCGCCGCGCGACTCACGCGTTGCAATGTGGCGATCCGCACATTCGGTCACGTCGGTCATTTGCAAGAATCGTTCGCTGAAATCGTCGCTGGTGGAACGAGCCATAACGAGCAGAAGATCGTGCCACCGTCTTCCCCCGAGGCATGAGGGCTCCCGGATGTTTGCCAAGACACTCATCGACGGCGCCAAGTCGTGGCTGCCGGACTCGGTGTTCTTAAGCCTTTTGCACCGTCATAACGTCGGACGATTCCCGAACATGTGGAATCCCAGGACGTTCAACGAAAAGATCCTGCATCGCTGTCTCTATCCGGACCCGCGTTACATGGATCTGACCGACAAATTGAAGGTCCGCGATTATGTGGCGGACAAGATCGGCACGCGACATCTCATTCCTCTGCTGGCAGAACCCGGTGCTTTCACGAAAGAAGTCTTCGATGCCTTGCCTTCGTCCTTCGTCATGAAGGCGAATCACGGCAGCGGCTTCGTGGAGGTGGTGAAGGACAAAAGCCGCGTGTCGTTCGAGCAACTCTCGGCGTTAGCAGAAAAATGGCTGTCCACGCCCTTCTACAGAGTGGCGCGGGAACGCCATTACCGCATGATCGAGCCGCGCATCTTCTTCGAAGCGCTGCTGCTCGCCGAAGATGGCCAGGTTCCTGCCGACCTGAAGTTCCACGTCTTCAACTCGCCATCCGGCCAGCAGACGATTTTCATCACGGTAATATCGGGCCGCTTCACCGATCATCCTCGCGGCGATACGTATGACGCCGAGTGGCGGTTGCAGGACATCTGGTTGGGTCACTACCACCGTAGCGACACGCCTGCGCCGCCGCCGGAATCGCTCGATTCGCTGCTTGAAATAGCGGGCGTGCTGGCGAAAGAGTTCGAATACGTGAGAGTCGATCTTTACGAAGCCAACGGGAACATTTACTTCGGGGAACTAACGTTCACGCCCGGCGCGGGCGTTTTCCCGATGCGTCCCGATCACGTCGATTACGAATGGGGCCGGCTCTTCGAGGTGGACCCGCGACACCGATCCAGTAGATAGGCGCGAGCGTGAATGAACGAAGACGGAGGATCGCGTGCGGCTGCCTGCTTCTCATGGCGCACATCGTCGGCGCTCGTGCGCAGAGCCGGTCGCTCTCGGACGCGCAGATGGTCGGTGTTCTGCTGACCGCGAATCAGGCTGAGATAGCAGCGGGGCAGATTGCACTGCGCAGAACCCGGTCAACCAGCCTGCGAAGCTTCGCCACGCGCATCGTCGATGAAAACGCACAGATCGCACAGGAGACGAACGACATGTTGCGAAGGCTCGGCGCGAGCGCGCAGCCGAGCAGCATGAGCGACGCGCTCGCGCGTCAAAGCCGCGACGATACCGAGATGCTCGGCGACGAAGACGAATACGCATTCGCGCAAGCCTATCTCGAACGCGAGGTGGATTTTCTCGGGCGGCTCGTCAATACCGTCGATGACTTCATCCGATCCACGCATAGCGCGGATGTGAAGGTACTGCTCGTGCGAGTCCGGCCGGCATTCACGCTTCACCTGGATCAGGCGCGACGACTCCAGCTTGTGTTTCAACGCCCCGGCTTCGGTCATTAAGTACGACAGGCCGCGTCTGCAATGCATTCCACGAAGTCTTGTTTGCCGATTCCTTATCGGCGAGATAGATTCGAATCATTCACGCACTGTCGGAGCCGGCCATGTCACAGATCCTGACGCAATACTGGCAAGCGTTATGGGTGCCCGTAGGACGGGCTCGGCAACGCTGGCGGCAACGCGCCTATGAGCGGGCGATGCGAGCGTGCGGATGCTCGGACGCAAGCAAACCGAAGCAACGAGACGAGCAGGCAAGCGGCCAGGAGCGGCTCGAACAGATCGCCCTTTACGCGCGCGCGGGCTACTTCAACATGGGCTATACGGTAGACGCGTTCAGCGCGCCCGCCGATTTGCCGCCACATTGATTTCGACAAGAGCCGCGCGTTTCGCATATCGCGCGCAAGCATATTCGTAGCATTCTTCCTTCGTTTGTGCGCAAGCGCCGCGCTTGTACAGTGAACGCTCCTGACACTTCGCTCGGACGTTCAGCGCATGAGGGCATCTGCCGCATTCAATCGACTGCTTGTGCTCGTTATGCTCGTTGCATCGTTTGTTGCACCGGGTGCCGCGCACGCGGAAGGAACGGTACGCATCGTCGATCAATATGGCATCGGCTCCTTGCTCCTGAAAGTGGCGAAGGACCAGAAGTTGATCGAGAAAGAAGGCGCGCGCGCGGGACTGCATATCGACGTGCAATGGACCACGCTGTCCGGCGGTGCGGCGGTCAACGAAGCCTTGCTCTCGGGCGCGGCCGATATCGCCACGCTCGGCATCGGTCCGCTGATGACAATATGGGACCGCACGCGCGGTCATCAGGATTTCCGCGCGATGTCGGCGCAAAGCGCGGTGCCGGTGTATCTCGTATCGAACGATGCGCGCATTCGCAGCATCGCGGATATCGGCGAGAAGGACCGCATCGCGGTGGTGTCGGTCGCCGTCTCGCAGCAGGGGCGGCTGTTGCAGATGGCTTCGGCCAAGGCGTTCGGCGATGCCGAGTACGCGCGTCTCGACAGGTTCGAAGTGAACATGCCGCACGCGGATGCGACGACGGCCATGCTCGCGGGCAGTTCGGTCATCAACCTTCACTTCTCGAACGCGCCTTATCAGTATCAGGAACTCGACGACCCGAAAATTTACAAGGTCATCAGTTCGACGGACATACTGGGCGGCCCGGCGACGAGCAGCGTTGCCGTCACATCCGACAAATGGCGCAAGGACAACCCGCGGACCTATGCGGCCGTGCGCGCGGCGCTCGTCGATGCGGCGCGGCTCGTTCGATCGAACAAGCCGGAGGCTGCGGCCATCTATATCCGACAGGACGCATCGAAACTGTCGCCGACATTCGTCGAACGCATCCTGAACGACAAGGACGTGAGCTTTTCCACTACGCCCGAGAACACACTCGCACTCGGCGCTTTCCTGTTCAAGGTCGGCGTCATTCGTCACGAGCCGAAGTCGTGGCGCGATTACTTCTTCACCGACGATCCCGACGCGCAAGGCAGCTAACGTCGTCGGGTAGCTCGCACAAACAGACCAACATTCAAAGCGGAGATTTTGCTCATGAACGCAGCCGTCATCGCACAGCAGACAAACGAACACGACATCGAAGTGCGTCCTTTGTCGGCGCATATCGGTGCGGAGATTAGCGGCGTCGATTTGACGCGTGCGTTGCAGCCGGCAGAGGTTGCGGCGATTCGTGCGGCTTTGCTGAAGTGGCGCGTGGTGTTCTTCCGCGAGCAGTTTCTCACGCATGAACAGCATGTCGCGTTTTCGGCGCAGTTCGGCGAATTGACGGTCGGGCATCCCGTATTCGGTCATGTGCAAGGGCATCCCGAGCTGTACTCCATCTCGAAGTTTCGCAAGGCAACGCGCTTCGAAGGTCAGGCGCTGCTGCGGCCGTGGACCGGATGGCATACGGATGTGACCGCAGCGGTCAATCCGCCGTTTGCATCGATTCTTCGCGGCGTGACCATTCCGCCGTATGGCGGCGATACGCAGTGGACCAACCTCGTCATCGCTTACGAGAAGTTATCCGCGACGCTGCGCGCTTTCGTCGACGGTTTGCGCGGCATACATCGCTTCGCGCCGCCGCAAGGCGCGAGCGGCACGGATGCCTTCGCGAAGGCGGTCGACGAACACACGCTCGTCAGCGAACATCCGCTCGTGCGCGTGCATCCGGAGACCGGAGAGCGGGCGTTGTATGTGAGCCCCGGCTTTCTGAAGTCCATCGTCGGCCTGGCGCCGCGCGAGAGTCAGGCGCTGCTCGAATTGCTATGGGAACATGTGACGCGACCGGAGTTCACGGTCCGCTTCAAGTGGGAACCGGGCAGCATCGCGTTCTGGGACAACCGTACGACGGCTCACCTTGCGCCGACGGATATCTTCGATCTCGACTTCGACCGTCAGCTGTATCGCACGACGCTCGTCGGCGACGTGCCCGTCGGACCGGACGGCAAGCGGTCTGTTGCTATAGAAGGCTCGCCTGTCGGCGCGGCCGCTGCCGTCGCGTTGAACTGAGCGCAGCGGCGACCGGGTCGCCGCTCGTCCACATCGCAGGGTAGCCGTCCGCTAAAGCAGCTTGGCGGCGGCCTTGAACCTGCGCTTTTGTTCTTTTTCGAGGACGCGCAACGCGCGATCCGCCGCGCCGTCCGGCAATGCCGCGCGGTGCTCGAGCAGCAAATCCCGGCTCGCGACGACATCGTTCAGTTCACCGAAACGCTTTTGCACGCGCTTCAGGTTTTTCAGGCCCTTGCGCTGCTTCTTGCCCAGAAGCGGCTCGAAGAATTCCAGCAGATAGCGAACCTTCTTGCCGGCCTTGCGGACTTCATGAAACGACTCATAGTCCGAGCGGCCTTTGCGTGATGCCACGCGCATCCGCTTCTTCAACTGCTTTTGCGCTGCAACGACGCGCTGTCGAGCGAATTTGGTCAGCGGGGTGCGTTGCGCGGCCGTGTTCAACTCGCGATTCGCTTCGCTCATCGCTTCACGCAGCGTCTGCTTGACACTCGCATGAGCAAGCGTTTCGAGGCTCCTTCTCGAGGCTTCCGAGCGGCTCTGACGGAATGCGTCGAGCAGTTCGCGGTCGCCGGTGGCTTCCACGAGACCGATGAGGATGTCCCAGTCGCGCGTGTTGCCTGCGGCGTTCGCGAGGAACTTGTAAATGGCGCGCTGCTGCGTATCGAAGTCTTCGTGAAGAATGGGCCGGTACGCCCACAGCAGCGTGCGCAGGCGTCGGAGCGCCACGCGCAGCTTGTGCAGTTGTTCCGCCTCGCCTTCGTTTTCCAGCGCGGACGCCTGAGCGATAGCTTCGCCGACGAGCGGCTCTGCAAACGTCGAAAAGTTCGTCTCAGCGGTCGCCGGGCGATTGTCGGCGTTCTCATCGTCCTTTTTCATGATCGTTTCCCGGTGTGATGCAACGGCATCTACGAGGCAAGATTCGTACCGCATCAACCATGCGGTACGAGCCTTTCCCGTCGCTTGGGAAATTGTCACGAGACGTTCATATTCAGCGGCGGCGTTGCTTCTCGAGCACGATGGTTTCGAAGAGTTCGTACTCGGCGGTCGGCGTCTTGTCCGCGCCCGGCGCGTGATAGTAGTTCATCGTGATCGACGTCTTTCCGCCGCGTTCGCCCGGATCGTGATCGAACACGGCGATGCCGTAGCCCGTGCCGGTATCGCGCTGTGCGGACCAGATGGCGTCCTCCACCGCGTCGGCGACAGGGCGCACGAAGGTGCCCGCCGTCTTGCCGGGCACCGGGCGATTCCGCCTGGTGAAGACCTGCGCTTGCGGATTGCCCGTGCCCGCATCGGTGCCGTACACGTCGAGCGGCGCGCTCGTGCCGCCGCCGCCGAGTATCAGATGCACGGTGCCGTGCGTCGTGTCGATCGGATCGTTGGCGCGCTGCGTCGTGATCACCGGGCGCGGCTGCAATGTGTCGACGCGTTCGCCCGTCACGGCATCGCGGCCCGCGTGATGGTTGCAGCCGCGCACGGGATGGCTGCGCTCGTAGTCGTGATCGTGGCCGCACAAGACGAGATCGACGCCGTATCGGTCGAAAAGCGGCAGCCATGCTTCGCGAATGCCCTTGTCCGAGCCGTTGCCCGTCTTCGAAGAACTGAGCGCGTCCTGATGCATCTGCACGACGATCCAGTCGATGTCGTCATCGTGCTTCGCCTCGCGCAAGGTCTTCTCCAGCCAGCGCGTTTGTTCGCCGCCGCTATAGCCGCGCACGTAGAACGACGTGCCCGCCTCGATCGCGGGATGGCCGGTGCTCGCCGCCGGGACTAGCGGCGACGGTCCCGCGACGAACGCGGCGGCGTCCTGATACACGACATCGTCGGCATCGAGCGAAATGAACAGCACCGAACTCACCCGAAAGCTGTACCAGCGGCCGCCAAAGCGCGTGCCATTGTCGGGCAGCGTGTAGCGCGTGAGATAAGAATCGAAGCCCTGCGGGCCGTTATTGAACTCGATCTCATGGTTACCGGGACACGGCATCCATGGACGATTCGCGGCCGAGACTTGCGCGTTGTTGCCGAAGTCGCGCCACACGTCCGGCTGATGCGTCGGGTTTAGATTCGCGTAACAGAGGTCGCCGTTCAGCAGATGAAAGAGCGGCTGAAAGCGTTCGACGGCCTGCACGGCGAAGCGGCTTTGCGGCGATGACAGCACCCATCCCGTGTTGGGCGTCGCGAGATCTCCGTAACTCGTGAAGCGGAATTTGCAACGCCCGCGCGGCGCTGTGCGAAAGCTCGCGCAGAACGGCTGGGCCGCGTTGCTGTCGTTGTCGGCCGTGACTTCGTAGCGGTATGTCGTGTCCGGATGCAGACCGTCGAGCCGCGCGTGATATGTGCAGACGATTTCGCCATTGAGACCGTCGGTATAGGTGCGCTGCACTGCGTGCATGAGCCTCGCATGACCTTCGTGCGTGGTGAGGCGAACGCGCGGCTTGACGGCCGGCGCAAGCGACGCCCAGCTCACGACCACTTCATGCGCGGGATCTTCGCCCCATGTCAGGTGGATTTGCTCGGGCGTGCCGTCGGGCGAGGCCGCCGCTGCGTTTGCCGCGCCGCTAAGGGCGTTCGCGGCTGTCGCGAGCCCCGAGGCGCCGGCGAGCTTAAGGAAACCACGGCGCGATGCAACGCGCCCGTTATCGTGCGAATCGTGTGTCGTCATGGGAGGCTCGGTGTCGTGGGCGCGTCAGTGGCCGTGATGGTGGTCGTCGTGATCTTCGCGGTCGATCCGGCAGAACGCCTCGCCGTGATGCGGCAGGCGCTGCGCTTCGTAACCCGGAAGATCGGATGCATCCACCGCGAAGACGAAGAAGCGGTTCGGATTGTCGATGCCGTTCGGATGGTGCGTATCCGTCACCGTGCCGATGAAGTCGTTGTCGTTCGCGATGAAAAGCGTGTGCTTGAGCGCGCCGTTTATGCGCACGTCCGGGCCGAACGCGAGGCTTTCCAGCTTCGCGGGGATGTCGGTGGCCGCGAAGCCTTGCGCGGACAGCGCCGCGACCCCATCCAGAAAGAGCGTCTTGTTCAGCGCGAACGGCGCGAGTCCTGCGGCACCGCTCGCCTGGCTCACATCCTGCGCGCCCGCGAGATCGACCTTGTACACGCGCTTGAAAACCGCGGCGGAGTCGTCACCCAGACCTTTGCCGTCGCGTTCATCGAGCAGCAACTCGTGATCGTTGATGGCGACGATATCGCTGATCGTCGGATAGTTCGGCTTCGCGGTCGTGCCGATGTTGCTGAGCGGATAAGCGAACTGAGCCGTCTTGCCCGTGCGCAAGTCGATGCGCAGGATGCGCGTATAGCCGCCGCTCGTGCCGCCGTCTTGCAGCAGCGGGCTTTGCATTGCGCCGAAAAGCGTTTCGCCGTCGGGCGAAATGGCAAGGCCCTCCATGCCCTTGTTCGCGACGCGCCCCGACGTGTTCTTGCTGATCTCGTCGCTGCCGACGGGCGAAAGCGTCGTGACCGCGAACGATGCCGGCACGCGCACGACCGCCGTGCGCTCGCCGGTGCGGCGATCGAAGCGATAGATGTATGGGCCGTACTCGTCGGAGATGAAGACGCTCGCGCCATCGCGCGATACGCGGATGCTTTCGGGATCGAAACGCGCATCGAGCGGATACGTGGACGGCTGCGTCGGCGCGAAGTTGTCGGAGCGGCCGGTGAAGTAATGCGTATGGTTCGTCGCGTTAAGCGCGGGTGCGCCGTTGCCGACGCCAGCGGCTGCGCCATCGCCGTACACGAGCGCATCGCGCGTATGAAGCAAGGTCGTATCGAGCAGACGGGGCGTGAGCGTGTAGGGCAGCGTGCCGTTCTTGCCGGACGGTTCGAGCTTCAGACTCAAGGTCTGGAAGCGATTGATGTACGAAGCGGTATCGTCGAGCGCCTTGTTATACGAGATCGCGTTCGGGCCGCGATCGGGCACGGCGAGAAACGTATCGCAGCCCGCATACGCGAGCCCCGAGCCGAGTCCGCCTAGCAGATTGCCCGGCGCGCCGTTTTCGAGCGGCGCGGCGGTCTGCTGCGAGCGGTCCACGCTGTTGCCGCTCAATTGGCCGATGGCGATGAGATCGACGCTCGCCCACGCCGATGAACATGCCGCGCACAGCGCGAGGGTCAACGTCACATGACGCGCAACAGCGGGGGCTCGAAGCATCGATGTCTCCTTCATCCGGCATGCGAAGTGATTGGACTCGCATTATTGCGGGATTGAAGTGACGTTTGTATGACTCATGCAATGAACGGCTCGTCATACCGAAGCCGGCGCCCTCAGCGTACCGGCATGCGCCATTGATTCACGCGGACCCATACGTATCGCGCGATCAATCTGAACGGCGGATTGGCGAACAGCACGAGCGCGCCGAGCGCGAGGCACCCGCAGACGAGAAACGTGCCGCGATAGCCGATGGCTGCGACGAGCGCGCCCGATAACACGCCGGAAAGAATGGAGCCGACGCGCGATGCGTTGAAGAATAGCGCTGTCGCCGCGCCGGGATTGCGCGGCATCAGGTCCTGTACGTAAGTCATGCCGAGGCACGAGGTCACCGCGACGACGAACGCGTTGAACGCCTGCATCGGAATGAGAAACTGAATGGATCGGGAGGACGCGACCGCCACGAAGTACACGATATGCACGGCCGCACATGCCGCGAGCCAGCGTTGCTTGTCGAGATTCGAGCCGCGCGCGCCGAGCGCGAGCATCATCGGAATCTCGAGGAACGCGCCGAGCCCGAGCATGATCGACACTTCGATCTGCGTGCCGCGCAGTCCCTGCACGACATAGAGCGGCAGCACGATCATCGTCGCGTTGGCCGCAAGACCGATGAGCGTCAAGGCAATGGTCGCACGCCAGATCTGCGCGCGGCTCGCGGGCACGTGCTTCGCCGCATCATGCGGTTCGTCGTGCTCGGTCATCGTCGTGACTTCGAGCAATGAGGCAGGATCGCCCGCATAGTGCGCGTGCGGCGCAGCGGGCTTCTCCTTGTCCTTGATGCGCCATGCGATCGCGCCGCACGCCGCGAACGATGCCGCCGCGAACAGAAAGAGGCCGTGAAAGCCCGCAGTGGCCAGCACCAGCGCGCCGACGGACGGACCGAAGACCCACGCCATAGAGAGCACCGTGCGCAGCGTGGCGAGCGCGAAGGAACGCTCGGCGTCATCGGTGACGGGCAACGCCGCGCGCCCGAACGAGAACACGAGCGTCATCGCGGCGCTGCCGACGCCGAGAAACACGATGCCCACCGTCACGAGCGACGCATAGCTGCGCAGCACGCACAACAGCACGAAGCCGAGTGCCGACGCGGCCAATGCGCCCATCAGCAACACGCGATGATGACCGTGCTTATCCGACCACTTGCCCGCGAAGGCGCTCGCGAGCACGCCGCTTGCCGCAATGAGCGTCATGAAGAGCCCGAGTTGCAGCGGCGTCATGTCCGCCTCCTGCACGCCGAAGAGCGACAGAAACGGCGCGGTGAATGACATGGCGACGCCGAGCATCAGCGTGACGCCGGCAAGCGGCATGAAAGAATGCAGGCGCGCAAGACGAAAAAAGCGAGCGTCCATCAACGGGGAAATCCTTCGGAAAATGCAGGCGCGAAAATGCGTGCGCGTAACAGTAGCGCAATCGACATTCCGCGCGTAAAAGAGTGAGCGATTCTAGTTGGAGGAGAAGGGATCACGCCTGCGGCGGCTGTCCGTTGGATGCGCTCAGGCCGCCGTCCACGGGAAGATTCACGCCCGTCACGAAGCGCGCATCGTCGCTCGCGAGAAACGCGATGACGGCGGCGATGTCGTCCGGTTGCGCGGCGCGGCCGAGCGGAATGCGCTCGCGGAACTTGGCCATGAGTTGTTCGTCGCCGAGCATGTCTTCGGTCAGTTCCGAGGCGGTCAGGCTCGGGCAGACCGCGTTCACGCGCACGCCGTCGCGGCCATGATCCATTGCGAGCGCGCGCGTGAAGTTCGTCACGGCGCCTTTCGCCGCGTTGTAGAAGCTCATGCCCCAGTCGCCGCCGAGGCCCGACACCGACGATACGTTGACGATCGAGCCTTTCGCCTGAATCAGATGGCGAATGGCGGCGCGGCTGCAATAGAAGACGCCGTCGAGATCGGTCGACATGATCGCGCGCCAGTCGTCGAGCGATGCCTCGTCGATGCGGCCCGTCGGCGCGACGCCCGCATTGTTCACGAGCACGTCGATGCGCCCGAAGCGCGCGATGGTGGCGTCGATCAGCTGCTGCGCGTCTTCGAAGCGCGAGACATCGCACGCGTGGACGAGCGTGCGCGAGGCATCGAGATCGCGCGCCACGCGTTCAAGCTTCTCCCGCGTGCGGCCGGCGAGCACCACGTATGCGCCCTCGGCCGCGAACCGGCGCACGGCGCCTTCGCCGATGCCGGAGCCCGCGCCTGTCACGATGACGACTTTCGAAGCGAAGCGGGAGGACTGTGTGGAAGCGTTCATGGTGATGGTTCCTCGTTAAACGAATCACCCGAACGCGCAGATTTCATTCCAGCGTCAGTCACTTCACGCGCCACGCTTCTCCGTCCGGAAAGTGATGTTTGTCGAGCGATGCCGCGTGCATTTCGATGCTGTAGCCCGGCCGCTGCGGCGGCATATAACGGCCATGGCGGATCACCACCGGATCGATGAAATGCTCGTGCAGGTGATCCACATATTCGAGCACGCGATTCTCGAGCGATGCCGACACGCAGATGTAGTCGAACAGCGAAATATGCTGCACGTACTCGCACAAACCGACGCCGCCTGCATGCGGACACACCGGCACGCCGAACTTCGCCGCCATCAACAGCACGACGATCACTTCATTGAGACCACCGAGACGGCAACTGTCGATCTGACAGAAGTCGATCGCCTCTGCTTGCAGCAACTGCTTGAACATGACGCGGTTCTGGCAATGCTCGCCCGTCGCCACGCCGATGGAACCGAGCCTGCGCCGAATGGCCGCGTGCCCGAGTATGTCGTCGGGGCTCGTCGGTTCCTCGATCCACCACGGGTCGAATTCGGCGAGACGCCGCATGTTCGCGACGGCTTCATCGACTTCCCATACCTGATTCGCGTCCATCATCAGCTTCGCGTCCGCGCCGATTTCTTCGCGCAGAATGCGGGCGCGGCGCACGTCTTCTTCGAGATTGCCGCCCACTTTCTGCTTGAAGTGCGTCCACCCTTGGGCGACGCCTTCGCGGGCCAGGCGGCGGATCTTGTCGTCGTCATAGCCGAGCCATCCTGCCGATGTCGTATAGGCCGGGTAGCCCTGCGCGAGCATCTCCTTCTCGCGCTCGCCGCGCGTGCCGGCGTGGCGGCGCAGCAGCGCAATGGCTTCGTGAGGCGTGATCGCATCGGTCACGTAACGGAAGTCGAGACAACGCACGAGTTCTTCGGGCGTCATGTCGACGAGCAGCTTCCACACCGGCTTGCCTTCGGCCTTCGCCCACAGGTCCCATACCGCATTGACGACGGCCGCCGTCGCGAGGTGAATCGCGCCCTTGTCCGGACCGATCCAGCGCAATTGACTGTCGGAGGTGATCTCGCGCCAGAACGCGCCCATGTTCGCCGCGATGTCTTCGAGCTTCTTGCCGACGACGAGATGACTCAGAGCTTCGACGGCGGCCACGCAGATTTCGTTGCCGCGTCCGATGGTGAACGTGAGTCCGTGTCCGCTGATTCCGGCGGATGAATCTGTTTCGAGCGTGACGTACGTGGCGGAATAGTCGGGCGCGGCGTTCATTGCATCTGAACCGTCGAGCGAACGCGAAGTGGGAAAGCGGATGTCCCGAACGGACAGCTTGGTGATCGTTGTCATGGGTATGCCTCCGGGGCAATGTGCGATCGACTACGGTCTGCGGGAAAACACTGATGAGCTTCGACGCAGCAAGGCGATGCAGGCAGCTTTGCGAGTCTTTAAGCGTTTGCACGCGTTGACAACGTCGAATCTGCTTTCTAGCATGCTAGCATCTTCAACGGAAATCAAGCGCGCCGTGAGCCCTTCATCCGATGCGGTCATCGTGAGTAGTCCGTATGATGCGCTGCACAAGATTGCCGCCGGCCAGCGCGGCAGTCTGACCGGCGCGGTGGAAGAGGCATTGCGGGAAGCCATCGTCACGCTGGCGCTCGAACCGGGAATGATGATAGACAAGATAGCGGTTTGCGAGCGCATGGGCGTCTCGCGTTTTCCCGTATCGGCTGCGCTCGCGAGGCTGGAGCACGCCGGTCTCGTCGAAGTCTTGCCGCAGCGCGGCACGCGCGTGAAACCCATCGCGCTACGGGATATCCGTCAGCATCTGTTCATTCGCAGCGCGCTCGAAGTGGAAACCGTGCGCGGCGTCGCTGCAATGCATGACCCCGCCATACTCGAGGCGCTCGACACCAACCTCGCGCAACAACGCGAAGCCATGGCGAACGGCGCGCGCCTCGCGTTTCATGCACTCGATCTGGCGTTTCACGAGATTCTGCTCGATGCCATTGCACTGCCACGCGTGAAGGAGATCGTCGCGGTGTCGCGCAACGCGCTCGACCGCGCGCGGCAGTTGCTCGCGAGCCCCGAGCGCCTCGTACATACGCTCGACGAACACGAACGCATCTTCGACGCGCTCAAGAAAGGCAAGGCCGATGCCGCCGCTAAAGCGATGCACGACCATCTGGATCAGGTCGTCGCCGAATTGCACCGCTCGGCGAAGGACAGACCGGACCTCTTCGAGCCATGACCCGCCTGCCGGCTTCGCGGTCGCACTCTGAACGCTCATTCAAGACGACTCCATGACCCCGCTCATTTCCGTCAGCAATCTCAGCAAGCGTTTTCCCGGTGTACGCGCGCTGCATGAAGTGCAGTTCGAACTCATGCCGGGCGAGGTCCACGCGCTCATGGGCGAAAACGGCGCAGGCAAGTCCACGCTCATGAAGATTCTCGCGGGCGTCTATAACCGCGATTCGGGCGAGATGCTCGTCGATGGAAAGCCCGTCGAGTTCACGAGTCCGCGCGAGGCACAGGCGCTCGGCATCGGCATCATTCATCAGGAACTGCATCTGATGAACCATCTGACGGTGGCGCAAAACATCTTCATCGGGCGCGAGCCGCGCAAGTTGATGGGCCTGCTGCTCGACGAAGACAGGCTCAATGCGCAAGCCCGCGAGATACTCGAACGCATGCATGTGAAGCTCGATCCGCGCGCGGTGGTCGACACGCTGACCGTCGCGAGTCAGCAGATGGTGGAGATCGCGAAGGCGTTGTCGTTCGAATCGCGCGTGCTCATCATGGACGAGCCCACGTCCGCGCTCAACGATGCCGAGATCGCCGAGCTGTTCCGCATCATTCGTCAGTTGAAGGAGCGCGGCGTCGGCATCGTCTACATCTCGCACAAGATGGACGAGCTCAAGCAGATTGCGGATCGCGTCACGGTGTTGCGCGACGGCGAATACGTCGCCACCGTCAGCGCGCGCGATACGAGCGTCGAAAGCATCATCGGCATGATGGTCGGCAGAACGTTGACCGACCTGACCTCGTTCCTCGGCGGCGCGCATCAAGGCGAAGTCGCGCTCGAAGTGAAGCATCTGAACGCCGGGCCGCTCGTGCGAGACGTGAGCTTCACGCTGCGCAAGGGCGAAATACTCGGCTTCGCGGGACTCATGGGCGCGGGCCGCACGGAAGTGGCGCGCGCGGTGTTCGGCGCTGATCCGGTGGATTCCGGCGAGATCATCGTGAAAGGCGCGAAGGCGACCATCAAGAAGCCGAGCGACGCGGTGGCGCGCGGCATCGGCTATCTGTCCGAAGACCGCAAGCGGTTCGGCCTCGCGACGGGCATGGACGTGGAATCGAACATCGTCATGTCCAATCTCGGCAAGTTTCTTTCGGGGCGCGTGTTTCTGCGGCGCTCGAAGATCCGCAAGACGGCAACGCATTTCATCAAGCTGCTCGGCATTCGCACGCCTTCCGCGACGCAGCCCGTGCGGCTTCTATCCGGCGGCAATCAACAGAAGATCGTCATTGCGAAGTGGCTCGAACGCGACTGCGACGTGCTCTTCTTCGACGAGCCCACGCGCGGCATCGACGTCGGCGCGAAGAGCGAGATCTATCGCTTGCTGCGCTCGCTCGCCGAACAGGGCAAGGCCATCGTCATGATCTCGTCCGAACTGCCCGAGGTCCTGCGCATGAGTGATCGCATCGTCGTGATGTGCGAAGGGCGCATCACGGGAGAACTTTCCGCAAGTGAAGCGACGCAAGAACGCATCATGCAGCTTGCGACGCAACGCCCGACTCTACAAGCGGCATGAGCCGCCAAGGACTTAAGATGACACAGCCTACCGATACCGCCGCGCTCGCCAGCGACAAACCCGCCAACGGCTTGCGCTCACGCGTGTTCTCGCCGACCGCGCTGCAAAAGCTCCTTGCATTCGCAAGCCTGATCGTGCTGCTCGTGTTCTTCAGCTTCGCGTCGCCCGCCTTCATGCAGATGGATAACATCCTCGGCATCTTGCAGGCGACGGCCGTGAACGGCGTGCTCGCCATTGCATCGACATTCGTGATCGTGACGGGCGGCATCGACTTGTCCGTGGGCACGCTCATGACATTTACCGCCGTGATCTGCGGCGTGTTTCTCACCTACTGGCACATGCCGATGTGGGTGGGCATCATCGCGGCCCTTGTGACGGGCGCGGTGTGCGGCACCATTTCCGGCACGCTCACGGCCAAGATGAAGATCCCGCCCTTCATCGCGACGCTCGGCATGATGATGCTGCTCAAAGGTCTTTCGCTCGTGGTGTCGTCGGACAAGCCGATCTATTTCACCGACACCGAGAACTTCTACATGATCTCGCAGGACTCGCTCATCGGCTACTTTCTGCCGAGCGTGCCGATTCCGAATGCGGTGCTGATCCTCTTCGTCGTGGCGATCGTGAGTTCCATTGCGTTGAACCGCACGGCGCTCGGCCGCTATACGTTCGCGCTCGGCAGCAACGAGGAAGCGGTGCGTCTTTCGGGCGTGAACGTGGATCGCTGGAAGATCGCCATTTACGGGCTGGGCGGCGCGATCTGCGGCATCGCGGGCCTGTTGATCGCTTCGCGTCTGAACTCGGCGCAGCCTGCGCTCGGACAAGGCTATGAACTCGATGCCATCGCTGCCGTCGTGATCGGCGGCACGTCGTTGAGCGGCGGCTCGGGCACGATCCTCGGCACCATCATCGGCGCGTTCATCATGAGCGTGCTGACCAACGGTCTGCGCATCATGTCGGTCGCGCAGGAATGGCAGATCGTCGTAACCGGACTCATCATCATTCTCGCGGTGTATGGGGATATTCTGCGTCGCAGGAAGCGTTGAGCATCAGGCGCGCAAAGAAGACGTATCAGCAAATCAAAGAGACAGTCTATCCAGGAGGAGAACCTTCATGTTCAAAAGAAGAATCATCGGTGTCCTGATCGGTTTCGGCGCGATCGCCACGGCGGCCAGCACGGCCTATGCGGACGAAGCGTATATACCGCTCATCTCCAAGGGGTTTCAGCACCAGTTCTGGCAAGCGGTGAAGTCGGGCGCGGAGCAGTCGGCGAAGGAGCATAACGTCAGGGTGACGTTCGAAGGTCCCGAAACCGAAGCGATGGTCGACAAGCAGATCGACATGCTTTCGGCCGCGCTTTCGAAGAAGCCGCAGGCTATCGGCATCGCGGCGCTGGACAGCAAGGCGTCCGTCCCGCTGCTCCGGCGCGCGCAGAACAACAAGATTCCGGTCATCGCGTTCGACTCGGGCGTCGACAGCGACATTCCGCTCACGACCTGCACGACCGATAACCTCGCCGCCGCCGCGCTCGCGGCCGACAAGATGGCCGACGCCATCGGCAATTCAGGCGAAGTCGGCGTGATCGTGCACGACCAGACGAGCCGCACGGGCATCGACCGCCGCGACGGCTTTCTGAACGGGATGAAGTCGAAGCACCCGAACATCAAGATCGTGTCGGTGCAGTACGGCGGTGGCGATCACTTGAAGTCGGCTGAAATCGCGAAGGCGATGATTCAGGCGAACCCGAACATCAAGGGCATTTTCGGCGCGAACGAGGGCTCGGCGGCAGGCGCGGCCATCGGCATCAAGGAGTCGGGAAAGAAGCTCGTGCTGATCGGCTACGACTCGGGCAAGGAGCAGAAGGAGGACATCACTTCGGGGCTGATGTATGGCGCGATCACGCAGAACCCGATCGGCATCGGCAGATGCGTGGTTGATTCGGCGGTGAAGGCGCTCAAGGGCGAGAAGCTGCCGAAAAAGGTCGATACCGGCTTCTACTGGTACGACAAGAGCAACATGACCGATCCGAAGATCGCGGCTGTGCTTTACGACTGATCGTGGCATAGCGGCGCATCGCGCGGCTTCATGCGATGCGCTGCTTTGCTACTGGCCCGTGCCGCCGTTTCTCGTCGACCCGGTGGACGATTCGCGTCCGGTCGGCGTGCCGCCGCTGCCGTTGCCGCTGCCGTTGCCGTTGCCGTTTCCGCTGCCCGGCGTCGCGGCGGTTCTGCCGCCGCCCGTGCCGCCGCTATTGCCCGTTCCGCCGACGCCGCCTGTGGTCCCGCCCGGTCCGCCTGTCGCGCCAGTGGCCGCGGCGCTGGTCCCGCCGTTGCCGCCCGTCGATTCGCCCGCGCTGACGCCGCCTGTATGTTTCGCGTCGCCCATGCCGCCGAGGCCGGCGCTGCCTGCGGCGAAGGCCGCGCTGGAAAGCGACACGATCGCGGCTGCGACCAGTGTCCTCGATACGTTCGTCATGTGCGTTCTCCCTTGACTGCCCTTGACTGCCTTCGTTGCCCGCAATGCGCATGCCATTGCGACGCAGCAGTGCGTTAGAGCGCGTCGACGGAAGAAGCGAATGCGCGCGCCGTCTCGATGAAGTTCGCGGTCTTGGCGCGCGTCGCCTCTATCCGCGAGGCCAGCGCGAGCCGGATCGAAATGACCTTGCCCGACACCTCGCGGTACGCGACGCCTTCCACCTGAATCTGGCAGACGGACGCGGGCACGAGCGATACGCCGAAGCCGGCCGCCACCAAGTTGACCACCGACGAAAGCTGCGGCGCCTGCTGGCCCGCAATCGGCTCGAACCCGGCCTCCCTGCATGCGCCGACGATCACGTCGTGCAGCGTCGGACTCGCGACGCGCGGAAGCATCACGAACGGGTCGTCGGCGAGCGCGGACAGCGCGAGCTTTTTCTTCCGGGCAAGCGGGTGCGTGCTGGGCAGCACGGCGCGCATCGGCTCGATGGCGATGTGATTGAACTCGACGCCCGCGGGCGACTGACTGCCGAGCCGCACGAACGCGACATCGACGGTGCCTGCATCGAGCCACGCGAGCAACTGCGCCGTGTTGCCTTCCGCGAGCGTCAGCACGACGTTCGGATACGACTGGCGATACGCGCGGATCAGCTTCGACACGACCGGATTGAACGCGGCCGATCCCGTGAAGCCGATGTTCAGTTGCCCCATCTCGCCGCGCCCCGCGCTTTGCGCGTTCTCCACGGCGGCGCGGGCGTCTTCCAGAATGCGCCGCGCGTCGGTGGCGAACGCTTCGCCAGCCTCCGTGAGCACGACGCCGTGCCCCGTCCGGCGGAAAAGCCGCACGCCGATTTCGTCTTCGAGCGCGTGAATCTGCTGGCTCAGCGGCGGCTGGCCGATGCCGAGGCGTTCGGCTGCGCGCGTGACGTTTCGCTCTTCCGCGACGGCCAGGAAATACCGGATGTGACGCAGTTCCATGCGATATACGTGAAACGTATTTCAGATAGAGGAGATAGATATTGGACAGTATAACAATCGCGCGACAAAATACCGCTGTCGCGCAGTCCGCGCGTCTGTTACGCGCCCGTTACGCGCCCCACGATCACCGTCAGCCCGCCCGTCCAGAGGCACGCGCGACGGATCGCACAAATCGCGTGCCGGCAGCGTCTGCGTTCATCGGAATTCAGAAAGAAGGGGTCTAGCATGGCTGAAGCCGTAAAAAAACCAAGGCCCGAGTACCGGAACATCGGGCTTGGACAGATCGCGAAGTATCGCTTGCCGTGGGCGGGCAAGGTGTCCATTCTGCATCGCATCAGCGGTCTGTTGCTCTTCATCGCGCTGCCCTTTCTCTTGTATCTGCTGGACCAGAGCCTCACGTCCGAGATCAGCTTCGACGCATTCAAGGGCTTTCTCGCGCACCCCATCGTCAAGATCATCACGCTCGTGCTGTCGTGGGCGTATCTGCATCACTTCTGCGCGGGTATCCGCTTCCTCGTGCTCGACATGCACGTCGCCGTGAACAAGGAAGGCGGACGGCAGACCGCCATCGCGGTGCTGGTCGTGTCGCTCGTGCTGACGCTTGTCGTCGCGCTGAAACTTTTCGGAGCCTTCTAACATGGGAACGCAAAACCGGGTCGGCCCGAAGCGCCTCGTCGTGGGCGCGCATTACGGCACAGGCGAATGGCTCGCGCAACGCGTGACGGCCGTCGCCGTGGCGGTGTACACGCTCTTGCTGCTCGTGCTCTTTTTCGGCGCGCATAACTTCTCCTACGAAGGCTGGGCCGGCATCTTCGCGATGCAGTGGATGAAGCTCGCCACCTTCGTCGCCTTGCTCTCGCTCTTCTATCACGCGTGGGTCGGCATGCGCGACATCTGGATGGATTACGTGAAGCCCGTCGGATTGCGCCTGGGCCTGCTGGTGCTCACCGTCCTGTGGCTCATCGGATGCGCCGGCTACGCTGCACAGATTCTCTGGAGAGTTTAAAGAACATGGCTGCAATCAAGACTTCCTTGCCGCGTCGTCGTTTCGACGTGGTGATCGTGGGCGCGGGCGGCTCGGGCATGCGCGCGTCGCTGCAGCTCGCGCGTGCGGGCCTGTCCGTCGCGGTGCTCTCCAAGGTGTTTCCGACGCGCTCGCATACGGTGGCCGCGCAGGGCGGCATCGGCGCATCGCTCGGCAACATGAGCGAAGACAACTGGCACTACCACTTCTACGACACGATCAAGGGCTCCGACTGGCTCGGCGATCAGGACGCGATCGAGTTCATGTGCCGCGAAGCGCCCAATGCCGTGTACGAGCTGGAACACATGGGCATGCCGTTCGACCGCAATCCGGACGGCACCATCTATCAGCGCCCGTTCGGCGGCCACACCGCGAACTACGGCGAGAAGCCGGTGCAACGCGCGTGCGCGGCTGCTGACCGCACCGGTCACGCGCTCTTGCACACGCTGTATCAGCAGAACGTCGCGGCCAAGACGCACTTCTTCGTCGAGTGGATGGCGCTGGACCTGATCCGCGACGCCGACGGCGACGTGCTCGGCGTGACCGCGCTCGAAATGGAAACGGGCGACGTCTACATCCTCGAAGGCAAGACGACGCTGTTCGCCACGGGCGGCGCGGGTCGCATCTTCGCGGCATCGACCAATGCGTTCATCAATACGGGCGATGGTCTCGGCATGGCCGCGCGCTCGGGCATCGCGCTGCAGGACATGGAGTTCTGGCAGTTCCACCCAACGGGCGTGGCGGGCGCGGGCGTGCTGATCACGGAAGGCGTGCGCGGTGAAGGCGGCATCTTGCGTAACGCGAACGGCGACCGCTTCATGGAACGTTACGCACCGACGCTCAAGGACCTCGCGCCGCGCGACTTCGTTTCGCGCTCGATGGACCAGGAAATCAAGGAAGGACGCGGCGTGGGTCCGAACAAGGACCACGTGCTGCTGGACCTGTCGCACATCGGCGCCGAGACGATCATGAAGCGTCTGCCGTCGATTCGCGAGATCGCGCTGAAGTTCGCCAACGTCGACTGCATCAAGGAGCCGATTCCCGTGGTGCCGACCATCCACTATCAGATGGGCGGTATTCCGACGAACATGCATGGACAAGTGGTCGGCACGGCCAAGGGCTACGACGATCCGGTCAACGGCTTCTACGCAGTGGGCGAATGCTCGTGCGTGTCGGTGCACGGCGCGAACCGTCTGGGCACGAACTCGCTGCTCGACCTCGTGGTGTTCGGCCGCGCGGCGGGCAATCACATCATCAAGCACGCGACCGAGATGAAGGAGCACAAGCCGCTGCCGGCGGACGCCGCCGACTTCGCGATGGAACGGCTCGCGGTGCTGGAAAAGTCGACCTCGGGCGAATACACGCAGCACATCGCCAACGACATTCGCGCGACGATGCAATCGCACGCGGGCGTGTTCCGCACTTCGAAGCTCTTGGAAGAGGGCGTCGGCAAGATCGCGGAGTTGGCCGAGCGCGTGAAGCACGTGCATCTGAAGGACAAGTCGAAGGTGTTCAACACCGCGAAGGTCGAGGCGCTGGAGCTGGCGAATCTGATCGAAGTGGCGCGCGCGACGATGGTCTCGGCCGAGGCGCGCAAGGAAAGCCGCGGCGCGCATGCGCACAGCGACTACGAACATCGCGATGACGAGAACTGGATGCGTCATACGCTGTGGTTCAGCGAAGGCAATCGCCTCGACTACAAGCCGGTGCAGATGAAGCCGCTGACGGTCGAATCGGTGCCGCCGAAGGCGCGTACCTTCTAAGGCAAGGGCAAGGATATCCAAATGGCAAAGAGAATTTTTGAGGTCTACCGGTACGATCCGGACAAGGACGCCGCGCCGCGCATGCAGAGCTACGAGCTCGATCTGACGCATGAACGCATGCTGCTCGACGCGCTGGTGAAGCTGAAGGAGCTCGATGAAACGCTGTCGTTCCGTCGCTCGTGCCGCGAAGGCGTGTGCGGCTCGGACGCGATGAACATCAACGGCAAGAACGGTCTCGCGTGTCTCACGAACCTGAACGATCTGCCGCAGCGCATCGTGCTGCGTCCGTTGCCGGGGCTGCCGGTGGTGCGCGATCTGATCTGCGATTTCACGCAGTTCTTCAATCAGTATCACTCGATCAAGCCGTACCTGATCAACGACACGCCGCCGCCGGAGAAGGAGCGTTTGCAGTCGCCGGTGGAGCGCGACGAACTGGACGGGCTGTATGAGTGCATTCTGTGCGCAAGCTGCTCGACGTCGTGCCCGAGCTTCTGGTGGAATCCGGACAAGTTCGTGGGACCGGCGGGCTTGTTGCAGGCGTATCGCTTCATCGCCGATAGCCGCGATCAGGCCACCGGCGAGCGGCTCGATAATCTGGAAGACCCGTATCGCCTGTTCCGCTGCCACACCATCATGAACTGCGTCGACGTGTGCCCGAAGGGACTCAACCCGACGAAGGCCATCGGCAAGATCAGGGAAATGCTGGTGCGGCGGGCGGTTTGATACACGCATCGTTTTGACTTGCGGCTCATCGTGGGCCGCGTCTGACTACCGCAAAGCTCAACGCGATCGATCCGGTCGCGCGTCTATCCTCTTCTTCGCTCTCGACCGCCCGGTAACGCGGCGGTCGAGACGATGTCTTCCTTTCATCTTTCACCGAAGCCGCTTCAGCCTGCATGTCGTTGCCGCGACGCGCAGCGCGACGACGCATGGTGGTGCGAGATGTCATGTCCGTTCCTTGGATTCGATTCGAGCCCTCATTCAACGATTCCGCGATCCATTTGTAAAATGAATGATTTTCCGCATCTGATAACGGCATCGAATGGAACTGAAACTGTTGAAGACGTTTCTCGCGGTGGCGGAACTGCGTCATTTCAGCCGCGCGGCGGAGGCGTTGTACCTGAGCCAGCCCGCCCTCAGCAAGCAGATCGGCGCGCTGGAAGCGAGCCTCGGCGGCAAGCTGTTCGAACGCGGCAGGCATGGGGCTGAGCTGACGCTCTTCGGTGAAGCGTTTCTGCCGGATGCGCAGGCACTGATGCGCGACGCCGACGATATCCTCGCCCGCGCCCGCGATGCCAGCAGCGGCAGAACCGGGCATTTGCGCATCGGCATTTGCCTTTCGGTGCTGACGCTGGTGCCGCGGCTCATTGCGGACTTTCGCCGGCAGAATCCCGGCGTGGCGATCACGCTCTCCGATCTCTCATCGTCTGAGCAGAGCCGTCGCATTCTCGCCGGCAAGCTCGATGCAGGCTTCATGCGCCTGCCGGCGGCGAGCGGACTGACGTCGTTCAGAGTAATCGACGAAGGTCTCGCGCTCGCGATGCCCGCGGATAGCCGCTACAAGCGGCTTCCCACCGACCTCGGCGTGCTGAATGACATCGGCTTTATCGCGTTGTCGCACGCACGCGGTCCCGGTCTCGCGGCGCAGATCGACCGATGGTGCGGCGAGCGGCATTTCGTGCCACACGTCACGCAGCACGCGGAAGACGTGCAATCAGTGCTCACGTCGGTTGCGGCGGGCGTGGGCGTCGCGTTCATTCCGTCGCGCGCGCAGCATTTGCTACGCGATGCAACCGTCCTGCCGCTGAACGGCAAACATGCGAAGTGGCGCGTGGGTTTGGCGTGGCCATCGGCGAAAGAGAATGCGGTCACGGCGCGCTTCGTGCGCCATGTGCGCGAGGCATTGAAGGACGCGGCAACATAGTAAGGATGCCGAACGTTATTTTCGAAGTTCGCCCGGTCCCTTACCCGTCCAGCGTTTCAACGCGCGACGGAAGTTCGCCGTGTCGCTGAAGCCGAGCAGCATGGCGACGTCGTCGGTATTCATCTTTGTCGTCTTCAGATACTCGAGCGCGAGGGAGCGGCGCACATCGTCGACGATCGCGAGAAACGACGTGCCTTCCGCTTGCAGACGCCGCCGCAGCGTGCGCGTCGTCATGTGCATCTGCTCGGCCGTGGCCTCCATGCCGGGAAAGACGCCGGGCGTGCTCATCAGTATCTGATAGACCTCGCCCGAGACGCCGCTCGATGTCTTCGCCTGACCGATTAGCCTGTCGCACGTTTCCTGCAAGAGGGATGCCGTGAGCTGATGCGCGAGTTGCGGCTTGCGATCGAGAATGGCGCTGTCGTAAATCAACTCGCATTGCTCTTGCTCGAAATAGCAAGGACAGCCGAGATACTCCGGGTAAATGTCCGCATGCGCGGGCGCGGGATACGAGAAGCATGCCTTGATCGGCGGACACAGCCCGCCCGCGACATCCTGCAGATGCGTGACATGCTGCGTGTACTGCTGCTCGATGATGAACTCTCGCAACTCGCGCGACGGGCTAGAGATGAACGCGTCGGGAAAGGTCCAGACCATGCGGTCCGGATACTCGGTCCATTCGATGGCAACCGTAGGCGTGGCGAGCCGATGATATTTCACGCCCAGCTTGAAGTAGTCGCGCAGCGAGAGGCAGGACATGAGGGCATACCCGTACATGCCGTAAGCCGAAAGATGCAGCTTCCTGCCGACCATGAACGGCGTGGCGGGATCGCACGATAGCGAGATCGCGTTCCTGCACACGGCCGCGTACTGGCCGATGGACGTGAGCACGGACGCATCCTGCAACGCCTCCACGCTCAGGCCCGTGCCGCGCAAACTATCGGCGGGCGCGATGCCTTGCTCCGCCAGGACCTCGACCAGCGCCGCGATCTTGTACGGCGCGTACATGCGTTCGTTGAGTGGGGGCCGGATCGTCGCCATGACTCGCTCGCTGGATTCGCTATGTCCTCGCAGGACTTTCGCCTGTCCGGAAATGACCTTTCCGGCCCGATGCTAACTCACTAACATCAGTGTCACAAGCCGCCGTTGCGCGAAGCGCGGCGGCAACATGGAGACGAGGACAGCATCATGAGCAATCCGGGCCGCAAGGTCATCATTTCGTGCGCCGTCACGGGCGCCACGCACGTTCCTTCGATGTCGGAGCATCTGCCGCTCACGCCCGACGATATCCGAACACAGTCGATCGAAGCCGCCGAAGCGGGCGCCGCGATCATCCATCTGCATGCGCGTGATCCCATCGACGGACGCCCCACGCCGAGCCCCGACATCTTCAGGCAGTTCGTGCCCGCCATCGCCGAGGCGACCGATGCCGTCATCAACATCACGACAGGCGGCAGCACGCGCATGACGCTCGAAGAACGGCTCGCGTATCCGCTCGCAGCAGCCCCTGAGATGTGCTCGCTCAACATGGGCTCGATGAACTTCTCGATTCATCCGCTGGCATCGAAGATATCGACGTGGCGCTATGAATGGGAAAAGGGCTACGTGGAAGGCATGGAAGACATGATCTTTCGCAACACCTTCAAGGACATCAAGCACATCCTGCTCGAACTGGGCGGCAAGGGCACGCGCTTCGAGTTCGAATGCTACGACCTCGGGCATCTCTACAATCTCGCGCATTTTGTGGATCAGGGGCTCGTCAAGCCGCCGTTCTTCGTCCAGTCGGTGTTCGGCATTCTCGGCGGCATGGGCCCGGACCCGGAGAACATGACGGTGATGCGCGCCACCGCGGACCGCCTGTTCGGACGCGAAAACTACTTGTTCTCGGTGCTCGGCGCGGGTCGCCATCAGATGCCGCTCGTCACGATGAGCGCCATTCTCGGCGGCAACGTGCGTGTCGGGCTGGAAGACAGCATCTATCTTGCGAAGGGCGTGAAGGCCGCATCCAACGCGCAGCAGGTCAGGAAAATCCGCCGCATTCTCGAAGACCTGTCGTTCGAAATCGCGACGCCCGCGGACGCCCGCGCCATGCTCGGCCTCAAAGGACGCGATCACGTCACGCTCTGATTAACGCACTTATCGAATCCACACGGCCTGCCTCAAGCAACACATAACAACGGCAGCCAATCTTTCAGGAGACAACATGGACACCGGCGCTCTCAACGACACGGTCGACGCGATCCATCGCGCCGCAACGCGCAAGGCGATGCTGCGGCTCATCCCGCTCATGTGCGCGATCTACTTCATGTCCTTTCTCGACCGCACGAACGTGGCGCTCGCGAAGGTGCAACTCGCCGCCGACGTGGGCATCAGCGCGGCCGCATACGGGCTCGGCTCGGGCATCTTCTTCATCGGCTATGCGCTGCTCGAAGTGCCGAGCAATCTCGCGGCGCATCGCGTGGGGCCGCGCCGCTGGATCGCGCGCATCGCGGTGAGCTGGGGCATTCTTTCGACGGCCATGATGTTCGTGCAGGGCGAGTGGTCGTTCTATGTGCTGCGCGTGCTGTTGGGCATCGCTGAAGCGGGGCTCTTTCCCGCGCTCATGTACATGGTGACGCTGTGGTTCGCGCCCGCTGACCGGCCTATCGCGGTGGGCTGGATCTACACGGCGCCGGCGCTCGCGCTGGTGCTCGGCAATCCGATCGGCGGCGCGCTGATGCAGTTGGGCGGCATCGGCGGCCTGCACGGCTGGCAGTGGATGTTCATGATCGAAGGCATCCCGAGCGTGCTCGCGGGCGTGCTGCTGTACTTCAAGCTGCCCGAGCGTCCGCACAATGCACGCTGGCTCTCGTCCGATGAAGCGCAAGCCCTCGAAGCCCGCGCGGTCATCGACACACACGGGCATCCCGAGCTCACGTCGGCGGACTGGCTTTCGGCTCTGAAGCGGCCGACGACCGTGCTCATCGGGCTCATCTACTTCCTGAATCAGGTCGCCTTCGTCGGGCTGTACTTCTTCACGCCCGCGATGATTCATCAGATGCACGTGGACTCGCCGTTCATCGTCGGGCTGCTGTCGAGCAGCGTGGGCGTGGGCTTTCTGCTGGGCGTGCTGATCCTGCCGCGCATCCATCGTCGCTATGGCAACGACTGCGTGTATCTGGGCATACTCACGGCTGGGCTCGTCGCGGGCGCCTGTGCGTTCGTGGCGACGGCCCATCCGGCGGCGCGCATGACATTGCTCGCGGTCACGGCGTTCTTCGGCGGCGGCGTCCTGCCTTCGTACTGGGCCATTGCGATGAAGCGGCTGCAAGGCATTCAGGCAGCGGCGGGCCTCGCGTTCATCAATACGATCGGGCTGATCGGCGGATTCGTCGGACCGTATCTGTTCGGCATGACGGAGACCGTCACGGGGCGCAGCGATTCGGGCTTCCTCGTGATCGTCGTGGCCTCGGTGCTCGGGCTTGCGCTCGTGCCGGTCTTCGCGCGAGCGATCCGGCGCGAAGCGGGCGCGGGGTCGGCAATGAGCAATGGCAAGGCGGCCATCCACTCCTGACTGACACGAGAAGACTTGAACGATGAGACTCCAGAACAAAGTAGCGATCATCACGGGCGCGGGACAGGGCATCGGCGCGGCCACGGCATTGAAGTTCGCGCGCGAAGGCGCGATCGTCGTCGTGTGCGATATCAACGACTCAGCCGCGAAAGACGTGATCGCACAATGCCGCGAGGCCGGCGCTGAGGCTTCGGCGTTTCGCGTCGACATGTCCGACCGTGACAGCGTGGATGCGATGGTCGCCGCCGTGCGCGAGCGGCACGGCAGAATCGACGTGCTCGTGAACAACGCGGGCATCACGCGCGATGCGCGTCTGCAGAAGATGACCATCGAACAGTTCGATGCCGTGATCGACGTGAATCTGCGCGCCGTGTTCCATGCAAGCCAGGCGGTGGTGGACGGCATGATCGCGCAAGGCTCGGGCGTGATTCTGAACGCGAGTTCGGTGGTCGGCATCTACGGCAACTTCGGGCAGACCAATTACGCGGCGTCCAAGTTCGGCGTGATCGGCTTTACGAAGACCTGGAGCCGTGAACTGGGGCCCAAGGGCATTCGCGTGAACGCGGTCGCGCCGGGTTTCGTCGAGACGCCGATTCTGTCGACGATCCCCGACGACGTGCTCGGCAAGATGCGCGCGCAAGTGCCGCTCGGACGGCTCGGGCGCCCTGAAGAAGTCGCCAACGTCTACGCCTTTCTCGCAAGCGACGAAGCGAGCTATATCAACGGCGCGGTCATCGAGGTATCGGGCGGCATGACGCTTTGATGCTTCGATGCCTCGATGCTTCGATACGGTCCCGCGCTAACGCATGGTCCACCTGAACATGAACACATTCGAACTTTTGAAACCGCAGCCGGGCTTGCGCGTTCTCGTCACCGGCGCGGCGTCGGGCATCGGCGCGGGCATTGCACAAGCCTTTCTTGAGACGCAGGCCCATGTATTCATCTGCGATGTGGATGCCGCGGCGGTCCAACGCTTCACGGCCACGCATGCGTCGCTGCATGGCTGCGTGGCCGACGTGAGCGATCCGCAGCAGGTCGATCACGTCATCGACGAAGCGCGCGCCGCGCTCGGCGGCCTCGACGTGCTCGTGAACAACGCGGGCATCGCGGGTCCGACGGGACCGGTCGAAGAACTCGACCCCTCGCAATGGGAGCGCACGGTCACGACCAATCTCAACAGCCAGTTCTACTTCTTGCGCAAGGCCGTTCCGCTTATGAAAGAGACGTCGGAGCGGGCGAGCATCGTCACGATGTCGTCGGTGGCGGGGCGGCTCGGCTATGCGTTTCGCACGCCGTATGCCGCGACGAAGTGGGCGCTCGTGGGCCTCATGAAGTCGCTCGCTATCGAGCTGGGCCCGAGCAACATTCGCGTCAACGCGATCTTGCCCGGCGTGGTGCAGGGCGAACGGATGGATCGCGTGATCGCGGCGCGCGCGCAGTCGGTCGGCGCTACGTTCGATGCCATGCGCGACGAGTATCTGAAGAAGATATCGCTGCGTCGCATGGTGACGGTCGAGGACATCGCAGCGATGACGCTTTTTCTTGCTTCGCCTGCGGCGGGGAACGTCACGGGGCAGGCTATCAGCGTGGATGGGAACGTGGAGTATTTGTGAGGCGGGGTGTTATTGTCTTAGCGCCGCCTTCTGCGGGATGCAGCGTTTACCGCAACGAATAACTTCAGCGAGATAGCGGTCCATACACGTCGCCCCGCCGACCAAGAGGACGGTGCCTATCGCCATGACTGGCACACACTTCGAAGAGTACCCGCGCTAACCTGGCGATTCCGACTATCCGTCGCGCCATAGGCCCAAGAGAGCGGCCTTAGTAGCTTTCGGAAATAAACGTTAGGAGTACAATAAGTCGAGTGGTGCGGGTCAATCGGCGGGACGTTGACCTGAAGTTGGGCACCTCAGTGGTTTATGACTAAGGCTTGGTTTTCCGCGATATGTCTTGCATTAGGGGCACGGCGGAGTACTGGCGAAGCTACGACGAGCAGTTCATCCTCTGCGACGCTGGGAGTGGCGAGCCGCTCGCAGGTTGTCGCTATCGCATCCATTGCGGATCGGGGCGAGTGACTGAGGGAACGACAGACGCGCTCGGCAGAACCCAACGGATCGCGGCCTCGGGTCCCGAAACACTTCGGCTGCATGTAGAAGGTGTATGAGCATGGCGGATCAGGAATTTTTTGAAGTAGGAAGCGCAACGACAAACACGGTGGAGGGATCATCGACCACAGTCTTCATCGATTCGACGCCTATTTGTCCCAATATGACGGACCGCGAGTTTCGTGAACTCGCCGCCAGGCTGCTCAAATCTTCGCAAGGCCTGGTCGAGCGACGGCTGGCTGATTTGAGACGGTACGACGCTAAGACCAAAGAGAGAATGACTTTTTGGTTTGGAACTAGCGATGAGTCTAGTCGCCGCTATCTGATAGCCGGGTTTGAGAAAGTCAGTCGGGTCCTGGGTGATCTGAGACCGACTAATCTGATTCGTTCACTATCCGATGAGGACCGTTCCCTGGGTTGCGCGCCGAACTTGAAGAATCTGGATGGTGAGGCGGCGCACGTGTGCAAGCCCAACATTACCACCCGAAGAATTGCAATTGCCATTCAATTCTGCACTACGCTCACCAACTTCAAGATGTTCGCCGATTCTCGCGTCTCGACGCTAATTCACGAGGTGACGCATTTCGTCGATACGTTCGACAGTACCGATGAAATGTATTCGATTTCGACGCCATTGGCCCTTTGGGGACAACGCAACTCTGCATTGGCATTAAGTAACGCTGACTCTCTCGCGGGGTTCGTCGTCTACGATGAAAGCATTGATTAACTGGACGATCATTGGCGCACTGGTGGTTTCGGCTTCCAGCGAAGCGGCTTGCAACGGGTCGTTGAATATGCCCGCGCAGCATTATATTGTCCATTTCGGCAAGGGAAGCTCAGAGCCGTCGGTTGAGGAGAAAGCCCGCCTGAACGCTTGGGCTGCGGAAATGAACGCGCGATTTCCGCTGCATCAGTGGTTATTGGTCGACGGCGCTGCGACGCCCAATGAAGACACACCCCAAACGCTCGCGTCCCGGCGTGCAGTGAACACGGCCAAAGCAGCGTTAGACGCGGGTTTGATCAGAGCGCCGATTGAGGTAAAGAGCGAAGTCGGTTCTCTTGGGAATCCGTCGAGCTACCTCCCAGAAGAGGATTCGGCCACTTTGCAGCTAAGTCCGGGCTGCCCGGACAATTGCTGTCAGCGGCCTAGCGACTAAAGAGAATCCCGCATGCGAGAGCCGCTCACAAGATTCTGAGCGGCTCGCGGATCAGTCCCGCTCACTCCCACTTCTCCCCATCCCCCAGCAAGCTCTTGATCTTCTCCTCCGTCTGCGCGTACTGCCCTTCGCCGAAGTGGCTGTACACGAGCTTGCCGTTCTGATCGATCAGATACAGCGCGGGCCAGTACTGATTGCCGTAAGCCTGCCATGTCGCGAACTGGTTGTCCTGCGCGACCGGATACGTAATGCCGTTCTTCGCAATCGCTTTCTTGAGATTGCCCGTATCGCGTTCGAATGCGAATTCCGGCGAATGCACGCCGATCACCACGAGCCCCTTGTCGCGATAGCGCGCGTTCCACTCCTTGATATACGGCAGCGTGTGCGCGCAGTTGATGCAGTCGAAGGTCCAGAAATCGACGAGCACCACCTTCCCCCGCAACTGCTTCAATTGCAGCGGCGCGCTGTTGAACCAGTTGTCGATGCCCGTGAACTCGGGCGCTTGTTCTCCGTTCGCGATAGCCGCGGAGCCGAGCGCCGACGCGCCGTTCGACGCGAATGCCGCAAAGCCCGCCGTCGCCGCGATGCCGAGCGCGACTGCTGCAATCCTCAGACGACCGTACATGGTGACTCTCCTTGGGTGGTTGATGTCAGCCCGTATTGCAGCGCGCCGATGTATCCGCACTGTGTCCCGCGTCGAAGCGAATCGCGTCGTCATGTATCGCCGCGCGCCGCGGATACATTGCGATACATAACGCCCTGATCGAGACATTCGCGCGATACATGTCAGCCGTGAAATAGCGCCATCGCTTATTTCATGGAGGCCAGTCTCATGTTGCTGATCATCGTGGCTTTTCTGGGCGGCGCGTTCACCGTGCTCAGTCCCTGCATTCTGCCGGTCGTGCCGCTCATCTTCGCACGCACCGACCGGCCGTTTCTCACCGATCGCCTGCCGTTGCTCGCCGGCCTCGCCGGCATGTTCACGCTCGTCACCGGCGTGGGCGCGGCGGGTCTCGCGGGCGCGGCGCAGTTGAGTCAGTACGGCCGCTGGCTCGCGCTCGGGCTGTTCGCGCTGTTCGGCGCATCGCTGCTCTTTCCCGCTATCGCCGCACGCCTCGCGTTGCCGCTCTCGGCGCTGGCGGATCGCTTCATCGCGCGGTCTCAGGCGCAAAGCGCATCGCGCCGCATTCTTCCGGCGATGCTGCTCGGCGCGGCCACCGGCCTGCTTTGGGCGCCGTGCGCCGGTCCGATACTCGGCGCGATTCTCTCAGGCGCAGCGCTCAATGGCGCGAACTGGCACACCGGCGCGGCGCTCGCGGCCTATGCGACAGGCGCGGCGTGCGCGCTCGCGGTGGCGTCGTCGCTCGGCAAGCGCGCGCTCGACGGCCTCAAGCGATCGTTCGGCATCGGCGAGCACGTGCGCCGCGCGATGGGCGCGCTCGTGCTGTTGACCGTCGCCGCTATCGCTTCGGGCGTCGACACGCGCGTGCTCGCGCTCGTCAATGGCGTCTCGACCGATGGCATCGAAAGCCGGCTCGTCGCGCTCTTGTCCGCGCGCACGCCGTCGACCGGCGATGCGCAAAAGCCGCGCATCGTGCGCGTGGGGATGTCGTCTCCGAACGCATCGGCGAATCTTCCGGTACAAGGCGCGCTGCCCGCGCTCGACGGCGCGACGCAGTGGCTCAACTCTCCGCCGCTTTCGCGCGATGCGTTGCGCGGCAAGGTCGTCGTCGTCAACTTCTGGACGTACTCGTGCATCAACTGCCTGCGCACGCTGCCGTATCTGCGGACGTGGGCGCAGCAGTACGGCGGCAACGGGCTCGTCGTGCTCGGCGTGCATACGCCCGAATTCGCCTTCGAGCACGACACCGGCAACGTTCGGCGCGCGCTGCGGGATCTGCGCGTGTCGTATCCCGTCGCGGTCGATAACGATTACCGCATCTGGCAAGCGTTCGGCAATCGCTATTGGCCGGCGTTCTATATCGTCGATCAGGAAGGGCGCATCCGCTATCACCACTTCGGCGAAGGCGGCTACCAGGAGGCCGAGCATGTGATCCGGCAATTGCTCGGCGATGCGGCCAGCACGCCGGACGCGAGCGCGCGCCCGGCCGTCGTCGCAAGCGGCACGCAAGTGGCCGCCGATCCGGCGCACGAGGCGTCGAGCGAAACGTATGTCGGCTATCGCGAGGCAGAAGGACAGGCGTCCAGCCAGCAAGTCGTGCGCGATGCCGCCGCCGACTACGCGCTGCCGCCCCGTCTTGCGCTGAACGAATGGGCGCTCGGCGGGCAGTGGACCGTCGGCGCGGAGGCGGCCGTGCCGGCGGCGCCGCATGCGCGCATCGCGTATCGCTTTCATGCGCGCGATCTTCATCTCGTGCTCGCGCCCGCCGCCGACGGCAAGCCGGTGCGCTTTCGCGTGACCGTGGATGGCGCGGCGCCGGGCGCGTCGCACGGCGCGGACGTCGATGCGAACGGCAACGGCGTCGTCGATGCCGCGCGCCTCTATCAACTCGTGCGCCAGAGCGGAACCGTCGATGACCGCACGTTCCAGATCGAGTTTCTCGACGGCGGCGCGCGAGCTTATGCATTCACCTTCGGCTGATCTCTGTATCGCTGTGTATCCGGCGCGGCGCGTGACATATGCGCTTGCACTGCGCAGCCAAAGCGGAAACAAGCCAGATACGTTCGCGCGTTTCAATACGTCTCATGCAAGGCCGGTTCGATTCCGGTCTTGCAGTCAACCCCTCGACCTTCGGAGAACATCATGAAAGCCATGCAACTGAGTGCTGCCGCCGCGCTTGCCGTCGCGCCCATCGTTACCTTTGCGCAGAGCGCGGACGGCATCACGCGCGCGCAAGTGCGTGCGGAACTCGTTCAACTGGAGCAGGCCGGCTATAACCCGGCAAGCGATCATTCGCAGTATCCGAAGAACATAGAGGCCGCCGTTGCGCGCCTGCATTCGGGCGATGCCGCATATGGCGGCGCAGTGGCCGGCGCGTCGCAGGCGGGCGCGCGACAGGGTGAGGTCGTTGGTCTGGGCTCGTTGTACGCGCGTCCGTGATGTGGATGGCGTTCGTATCGCGCGGAAGTGGTTGCGCGGTGCGAACGCCGGGCCTTCGCGCGATACGACGCCAGCCGCGCCTTCGAACCGCCGCCTTTGCGCGGATGCGAGTTCGTCGTGGCGTTCATCGCGAGTTGTCGCGCGATTGCGAGTTTCAGCGGTGTGCCGGTCGCGTCTGGATTGCTTCAAGCTTCCACTCGACGTCGCGTCTTGGCGATGCGTCTGCTCATACTTCTAACCGGTGTTAATCACGCCAGTCGCGCTTTCAAACCGCCGCCTCCGCACGATTCGAGCTCAAGTTGCCGTTGATAGCCCGCGCGAATTCCCGCGCCACGCTGACATGCCGATTGCTCGACCTCCCGCGAGCGTCGCATCGCGCAAGAAACTCGTGCAGCATGCAACGCATAACCGCCGTTCGCGACACCAGCGGCGCTTCCAAACCGCCGCCTTCGCGCGATCCAAATCCAAGTTGCCGTTGATAGCCCGCGCGACTCGCCGCGCGATCGCAAGCGCCGGCGGCGTGCCGCTCGTGTCCCGATTGACCGAGCTTTCCACCCGCATCGCATCGCGCGAGCACGTCGTGCAGGATGCAACGCGTAACGGCCGTTCACGAAACCAGCGGCGCTTTCAAACCGCCGCCTTCACGCAATTCGAGGTCAACGTCGCGTCAATAGCCGGCGCAATCCCAAGCATCCGCCGCCATGCTCAAACTTCCGGCGAGCTTCGATCGCAGGGAACAAGCCGCGCAGCCCACAACGCGAAACCACCACTCACACCACCAGCCGCGCCTCCAACCCGCCGCCCTCGCGCCCATGCAACGTCAACGTGGCGTCCATTGCCCGCGCGAGTTGCCGCGCAATCGCAAGTCCCAGTCCCGTGCCGCCCGTATCGCGATTGCGCGAGCTTTCCAGCCGCACGAAAGGCTCGAATACCGCTTCGAGCGACGCTTCCGGAATGCCCGGTCCGCGATCCATCACCGAGATGCACGCGCGGCCATCGGCGAGCGCCTTCATCTCGATCTCCGCCGCGCCCGAAAACTTCAGCGCATTGTCGACGAGATTGCCGACGATGCGCCGCAACGCCTGCGGTCGCGTCACCATCGCATGGCCGATGCGGCCTTCGAGCGACACGCTCTTTCTCGCGTCGCGGTAGTCGTCGACGATGCTTTCGATCAGCGCATCCGGATCGATACGCACCGGCGCTTCCTGCGTGCCGTGCAAGGTCCGCGCGTACGTCACGCCTTCTTTCACGAGCGTTTCCATCTCCTGCAGGTCCTGCCGCAGCTTCGCGCCGGTCGCGGCGTCGTCCATCACGTCCACGCGCAGGCGCATGCGGGTGATCGGCGTTTGCAGATCGTGCGTGATGGCAGCGAGGATCTGCATGCGCTGCGCCATGTACATCGCGACGCGATCCTGCATCGCGTTGAACGCCTTCGCCGCGCGCAGCACTTCGTCCGGGCCTTCTTCGGGCAGGCGCTGTCCCTTGAGATCGGGACCGAGCGTGTCGGCCGCCTGCGCCAGTTGCGCGAGCGGGCGCGTGGCCAGGCGCACCGCGAGCCAGCAACACGCAACGACCACGACAAGTTGCAACGCAAGCACGAAGGGCAGCCAGCTCGACAGCGGCGTGCCCTGCATCGGGCGCATGTCGATGGTGAGCGGCGAGCCGTCGGAGAGGCGCAAGTGAATCTGGAACCGTTCGGCGTGACCGGGCACCGCGTTCGCCGTCAGCGGATAACGCTTGCCGATGCCCTCGGCGATCGACTGCGCGAATCGCTCGGACAACGCGGCGTCCGGCGGCGCGCCGCTCACGCCCGGACCGAGTATGAAATCGTACGTGCGCCGCGCGAGCCGCGGCAGCCACGCGGCGCGCTCGCCGGGCGGCAGATGATCCAGCAGCGCGACCGAACTCGCCACTTCGCGCTGGACGTAGCCCGTCATCACGTTCGTCATGCTCCGGTCGCGCTCGGTCATGGTGAGCCAGAACGCGGCCGCCTGCGCCACCGCGAGCCCGATCAGCAGGATGACGGCGAGCCGCGCGAAGAGCGTGCGCGGCAGGCGCAGCCACGCGGCGGCTGCCCGCGGCGCTTCGTCCGATACCCCGATGCGCGCGCTCATGGCGTACCGCCGAGCGGCGTCACCGCCGCCGAGAACACATAGCCTTCGCTGCGCAGCGTCTTGATGTAGCGCGGCTCGCGCGCTTCGTCCTTCAGGCGCTGACGCAGGCGGCTCACGAGCAGATCGATGGAGCGGTCGAACGGATCGGCCTGACGGCCTTGCGTCAGATTGAGCAACTGATCGCGCGTGAGCACGCGCTGCGGATGATCCAGAAACACGCGCAGCAAGCGATATTCGGCGCCGGAGAGCGCGACCATCGTGCCGTCGGCATCGAGCAGATGGCGCGCGGTCGTGTCGAGCCGCCAGTCGCCGAAAGCCAGCACGGGTGCGGTCTCCGTCACCTGCATGCCGGGCGGCAGCATGCGCGTGCGGCGCAGAACGGAGCGCATGCGCGCGAGCAGTTCGCGCACGGCGAACGGTTTCGGCAGATAGTCGTCCGCGCCCATTTCGAGGCCGAGAATGCGATCGGCTTCCTCGTTGCGCGCGGTCAGCATGAGCACCGGAACGGAGCGGAACTTGCCCGCGCGCAATTCGCGGCATAGCACGAGTCCGTCTTCGCCCGGCAGCATCAGGTCGAGCACGATCAGATCCGGCGCGCCCTGTTCGAGCACGGCGCGCATCTGTCGGCCGTTGGCGGCAAGCGACACGCGCATGCCGTTCTTCTCCAGATACGTCGCGAGCAGTTCGCGGATGCCGCGGTCGTCGTCGACGATCAGCATGTGGTCGGTGGTTTCCATCGATCGCTCATGGCTTCTTGCGCTTGAATTGCACCCGGGCGGGCGTGAGCAACAGGCACTGCACCGGATGCGCGAGTTCGGCCGCCAGTCCGCCCGCGAGGAAGGCGACGATTGCCAGCATGCGTTTCACGGATGACTCCAGCGTTGACATGCAAGCTTTATAGCCCAGAACGCGCGCGGTTTCGACACACGGGCGGCGCGTTTTGTATCGCAGTGTATCCGCGGCTTTGCGCGATACATAGCGTTGCAGGCGTCGGTCATGCGTCGCTCATGCGTCGATCGAGCTGAGAAGCGCGCGGCGCCGCGTTTGTATCGGCATGTATCCGACGGCGGCCTGATACAGAGCGATTCGAAGAGGGCGCTCATCTGAAACATGGCGGATACACGAGCGCGTTTCAATGGCGTCACGGCAGCAGACGGTGCAGACAACGCAAGTACACACGCAAGTACTGACGCAAATAACAGGCAATTGAGCGCGGGCCGGCACCTGATAAGCGTCGTCACTTTCAACCTCAAGGAGCTTAATCATGAAGACCTCGATCATCGCTTTGTTCGTCGCCGCCAGCGCATTCGCGGGAGCCGCGCAAGCCGCAGTCAACGACAACGCGCCCGTGTCGCAGGATACGCAGTCCGCGGCGGTGCATCGCGTGATGGGCAAGACGCGCGCCGAAGTCCGCAGCGAACTCGTGCAGGCGCAGAAGAGCGGACAGATCGCGGCGCTGGCGAGTCTCTATCGCGGTAGCTGAGTGACTGCGTTGCACATCGCCTGATTTCCAATCATTCGAAGATCACTTCCAACCTCAAGGAGCTTAATCATGAAAACCTCGATCATCGCTTTGTTCGTCGCCGCCAGTGCATTCGCAGGAGCCGCGCAAGCCGCAGTCAACGATACCGCGCCCGCGTCGCAGGATACGCAGTCGGCGGCGGTGCATCGCGTGATGGGCAAGACGCGCGCCGAAGTCCGCAGCGAACTCGTGCAGGCGCAAAAGAGCGGACAGATTGCGGCGCTGGCGAGTCTCTATCGCGGTAGCTGAGTGACTGCGTTGGGCATCGCCTGATTTCCAATCATTCGAAGATCACTTCCAACCTCAAGGAGCTTAATCATGAAAACCTCGATCATCGCTTTGTTCGTCGCCGCCAGCGCTTTTGCGGGAGCCGCGCAAGCCGCAGTCAACGATATCGCGCCCGCGTCGCAGGATACACAGTCGTCGGCGGTGCATCGCGTCATGGGCAAGACGCGCGCTGAAGTCCGCAGCGAACTCGTGCAGGCGCAAAAGAGCGGACAGATTGCGGCGCTGGCGAGTCTCTATCGCGGTAGCTGAAGACTCGCGCATCGCATCGCCTGATTTTCAAACATTCGAGGATCACCATGACGACACACATGGACACTGTGCTTTATACCGGCAAGACGCGCGTGACCGGAGGCCGCGAAGGACACGCGCGCAGCTCCGACGGCCGGCTCGACGTGAAGCTCTCGACGCCCGGCGCGGCGGGCGCGGGCACCAACCCCGAGCAGATGTTCGCAGCAGGCTGGTCGGCGTGTTTCATCGGCGCAATGCGCAAGGCCGCCGCCGTGTTGCAAGTGAAGCTGCCCGACGATACGGCCGTCGACGCTGAAGTGGATCTCGGCACGCACGACGGCGCGTACCTGCTGCGCGCGCGGCTTGCGGTCAGCCTGCCGGGCATCGACCGCGATACGGCGCACGCGATCGTCGAGGGCGCGCATCAGACCTGCCCGTACTCGAAGGCGACGCGCGGCAACATCGACGTGACGATCACGGTTGTGTGAGCGCGGCGGCGCGATGATGCGCTCGCCGCCGCAACGCGCGAAAGCGGGCATGGCGCGTGCCTTGAGCGAGAACGGTCGTCGATTGCGCGGTCCGCGGTTGATGGGCGCGAGACGACCTGATATGTTCGCTTGAACCTCACTCAGCTCTCGGAGTCACGATGCAGTCCAAGTTGCGCGAAGAAGATATCCGAACCCGTGCCTATCTCCTCTGGGAGGCCGATGGCCGTCATTCCGGGCGCGATCACGTGTATTGGCAGCAGGCCATCGCTCAACTGAAGGAAGAAGGCGTCGCGCCGTCGCGCGATGCGGTCACCGACGAGCATGCGGGCTCGAGCGCAAAGAAGCCGGCGAAGGGCAAGAAGGGCGCTGCGGCCTCCGCGATCTCTGATACTTCCGACACGTCCGAGGCCGACAAGAAGACGAAAGCCAAGACGAAGACGCCGTCGGTGAAGACCGCAGCGAAGACCGCGACCAAGACTGCGGCGAAGTCGGCCGCGAAGAAGCCAACGAAGGCGAAGGAACCGGCGACGGAAGCGAAGGCAAAGTCCGCCTCCGCTGCGAGCACGAGCGAACCGAAAGCCAAACGCGGCAGCAAGTCGGCGGAGGCCGAAGCTCCCAAGCCCGCGAAGAAGCCGCGCAGGACCAAGGCCGCCGAAGGGCAGGCCGAGTCGAACTAGGCCTGCGGCGAGCGTCCAATAGGCATAACGACGCGGGGCGCGGTTCGCTAAGCGTCCGCGCCGCTGCCGCGCCTGCTCACGATTGCCAACGCGACCGCGCCCAGCGCCAGCGCCGCAGCCGCGATCCAGAGCGCGTACGAGAACGATCCGGTTCGCTCGGCAATCGGCGCGGCGACGATCGGCCCGACGATCTGTCCGAGGCCATACGCGCCCGTCGCGTAGCCCATCAGGCCGGCTGCCGCATCGCCGCGCAAGCGGCGCGCTTCGCGCATGGCGAAGAGGGTGATCGCGGTGAATGGCAAGCCGAGCAGCACGGTGCCCGCGCCGAGTCCGATGGCGGTCGGCGACACGACGCCGAGACATATGCCCGCCGCCTGCACGAGATAGCACGCAGCCAGCAAGCGCCGGTTATCCCATGCAATCGGCAGACGCGCGCCGAAGACCGCGCCCACCATCAGCGCCAGCCCGAACGCCGGCCAGAACAGATCGGGCCACGGCGACCCCGGCAACGCGTGTCGCGCGATGACCGGCAGAAACGTCGCGGTGATGATGTAGCCGAAACCGGCGAGACCATACAGGCTGACGAGCCAGAACGCATCGCCACGGGTCGAGGCGTGCGCGGTGGCGCTTGCAGCGTGCGCGTGCCCGGAGGCCGGCGAAGGCGTCAGCGCGAATGCCTGCCAGATGAACGCGATCGCCACGGCCGAGCACGCCGCGAAGCCCGCCCAGACCCACGGCGCGCTGACGCCGTACGCGGCAGCACCCGCGCCGAGCAGCCCTGTCGCAACGATGCCGACACCCGGTCCCGCGTAGATCACGCCGCTCATGCCGTGCGCGTTCAATTCCGCGAGGCGTCGCAGGCCCCATTGCGATGCGAACACGAACGCCCACGCGCTGACGACGCCCGCCGCGAAGCGGATCGCGGTCCACGCCCAGAAGGCGTGCACGACGCCCATCGCCAGCGTGAAGACGGCGGTCGTCACGAGCGCGAGCCGCACCATGCGGCCGTGATCGACGCGGATCGCCGCGCACGTGAGCGCGCCGATCAGATATCCCGCGTAATTCGCCGATGCGAGCCATCCGCCCTGACGAATATCGAGCGCGCCGCTCTTGAGCATCAACGGCAAGAGCGGCGTGAACGCGAATCGACCGACGCCGAGCGCCACGGCGAGCGCGACGGCACAGGCGAGCGCGGCATCGCGCGCGGAATGCTTTGACGGTGCGTGAGCTTCAGCAGACGTAGCCATGAGGATCAAAAAAGACGAGCAGTCACCCGATGCTAGCTTGACCGCCGCATCTTGAAAAATGAATAATCAAGATGCGATCAATCTCGGATGCAGATCATGGACCTCGGCTCATTGGCGATTTTCCGGACTGTCGTGCGCGAAGCAGGCGTGACGAAAGCGGCGGCCAAGCTCGATCGCGTGCAGTCGAACGTGACCACGCGCATTCGCCAGCTGGAGGAGACGCTCGGCACCGAGCTTTTCGAGCGCAACGGCCGAAAGCTCGTGCTCACGCCCGCGGGCGAGACGCTGCTGCCCTACGCCGAACGCCTGCTGGCGCTGGCCGACGAAGCGCGTCACGCGGTGCGGGAAAACCGTCCGCAAGGGCGTTTGCGTCTCGGCACCATGGAAAGCACCGCCGCGAGCCGGCTGCCGCGCGTGCTGGCGGCCTACCATCAACGCTGGCCGGACGTGACGCTGGAACTGGCGACGGGCGTGACCCGCGCGCTCATCGACAGCGTGCGCGCCTATGAAGTCGATGCCGCCGTGCTCGCGCGTCCGATCGAGCCGAACGCGCTTCCCGCCGAACAGTTCGAAACGGTTCCCGTGTTCGAGGAAGAACTCGTGCTGGTTACGCCGCGCGGGCAGCATCCGACCGCCATGGCGCAGCAGATCGCCGGGCTCACGCTCGTCGCGTTCGAGCGCGGCTGCGCGTATCGCGCGTATGCGATGCGCTGGTACGAGGAGCAAGGCATCCGGCCGGCGCGCGTGCTGGAGCTGGGTTCGTATCACGCCATCGTCGCGTGCGTGTCAGCGGGCGCGGGCGTGGCTGTCGCGCCGCGCTCGGTGCTCGAACTGGCGGGACTGGCCGACGAAGTGGAACTGCATTCGCTCGGCGATCTCGGCCGGGTGAGCACGCTGCTCGTGTGGCGCAAGGGGCACTTCTCGGCGGCGCTCGGCGCATTGCGCGACTTGCTGCTCGCGCGGTCGTGAGCGCCTACGCGTCGCCCGCGTCGCCCGCGCCGCCAGCGTCGCTCGTCACGAGGCCTTGCCGATGCTCAACTGCACCTGATCGATCGCCGCCATGACGAGATCGTCTGCATGGCGAATGCCTTCGGCGGATGCGGCGAGTCCGTCCAGACGACCATCGATCAACAGCAAGGCGAGGCCGTGCACATACGCCCACGCTGCGGTGAGCGCGACGGCGCGCGAGGCGTCCATCGGCCCGAAAGTATGCTTGCCCGATGGCGGGCCGAGCGGCGCGGTCCGCACGTCGCCAAACACGCCGGCCAACGCGAGGCCAGCGGTTCGTCGCGCCTCGATGAGCGATGGCCTTTCGGCATCGAACATCTCGCCGCGCGACATCAGCCGCATGAGATCCGGGTTCTTCTTCGCGAAATCGATATAGCCACGCGCGATGGCCCTCGGCCTCTCCGACGCGTCTTGCACGTCCCGCGCGCTATTCGCGATGCACGCCGACAGACGCATGAAGCCATCGGCCGCGAGTTCGCTCAGCACGCCCGCTGTGTCGCCGAAGTGATGCTGAGGCGCGGTATGCGACACGCCCGCCTCGCGCGCGATGGCTCTGAGACTCAATCCGCTGATGCCTTCGCGCTTCAGAACCACTTCGGCGGCCTGCAACAACGCTTGCGGCAGCGACCCGTGGTGATAGGGCTTGTGCTGTTCTTCTGCCGTTGGCTTCGTCGCGCGCTTTCTCGCGCGCGTCGGCTCGGCGAGACCGCTTTCGCTCTTGTCGATCATGACGGTTGCATCGCATATTTACATTGGAAACTTATGGTGATGCATTCACGGCGAAATGTCAAAGACCGCTGCGCATGGCGAGTGCGCGCGGTCTGTCAGGTCACGGCAAAGAAGACTCACCGCGCGATGGGCGTTCATCCGTCATCGCGCGATGCGCGCCTGCAACGGGCGCTTCGTCCGCGAACGAGCCGAACCGCGCGGCGAGCCATTCCTGCGCCCATTGCCGCGCGAAGGCCACCGCGTCGTCGCGCAAGTCGAAGCCTGCGAGATCGCCGCTCATGAGGACGTCGGTCTCGCTGCCGTCCGCGTTGGTCGCACTGATGCGCGCGTGAGCGATGTATTCGCCATCCGCCCTGCGGGGCGTCGGGTCGATGCGATAGCGGGATGAAGTCGGTTGCATGATGCTCTTCCTTCGATGCGGCGTGTCAGCCGTTGTGCGCGTCAATCGAAGAGCGTCCGATCCTTCGCGCACGTGTCGATCATAGTCTCGGCATACGCGGTCGATGCGCGCCGCGCATCCCCCGCGTTTCGAAACGGCTCTCGCGCGTCGAGCCTGAACACGCGGCTTCGCGTCACGCCGTCCGCGACGCCCGGCTCCTGAATGCGCACGGCGGCGTCGAAACCGTCGTCGTAATTGTGCGCGCGGCCCGAGACCGCCGGCCGGTGCGAAAACACGAGCGGATAAATTTCCAGACCACGGTAGAGACGGAAGTCGACTGTCATAAGAGGCTCTCGCGCCGCGCGGTGGCGGCAAATAAGTAGTGGGCGTGGAAAGTATCGGTAGTGATGACGCATTGGCCGCGTTGCACGGCCGCAATCCATGCGGGGGTCATTCGCCGTCGGTCACGAGTCGCTCAGCCAGTCCATCGTACGCGCTTCGGAGACTTTGTACAGCGAAATTTCCGGCTGGCGTCCCGAACGGCTCGAAGCGTTCAAAGAGGCCACGACGTTGCCGCACGATGTGCCTATAATGGACCGCACTCGACACATCCTTCCTGCAAGAGGCGCGTGATTCCCTGGCGCCTCATGGTCCGCATTAGCATTCACCGCGGCTTCGAATCAAAGACTCACATCGGGCGCTCGCGTCGCTCGCCGCACAGTCGTCATCAGCGCAATGCGCAATGGCGCTTCAACAGGACACTCACTCATGCAA
This sequence comes from Caballeronia sp. SL2Y3, assembly GCF_022879575.1. Lineage (NCBI taxonomy): Bacteria > Pseudomonadati > Pseudomonadota > Betaproteobacteria > Burkholderiales > Burkholderiaceae > Caballeronia > Caballeronia sp. SL2Y3. The sequence continues at coordinate 611,428 of NZ_CP084263.1, forward strand.
GCGCAGATCCTCGACGTCTATTCGAGCCCCAATGGCGATACATGGCGCTTGCGTATCGGCGCCGACGAATCGCGCGTCGTTCAGCATGTCCCTAACGCGGCTTCGGGCGGGCAGGCATCGGAGATGCCGGTGGAGGCGTTTTTATCGTCCGACGAAGCAACGCCGCAACGCGACGCGCTGGTCGTCCTGCTCGGCCAACTGCGACGCGATGCCCTGCAACCGGGCACGCATGCCTCGGATGAACGCCCGGTGCCGCGCAAGCCCGCTGTCGATGCGCTGCTGCTCACCGCTGCGCGCGTCAGGACCTTCGCGCAGGAAGCGCATCTGACGAATGCGAGCGGATTCTTCTTCGCCCGCGATGAACGGCTCTTTCTCGTGACGAGCCGTCATGTGGTGAGCGATGCGCCGAGCGAACACTTTCCGGATCGGCTCGAAATCGAATTGCACATCGACGCCGACAACCTCGGCGCTTCGACGTGGTTCTCGTTGCCGCTGTATGCGGATGGCGTGGCGCTCTGGCGAGAAGGCGCGGATGACGGCGGCGCGATCGACGTCGCGGTGCTCGAACTGCAGCGGGATCGCCTGCCTGAAACCGCGCGCTTCGATGCGTTCGGTCCCGAGCATCTGCCGAGGCCCGACGGCGAGCTGCCGGTCGGCGCTTCGGTGCTGATCGTCGGTTTTCCGCTGGGCTTTCACGATTCGCTGCATCATCTGCCGGTCGTGAGGCAGGGCGTCATCGCGTCGGCGTTCGGGCTGCGCTTCCAGGGCAAGGGATGCTTCATCACCGATGCGCGCACGCATCGCGGCACGAGCGGCGCGCCGGTCGTCACGCGCGACCCGTCGAAGGTAGGGAGTCCTGATGAATTGAGCCTGCCGTGGCTGCTGCTGGGGATTCACTCATCGACGATCGACATGGGCTCGCGCGATGTGCAGGTGGATGAAACGCTCGGCCTGAACAGCGCGTGGTACTCCGACATCCTCATGACGCTGACGCGTTGAGCGAGCGCCCCGTCCGGACGCGATTTTCACCATCCTGTTAAAATACGCGCTCTTCGTCGCGTCCCGACGCATCGCATGCGCGAACCGCAGCCATCGCGTTGCCAGCGGGCCGAGCCTCTGTTGTCTTCGTGTCCGGCGCACTCGCGCCGCACGTCTTCGTCCGAATCCATACCGTCATGACCCAACCCGCGACCGGGACTCACACGCGCGTCGTCTCGCGCCTCTCATTGCCGTCTTCACGCGCCGAATGGGTGCGGGAGATTCTCGCGGGTGTCGTGACGAGCCTCGCGCTGATCCCCGAAGTCATTTCGTTCGCCTTCATTTCGGGCGTCGAGCCGCGTTCGGCGCTGTTCGCCTCGGTCGTGCTGCTGATCGTCACGTCGCTGCTCGGCGGACGGCCCGCCATGGTGACGGCCGCGGCGGGTTCGGTGGCGCTCGTCGTCGCGCCGATGGTCCACGCGCACGGCGCGGGCTACATTCTGCCCGCCGTGCTGCTCGCGGGCTTGATACAGATCGCGTTCGGCGCGCTGGGCTTCGCGCGCATCGTGCGCTTCATTCCGCGCTCGGTCATGCTCGGTTTCGTCAACGCGCTCGGCGTCCTTATTTTCTGCGCGCAGATTCCGCACCTCGTCGACAAGCCGCTTGCCGTGTACGTGCTGTTCGCGATTACGCTCGCCATCGTCGTGATCGGGCCGCGCGTGACGCGGGCGGTGCCGGCGCCGCTCATCGCGATCATCGTGGCCACCGTGCTCGCCATTGCGTTGCACTGGTCGGTGCCGACGGTCGGCGGCGACCGGCCCATGTCGTCGGACCTGCCCGGCCTCACGCTCTGGTCCGCGCCGTTCGATCTGAGCACGTTGAAGATCGTCTGGCAGACGGCGGTATCGATTGCGTTCGTCGGCTTGCTGGAGACGCTGCTGACCGCGAAGCTCGTCGACGAAGTGACCGCGACCCGTTCGCACAAGTCGCGCGAATCGTGGGCGCTCGGGCTCGCGAATCTCGGCGCGGGCGCGTTCGGCGGCATTGCCGGCTGCGCGATGATCGGGCAGACGGTCGTGAACGTGGAGATCGGCGGGGCGCGCACGCGCGTGTCCACGCTCGCGGCGGCGGCCACGCTGCTTTTGCTCATCACCGGCCTGAGTTCGGTGATGGCGCGCATCCCGATGGTCGCGCTCGCCGGCGTGATGATGGTCGTCGCGGTCAAGACGGTGGACTGGCACAGCCTGCGCCCGGCCACGCTGCGCCGCATGCCGCTCATGGAGACGTCCGTCATGCTCACTTCCATTGCGCTGACCGTGTACACAGGCAATCTCGCCATCGGCGTGGTCGGCGGCGTGCTGTTGGCGACGGTCCTGTTCGCGCGCCGCGTCGCTCACGTGATCCGCACGACGCGCGCCGTATCGGACGACGGCGAAAGCGTGCGTTACGAAGTGCACGGACCGCTTTTCTTCGGCAGCAGCAACGATCTCGTGGACCAGTTCGAGTACGAGGCCGATCCGCGCTCGGTCGTCATCGACTTCGCGAAATCGCAGGTCTGGGATGCATCGACCGTCGCGGTGCTGGATTCCATCCAGAACAAGTATCGGCAGCGCGATGCAGCCGTGCAGTTCGTCGGCCTGGACGAGCGCAGCCGGGCATTTCATGCGCGGTTGAGCGGGAACCTGAATGCCGGTTGAATGCCGGTTGAATACCGGTTGAATGCCGCATGAAAGGCGTGCGATCCGCCGTCGAATGACACGCCGAAGTCAAAGGTAAGACGAATTCGTTCGATACGTTAAACACCGCACAATTGCGCATTTGCCCAGCGTGTACTGTTCTCCCTCACCGCCCGACTCGAGAGGCGGAACAAGCGAAAACACATACGGGGAAGCAAATGAAATCACGTGCAGCGGTTGCGTTGAGTGTCGTGTTGGCTGCGTGCGGCGGCGGTGGCGGCGGGGGTGCATCGAACGGTGGAACGACGGCGGCGTCGGCCGCGCCTGCGTCCGGTTCCACGGCTACGGTCTGCTCGGGCGGTCCTTTCACCGCGGACGCGACCAAAGTGTGTTCCGATGCGTCCGGCAAGGTCGTCACGGCCTACGTGTACGCGCAGCCGCAAACCGTCATCGCCGATGGCACCATCATCTCCGCCAATACGACGTGGCCCGCGAGCGGCTCGCCGTACTACATCGCGGGAACGGTGCAGGTCGCCAAGGGCGCGACGCTCACGATTCCGGATGGCGTCGTCGTCGAGGGCCTGAAGCCCGTGCCTTGCAAGGCCGACTGCATCGGCACGGTGCCGAACACAGGCATCATCGACGTGGCGGGGCAACTGAACGTCGGCGGCAGCAATCAGGCGCAGTTGCTCGGCGTGACCGTCAGCAACGTGGACGGCACCGTGGGCGGCGGCACGGTCAGCATTCAGCACACGCTGCTGCAAGACGCGTTCGTGCAGATCAGCCCCGCAGCGCCGTTCTCGATGACCTACAGCCAGGCGTACCGGATGAACGTCACGCAAATCGTTCGCGCGGGCGTCACCACCTATCAGGCCGGAACGAACGGCTATCCGAGCTTCAAGAACGCCACGTTGAAGTACAACACGTTCGTCGACTCGGCCGCGTTTGCATTCGATCCTTCGGTCGTCATGCAGAACAACGTGTTCGTGAACATGGTGGACGGACTCGTGCTGATCGACGATTTCCCGGCGACGGGCGCGCCCACCGGCATCGCGAAGAACAATTCTTTCCTGTTCAAGAAGGATTCGCCGAATCTCAATCGCCAGGTCATCGCGGCGCACGGCACGTATAACGCGTCGACGATCCATACGCTCGACTTCTCGAACAACTTCTGGGGCGTGACGGACAACACGACGATTCAATCACGCATACTCGACAGCACGAATTCGAGCAGCCCGCGACTGCCCAACATCGTCAACTACGCGCCTGCGGCTACCACGGCCGACCCGGCCACGCCGGCCGATCCGCAAAGCGGCACGCCCAACGTCTGATTGCAAAACGTCGCGGCGCCGGACTGAATCCCGAGCGGTGGCGACATGGGCGGCGGTTGGACTGATGATGTCCGCCGCCTGCGCGCATCGAGCTACCTTGTCGACGCTCACGGTCGCCGATGCAAGCGGCAAGAAAGGTCAGAAGGTGGACGCGTAGCGGCCGTGCAATTGCCGCGCTTGCGCTACCGACGCGCATCGCGCTCGCGGTGATTACAGCTTCGATTGCAACGCCACCCCGATCACGCTCCCTACCGGCAACCGAAATACCCTCGCACACGATTGAATTGGCAACGCAGTCATCCTGCGCAAGCCGCTGGCGAAAGCGCGACGCTGCTTTCCGAAAGCCGCAACGAGCCGCCCGAGTCGCGGCACAAGGGTTGCGTAAGCCGAGATGACTTTCACGCCGGCGGCCTCATGACTTGCGTTCTTCTGGTCGATGACGACACACTCTCCCTTCACGCGCTCGAAGCGGTCTTCGAGTCGCGCGGCTTTCACGTGCTTCTGGCGCGAAACGGCGTCGACGCGCTCGCCACCGCTATTCGCACGCTGCCGGACCTGGTCGTGACCGACTGGGAAATGCCCCTTTTCGACGGCGTGACGCTGTGCGAGCGACTGCGCTCCGTTCCGGGACTGGCGCGCATTCCTGTCGTTCTTACGTCCGGAAAAATGCGCCCTGCCGATGGCCCGCAAGCGTGGGACGTATTCCTCAAGAAGCCGCTGGACTTTCGCCTGCTCGAACCGATCTTCCGGCGGTTCTAGTCGAACGTTCGTCGCGGCCCGATGTGTCGAAACGGAGAAGACGCCATGAATCGAACGGAAACGGCGCTGATCGTCGGCGCCGGGCAGGGCCTGAGCGCATCGCTGGCCCGGCTCTTCTCGAACGAGGGCATGCAGGTCGCGCTCGCCGCACGGGACACGACCAAGCTCGCGCCACTCGTCGATGAAACCGGCGCGTTCGCCGTCGCGTGCGACGCGAGCCGGGCGGGCGACGTCGAGAATCTTTTCGCACAAGTGAGCGGCAAGCTGGGTGTTCCGGACCTCGTCGTGTACAACGCGAGCGGCCGTTATCGTTCGCCCATCGGACAGATCGACGCCGGCCGGCTGCGCGATGCGCTCGACGTCACAGCGATAGGCGGGCTGCTGGTCGCCCAGGCGGCGGCCGTGGGCATGCTGGCGCGAGCAAGCGGCTCCATCCTTCTGACCGGCGCAACCGCGAGCGTCAAGGGCCTGCCCGGCTCGACGCCGTTCGCAATGGGCAAGTTCGCGCTGCGCGGCATGGCGCAATGCCTCGCGCGGGAACTGGCTCCGAAGAATGTTCACGTCGCGCACTTCGTCATCGACGGCGGCATTGCGAGCGGCGCGATGCAGCGCGACCGCGCGGATGCGCACGACGCGCTGCTCGACCCCGATGCGATCGCGCGGGAATATCTTCACGTTCATCGGCAGCATCGCAGTGCCTGGACATGGGAGATCGAACTGAGGCCGTGGGTCGAGCGGTTCTGAAGCGAACGGCCCTGCGCAGCCATACGCGCAGGTTCAGGGAAGAATTGCCGATTCGACGTGGCGCGCCAGGCGGCACAAGCAGATCCCGCTAAAGCGCCCCCGCATCCTTGCCGATAAAAACGAACGGAAACGTTCATAAGAAAGCCGCAAGAGATGTTGATCCCCTGTGCCCCATCGCGACGCGCTTGCCTCGCCGCAGCGTCGGTGCCTTTGCTTGCCGGAACCGTCCTGGCCGCAGCATTGAGCGCATGGACCTCGCCCGTCGATGCCGCGTCCGCGGCATCGCTGGCGGGCGCTTCCGCACAGGCCGACGGCGGCGCGAGCGATGACCTCGCGTCGCTGCCGCTCGAATCGCTGATGAACCTGACCGTGAGCGGCGCCACGCGCATCGAGCAGTCCGCGTCGAGCGCGCCTGCCGCCGTGATGGTCCTGACCGCGACCGACATCCGCGATTACGGCTGGCGCACGCTCGCCGACGCACTCGCGACGCTGCCGGGGCTCTATGTCAGTTCGGACCGCATGTACTCGTATCTCGGTGCGCGCGGCTTCCAGCGTCCGGGCGACTACAACAGCCGCTTCCTGCTGCTGATCGACGGCATGCGCGTGAACGATGCCGTCTATGGCCAGGCGCCCGTCGGACTCGATTTTCCGGTGGACATGGATCTCGTCGAGCGCATCGAGTACATACCCGGTCCCGGATCGGCCGTATACGGCTCGAACGCGTTGTTCGGCGTGGTCAACGTCATCACGAAGAAGGGCAGCGCAATCGGCGGCGTGCAGGTCGCGGGCGCGGTCGGCAGCTTCGGCGAGAAGGAAGCGCGCGGCACATACGGCTGGCACGGCGCGAACGGCGCCGATCTCGTGCTGTCCGCCACGGCCTACGAACGCCACGGGCAAGACCTCTACTATCCGGAGTTCGATACGCCGGACCAGAACCACGGCGTCGCGCAGAATCTCGACGGCGAGCGCAACCAGACGGTCTTCGCCAAGTTCGGCATGGGCGGCTTTCGCATCAGCGCGGGCTACGGCAACCGGACGAAAGACGTGCCCGGCGCGCCGTATGACGCCTTGTTCAACGCGCCGTTCAGCGTGAGCGACACGCATTCCTTCGCCGATGCCACGTACACGCAGACCGTGCGCGACGACATCGCGATCGACTACGAACTCTATGCGGGCCGCTACGATTACTCGACGCGCGCGTTACAGCCGCCAGCGCCCGGAACCGCCAACGTCGACGGCGATCACGCGGCCTGGTATGGCGGCGATGTCCACGCAACCGTGCGCACCGTGCCGCGCAATCGCATCATGGTGGGCGTCGACTACACGATGAACGCGGCGCGCGATCAATGGAACTACAACGTCGCGCCGTACGCCAAACTGCTCGACGATCATCGCGTGAGCCAGCGCGCGGGCTTCTATATCGACGATGAAATCAAGCTCGCCGAACCGCTCACGCTCGATATCGGCGGGCGCTTCGATACCGAGACGCACGTGGGCGGCAACTTCAGCCCGCGCATTGCGCTGATCTGGCAGCCGACCGCGAGCGATACGCTCAAGCTGATCTATGGCGGCGCCTATCGCGCGCCCAACGCGTACGAGATGTACTACGCGTTTCCCGGCGATGGCGGCCAGCTCGCGAATCCGTTGCTGAAGTCCGAACATATCGACACGCAGGAGATCGTCTACGAGCGCGCGCTCGGCACTCTGGGACGCGCGACCGTCACGCTCTTTCGCTACAGGCTGCGCGACCTGATCACGGAGTCGGTCGATCCCGACACGGGCCTCTACGTCTTTCGCAACGTCGATCGCGCGCAGGCACGCGGGGCGGAACTCGCGTGGCAGCAGCAGTTCGCCTCGGGCGTGCGCGCCCGCATGAGCTACTCGTATCAGTTCTCGCGCGATTCCATCAGCGGTGGCGCATTGCAGAATTCGCCGCGCCACATGGGCAAGCTCAACGTCAGCGCACCGTTGTTCGCGAAGTGGGCGCGCGTGGGCGCGGAAGCGCAGTGCATCTCGTCGCGGCTCGCACAAGCCGGTTCGGCTGGCGGCTACTGCGTGGCGAACGTGTCCGTTCATAGCCGCAAGCTCGTGCCTCGCGCGGACCTGTCCTTGTCCGTCTATAACGTGTTCGATCGCCGCTATGCCGATCCCGCCAGTCCGGGCTTCGTGCAGAACGTGATCGCGCAGCAGAGCCGCACGTTGCTCGCCAAAATGGTCTACGGGTTCTGATGATGTGGATGCGTCGCTGCATAGCGTTGTCTCTCTGCACGGCCGGATCGGTCGCGGCATGGCACGCGCACGCACAGGCGGACATGCGTAAGCTCGAGAGCGCGTACATCTTCAACTTCACGCAGTTCACGCAATGGCCCGCCGACCGCATGCACAACGGCGAGCTGCGCGTCTGCGCGAGCGCGCGCAGTTCGATGCGCGAGGCGCTCGCCGCACTCGACGGGCGCGCGGTCGGCGCGCGCGTGTGGCGCTTCATCGCGCTCGCGGAAAAGCGCCTGGCTGATTGCGACGTGCTCGCCCTCGACGACGGCGACAACATGAACGCGGCGCTCCGCGATGCGCTCGCATCCGACGATGCGCTGCTCGTCGTCGCGGGCGTGGGCGCCACCCCGCCGGGCGAGCCGGTCGTCGTGCTGATCGCGCAGGACGATCACCTGCGGTTCGACATCAACAATACCGAGGCGCTGCGCCGCAAGCTCGTGCTCAGTTCCAAACTGCTGCGGCTTGCAAGGAGGCTCAAGTGACCGCCATCAAAATGCGCAGTGGCAACACGAGCCGCCTCACTGTCCGCGCGAATCTGGTGAGCGTGGGAATCGCGCTCGTGGTCGCGAGCGTGGTGCTGCTGCTGTATCAGGCCGTGGCCTTTCGCAGCGCGCTTTACGACGATGCGTCCTTGCAGGCGTCGGTGATTGCGGAGAACGTAAGCGCGTCGCTGATGTTTGACGACGAAGCGTCGATGCAGGACGTCTTGCGCTCGCTCGGCCGCGTTCCTTATGTCGAATCTCTCAGTGTCTACAAGAGCGACGGACGGCTCTACACACGCTATGCGCGCGCGGGCATCACCCCGGAGGAAGAGGAGGAAGGCACGCTGCAGTCGACGGAGCATCGTCCCGCGCTTTCGCTCGGCGACGCTTTCGTGCGCGCGCCCATCGAACACAACGGCCACGTGCTGGGACATGTGGTGCTCGTCGCGACGAGCGACCTCGTGCACCGGCACCTCGCGCAATACGCGTGCTTTCTCGGCGTTGCCTGTCTCGGCGCGATGTGGATCTCGTCGCTCGTGATGAACCGGATGCGGCGGCGCGTGAGCGAAGCCGAGCGCGAACTGGAGCGTCTCGCCCGCACCGATCCGCTCACGAATCTGCCGAACCGTCGCACGTTTTATGAAATGCTGGAGGAGCGCCTTGCCAGCGCGAAGGACCCGAGCCGTTATTTCGGCATCGTGTTGATCGACCTCGACGACTTCAAGACAGTGAACGACACGCTCGGTCACGGCGCGGGCGATGAACTGCTGCAACACGTCGCGCGCGTGCTGTGCGACACGGTAGGAGGCCGCGCTATCGTGAGCCGCATGGGCGGCGACGAGTTCGCGGTGACCCTCGCGACCTCCTGGAAGCGCACGGCGGTCGCGGAACTGGCGCGCGAGATCGGCACGGCGCTGTGCCGCCCGGCGACCTTCTTCGGCCGCGAGATCAACGTGACGGCGAGCGTGGGGTATGCGAGCTTTCCCGATGCGGGCGACGACAGCGGCAGTCTCATCACGAGCGCGGATATTGCGTTGTACGAAGCAAAGGCGCTTGGTAAGAATACGGTGGTCGGCTTCTCGCCGGAGATGATGCACGCCGCGCAGCGGCGCGCGTATCTCGAAGCGGAGTTGCGCAAGGCTGTCGACAGCGATGCGCTCGAACTCGTGTTTCAGCCGCAGTTCGATTGCCGCAGCGGCACGCTCGTGGGCGCGGAGGCGCTGGCTCGCTGGACGCACAAGAAAGAGGGCGCGGTGTCGCCGGGCGAATTCATACCGATTGCGGAGAACAGCGACCTCATCGTGCTGCTTGGGCGCTCCGTGCTGCAGCGCGCGTGCGTTGCAGCCGCGACGTGGAATGCCGCGTGCCCCGCCGTTGCCGTGCGCGTGGCGGTGAACGTGTCGGCGCGTCAGTTGCGGCATCCGGCCTTCGTCGGCGACGTGATGGCGGCGCTTGCCAAGAGCGGCCTTACGCCGGCACTGCTCGAACTGGAGCTGACCGAGAGCCATCTGATTGCGAATCGCGAGACGGGCATTGCCGTGATGAATCGTCTTCGGTCAGCGGGCGTGCTGCTCTCGATCGACGACTTCGGCACGGGCTATTCGTCGCTTTCTTATCTGCATGCGTTTCCGGTGAACGCACTCAAGATCGACCGCTCCTTCATCGAGCGGCTACCCGAAGACGGTCAGCCGATCGTGACCGCGATTCTTTCGATGGCGCATAGCTTCGGGCTGGACGCGGTGGCCGAAGGAGTCGAGGACCCGAAGCAACTCGAGTGGCTCGTCGATGCGGGTTGCGATGTGGTGCAGGGTTTCCTGACGGGGCGGCCCATGTCGTTGCAGCAGTTTCGTGAGCTGGTGGCGAGGGAGGGCGAGGGGCGTGCTCGGGGGGATTCGCTTGTGTGCGTGCCCGATGCACGGAGCGCCGGAATTGTCGTTGGCTGACTGTTGGAAACTCGTATTGGCGCAGAAACAATACGATGTTTTGCTTCAGACTGCGAACGACATTGGGATTCGACCTTGAACTCGTAAGCTGTCGACAGTCACGGATGAACCGACAAATTTTTTTGGATAGCTTACATTCAGGACAAGCGCTGGCGTTATGCTAATGCGTCACTGCTTGTTTGCTGTCACCTCTCGTTGATACCGTCCGTCCTGCGTCAGCTTTCGTCCCCGAAAGCCAGAAGTGAAACATCGCTATTCCACTTGCTCATCTTATGAAATGAAGTTGGCGCGCGGAGGTTTTGGCTATGGTCCATGTAGTCATTCTGAGCCTTGCGAGATTAACCGAAGACACCGACGGGGATTGCGCCATTCCCTTTCGATTGAGCGATGAGAGCGGATCAATCGTAGATCAAGGGCTTCTCTCCTCGAAGCGGACCAAACGCATTACGCTAACTCAAGCGTCTCGCGGTGCGATCCCGTGTTCGTCTGCCTTGACGTACCTATCGCTCGAACTGATCAGACGAGACGGCAGTCGCTTTTCATATCGAATCCCTCTCATTGGTCAGTTCGTCACACACACAGTACGGCTCCCGCCCGATGATCTTCCTTGCTGGCTACAGTGGGCGGCGGGCGAGATCGATTTGTCGGAACGGGCAAGGGCGCGCTTCATCGACACCCGTGCGCACGACGTTTGGGGACGCCTCTGGACGCGGCGATTGACTGCATGGCGCCCAGGCAGCCTAAACATCGAGCGTGAAAAGCGAAATGCATACGCGGCGCAGTTTGAATTGACCGTATCCGAGCCAGCGGTCCTGGAAATCGGTGGTCCAGAGCTTCGTTCAATGTTCATCGCGCTTCCCGAGGGACGGAGCAAGGTACTGCTCACGGTAAACAGCGAATGTACCGCCACCGAGGAGCCACTGCGAATCGTCGTGACTCGATGTTCGTCTCCCTCGACGAATGTACTGCTGACTCTTCTTTCTATAAACCAGAACATATACTCGGCCGATGTGGCAAGGGAACTCTCGAACAACTTCGACTGGGCCGCCATCGGACAGGACACGCTAAGCGGATGTGCGTTGGGCTATGCCGCGTTAAGGCTCAGTGCGTTGGATCTCTTCTCCCAGGTGGACGCGGAATGTCTTTTCGAAATGGCGCGCGGTTCCTCTGACGCGGCCATTCTTCTGGCGACGCGAGCCATTGCGGAAGGCACAACTGATCTTCCGAAGGTGATTCGATTGCTGGACGTCGGACTCGGGCGCGGCTTACCTGTGCTTGCCCAGTCACTGATCGCGGCCAATGTCGCTCTCGATCGATTGCGGCGAAGTGCAGGTTCCGTCAATGATAAGAAGCTGCAAACGCTGACGGAGAAAGGAAGAATGTATGCGCAGGCCCGAGCCGACTTAGGCCCATTCATGAGCTTTTATGGACGCGCGCCGGACGCGCCTCTGCGGTCTAGAGACGCTGCACGGAAGGGACAGCGACGATGGACGGGCGTAACCGCTGCGGCGGCTGACGTGATCGCAACCCTTAGACCAATGCCGCGGGCAACATTGGTTCGTAGCGAGGAAGCTGCGATTGCGCCATACTGCACCGAGGTCGATACGTTATAGAGACGAATACGAGAAGAAGAAAAGCTAGACGTCGCCCATTGTTTTTTTCAGTGATAATGTTACGCACGTATTAGCACTTGGCGCTTTTCAAAGGCCTTTCACAAGCACTTAATAGTCCTATAAAAATAAGATAAGAACTTCACCGGATGCGCATGCGGACCGGTGCGATCTAGATCGAGATAATCTCTTGCTTGTTGCTCTTCTTGAAGTGTGGCTTGCCGCACGTACACAGACTTCTGTTAATCCGAATGTAGCACTCTCCCACAAATAATGAGCTGGGCGACAATCGGTTCACCGCATCAGCCGAAGGCTTCTTGGCTCGTTTGACAGTGACGGATGTCAATCGGCCCAGTGATACCGTGAGAAGGCTATCGCAGGACATACCGTAAGGAATCTGCTGATGAACACACCTATCCTTGGTCTTGACCCAGTGCCGCCCAGGAGGGTGGACGACGCATTTTCTGCAAGCGATTTCTGGAAGTTGATCGTTGATAACGTGTGGCTGGTCTTCAGCATAGTTATCCTCGTTACGGGTACAGCAACGCTATATGCGTTTATTGCCACGCCTGTCTATTCGTCGGACGCACTCGTCAAGGTTGAGTTTCCCAACCCTAATGCGCTGGGCGTCAATGCGCAGACGCAGCCGCAAACAGTTCCTTCCACGCTTCCGACTGACGCCGAGATGCAGATCATCCAGAGCCGTGCAGTGCTCTTGCCGGTGATCAAACAATACAATCAGAACGTCGTCGTCAAGCCTCGTGAAGTGCCGTTGTTAGGCCGCATTTCCGAGTTGTTTGCGACAACAGGCGAGCCGTCCGCGCCGATTCTCGGCTTGAATTCCTTTGCATGGGGCGGCGAAGTCGTGAAGGTCGCGAAGCTGGAAGTGCCCGCGCGTCTCGAGAACTTGACCCTGAGCTTGCGAGCCCTGCCACAAGGCGCGTTCGAGCTGACCGATCCGAGCGGTAATTCGATTCTTCACGGTAATGTCGGCCACACCGCAACCGCTGACGGCACGACCATCCTGATCGACAGCCTGGTTGCCAGGGCAGGCACCGAGTTTCAGGTTGTGCGGTACAGCGACTATCAGGCCATGACTCGATTCCTGAAAAATTTGAAAGTCATGGAATCGATGAAGGACTCGGGCGTCGTTCAAATCGTCTACGAAAACGAGGACCCGAACCTCGCGCAGCAGATTACGAACGCAATCGCTCAGAACTACATTGCAGCTCACGTCAATCAGCACCGCCAAGAAGCGAGTGTGACGCGCGATTTCATCATCGGCGAACTGCCGCGTCTGGAGCAGGAACTGCAACGCGCAGAAAGCGAATTGACTCGATACCGCACGTCTGCGAGTTCGATGACGCCGGGCACCGAAGCGTCATCCTATCTTCAGGGCAGCATTGACATCGAGCGGCAGATTGCGGTGCTGCAAATGCAGCGTACGCAGACGGCAAGCCGGTTCGCTGCCAATACGCGGGAGGTACGCACTATCGACGAACAGCTTGCTACCTTGAACGCTCAGAAGCAGGCGTTCGACCAGCGTTTCGTGCGGCTGCCTGCTTCGGAACGCAAGCTGATGGATCTGACGCGCGACGCGAAAGTCGCTGAAGATATTTACGTCGCCATGCGGGAAAAGGCGAGTGCATTGGCCGTGACGCGCGCAGGAACGATCGGCAACGTGCATCTTGTCGACTCCGCCATTTATCCGACGGACCCGGCCAAGCCCAAGCGCCCCCTTATCATCGCTGGCGGCGCAGCTGCGGGGATGATTATCGGACTATTGTTTGTTTTCTTCCGTGATCAACTGTCGCGCAACGTTAAAACGCCAGAGGCAATCGAGCGCCGTCTGAGTTTGCCCGTGTTCGGAGCAGTCAGTTTCAGCCCGATTCAGGCGCGGCTCGATCGCAGGTCGAAGCCGTCGCTTCTGGCCAGCAAGAGCCGCGCTCTTTCATTGACCGATGATTCATCCGCGCGCGTATCCAGCGAAGAATCGGCCTCCGAGGCGCGCCTGGAGGGTACTCAGCTGCTCTCGGCGCACGGTGACAAGGACATGGCCGTGGACGCGCTGCGCGCGGTTCATGCGTCGCTCATGCATGACATCGCCCCGGCGCAAAACAACGTGCTGGCTATTGTCGGAGCCGCACCGGGCACCGGTAAGACTTTCGTGGCCTCGAATGTCGCCGTGCTGCATGCGCAATCCGGCAAGAGCGTGTTGCTTATCGACGGCGACATGAGACGCGGCCGCATCGCTTCGATGTTCGGGCGCAGCAACATCGACGGACTCTCGGAAGTGCTGGCAGGCAAGGTGCACGTCGATCACGCGGTCGGTCAGACGGACATACCGGGCCTGTCGCTAATGACGGCGGGGCGCTCGCCAGCCAATCCGTCAAAGATGCTGTCGACCCCGCGTTTGCCGATGATCCTCGAACATGTGCGTGAGCGCTTCGATCTCGTCATCATCGATACGCCCGCAGTCCTCGCCGTCAGCGATGCGAATTTCATCGCGGCCAACGCGGGATCGTCAGTCATTGTCGTGCGTCCGGGGCTGCAAAGCGAGGACGAGCTCGAAGACGCCATCAAGCGACTGGACTCGACCGGTGCGCGAATCGCAGGGGTGATTTTCAACGCAGTTCCGAAGCGCCGTAGCGAAAGACGTACGTACGCTTACGCCAGCGCTTACATGTCGCACTCCACTGCGGAGTAGCGCAAGCATGCGCCTTTCGCGATGGACATTAGATTCCCTCAAGCCTGCGCGTCGAAAGCGGCGTTTCATTGCGAAGGCCCGCGCCGCCTTTGTACTCGCCGCGCCGTTTGCAGCCTTGGTCGACGCCAGCCCCGTGCGTGCTCAGGATGCCTTGCAGTTGATGAGCGCGCCTGGTTCATTGATCGCCGAAGTCGCGGGCGACATAGGAATCAAGTTCAAAGTTGCACCCGCGAGCGCGTTCGACGGCGAAGCCAGCGCAACGCTTTATCGCTACGACGATAACGGTGAGGTCTCGCAGTCACCGCTCAAGGACTATCGGATGTCGCGCACCAAGGCTCCCGGCGGCCAGCAGATATCGGTGAATGTCTCTTTACCGGGCGCAGGACTCTATGTGCTCGACATGAAACTCTTGTCGAAGAGCGGTGATGAGATCGCATCGCAGAAGGTAAGTCTCGCGGTTCTTGCAGCCGGACAGGGCAGCTTCAGCGAAGCAGGCGTGCAAACTCACTTCGCGCATAAGAAGGGCGTGCCGTCGATTGTTTTGCCGCTCGTCAAGCGAGCGGGCTTCACGTGGATCCGCGATGAAGTGTATTGGAGCGCGATCGAAAAGACGCCCGGACAATTTCTGTTGCCACGCAATGACAACGACTATGGTGGATATGTTCGCCAGGCAGTTCGCATGAATCTGAAGCCGCTCATCGAGCTCGACTTCGGGAATAAGCAGGCGTACCCCAATCTGTTTAAGGGACCGCAAGGCTTTCCTCAGACGCAGGAGGAACGCGAGCTTTTTCTGCGTTACGTCGATAAGGTCGTCGGATTCTACAAAGGCTATGTCAAGACGTGGGAAGTATGGAACGAGCCGAACTTCGCAAGCATGGGAGGCTACGACGCTTACCTTGCTTTGCTCAAGCCCGTCTATAACCTCGTCAAGAAACACAGTCCCGACGCGACCGTGCTTTCCTGCGGCGGAGGCGGAGCGGGCGGCGGCCCGGGCGGCGACTGCATCGCGGCGATTGCGAAGGCAGATGCGCTCGGCTATCAGGACGGCTTCAGCATTCATCCGTACATGTCTCCGTACGATCCGGACCACGGGTATAGTGCGAAAGGCTCTCCGCTTTCTCAGGTCAACGTGCCGAACGTATGGCAGCATCTGCAACGCATGACGCAATCTCATCCGAAACCGGGTGTCGGGCCGCTCGGGGTGTACGTCACGGAGATCGGATGGCCATCGAGTCCGGAGGATGCCGGCTTGTCGGAGCGCAAACAGGCTGCGGCAGCGGCGCGCACTTTCCTGCTGTCACGGCGCTTCAACACGATGAAAACCGTCATGTGGTATGACTTTGTCGACGACGGAGTGAATCCACGCGACAAGGAAGCCAATTTCGGTCTCCTGCGATTGGATTTGTCGCCTAAGCCGGCGTATGTCGCCGTCGCCACGGTTTTCCGGACGGTGGGAAATCGGATGTGGAAGCGCTCGTTCGTCGATAACGAGACGACCAAGGTTTATCAATACTGCGAAAGCGACGAAAGCGACTGTGTTATCGCGGGTTGGAGACGCGACGCCGATGACGGTCTGGTCGACACGTCGGTGCCCATTCCGCCCGGCAAATACACACAGATAGACTGGCAAGGTGGGACCTCGACCATCGAGGTCAACGACAGTTTCGAATGGAAACTTGGCGTACTGCCGAAGTACCTCGTGCCCGCCAGGAAATACTGACGATCACTGCGGCGCAGTCACGGAGCGCTTCGATTCTTCCTGAACTGAAGCGCTCCTTGCGTGGCCGATCAAACGGGATTGGCTTTAACGAAATTCTTGAAGGTGTTATAAGCCGGCGTCTTCGTGACCCCGTCGTTCTTGACAAGTCCGAAGCGGTCGTCGATGACGGCGTACATCATCACGGACTGAAGGTTGTACTTGTCCTTCACCGACTTGTACTCGGCCAGCGCCTTGTTGACATATGCAACCTGCTGATCCGGAGTGTCCGTCTGACCGTGCCAACCCCATTCGGTCAACCAGATCGGTACGCCGAACGCATCTTTCAGGGACTGGAGCACGTCGAAGCACTGATTGTTGATCCATCCACAGACCACGTCGCCCGAGCTTTCATACCAGTGGTAGCACGTGAAATCCCAGCGGATCGTCGCGGCGCCCGAGACGCCGTTTGCAGAGCCATCCGGGGTAATGCCGTTCCATAGCATCTGCAGTGCGCGGAAGGCGAGAGGAATACCGACACCCACGCCGACCTTGATAGTCGGGTCGATTGCGCGGACACCATCGACCATGCCGCGAATGACGCCACGGAACGAACCCCACGCCTTCGGATCCCAATTGCTCGTCAGGTTGCCGTTACCGTTGGAACGCGCATTGACGTCCAGTTCGTTACCGCATTCGATGTACTTGACCAAACCCTTGAGCACCTTCGTCACGCTCGTGGCGAGGTTGTAGCCAAGCGTATAGGCGGCCGACTCGCTCAGGGAGACGTTCCAGCCGATCGAGGGCGGATTGAGCACCGGCAGAATCGACACGCCGTTATCCTTGAACGGTCCATTCAGCGCATTCGCGAGAATCTGGGCCATAGCGGCCGTGCATACATCCGCACGATAGTTGGTCACGCCCAGGTCTTTGAGGATAGCGAGTTGCGAGGCGGCCGACATGGTGTTGTAGATGCTGCCCGACCCCCATGCCATATGGCCGTTGATGCCATAGAACAGAGAATTGTTGGCGACAGCATTGGTGGCAGTCGTTCCGCGCGGGTCAGCCGAACCGATGTTCGTCCAGGGACTGCCGCTCTTGAACCAGATGCCGGATGAGTTCTTCGCGTAGATGGTGCCGTTGAAATACAGAATGGCGACCAATGCGACAGATGATCCGGTCGTCACGCTGGAGCCGTTACGCGTGACGTGTCCGCTGACGAGGGTCCAGACATTGCCTGAATTGTCCGTGATGGACGAAGCCGGCGGAATGACGGTTCCGCTCGCCGATGCGGCCTTCGAGACGCCGGTTGCAACGTTTGCGACGCTGCCCGACGAACCATCGCCTGCGCTCCCGCCCCCGCACGCGGCCAGGGCCGCACTGCCGGCACTCGCCATGAGAAGAGACAGAAAGCTTCGACGCGAGATGAAGTCGTTTTTACCATCGATTCCGACAGGTAAAACATGCTTAACTTGGGCTGAGAATTTATTCGACACAGTAATAGTTTCGTTTTCTAGCAAGGTGCGCGCAGTATATGTCTGATAAGTCTCCTCACATGTTTCTGGATGTAACGGTATCGGAAAAAAGAGAATCCAGGTTTTCTTACTATCATAAGTGGAAAATTGCACCCGAGGACGCTAAGGATACGGAATAACTGACCAAGCGTGTTGGGCAGCAAAGAGTTGAGGCGGTAAAAGGATCGGTTCGTGATCCTTAATATTTCGCGCAGATTTTCTTTTAGGTATTTTTTACTCTGCAGTACTTCGTGGCCTTGATTTTTGACCCGCCGCTCCTGGGGCGCTCATTGAACTGATAGGAGACTGAGTCGCCGGTGGCGCACCGCAGCATGGACAACGGACTTTGCCGCGTCGGCTGATTGAGACTAGGGCCCCTGCAGAGTCGCGCTGCCTGCACGACAGCGTTTGGGGAATTGACAGCGCGCTTCGGGGATTGCCTTACCTTTTGCGAACGGACGTTCATTTTTGGCAGCGGCGTGCAGGCAGTCGGTCAAAGCGACGAGAGAATGTCTATGGCGTCACGTGATCGACGTGGCCATATCTTTGTCGCGTCGTTGGCGGAGCATGACGTGGCATCGCATCGAAGACGACTCCGGCGATATTGGCACGTACCCGATCGAGTCTTCTCACCGCCTCCTGAATATTCCCCGCAGCGTGACTGTCGGGTTGCTCGACCAGCAAGGTGCAAGCACCGAGCGGCGTAATCAGGCAGGCGTCATCAGCCGACAGCACCTCAGGCGTGTCGATGATAACGAGGTCGTAGTAGGACGTTAGCTCGCGCACCAGACGCGAGAGACGCCCAATGTAGAGTGACAGGTTCGGGTGCGGCAGCAGATCGCCAACGGGTATTACATCCAGGTTCCTGAATCCTTCAACACGATGAATGACATGTTGAACTCTGATATTTCTGTCGAGAACCTGCGCAAGTCCTAACGAATCGGATAGTCCGAACGAATCAGAGATCGCACCTTGACGGAAATCGGCGTCCACGAGCAGTACTCTGTTGCCCGCCTTCGCATTCATGGACGCGAGCTGGGCCGCCAACACCGTCTTTCCGGGGTTAGACCTTGAACTGGTGACGATCATCACATTGCGCTTCCAGCGCGTATAAGGCAGCCTGAGCCGTTCGCGGCGTCTCAGCTGGAAGTGCTCCAGCGGAAAGAGTTTGAAGCTGGCTGCCGGAAAGGAATTGCGCTTTGCGCGATATGCCGCAAATCTCGGCCAATAGAGAACGAGGTAGCCGATCACCACGAATGACGTCACGGTAGTAATGCTGACCGTCGA
This sequence comes from Caballeronia sp. SL2Y3, assembly GCF_022879575.1. NCBI lineage: Bacteria > Pseudomonadati > Pseudomonadota > Betaproteobacteria > Burkholderiales > Burkholderiaceae > Caballeronia > Caballeronia sp. SL2Y3. The sequence goes on from NZ_CP084263.1 coordinate 630,426, forward strand.
GGTGATGAGCAAAAGAAGCAGCATGAGAAACCCGTCGCTAGCCGTGAACGCAATGAACCCAAGCAGGAGGAGCGCGCTGAACAACCCCATCTCTGCGAAGCTCGCAGGCAGGCCCGCGAACGGCACGCCAGACGAGATCTCATATTCGACCAGACGGAACGAAGGCATATACATGTACCGCGAGCGTACATCGTCCGCAGTGACGCCCCGCAATACGTCCTCGAGCGACGCATCGAACATGAACGGATAACCACCGAGTCGGTGCGAGAAAGTGGTCGACCCATAAAACGTATGACTGCCGAGATAGATGCCCACTAGGCCAACGACGCAAACGAACCCGGCGAGCATGACGAGCGGATGCACCATCCGCAGTCTGTGCCGTAGCGGATAGAGTCCCAAAAATATGAACAATATGAACGAGGACTTCGAGAAGCACAGGAACAGCCCGAGGCAGTACATCGCAACAATCTTCTTGTTGACCTTCTCGATCAAAAGATGAGCGATGAGCGAAGCCACAAGCAAGGAGGAAAAGAAGCCCGCTTCTCGCGAGAATCCAGAGGCTCTTGCAAAAAACAGAAATTCGTAGAAGTTGGAATAGGCGCGCGTTGCATACTCGCCCCATATCATCCGTGAGAGGGCGGCCGGGCCGAGCGTCTCGGCGAGCCCTCGGTCGACGTAATAGGCCGCGAATTGCACGACTGCGAACGCCACGTTAATAGCCATCCAATGGTGCAGATAGCAGATGCGGGCGCCTATGGTGTACATCATGTAGCCGATGCACACTGCAATGGAGACGACTCGCAGCGCGACACTCGGCGAACCTATTGCGCTGACTGCCACACCTATTGCCAGCGGACCGCTCCAGCTACGGACAGTGGCAGAAAGGAAGCGCAGGAACTTGATGTCGAGAAAAGGAATGAAAAGATAGAAGTAAATCGTGAAGCCATTGACCCGCGGGTTGAAGATAATGCAGGTGAAAAACATGTAGAAGAGGATTGATACGATCTTCGAGTACATGAGGTCCTCATTATCTCAGCGTCCGAGTCGGCGCAAGAGGCCGAGTCGCGAACAAGATTGAGTGCTGCCGGATCGTCAGGCGAAAGGCACAGCAAGTTCTTTGTAGTCGGCTTTACTCAGTATCCCTGCGCTTGGACTTGCGCGCCGCATGCCGAATTCAGGACTCTATACCGCCGTTTTTCTCATCACTCGAACTTCAGCGAGGATACGTGCGGAAACAGACATGGTTACTCATGCTATTAAAAGATGGATAGCGCGTCGGTGACCCTTGACTTAGTACCGTCGTTGAGAGAGTCGCCGCAAAGCCGTCGGCATTCGTGAAAGCTGGTAGCGTGATCCGCCGTCGACCACGGCGGACACGCGTGCGATCCCGCCCGCCGCGCGGGCAGGATTGGTGCGCCCGGCTATCTCTTCAAGTCTCTTCCGACGTGAGAACTCGCAGGCCCCTCATTGCTCCAGCACGGCCTGCGGCGTATTGCGGAAGCTGATTGCCAGGCGGTTATAAGTATTCATCAAGCTGATGGCGATTGTCAGATCGACGAGTTCACGCTCATTGAACGAGGCGCGGGCAGCCTCATACGACGCGTCGGGCACGCCGGTCTGCGCCACCAGCGTGACCGATTCCGCCCACGCGAGTGCTGCGCGCTCCCGGTCGTCGAAAAGATGGCCCGCTTCTCTCCATGCCTGCACGAGCGCGAGCTTTTCGATTTTGACGCCTTTCTTCAGCAGGTCGCGCGCGTGCATGTCGAGGCAATAGGCGCAGTTGTTGATCTGCGAGACGCGCAAGTAGACCAGATCGACCAGAACCGGCGATAGATCGCTCTGCATCACGTAGCCATAGACGCCGCCAAGGGCCTTGACGCCTGCCGGCGCAATCTGAACATAGTCGAGACGCTTGCTCATGAGGTGACTCCTGAAGGTAGTGGATTACTTGAGGGGAGTGGTCAGCGTTTTATCGTCGCTGTCGGCGACGAAGACGGCGAGCAGCTTCGCGGGCTGCGTTTCGCTCGCATTGCGGCTTATGCGGTGAACGGAGCCGGGCTTCTCAAAGAAGCTCTCGCCGGCATGGTAGACGCGCTTCGGACCGTCATCGACTTGCGACTCGATGTCGCCCGATACGACGTACGCATAGATGAAAGCCGAGCCCGCATGTCTGTGCGCCAAGGACGCCGCACCGGGCGCGTAGTCGACGACGACGGCGGTCAACGACTTCCCCGCAACGTTCGGAATGGCGTGCTGGAAGTTCGGTGTGACGGTCTCGGCCGCGCCGTGTGCCAAGGCGGATACCGCAATGCCCAACGCCACGGCTGCGCAGACGGCTGGCTTGATGAATCGAATGTTCATGGTGTCTGGCTCCTTTGTGCTTTGCATTGTCGTGTCGCGCGGGGACACGCAAAAGCACCAGGAATGAACATTTTCAATGCACCAAGACGGCGGTGCGCGCCACGTCCCTCGCTGCCTGGTCAGTGGCGCCCGTGAACGACTTCCAGCAGGCGCGAACAGTTGCCCGCCAGGGTTCTTTCATCGAGATTGGTCACGGCGAGCAGCAGCCCCTGCTGCTTCGAATCGGTCGTATACCAGGGTGAGAGAGGGACCGGGGCGAGCCCGAACATTCGCGCGCGGGAAGCGATCTCGATATCCGATACGGCGGGTTGCGTGAGCGCGGCCACCACGGTCATGCCCGCGGAACCCTGCACTTCGATCGACTCCGAGCCCAGTTCCTTCAGACAACGAAGCAGCGCTTGTTGCCGGCCCGCATAAAGACGCTTCATACGCCGCAGATGGCGAAGAAAGTGTCCGTCGTGCATGAACTCGGTGACGGCATGCTGCACGGATGCAGCCGGAGCAGGCGAAAGGCACGCCGCAACATCGCCGAAGCCGCGTGCCAGAGCCTGCGGGACAACGAGATAACCCAGGCGTAGTGCCGGGCTGATGGTCTTGCTGAAGGTCCCGATGTGAAGCACGCGTCCGTCGCGGTCGACCGAGGCCAGCGCCGGTGCAGCGCGTCCCCTTAATTGCAGCTCGCCGAGATAATCGTCTTCCACGATCCAGGCATCGTGGTGCCTGGCCCAGTCGAGCAGTGAGAGCCGTCGAGCGAGCGACATCGTCATCCCGAGCGGCGCCTGCTGACCCGGCGTCACCACGGCCAAGGCGGCTGCCGGCGCGATCCGCATGCCTGCGTCGACATCGAGCCCCTCCGTATCCACCGGCACGCCTGCGACGTGCATGCCGGCCAGGTCGAGCGCCGTGCGCGTGAGCGGAAAGCCGGGCTCTTCCATCCAGGCGTGTTCACCTTCGACGCGCAGGCCGCGAATCGCGAGGTTCAGAGCGCCCGCGAAACCCGCGGTGACGAAGACCTGCGAGGGACTGCATAGCAGCCCGCGCGACACCGCAAGATACGACGCGATTTCCTGTCGTAGATCAGGATCGCCGCGAGGGTCCGGATAGCCGACAGGAGCCGCTGCCGCCCGGCGGGCGGCGCGTGCCTGGATCCGTGACCACAGTTTGAACGGAAACGCGTCCTGCGAGGGCACGCCCATCTGAAACGCCAGCGGCGCCGTGCTGAAGTCGTTGAACAGCTCCGGAAGCGGCGGTGCCTCGGGCGACCATCCGGCCGTCGGGGGCGAGGGCCTCGCGACTACCCGCGTGCCGGCCGCACCCAATCCGATTGCGAACTGCTCGTCGATCAGGCGCTCGTAGGCCGTACGAACGGTGCCCCGCGATACGCCCAGCTGCGCGGCCAGATCCGACCACGAGGGCAGCCGCGCGCCGGCGGCAAGCTGGCCCGACTCGATCGCATGGCGAATCGAGCCATAGATTTGCGCCGACAGCGGGAGGCCTCCGGCACGATCGAGTCCAATGGAAAGTGTTGCCATAGACGCGATAGTACAGTGGCTTTCACTGATCTTGGGCCTGTTCCCTGACCCGTGCGAAGCGTAACTTCCCGGTTATAGCGCCGCGTGTCATTCGGCGCGCGATGACTGCCCGATTCACAAAACCCGTTCGAGTAACCGATGAAGCAAGATACAGCCGCAGCGAGAGAAGCCATCCCCCATGTCGCTATTCCCGACAGCCAGCTCGCGCGTGAGGCAGCCGAACTCATCCGCGACACGGAAAGCGAACTGTTGTTCAACCACTCGACGCGGGTCTACCTGTGGGGGGCGCTGCTGGGCGAACGAAACGGCATCGAGTACGACCCCGAGTTACTCTACGTCGCGGCCATGTTTCACGATATCGGTCTGACGGCGGCGTATGGCAAAAGCGAATTGCGTTTCGAAGTGGACGGCGCCAACGCCGCACGCGATTTTTTACGCAGCCACCACGTGGACGAGGCGGACGTGGCGAAGGTGTGGACCGCGGTGGCGCTTCATACGACGCCGGGCATTCCCGAACACATGCATGGCGAGATTGCGCTGGTGCAAGCCGGAGCGGGGATGGACGTAGCGGGGCGCGGCTTCGATGCGTTCCCGGAAGCGCAGCGCGCGGCGGTGGTCGCGGCTTATCCGCGCGGCGCCGACTTCGCCGCCAGAATGATCGATGCCTTCTACGACGGCATGAAGCATCGCCCGGGCACCACGTTCGGCACGTTCAACGACGATTTCCTGGCGCACAAGGATCCGAGCTTCGAACGCGTGAACCTGTGCAGCATCATTCTCAATTCGAAGTGGGGCTGACGTCGTCGACATGGAAAGCGATTCACCAGGGAAGCGTTTGCCCGCGGTAATTGTAGTAACGCAAGCCCGGCTTGCCCGAGAACGCTTCGATCTGGTTCACGATTCCCGGAATGCTTTCCTCGACGCCGAGCGTCGCATCGGCCCCGCCCATCTCGGTTCGCACCCACCCCGGATCGACCAGCGCAAGAGACCATGAAGCGTCCGCGTGACGCGCAGCGAATGAGCGCATGAGCGTGTTCAGAGCTGCCTTGCTGGCTCGATAGACTTCCCATCCACCGCTTTCGTTGAGTGCCACGCTGCCGAGGCTCGACGACATGATAGCGATCGTACCGCTTGCCTTCACCTTTTCACATAGCCGTTCGACGATGCGAATGGGACTCAACGCGTTCGTCAGCATGAGGCGCGTGAAGTCCTCGGTCGACACCTCGCTGGCTCGATCTTCAGGCCCGAGCGCGACACCCGCATTGACATAGAGAACGTCGAACTCGTGCTCAGCGAAACGGGCCGCGAGGCTATCGATATCCTCGGTCCTCGTGACGTCCATCTGCTCGATGCGCAAACGCTGTCCGAATTCTTGCGCGTGGCGATGAAGCGGCGTCTTGTCACCACGCACGGTGGCGACTACGTTCCACCCTCGCGCGAGCCACTCCTCAGCTAGCGCCAAACCTAATCCACGCGATGCGCCTACGATCAAGACTGTATTCGTGTCCGTCATGTGACACCTCCGATCATTGAGACATTATTCAATGGCAAAGTTCCTTCGAGTGAGTTGCAAGCGACGGGTCGCGTGCTCTCTCAACCCTCTGTGTGAGAGTTTGCGGGAAGTGCTGCATCGGGGGTAGTCGATTAGAGGTAATTGCACATATGCCAAAGGGTAATGAGTGGCGCTGCCTCATCACGGAACCGGCGCGTGCATCGAATGCGAGCGCGATCGGCCCCTTACTTGGAGACCCGAATGAACAAGAGGCCGTCGAAGATTATCAGGAGTCCAGACGACAGAAGCGGCTGTCCAGGAGATCGATCACGCGCCATACCGAGCAAGGCCTTCGCACGTGCCCGTCGAAACCGGCCTGCTTCAACGTCGAGACAGAATCCAATGGGTAGACGTTGCTCATCGCAAGGATCAGCAGTCTGGCCGTCTGGTCGTCCTTGCGCAGTCTGCGCACGAACGCATAACGCGAATCCGCATCCAGCCGTGTATCCAGCAGGAGCGCATGGGGGCGCCAACTCGCGATCTGGCGCTGTAGCGTGGCGATGTTCGTGGCGTAAAGGACCTGGTACTTCTTGAGCGTCAGGAGCAAGGCGAGCGATGCACCAATGGCTTCATCGCGATGGCCGATGAGAACACGGCAATTGGCTGTTGTCCCCTTGGCTTCAACGTTCGTCGTCCAAAACGCGCACTCCTGTTCGTCGTCCAACGGTACGCGACGTGTCATAGCGCCTCCTGGCTGGCCCGTTTGCTGCAACCGCAGTTGCGATTCGTGCCCCAGTTTCCGTGCTGGCACCACACGTTAGAATCTGGCTAAGCAACAGTTGTATTCCCCGTTTCACGTCAATACAAGCAGTTTCGAGACGATCGCGGTGTAAGCGCCACGGAACGGCAACGCGACGCGACGAGACTGGCATGCCTTTCCGAACGGCGCTCGGTCTCCGTCCGATCGGTCGTTCAGGGCATCCCTTCCGTAATGCTTTAAGCGAGGCCGATCCCCGGCGGCTGCCCTACAATAGCTGTGCCGTCTCGCTGGTCCTAGAATAGGTAGTTCAGTACACAATTCGGCATTGGTCGTGGATAACCCAGCCGCGCATTAGACGAGGAGAGGCGCAGTGTCAAAGCCAAAGTCGACGCTCCAGCGAGCGACGGGTTCCCCCACTGCGGTCAAGAGCGGCTTGCGGTTTCCTGTGGTGGGTATCGGCGCGTCGGCCGGCGGCCTCGAAGCCTTGCAGACGTTCTTCGAGAATGCGCCAAGCAGTATGGACATGGCGTTCGTCGTCGTGGTGCATCTGGCGGCAGAATATGCGAGTCACGTCGACGATATTCTCCAGCGCACCACCGGCATGCCGGTACGGCAGGTGACTTCCACGCTGCCGCTCGAAAAAAACCATGTGTACGTGATCGCGCCCGGCAAGCGGCTGGAGATGTCGGATGGCTGCCTGAGAGCCACCGACCGCGATGCATCCGAGAGCCCGCCGTTCACCATCGACCATTTCTTCCGCACGCTCGCAGACGCACACGAGCAGCATGCGATCGGAATCGTGCTCTCCGGCGCGGGATCGGATGGCGCGGCGGGTCTCATCCGCATCAAGGAAGCGGGCGGGATCACGCTAGCGCAGACGCCCAGCGATGCCGAGTACGCGGAGATGCCGCAGCACGCCATTGCGACGAGTCACGTCGACATCGTGCTGCCCGCGCCCGAAATGCCGCAACGGTTGATCGAACTATCGGCGAACGCCCAGCGCATTCAGTTGGAGAGTCACGAAGTCGCAGAGCCGGCGAACGACCGCACGCGTCGGCTGGCCAACGACCCGGAGCGCGCGCTGTCCGACATACTGATGCACCTGCGCGTGCGCACGGGGCATGACTTCCGGCTGTACAAGCGCGCCACCGTGCTGCGGCGTATCGAACGGCGCATGCAGGTCAACGGACAGCGCGATCTGATGGGTTATCGCGACTTCCTGCGCGCGACGCCCGACGAAGCGAACGCCTTGCTCGGCGACATGCTGATCGGCGTGACGCAGTTTTTCCGCGACCGCGGCGCGTTCGACTATCTCGAACGCGAGGTCATTTCTACGCTTTTCACCGAAGAGCCGGGCGAGGGCCAGGTGCGCGTCTGGGTGGCCGGCTGCGCCTCCGGCGAGGAAGCCTATTCCATCTCGCTGCAACTGGCGCAGGCGCGCGACGCGGCGGCCTCGGCCCGATCGATTCAGGTGTTCGCCACCGACATCGACGAAGCGGCGATCTCGCGTGCGCGCGCCGGCTCGTATCCGCTCACGATCGCGAACGACGTGCCGCCCGCACTATTGCAGCGGTATTTCGTGCGCCAGTCCGCACACTACGTCATCGCCAAGTCGGTGCGCGAGCGCATCCTGTTCGCCTCGCACAGCCTGCTGCGCGATCCGCCGTTCTCGCACCTCGATCTGATCTCCTGCCGCAACGTGCTGATCTACCTCGAACGCGCGGTGCAGCGGCAGATTCTCGAACTGTTCCACTTTGCGCTGCGGCCGAACGGCTACCTGTTCCTCGGCACCGCCGAATCAGCCGATGCCGCCGACGACCTGTTCGTCGTCGTGGACAAGAAATGGCGCATCTACCGGGCGCGCACGGTCGCGCATCGCGCGAAGCCTCCGGTCGGGTTTCCGCCGCTGTCCCAGCACGAAACCGGCAGCGCCGACGAACGAAGCGTGCCTACCGCGCCGCGGCGGGCACCGGCCAGTCCCGCGCAGCGCAGCTTTTCGTTCACGGAGTTGCATCAGCGCGCGCTGGAAACGTATGCGTCCCCGAGCGTCATCATCGACCGGGACTCGAACGTGGTGCATCTGTCGGACAATGCGGGTCGTTTCCTGCGCCATCCGGGCGGCGAGCTGTCGAGCAACATCATGTCGCTGGTGCTGCCGGACTTGCGTCTGGAACTTCGCACCGCGATTTTCCGTGCGCTGCAAACCGGCACGAGCGTCGAGGCGCGCCGCGTGAAGTGGGTGCACGAGCCGCGCGCCTCGTGGATCAACATGACGGTGCGGCCGTTCCACGACAAGGTCGCGAATGCCGGATTCCTGCTTATCGTGTTCGATGAAGTGTCGGCTCGCATGACCGACGAGGAACACGCCGAAGCGGCGGGTCAGGACCCCGTGCTCGCGCAGCTCGAACAGGAACTGCAGCAGAGCCGCGAGCAACTGGCGACGATCATCGAGCAGTACGAAACGTCGGTCGAGGAACTGAGGGCGTCGAACGAAGAACTGCAGGCGATCAACGAAGAATTGCGCTCGACCAGCGAAGAACTCGAAAGCAGCAAGGAAGAACTCCAGTCGGTCAACGAAGAACTCACCACCGCGAACGCGGAATTGCAGGCACGCATCGAAGACACCGCGAAGGCCAACGACGACTTGCACAACATCATCGAGTCGAGCGAGATTGCGACGGTGTTCGTCGACAAGGAGATTCGCATCAAGCGCTTCACGCCGAACGCGACGGCGATCTTCAATCTCATCGACAGCGACATTGGCCGGTCGCTCTTTCACATCACGCATTCGCTGCGCTACCCGACACTCGCCGACGACGTGCGGCAGTCGTTCCAGTCGTTGCGGCTGACCGAGCGCGAGATTCAGAGCGAGTCGGGCCGCTGGTATCTGATGCGCCTGTTGCCGTATCGCACGGCCGACGATCATATCGATGGCGCGGTGATCACGCTCATCGACATCACGGACCGGCACCGCGCCGAAGAGGCGGCGCGCGCGAACGAGCAGAGGCTGCGTCTCGTCGCGCAGTCCACCAAGGACTACGCGATCATCATTCACGACCGCGACGGCTTGATCGTGAGCTGGAACGCGGGCGCGGAAAGAATCTTCGGGTACGCGGAAGACGAAGTGATCGGCCGGGACATCGACCTGATCTATGAGACGAACGACCGGATGGCGTTCGTGCCCGCGCACGAGCGGGAAACCGCACTGCGGGAAGGCCGCGCCGACGACGAGCGCTGGCATCGCACGAAGGACGGCCGGCGCATCTATTGCAGCGGCGTGGTCACGCCGATCTCAGATGCCTCGTTCAGCGGCTTTGGGAAGATCGTTCGCGATCTGACCGAGCGCAAGCAGCGGGAGGACGCGAGCCGCGAGGCGTTGGAGCAGGAGCAGCGGGCGCGCGAGCAGGCGCTGAGCGCCAATCAGGTGAAGGACGAGTTCATCGCGGTGCTGTCGCATGAACTGAAGCATCCGCTCAATCTGATAGGCGTGAAGTCTGAGATGCTGCCGCGCTTGCCGGAGGTCCGGCACATCGACGCCGTGCGCGAAGCGGCCGTTTCCATCAAGCAGGCGGTGCGCAGCCAGGCGCAGATCATCGACGATCTGCTCGACTGGTCGCGCATTCAGACGGGCAAGCTCACGCTCGAAGTGCAGCGGGTGGACCTGTCCGCGATCCTGCGCAGCATTGCGGATGCCTGCGAGGAAGACGCCGGTGCGCGCGGCATCGCGCTCGAAACGCATCTTGCGGAAGGACCGGCGATCGCGCTCGCCGATCCGGTCCGGTGCGAGCAGATCATCTGGAACCTCGTGTCGAACGCGCTGAAGTTCACCCATGCAGGCGGCCATGTGAAGCTGAATCTGTCGCATGAAGGCCGGATGTTGCGCATCGACGTCGCCGACGACGGGCAGGGGATCGACGCGTCGATGGTCGAGTATGTATTCGACATGTTCCGGCAGGGACCGCGCGACCGCGTTCGCGGCGGTCTGGGCATCGGTCTCGCGCTCGTCAAGCAACTGGTCGAGAAGCATGGCGGCAGGGTCGCGGCGGCATCGGAAGGCCACGGCATGGGCACGACGATGTCGGTATGGCTCCCGGCGGCGGACACCACGCCGCCGGTCAGCGCCATCACGCGAGACAATGCGAGTATCGTCGGGCTGCGCATCCTGCTGGTCGACGACGACGAAGATACCGGCGCATCGCTGACTACGCTGCTCGAACTCGAAGGCGCGGTGGTCGAAGCCGCGACGGACGCAGACACGGCATTGCAGATTCTCGGGGAGAAGCCGATCGACGCAGTCGTGTCGGACATCGACCTGCCTGGCATGAACGGTTACGAGCTGGTGCGCCGGATCCGCGCGAATCCGGGATGGATTGCGCTGCGCTGCGTTGCGCTCAGTGGACACGACCGGCATGAGGACATCCAGGCCGCGCACGAAGCGGGCTACGACGTGCATCTGGCGAAACCGCTGGATTTCTCGCAATTGATGGATGGGTTGGGCGTGTTGACGCGCGATCAGGGAAGCCAGGCTACCGGCTAGGCATCAGCGCGTCGCCTGGACATGCAGCGATCTTCGGCGTGAGTGTGAGGGGGCGCGTGGCAGCATTGAATCGTAGGACACCGGACCGACGTCGCGACGGGTACGAACAAGGGCTGGCGCAAATAATGCGGCCTACATGAGTTGGAGGCCCTATGGATCATCGAGATATTGTTGTCATTGCGGCATCTCGCGGCGGACTTCCGGTCCTCAAGATGCTCGTGGCACAGTTGCCTGCGGACCTGGACGCCACGCTTTGCATCGTGCTGCACATCGGCAGACATCCGAGCGTCCTGCCGGAGCTGCTCTCCCACTGGGGCCCTCATACGGCGACGCATCCGAAGCACAAAGAAGTGCTACAGCGTGGCAGGATTTACGTGGCGCCACCCGACCGTCACATGGTCTTACGCGACGGCATGCTGTGCCTGCTCGACACCGCGACAGAGAACTTCGCACGGCCCGCCGCCGATCCGCTGTTCAGATCGGCAGCCGTCGAATACGGAAGCCGCGTGGTGGGCGTCGTGCTCAGTGGCGACCTGGACGACGGCGCCGCGGGCCTCGCCTCCGTTCGAGCGCGGGGCGGTTACGGCGTGGTTCAGCATCCGGATGACTGCGAGGCCCCGTCGATGCCGCGCAGCGCGATAGCGGCCGGAGGCGCGGATGTCATCGCGAAGCTGGACGACCTCCCGGCGGTCCTTCTTGCGGCCGTCAAGGGGGCAAAGCGGCGGAAGGAGCATTCCATGACTAATCGGCCCGACCTCGACCGCGAGGCACAGATTGCTGAGAGCGGGCTCGTCGAACCGCAGGTGCTCGATGAGATCGGACAGCGTTCGGCGCTCACCTGTCCCAGCTGCAACGGCGCCCTTTGGCGGCGGAACGACGACCGGCCGCTACGCTACCGATGCCATACCGGCCATGCATACTCCGTGCTGTCGCTGGAAGAAGCCACCGCGCAAACCGCCGATAACGCGATCTGGAGCGCGCTGCGCGCAGTGCACGAGCGCCTCATTTTCGCGCGCGAGCGGCAGCAGTGGGCAGAGCGCGCGGGCAGTGACGCGGACGTGGCGGTGGAACAGGCGCGCATCGACGAGAACGAGAAATTGGCGGAACTTTTGCGCGCCGCAGCCGGCGTTCGGGAGCCTTAATGGGCTATAGCGAGCCGCGAACACGACCGTCGTATCATCGATGCACTTGGGCCTGGCGCTGACTCGTGCGCATCATTTTCTTGCTGCGCTCCTGAGATGCGTCAATCTACCGCCATCGGCTGCTGCATAGCGCGCGACTACACGGTTCGCCACGCCATACAGAGGGTGCGCCATGAAACTCGGCAAGTGGATCACGGTTGCGCTCATGCTGTTGATGACGGCATGTGCAAGCCTTCCGCCGCAGGCCGCACGCGAGCCAACACACGCCTTGACCGACACCGCGAGCACGCGGCTCGGCAGCGCCTTCGCGGCGAGCGAGGCCGCGCATCCCGGTGACAACGCGTTCCACCTGCTGTCGGACGGCATGGACGCGCTCATCGCACGCGTGATCCTGAGCGAGACCGCCGATCGCACGCTCGATCTCCAGTACTACATCTGGCACGCGGACCTCACGGGCCGCGAGATGGCCGCGTCCATCCTGCGCGCGGCCGATCGCGGCGTGCGCGTGCGTCTTCTCCTCGACGATCTCGGCACGAACGCCGACGATCAGTTTCTGCTTGCGCTCGCATCGCATCCGAACGTGCAGGTGCGTCTCTTCAATCCCGTGGCGAATCGCACGTTCAAGAGACTCGGCTCGGCAGCGGAGTTCTTTCGCGTGAATCGCCGCATGCATAACAAGGCGCTCATCGCGGACAATCAGGCGGCGATTCTCGGCGGACGCAATATCGGCGACGAGTACTTCGGCGCATCGAGCACGGTCGCGTTCGGCGATCTCGATGTGCTCGTGCATGGTCCCGTCGTGCGCGAAGTGTCGAGTGCGTTCGATCTGTACTGGAATTCGGATGCGGCCTATCCGATCGAAAATCTCATGCGACGTCATGCCGACGCCGACACGCTAGCGGCCTATCGCGAGAAGCTCGATGCTTATCTTTTGTCGGAAGAGCATTCGCCTTATGTGGCGAACGTGCGCGAGCGTCTCGCGACTGTCATTCAACAGCGCGACACCTCGTTCTCATGGGGCAAGGCGACGCTGCTCTACGACGATCCCGCGAAGATCACGCGCGCGCCCGGCGATGCCGAAGGCCATCTGATCTCGCAGTTCAAGGCTCTGAAGCTGCATCCCGAGAAGGACATGCTGATCGTGTCGCCTTATTTCGTGCCGCGCGAAGAGGGCGTGCGCTGGCTTCGGTCGATGACGTCGCGGGGCGTGCGCGTGACCGTCCTCACCAATTCCCTCGCGGCCACGGATGTCGCGGCGGTGCACGCCGGGTATCGACGCTATCGCAAGGAGATGCTCGAAGCGGGCGTGCGGTTGTATGAGCTGAAGCCGGTCGCATCGACCGACAAGCACGAAAGTACGAAGAAATCGACATTCGGTTCGTCGAAGGCGTCGCTGCATGCGAAGACCTATGTGTTCGACCGCACGCGCATCTTTATCGGTTCCATGAACCTCGACCCGCGCTCCATCGAGCTGAATACGGAGATCGGCGTCTATTGCGAAAGCGCGGCGGCGGCCGAACAGGTGGCGGACGGTATCGGCACGAATATCGATCGCATCGCGTGGCGTGTCGAGCTACAGGACGACGGCAACGGTGGCACGCAGATGGTATGGATCGACAAGGACGCCGACGGCAAAACGACGCTGCTCGACAGCGAGCCGGGCGTGTCGGCGCTCAAGCGCGCGGGCGTCTGGATGCTCGGTATTCTGCCGATAGAATCGCAACTGTGATTCACCGCGAACGACGTCCCGCGCGATGCAACGTTGCGCGCATGACATGCGGATGGTATCTATGCAATGTGGCATGTTCGCGAGAGGCATCGGATGAGTGCGTTCGGCTGGCTATTTGAGCGTATCGAGCGTCTCGGCCGCTCGCGTAGCGATGCCAATTCCACCGAGGACATTCGCGAGGCGCTCGATCGCATCGCAGGAATCGCGCCGCAAGTGCGCCTCGCGAATCGCTATGAGTCGCGGCTCGGGCCGCTCGTTCGCGGGGCGCTCCGTTATGCGCGCGAGCTCGTCGACGCGCTTCCCCCGCCGCGCGATGCGACGCCTTCCGCCTGGGCCGACGACGCCTATCTGCGCGCGATGTTCGCGACCTCGGAAGACATCACGAGCGTCATCGGGCAGTCGCACGATCTGCGCACCTGGTTCGACGCGCATTACGCGGCGGAGCACGCCTATGCCGTGCTGAGTAGTCGCCTGGTCGAGCGGCACGTGCTCGGCGTGGCCGATGAGGCCGGCGTGGTGCGCTCGGACGTGCCGCGCGTCGCCGTGAGCTTCGACGACAAGCGCATGCGCATTTGCGACGAGACCGAAGCGGCGCTGAGGGATGACATCGTGCTGCGGGTCATCGAGCAACTGGCTCTGGAAGCCACGTCGCGCATCTCGGCGCACGAGGCGCAACGCGAGGCGTTGAAGGAGACGCGCGCACTGCTCGCCGCGCGAATGCAGATGCTCGGACGGCGTGGCGCGGGCATGTCGGGCATGAGCGGCGCGTCGCCTGCATACGGGAATGCATCGACGGACCTCACGCGACTGGGGCGCGAGATCGCCGAAAACGAGGCCGCGCTCGCATCGCTCGGTTCGCGCGCGGAAGGCGTGGAACAGCAGCTTGGCGCGCTCGCGGACGTGCTCGGCGATCCTGCCGCGCTCATACGCGTGGATCGCAAGACGCTGCGCCTGAACCGCATGAACCTCGTCGTCGAAGCGCGCAGCGATGAGCGAGCCGCTGAACTCACGCTCCATCTCGCGCATTTGCCGGTGCAGCCTCCCGAGATCCGCGCGGTGCAGCTAGTGCGCGTCGCGCGGCGAGACATGCCGGCTGCGGACGGCGCGCTCGACGATGCGGCGCGGTGGCTGATCTAAATGCGCCTCGGAACGCGCCGCGACTGAGCCTGCAATCAATAAGGCCACGTCCATTCGGTGATCTCGTCCGGATCCGTGCCATGCGTATGCGCGTAATCCAGGTGGCGAATGACCGCGTTCTTCATGTCCTCTCTCAAATGCGCAGTGCTTCCGCGCAGGCGAGGCACGCGGTCGATCACGTCGATCACGAGATTGAAGCGGTCCACCTGATTGAGTATCGCGAGTTCCAGCGGCGTATTGATGTTGCCCTTCTCCTTGTAGCCGCGCACATGCAGATTCTCGTGATTGCGGAACTTGTACGCCAGCTTGTGGATGAGCCACGGGTAGCCGTGAAAGTTGAAGATCACGGGCTTGTCCAGCGTGAACAGGCTTTCGAAGTTCCGCACGCTCGATCCGTGCGGATGTTCGGTATTGGGCTGCATCTTGAAGAGATCGACCACATTCACGAAGCGCAACTTCAGTTCCGGCAGATATTCACGCAGGATGGCCGTGGCTGCGAGCGCTTCCTGCGTCGCGACGTCGCCGCACGACGCCATGACGACATCGGGCTCTTCGTTTTCGTCGTTGCTCGCGCGCCGCCAGACGCCCATGCCCTTCGCGCAATGCACGATGGCTTCGTCGATCGTCATGAACTGCAAGTGCTTCTGCTTGTCCGCGACGATCACATTGATGCAATCGGTCGATCGCAGGCACTGATCGGCCACGACGAGAAGCGTATTGGCATCGGGCGGCAGATAGACGCGCGTGACGGACGGACTCTTGTTCGTCACGAGGTCGATGAACCCCGGGTCCTGATGCGAGAAGCCGTTGTGATCTTGGCGCCAGACCGTGGATGACAGCAGGATGGTCTCCGACGAAACGGACGCTCGCCACGGCACATGGTTCTTGCAGATGTCGAGCCATTTCGCGTGCTGATTGAACATCGAATCCACGACATGCGCGAAAGCCTCATACGTATGGAAGAAGCCGTGACGTCCGGTCAGCAGGTAGCCTTCGAGCCAGCCGAGCAAGGTGTGCTCCGAAAGCATCTCCATGACGCGGCCGTCGCGCGAGAGTTCGCCGCCGTCTTCGTCCTCGGGAAGCATGTCGGCCATCCAGACCTTCTTGCTTGCCTGATAAACCGCTTGTAGCCGGTTGGAGGCCGTTTCATCGGGACCGAACACGCGGAACGTGTCCATGTTGGCGCGCATTATGTCGCGCAGAAATTCCCCCAGCGGGCGGGTGTTTTCATGCTGGACGGTCCCCGCCTGGCCCACATCGACCGCATAGTCGCGGAAGTCGGGGAGCTTGAGCTGCTTGCGCAGCACGCCGCCGTTTGCATGAGGATTCGCGCTCATGCGCCGCGTTCCAACCGGCGCAAGCGCGCGGATTTCTTCGCGCAGCCGGCCGTTCGCGTCGAAGAGTGTTTCCGGCTCGTAGCTCTGCATCCAGCGTTCGAGCACCGCGAGATTCGCGGGGTTCGTATGCACGTCCGAGAACGGCACCTGATGCGAACGCCACGAGCCCTCGACCTTGTGACCGTTGATCTCCTTCGGTCCGGTCCAGCCCTTAGGCGTGCGCAGCACGATCATCGGCCAACGCGGGCGTTCCACGCCCTTGCCTGCGCGACTGTTCTCCCATATCGCGCGAATGTCGGCGGTGACGCGATCGAGTGTCTCGGCCATCTTCCGGTGCATCTGCGCGTGGTCCGATCCTTCGACGAAATACGGCGTGTAGCCGTAGCCGACGAAGAGCGCCTCCAGTTCCTGATGGCTGATGCGCGCGAGGATCGTCGGGTTCGCGATCTTGTAGCCGTTGAGATTGAGGATGGGCAGCACCGCGCCGTCGCGTGCGGGATTGATGAACTTGTTCGAATGCCATGCGGTCGCGAGCGGTCCGGTCTCCGCTTCGCCATCGCCCACGACGCACGCGACGATGAGCCCGGGATTGTCCAGCACCGCGCCGTACGCATGCGACAGGCTATAACCCAGTTCGCCGCCTTCATGGATGGACCCCGGCGTTTCCGGCGTCACGTGCGAGCCGATATGGCCGGGAAACGAGAACTGCTTGAAGAACTTCTGCAAGCCTTCGATATCCTCGCTCTTGTCGGGATAGACCTCCGAGTAGGTGCCTTCGAGATAAGCGGGGCCGAGCACGCCGGGCGCGCCGTGTCCGGGACCGGCCATGAAAACGACATCGAGGTCGTCGCGCTTGATCACGCGGTTCAGATGCGCCCAGACGAACGAAAGCGCAGGGCTCGCGCCCCAGTGTCCGAGCAGCCGGTGCTTGACGTGCTCCGCTTTGAGCGGCTCGCGCAGCAGCGGGTTATCCGCGAGAAAGATCATGCCCGCCGATAAGTAATTGCACGCGCGCCACCATGCATCGATGAGCCGTAGTTCGTCGTCTTCTATCGTACTTCCTTCAGACGGATGGGCGCTGGAACGATCGTTCATCGACGTCTCCTTTAATGAGGGCGCATGGGAACGCACGTCGTGCGTTGTCACGGGGCGTCGCGCTGCGCGAGATTCGCTAAGTCGGTAGGTGCGCTTTGTTGTGCTCGTTCTTGTGCGCCTTATCGATTCGATATCATGCGATGCCGCGCTGTTCAAGATTCGAGGCGCGCGATCTCCACGATGTTTGATCTGACTGCGCAAAGAGCGCAATCAGTACTTGATGTCTCTTGCAGCCTGACGCCCATGTTGCTTCGTCTCGCGCTTGTCCTGCCGGCATTGCACGTTCGATTGCTGGTTCGCGGCGCGGCAGTCCTGTTTGGTATGCCGGGCGCTCTGGCGCGTCTCCTGGCGCACATCGCGCCCGGCGCGGCGTTGCTGCGCCTGCTGCGTCGGCAAAGCGCTGTCAGACCACGACAAGGCGAGCATGGCGGTTGCGATCGCAATGAACCTGAGTGAGCACGGGGGCATGATGGGGACTCCGAAGTAACGACCTACGGCGCTGGCGTTGCGTAAGCGATTCAATAAGCACGCCGAGTTCCGATGTTATCCGCTTTACAGGCAACCGAAACGACACAAAGGCGCGTCGCCCGACGAGTGAACGTCATCGCGAAGCCATTCATCCGATGCCGTGCTAGTGCATCGCGCCCGCGAGCGCTTCGGCTTCGAGGCCGACGATCAGATCGACTTCGCCGTTCGAGAGTCTTTGTGTCTCCGGGACGCCGGCGGTAGTCAGCGCCGCGTTGTCCATTCGCGATGCATCGTTCAGCAGGACGCGCAGGCGTGTCGCTGCGAGCGGCTGTAGCTTGACGATGTTCGCGCCGCCGCCCAGCGCCTCGCGAATCTTGTCTGCGCGCGCCGCATAGGCCGAATCGTTTGACGTGGACGCAGAAGCCGGTGGTGGCGCAGCACCCGCCGGCTGCGCAGCGCCTGCACCGGCTTTTGCGCCCGCCGCCGGCAGATCGGCCTCGGTGCCCGCGCGCTTCAGATAGTCCTGCATGTCCGTTTTCATGTTCTCCGAGAGCGGCCCGAAGATCGCCTGCACGCCGTTGCCGACGCGCACGACGCCTGCCGCGCCCAACGCCTTGAGCCTTGCATCGTCGACGAGCGCGGGATCGTTCACCGAAATGCGCAGCCGCGTGATACATGCATCGAGACTCTTGATGTTGGAACGCCCGCCGAACGCTAGCACGAGATCGCGAGAGCGTCCGCCGATCTCGGCCGTGCTGCCTGCGGCTGCTTCGACGGTATCGTCCTCGCGTCCCGGCGTCTTCAGATCGAAGCGCGTGATGACGACGCGGAACACGGCGTAATAGATCACCGCATAGATCGGCCCGAGAATGAAGACGTACCATGCGTGGGTCGCCTTGTTGCCGATCAGGTTGAACATCACGAAGTCGATCGCGCCCTGAGAGAACGTAAAGCCCATGTGCATGTCGAGCGTATTGGCGACGAACTGCGCCGATGCCGCGAGATACGCGTGGATGAAGTACAGCACCGGCGCGACGAACAGAAACGCGAACTCGATCGGCTCCGTGATGCCCGTGAGGAACGAGGTCAGTGCGGCGGACACCATCATGCCGCCGACCGCCACTTTCTTTTCCGGCTTCGCGCAATGCCAGATTGCGATGGCGGCCGCAGGCAGGCCGAACATCTTGAAGAAGTACGCACCGGCGAGAATGCCAGCGGTGTGGTCGCCCGCGAAGAAGCGCGTGATGTCGCCGTGCACGACCTTGCCTGTCGTGGGATCGAGATAGCTGCCCGCTTCGAAGAAGAACGGCACGTTCCAGATGTGATGCAGGCCGAAGGGAATCAACAGCCGTTCGACGAAACCATAGATGGTCGCGGCGGTTCGCGGATCGGACACCGCCGCCCAGTGCGAGAACGCCTTGATCGCGCTGCCGATAGGCGGCCAGATGACCGAGAGAATCGCGCCGAGCACGATCGAACCGATTGCCGTGACGATCGGCACGAAGCGCTTGCCCGCGAAGAAGCCGAGATACGGCGGCAGCGTGATGCGGTAGTAGCGATTGAACATCCACGCCGCGAGGCCGCCCGCGAGAATGCCGCCGAACACGCCGGTCTGGATCGACGGAATGCCCATGATCGTGTCGGGCTTCACGCCTTGGAACGTCGCGATGACGCCGAGCGTCGCCGTCATCACGAGAAAGCCGATGGTCGCGGCGATGCCCGACACGCCGTCGTTCTCAGTGAAGCCGAGCGCGACCCCGATGGCGAAAATCAACGGCAAGTTGCTGAAGATCACGTCGCCCGAGTTCTTCATGAGCGCGAGCACGATGCCGGGGATATAGCCGTGAAAGTCGGTCGAGCCGAGGCCGAGCAGCAACCCCGCGACTGGCAGCACCGCGACCGGCAGCATCAACGATTTGCCGACTTTCTGCACCACGCCGAAAGCGTTCTTGAACATGCTGTCTCTCCGCTTGTTCCGGTTACCGCGCTTTTGCCCGCGTTTGCCCGCGTTTGCCCGCTTTTGCCCGCCTTTACCTATTCCGCGTATCGAGCGAGCAGCGCGCGCACTTCCGCCGTCGTGCCGAGGGTCAGTACCTTGGCTGCGAGCGCGCGGCATTCGTCCATCGTGAGACGCGCGAGCTGGGCCTTGATCGAGCCGATGGCGGGCACGCTGACCGACAACTCGTCGATGCCTAATCCGGCAAGCACGGGCACGGCCATCGCATCCGACGCAATCCCGCCGCACACGCCCACCCATTTGCCGTGCCGGTGCGCGCCGTCGATGGTCATGCCGATAAGACGCAGCACCGCGGGATGCAGCGCGTCGGCCTGCTTCGCGAGCTTCGGATGTCCGCGATCCATCGCGAGGGTGTATTGCGTCAGATCGTTGGTGCCGATGGAAAAGAAATCGGCTTCCTGCGCGAGCGGCTCGGCAATCATCGCGGCGGATGGCACTTCGATCATCACGCCGACCTTGATGCGGCTCATGTGCTCGCCGGCCTCCTCCTGCAGAATGCGCTTCGCGGCGCGCAGTTCGTCGATCGTCGCGATCATGGGGAACATCACATGCAGATTGCCGATGGGTGCCGCCCGCAGAATCGCACGCAACTGCGTGCGAAAGAAGTCGGGAAACTCGAGACTCACGCGCACGCCGCGCAGGCCGAGAAACGGGTTGTCTTCCTTCGGCAGCGGCATATAGGAAAGCGGTTTGTCGCCGCCGACATCCAGCGTGCGAACGACGAGCGGACGCTCGCGGCCGAGGGCTTCTGCGACGGCGCAGTACTCGGCCGCCTGTTCGTCTTCGGAAGGCGCGGTGTCGCGGTTGTCGAAGAGAAACTCGGAGCGCAACAGACCGACGCCTTCGGCGCCCGCCGCGACGGCATCGCGCGCTTCCTGCGCGTTGCGGATGTTGGCGACCACTTCGATGCGATGACCATCGGCGGTGACGGCCAGCTTGCTCGCGGCCGTTTGTTCTTGTGCCCGCTTCAATGTCTGCCGTTCGATGCGCTCGCGCGCCTTTTGCAGGTCGTCAGCGCCGGGATTGCGCCGCAGGGTGCCACGCGAGCCGTCGAGCACGACGAGCGTGCCGTCGGGCAACTGCAACGCGCTTTCGTCGATGCCGCAGATAGCCGGAATGCCGAGCGATCGCGCCAGTATCGCGACATGGCTCGTCGCGCCGCCTGTCGTCGTGCAAAAGCCGAGCACTTTGCTCCTGTCGAGCGATGCGGTGTCCGAAGGAGAGAGTTCCTCGGCGATGAGAATGGATTCGTCCGGCACGTCGATGCGCGCCTGCTTCACGCCCGCGAGCAACGCGAGCACGCGGCGGCCGACATCGCGGATATCGCCCGCCCGTTCGCGCAGAAGCGCGTTGTCCAGCTTCTCGAGATGGCTGGCCTGTGCCTCGAACGCGGCGCGCCACGCGAAGCCCGCGCTCTTGCCGTCGCTGATGCCGGCGATCGCGGCGTCGTTGAGATCGGGATCGCCCAGCAGTTCGAGATGAGCATTGAGTATCGCTGCCTTCGACGGATCGGTCAGCTTCGCCTTCAGCGCCTCGATCTGCTGCCGTGCTTCATGGTGCGCCGCGTCGAGCCGTGCGCGCTCGCGTTGCGGCGATTCGCCCGTCTCGGCCACGTCGATGACTTCGCGGCGGAACTGTACGATCTTGCCGACCGCCAGCCCCGGCGACGCCGAGACGCCGGTGAACTCGTTCGCGTCGGCAGGCGCGGCGCGTTGGGGCGCCACGGCTTCGCTTGCAATGGCCGGAGCGGCGGGCGTGCGCGCTTCGCCGGGCTTCTCGCCCGAACCCGACGCGAGCAGGCGCGCGAGCGCGGTCACGGCTTCATTCGCATCGGGCCCTGCCGCTTCGACACGCAGCTTGTCGCCGAAGCTCGTCGCGAGGGCCATCAGCGCGACCACCGACTTCGCGTTCGCGCTGTCGCTGCCGCGCACGACGCGAATCTCCGACGTGTATTTCTTGGCTTCGGCGGCGAATACGGCGGCCGGCCGCGCGTGCAGGCCCTGCGGGTTCGGCAGCGTGACTTCATCGGATACGGCCTGTCCGCCTGCGTCGCGGCTCGCGTTGTCTTTCGTCGGCGAGACGAACTCGACACGAAGCGCGACGTCCGTGCCCGCCGTGACGAGGCCCGTGGCCGGTTCGTAGCGGGTGACGAGCTCACCGTTCGCGATGACCATTTCCGTGAGCAGACTCACGGCCTTTGCGCCGACGACGAGCGGATCGAAGCGGATCAGCGGCTGGCCGGTGACGACGGTATCGCCTTCCTTCACGAGCGGCGTGAAGCCTTCGCCGCGCAGCATCACCGTATCGAGACCGATGTGAATCAGCACTTCGAGCCCGCAGTCGCCGGTAACGGTCGCTGCATGGCAGGCGCGATGCAGTTGCGTGACCTTGCCGGCGAGCGGGGAGAGCAATTCGTCGGAAGTCGGATCGATCCACACGCCGTCACCGACCATTTTCTGAGCGAACACCGGATCGGGCACGGTATCGAGTCGGACCATGACGCCTGAAATCGGCGCGATCAGCTCGATTCGCTCTAAACGTCGCGGAGCTTTCATGTGAAGGACTCCTTGTCCCCTGACTGCACGAGGTCAATAGATAAGACCTCTGCGCGAGTTGCTCAAGGATCATTTGCCTACGATGAATCATAGGCAAACGAAGAGCGCATCGCCGACTTATGTGGTGAGGCTTTGATCTGATGCACACCGCTTGCGATTGAATTGAATCGGCGGAAACGATGCGGGAAGTGAAACGTTATTAGCAAGTCAAACTGATTGATGCGTTCCTGGGCCTCGTGAAATCGGCTCCTTGGTCTGAGAAGAGACTTCGGAATTAGGTGATTAGAGAATAGAACTGCGAGCGCGGAGCTTGCGTCAACTGGGTATCTTCGCGTCGATGATGCGTTGCGCTGCGCTGAGCGCGCTTGACAGAGCGTCGTCCTTCGTGCGGAAGACAGTATGGGTTTCGGAGACCAGCCGAACCGGTACGCCCACAGGCCGCTTCGGTTCGGCGGTGCAGACACTCACTACGGCAATGAATCCGACTGGGTCGCTGAATTCCGCCTTGTGCGACACTGCTCTGACTGGCTCGAGCTGAATCGTGATCTCGAACCCTCGATAAGGATAG
Organism: Caballeronia sp. SL2Y3; assembly: GCF_022879575.1. Taxonomy (NCBI): domain Bacteria; kingdom Pseudomonadati; phylum Pseudomonadota; class Betaproteobacteria; order Burkholderiales; family Burkholderiaceae; genus Caballeronia; species Caballeronia sp. SL2Y3. The sequence continues at coordinate 653,156 of NZ_CP084263.1, forward strand.
CTTCGCTGCATCGATTCACTCCCGAAAGTTCTTTCAATTGCAGGTGCGCATACCGCCTGTCGGAGAGCGGTAACGACCGCAGCTGCCGATGCGAAGGCATTCTACTTCTTCGAAATGTCGATACGCGGCGGGCTAGGGTTTGTGCTAAGCCGAGGCTGCGATGCGATGGTGGCGCGTATTCATGGAGGTTTCTGTTCGAAGGACTGACGGCTCGGTGAGCGGGACGGCCGAACGCTTGCATCGCTTGCCATCGATGGAGATGTTGCGAGCGGAGTGGCGCACCTGCGTTGGTTCCATGAACTTCGTCGACGCTCAGTTCTCCGAAACGTATCTTTCCGCCTTCAAGGGTCTGGACGCAGCGAGGCACCTGTATGAATCCTTCGGCTTCCGGCTGTGCGAAGAAGCTCAGGGCACGCAATGGGGAACGAGCGTCACGGAACAACGGTTCGTTCGTCGGACGGCCTGACTCTCGCGGCCGTACTGCTCGCCGGAGCGGTGACGCGAGTTCTTCTCACGGGAGTTGGGCGTCCGCGCAAGCCAGCAACCGTCGCCGTCAATGCGACATCAAAACCGGAACGGTCATCGACGCAAGGAAGGTCCGCGTTGCGCCGCCAAGCACCAGTTCCTGCCAGCGCGCGTGGCCATAACCGCCCATGACGACGAGGTCCGCGCCGATATCGGCGGCGCGCGAAAGCAACATCTCGCCGGCCTGCATGTCGCTGGGCGCCTTGTTCGATGACACCTCCACCGACACGCCGTGCCGCGCGATACATGCCGCGATATCCGCGCCGTGAATGCGTTCTTCCTGTGCATGGTCGGAAGCGGTGTCGATCGTCGCGACGGTCACGCGCTCCGCAGCCTTCAAAAGAGGCAGCGCGTCGTGGACGGCGCGCGTGGCTTCGCGGCTGCCGTCCCACGCGACCATCGCATGCGTGCCGATCGTCGCAAAGAAGCCCGTATAGGGAATCAGCAGCACGGGCCGGCCGGCCGACATGACGAGCGTTTCCGGAAAATGATCGCCTACGTAGGAGTCAGGATCATTCGGATCATCCTGGCTCGCGACCACCAGATCCACGCACCGCGCATAGTGCGGCACGCAGACCGTCGCGCGCTCGTCGCTGGCGATCCATTCTCCCGATACACCGGCGCGCGTCAACTCCGCATGAAAGAGGCGCTCGATCGCAGCGCGCTGCTCGCGCCGCAATGCCGCATGCTGCGCGTAGTAGTCGGCCGTGCCCGCCATCACGGTGAAGACGCGCGGCGGTGGCTCGAACACCGCGAAGAGGCCGATGACATAGGCGTCGAAATGCCTGGCGAGCGCAAGCGCGCTTTCCAGTCGTGGATGCGCGCGCACGCTGGTGTCGAGATGCACGAGGATCGTCTTGTAGCTCATCGCATGACTCCCTTAGTCGCGGGATCGAAGGCCCTCAGTCTATGCAGGCGTTTCATCTGCGCGCTTGACTCAGATCAACCGGCGCCGCGCGGCGCATCGGTTCTGCTCTGCTTGATGCAGATCAAGAGCCGCCGAATCCGTGCGCATACAGTGGCTCGGTCCACGCCACACGCCATGCCACGCACAGGAGTTCGGCACATGAAAGCGCTCGTCTATCACGGTCCCGGAGAGAAGTCGCTCGACGAACGGCCGTCGCCGAGGCTCGTCAGTGCAACGGATGCGATCGTGCGCGTGACGCGCACCACCATCTGCGGCACAGATCTGCATATCCTCAAAGGCGACGTGCCGACGTGTCAGCCGGGGCGCGTGCTGGGGCACGAGGGCGTCGGCGTCGTCGAAGAGGCCGGTGCGGCGGTCGCCGCGTTCAAGCCGGGGGATCGCGTGCTGATCTCGTGCATCTCGTCGTGCGGAAAGTGCGACGCCTGCCGGCGCGGCATGTACTCGCACTGCGCGACGGGCGGCTGGATACTCGGCAACAAGATCGACGGCACGCAGGCCGAATACGTGCGCATTCCGCACGCGGACACGAGCCTGTACCGCCTGCCCGAGGGTGTGGACGAAGAAGCGCTCGTCATGCTCTCCGACATTCTGCCGACTGGCTTCGAATGCGGCGTGCTCAACGGGCGCGTGCAGCCGGGCAGCACGGTGGCCATCGTCGGCGCGGGACCCATCGGCCTCGCGGCGCTGTTGACCGCGCAGTTCTACTCGCCGGCGCAGATCATCATGATCGACCGGGACAGGAATCGGCTGGAGGTGGCGCGCACGTTCGGCGCTACGGCATGCATCGCCATTTCGCGGAGCGATCCGGCAGCCGAGACCTTGCGTCTGACGGATGGCGCGGGCGTGGACTGCGCGGTCGAAGCCGTCGGCGTGCCGTCTACCTTCGAGCTGTGCGAGGCGATCATCGCGGCGGGCGGGACCATCGCGAATGTGGGCGTGCATGGCGTGAAAGCGGACCTGCATCTCGAAGCCTTGTGGGACCGCAATATCACCATCACGACGAGGCTCGTGGATACCGTCAGCACGCCGATGCTGCTGAAGACGGTGCGCGCGGGCCGTTTGCAGCCGAAGCAACTGATTACGCACCGCTTCACGCTCGACCGGGTGCTCGACGCATACGACACCTTCGCGCGCGCCGCCGATACGGGCGCGCTCAAGGTCATCATCGAAGTCGCGTAGGTGGATCGTGGAGAACGGACATGTCAAAGGTGCTCGTGGTTTGCTATTCGCGAACCGGCAAGACGCGCGCATTGGGCGAGGCGCTCGCCGCCCGCCTGCAGGCGGATCTGGAAGTCATCACGGAGCCGGTGGATCGGTCCGGCGTGCTGGGCTTTGTGCGCGCCATCTTCGATACCGTCTTCGCCCGTCCCGTGCAGTTGCATGCCGGCTGTCGCGACGCTACGGCATATGAGCTCGTCGTCATCGGCACGCCGGTCTGGGCCGGCACCGTCAGCGCGCCGGTGCGCGCGTGGCTCGCGCTCAACCGGCGCAAGCTGCCGTACGTGGCGTTCTTCTGCACCGAGAACGCGCGGGGCGAGACCACGGCGTTCAGAGACATGGCGACGCTCGCGGGCAAGCAGCCCGTTGCGCGTTGTGCCATCAAGCAAGGTCTGCCTGCGGACGATGCGCGCCGCCTCGTCGATGTCTTCGTGGATCGCATCGAACGCAGGCTCACGCGAATCGATCAACTCGAATGGGCCGCTTAAGCGGTGACTTGCGCGCGCCGGGGCGCGACGCTCACGAACACGACCGCGCCATGACGGAGTGGCCGTGCGCGTTGAGCCCGCAAGGCGTCGATCCCCACGACGACCCCGCCGCCGTGCGCACCTGGCAATGGTTGCGCTGGCTGATGCCCGGTGCGATGCTGCTTCTCATACCCGCCTTCTACCTCGGACTGACCGGGCCCGCGACGGCGCTGGCCGCTTCGCGCAGCCTGTATTTGACCGCGGGCCTCGCTTGCTTGTGCGTGCTCGGGCGCATGCTTGCATTGAGCCGTCATCCGGATCGCTTCTTGTGCCGCAACGTGATGGATGCGGGCATCGCGCTCGCCGCGCTGTCGAGCGTCTTCGGCGGCGCGACGCCGTGGTCCGCGCCCGAGTGGATGCTGCGGCTCGGGTTCATGTCGGTCGTGGCCGTTCGCATTTTCCTCGCGTTGCAGGCGCTTATCGTGCCGGGCCGTCTCGTGCTTTTAATGGCGTTCGGCGCGACGGTGCTCGCGCTCGCGGGCGCAGGCTTCTACTGGCTGGAGCCGCGTGTCCACACCTATGCCGAGGGTCTGTGGCTTGCGTTCGAGAACAGCGCGACCGTGGGGTACGGCGACATCGCGCCGACTACGCCCGCGTCCCGAGTATTCGCTGTATTCGTGGTGCTGCTCGGGTACGGAATGCTCTCGCTTACCTTCGCGAGCATCGCCGCGCTGGTCATCGGCGGCGAAGAAAAGCAGCTTCGACGAGACATGCACAAGGACATCAAGCGTCTCGAACGCGAGATGGCGCTGATGCGCGACGACGTGCGCCTGCTGCGCGACGCGCTCACGGACCGCACGGCCGGGCCGGTGCGACGCGAGCCCGCGCATGAGGGACGCAAAACACGGATACGGCCGGGCACCGAGGCGGACACATGATGCCTGCTTCGCCGCGTGATCTCGATACCTGCTGATTAGCGATACGCGTTACCGCGGCACTTGGTTGACAAGCAAAAGCGGCGTGTGCGTGATTCTTGCGACGTTGCGCGCCACGCTTCCGAGCAGCCAGCGCGCCGCGCCACGGCGGCCATGCGTGCCCATGACCAGCAGGTCGGCGCGCCACGCGTCTGCCTCGCGCACGATCGCGTGCGCAACATCGTCCCGGCACTCGCACGTGCTGAGCACTTCGAAGCTGGTCTCGCCGGGCGCGTTCGCAAACACTCGTCGCGCCATGGATCTCGCTGCTCGCGCGTCCTCGTCGAATGCTTCTTCGAGCAGCGAGAACGGAAGGGGATTGGTCATGCGCATGGCCTTGTCGATCACATGAATCGCCCGAAGATGCGTTTCGGATGAAGCGAGGCCCGCGCCGAAGCGCAATGCCGGAAGGACTTCGCTGCTACCGTCGACCGCAAAGAGAATGCGCCGGGGCTCGTGCGCCCCGGTTGCGTCGAACGACTCGGGCACGACGAGAACCGGCAGCCTCCGGTTGGCGGCCAGCGGCTCGGCCGTGCTGCCCTCGATCCAGCGGAGCAGGCCGTGATGCTGATGTGCGCCAGTCACGAGCAGGTCCGCGTTCCAGTCTTCGGCCTCCTGAGCGATCGCCTGTGCGTTGTTCCGGCCGTCCGACAGTTCCACCAACACCGTTTCGACGTGATGCCCAGCGTTGCGCAGCGCGTTCTGGGAACGGAGAAGCATCTCGCGCGCGTCCGTCACGGCACTGCCGCGCGCCTCGTGCAGAGAGTGGCGCACGAGGTCGGGCACCGGCAGCGCCGCATTGCACTGCGCAATCACGCTCAGGATGCGGATGGACGTCCCGGCTGGGACGAATTTGCCTGCGTACGCGAGCGCATTCTCCGAAGCGGGTGAACTGTCGAGTGCGACCAGCACTCTGCGCGGGCGGGGCGCCCGTTCGGCGGTGTCTGTCATGTCGATTCCATCGAGTCATCGTGCGGCGACACCCATGTTGATACCTCGCGCGTGCACGTCGCTTGATCCAGGTCAGCCGAAGGCGAGGCGCTGCGGGCGCATCATGTGCGAAGACGCTGTGCCTCACATCGAGGAAGCCCGCATGACTGAAATCGCGACCGGACCGTGGCATGAGCGGACATCCGAAGATGTCGCGCTGGCGTTCGCATCGCACGCGCACAACGGGCTTTCGCGCGACGAAGCGGCACGGCGTCTGTCGCGGCATGGTCCGAACGAGACGATCCGCGAGCGGCCTCGCTCGTTGCTGTCGCTCATCGGCGCGCAGTTTCGGGACTACATGAACATCGTGCTGCTGGTGGCCGCGTGCATCGCTGCGGCGACGGGGGATGCGCAGGAGGCGTTGGCAATCGCCGCGCTCGTGCTCGTCAACGGCGCAATCGGTCTGATGCAAACCGTTCGCGCCGAGCATGCGATGGCCGAGTTGAGGAAGCTGGGCGCATCGCGCGCGACGGTAGTCCGCGACGGCGAGCGCCTCACTGTTCCCGCGGCCGAAGTCGTTCCGGGCGATCTCGCGTTCCTGGAAGCGGGCGCGAGCGTGCCTGCGGATATCCGGCTGGTCGAATCGATACAGCTGCGCACGGACGAGTCCGCGCTGACGGGCGAATCGCTTGCCGTCGACAAGTCGGCTGACCCGATTGCCGACGAACACGCGCCGCTCGCGGAGCGCCGCGACATGGCGTATATGGGAACCAGCATCGCGTGCGGGCGCGGCAGCGGCATCGTGGTGGCGACGGGGATGGACACGGAGCTAGGCAAGATCGTCGCGTTGCTCGGACGGATCGAGCCGCCGCGCACGCCGCTACAGCAGCGGCTGGCCGCGTTCGGGCGCCAGTTGGGCATCGCCATTGCGCTGACGTGCGTGGCGATCTTCGCGATGGGCGTCGCGCGCGGGGAAGCGGTCTCGCTGATGCTGCTGACTTCGGTCAGTCTCGCGGTGGCCGCGATTCCCGAGGCGCTCCCCACGGTGCTGACCGTCATGCTGGCACTGGGCGCGCGCAATCTCGCGCGGCGACGGGCCCTCGTGCGCAATCTCGCCGCAATCGAAACCCTCGGCTCGGTCAGCCACGTCTGCACGGACAAGACCGGCACGCTGACGCTCAACGACATGCGCGTCGTCGAACTGGGGCTGCCGGACGGAAGCTGCATCGCATTCACGCACGGCGTCGCGCATTCGCTCGGTCCCGATGCACGGTCGCTCCCACGGTCACTCCTTTGCGCAGCGGCGCTTGCCTGCGGCGAGGAGGCGGGCGAGCGCGATGCCGACACCGGCAAGTGGCTCGGCGATCCCACCGAAGTCGCGATATGGCGAGCCGCGCGCGAGGCGGGCCTGGACGCTCATGGTTTCGATGAGGCGTTGCTTCAAGCGGGCGAGCGCAGCATCGAACTGCCTTTCGACTCCACTCGCATGCGCATGACCGTGGTGTACCGGACATCGTCCGGCTGGACGGCGTACATGAAGGGCGCGCCCGAAGCGGTCCTGCCTCGCTGCGATGCTACGTTCGGCGATTCGACAGGCTCGCTCGACCGGGCCATGCAGCTCGCCATTGCAGCGCGCATGGCCGCCGACGGTCAACGGCTGATAGCCGTATCGAAGCGCGAAGTCAAAGCCCACGCCGATATGGACTCCACGGCAGCGTGGATCGAAACCGGTCACGTGTTTCTGGGCTTCTTGGGCATGCAGGACCCGCCACGGCCGGGCGCGCCGCAGGCGGTCGACATGTGCAGGCGCGCCGGCATTGTTCCCGTGATGATGACCGGCGACCATCCGCTGACGGCCAGTGCCATCGCGCGGTCGCTCGGCATCATGTCGCAGGGGCAGTCGCTTGTCACGGGTCCGGAGCTCGACGCGCTATCGCAGGACGAACTCGTGCGCAGGATAGAAAGCGTGAGCGTGTTTGCGCGGCTGGACCCGGCGCAGAAGATCCGCATCGTCGAGGCTTTGCAGACGCGCGGGCGCTGCGTGGCCGTCACCGGCGACGGCATCAACGATGCGCCCGCATTGAGCCGCGCCGACATCGGCGTGGCGATGGGCAAGGGCGGCACGGACGTCGCGCGCGAGGCTGCGGACGTGGTCCTGCTCGACGACGATTACGGCACGCTCGTCGCGGGCATCGAGGAAGGACGGCGAATTTACGAGAACGTGACGAAGTTCATCCGTTACGCGCTGACGGGCAACGCGGCGGAACTGCTGGTGATCGCAGCGGGACCGCTTCTCGGGCTGCCGATGCCTTTGCTGCCCATTCAGATCTTGTGGATCAATCTCGTGACGGACGGACTACCGGGGCTTGCGCTCGCTGCCGAACCCGCCGAGCCGGACATCATGCGGCGCGCGCCTCGGCCGCCGCGCGAGAGCCTCTTTGCGGGCGGCATGTGGCAACGGATCGTCGGCGTGTCGCTGGCGATTTCGCTTCTGACACTCGGCACCGAGGCGTGCGCACTGGCGGCGGGTCAGGCGCAATGGCAGACCATGGCATTCACGGTGCTGTCGCTTTCGCAGATGGGTCTGGTGCTGGGCATCCGCTCGGCGCGCCGGTCGGTGTTCGAACTCGGGCTGTGCTCCAACCGCGCGCTCGCGGGTGCCGTATGCGTGACCGTCGCATTGCAGATAGCGGCGATCTATGTGCCGTTTTTCAACGACATGCTGCACACCACGCCGCTCGACGCGTGGCAGTTGGCCGTGTCGCTGGCGGTGTCGAGTGTCGTGCTCGCGCTCGTCGAGTTCGAAAAGTACCTCGCGCGACACCATCTGTTCCGCAAGCGCGCGGGAAGGACCTCGCGGCATGACGCGCGTCTCTGACAGTCACGGCCGGCGTCGCGTTCGCAGAACATGCGCTCGGCAAGCGCCAGCGCATGACGGGATGGCGCGCCGATGAGAAACAGGATGCCGTTCGATGCATCGTGGCTGCCCGCCATCGCGATCCTCGCGCTCGGCGTCATGCTTGTTCGTCCGTTGGTGCAGCCCGTTCTATGGGCCCTGATAGTCGCCTATGCCACATGGCCGATACACCGCTGCGTCCTCCGGTTGCTGCGCGGCCGGGCAACCCTGAGCGCATTGACGGCGACCCTGCTGCTGGCGCTGGCAGTCGCAGGCATTGCGTTGGCCGTCACGGTGCCTCTGACGCACGAGACGCTCGAACTGGGCCTTCGCTTGTCCTCGTGGAGCGGGCGCGAGCCCGAGCGCGTCGCGTCGTTGGCCGCCGGGGTGCCTGTCATCGGCGAAGATCTGGCCGCGTTGATTCGCGAGTTGCCAGCGCGCAGGGACGAGGTTCTTCCGCTCGGCGGCGACTGGATGCGCACTCTTCCGGCAATGGGCCGACTGGTCGGCCGCAATGCGTTCCAGTTCTTCTTTACCTTGCTCGCGCTGTACTTCGTCTATCGATACGGCGCAGAGCTGTCGGTCCGTGCCCGCGAGGTCGCTCGCCAGAGTATGGGCGGCAGACTCGACGAATACCTCGCATCGCTCGAAACCGTTGCGCGCGCCGTGCTGATAGCCGTGCCCGCGACGGCCACGGGACAAGCGGTGCTGGCCGGCGCCGGCTATTGGGCGGCGGGCGTGGATGAGCCCGTCTTGCTGACCCTCTTGACTGCGCTCGCCGCACTGGTGCCGTTCGGTGCGCTTCTGGTCTGGCTGCCGACGGGTGTGGTCCTTCTCATCGAGGGCAGGATATGGGCGGGGGCTGGCCTGCTCTTGTGGGGCGCGCTCGTGGTCAGCTCCATCGACAACGTGATCCGAATGCTCGTCATCGGCAATGCCGTGCGGATGCCGTTTGCGTTGGCATTGGCGGCGGTCGTGTGCGGCGCAGCGGCCTTCGGGCCGATCGGCCTCTTCATCGGGCCTCTGGTGGCGGAAATGCTGCGCTTGCTGATTCGTGAGCACGCGAAGGCCTCGCCGCGCTTTGGCCTGCGCCGACGTGCTCGAACATCTCCAGCGGCGCATCGACGCGCGCCGTCCGCCGCACGCCCGATGCTGCGGCGCCGGTCGAAGGCAGGCAAGCCATGAGCGACGAAGCCATGCATCGCGTCATCCCGAAACCGTGTGTGACGCAACTCACGGTGGTCTCGGTCACCGCGCTGCTGCTCACGGCCGGGGGGATTTTGCATCTCGCTGGCCGCGTCGAGCTTGCGCGCTTGCTTTGGCTCGCGTCGACGCTGCCGGCGCTTGTCATGCTGTCGGTGTCGATCGTGCGTGCGCTGCGTCGCCGCGAGCCGGGCGTCGATATCCTCGCGCTGCTCTCGATATGCGTGGCGGCTGCCGTCGGCGAGTCGCTGACTGCTGCCATCATCTCGCTGATGGTCGCAAGCGGCGGCGCGCTCGAAGGCTTCGCGCAGAACCGCGCGCGCAAGGCCTTGTCTGCGCTCCTGAGCCGCGCGCCGCATGAGGCGCATCGTTTCGAAGACGGCGAATGGCGGCGTATCGAGCCCGAGGCGGCGTGCCCCGGCGACCGGCTGCTCGTGCGCGCGGGCGAAAGCGTCCCCGTGGATGGCACGCTGCTCGGCGAAGCCGCGCTCGACGAATCCGCCGTCACGGGCGAGTCGGCGGTCATGGCGCGCGGCGCGGGGCACGCGGTCAGGAGCGGCGTCATCAACGCCGGCGCGCCGTTCGAGATGATCGCCACGGCCGCGGCACGCGACAGCACGTTCGCGGGCATCGTCCGCATGGTGGAGACGGCGCAGCGGTCGCGAAGCCGCGCCGTGCGGCTCGCGGACCGCTATGCGCTGCTGTTCGTCCCGTTCACGATGATCCTGGCAGGCGGCGTCTGGATCGCCACGAGAGACGTCGTTCGCGCGCTGGCCGTGCTGGTCGTCGCCACGCCTTGTCCGCTGATACTCGCCGTGCCGGTGGCGATCGTCTCGGGCATCTCCGCCTGCGCGAAACGCGGCGTGCTGATCAAGGACGGCGGCGCGCTGGAACGCCTCGCGAGCACACAGGTGCTGTTCTTCGACAAGACCGGGACGCTGACGAGCGGGCGGGCGAAGCTCGTGCGCATCGAATGCAGCGAAGGTTTCGCGTCCGACTTCGTGCTGCATATGGCTGCGTCGCTTGCGCAGGCTTCGCCTCATGTCGTGGCCGAGTCGGTGACGCTCGCCGCCCGCAAGCGGGGCATGCGCCTCGCCGCGCCCACGGAAGTGGTCGAATCGGCCGGGGCGGGCGTGAGCGGCAACGTCGACGGAAAGCGCGTGGTCATAGGCTCGTTCGGCCATGCGGCGGCCGGCGCGCCCGCGGCGCCGTGGAGCGCGGCCTTTCTGCGCCGTCTCGGACGTGAAGGCGGTTCGTCGCTCTTCGTCGATATCGACGGCGTCATGGCCGGCGCGTTGTGGCTCGCCGACGATGTCCGCCTCGATACGCCGAGAGCATTGCGCTTGCTTCGGCAGGCCGGCATCGCGCGGCTCGGCATGCTGACGGGCGACCGGCGTGATGTCGCCGAAGCCATCGGCGCGAGCCTCGGCGTGACGGAGGTCTACGCGGAACAGACGCCAGCGGACAAGCTCGCGGCCATTCAGGCAGCGCAGAAGGGCGCGGTCGTGGCGATGGTCGGCGACGGCATCAACGATGCGCCCGCGCTTGCCGCAGCGGACGTCGGCATCGCGATGGGCGCGCGCGGCGTGGCGGCATCGGCGGAGGCGGCCGACGTCGTGCTGCTCGCCGATCGTCTCGATCGGCTCGTCGATGCGTTGCGCATTGCGCGGTCGTCGCGCCGCATTGCCGTGCAGTGCGTGATGACCGGCATGGGCCTGTCCATCGCGGCGATGATCGTGGCGGCGTTCGGCCTGCTGAGGCCGCTGGAAGGCGCGGTGCTGCAGGAACTGATCGACGTCGCCGTCCTAGGCAATGCGCTGCGGGCATTGCGAACGGCAACGCGGCCACGCGGCATGAAGGCGCTGCCGCCTGGCGAATCGGGCCGGTTGCGCGCGGCTCACTCGGAAATCGAACCGTTGCTCGACGAACTCAGACGCATTGCCTACCAATTGCCCGAGTTGCCCGGCGCCTCGGTAAAGGCGGAACTGGAGAGGATCAACGAGCGTCTGACGCGCGAGCTTCTGCCTCACGAAGAGCGGGACGACCTGCACCTTTATCCGTATCTCGCGAAGCGCCTCGCAGGCGACGATCCGATGGCCGCACTGAGCGGCAGTCATCGCGAGATTTTTCGCCTTGTTTTCCAGTTGCGGAGACTCGCGGCCGATCTCCCGGCTGAAGACAATGACGCGCCGGCGAGGAAGGAGATACAGCGTCTTCTTTTCGCGCTCGATGAGATCGTACGGGTTCATTGCGCGCAGGAGGACGAACTCTTCGACAGCATGGAGGAGGATGTCTGATGCGCTGCCGCCAGCGTGCGGACGACGACTTCATGAGCGGATGCGATGAGCAAGATCCTCGGAATAGCGGCCATCGCGGTGGCGACGGTGTTCGTCATCGCATTGGCGGTGCTCGGCTATGTGATATGGAAAAACGCGGATTGATCTGGCGGTGAGGCGGCGCGGCAGCCGCTCTTGCGGGCAGTGCAGTGTGTTGCACCGACACCGGCACCGACACCGGCATATGACCGTCCACTGAGGCAGATCAATAACACCGCGCTACATCGCGGTATGGTTATTTCGCGTGACGACGACTACAGATGGAGCGCGAGATGAGATACCGCATGCTTTATGCGGCGTTGCTGCTGAGTGTGGCCGCTTGTTCGTCCGACGCGCGCTGGAATCGTTTCAGGGAGACTGAGCCGCGACTTGCAGAAGCAAGAGAGCTGGCGTCGGTCGAATGCACGGGTCGCGAAGAATGTACGGCGCGCTGGGAGCGCACGCGGCAGTATGTGGCGCGTCATTCGGCCACGCGCATTCGTCGCGCGGACGCGGCGAGCATTCAGACAGGGCGTCCGCTCGAAGCAGGCGTCGTTTATCTTTGGGCCACGCGCACGCCGGCGGCCGGCAATGGCTTCGACGGCGACCGGGCGCGCATCAGCCTGAGGGGCATGTGCCGCGGCATGTACGGCATGGACGGCGGCCCAGGCTGGCTCTATTCGAGCTGCGCGAGCCAGATTCGCAGCATCGAGATGAACTTCAGAGATTATGTCGTCGAACCGGGTTCGCGCTTGCCGGACGACGCAGCATGACAGCGCGCTGCTTGATGTGAGTCAACCGCGTCCGGCGCGAATACAGGACGATGGTCTGATCGCCACGATCTGAGCCATCGGAAAGGGTGTTCACCGGCGCGCCGGCACTTGCAGAGCAGACTTGCAGAGCAGACTTGCAGAGAGAGGGGAGAGCACAGCCATGGGCCTCGGATTGCAGATTGCGTATCTCGGATTCGCGGGGTCCAACGACGCGGAACGCGAGGCGGGCGTGGAACTCGTGCGGCTGGAGCGGCTGGCGAAGGACATCGCCAATTGCCATCTGACGGTCGAGGCTTACCGCGATCCATCGGGACAGCGCATTTTCGATGCGCGCCTCGATCTCATCACGCGCGAGTTCGACCTCCTGCCCGTCGCAAGCACTACCGACGCGGACTTGAGCATCGCGATTCATCACGCGTTCGACAATGCCGTCGGCCTGCTGAAGCAACGGTTCATGTCGTCGCCGGCGCGGTGAGGACGGGTGGCGTCTCTATGTTGCGCTGAAGCCCAATCCGGCCGATGGCGCACAGTCCTCTTCGTCGGAAAAGAGCTCGTGCTCGGGGACCGTCGTCTCGCGGTCTATGCACTGGATATGCCAATGTCCGCATAGCTTCGCGGACGTTGCTCTGCTGCCGCGCGATGCGAGACAGTCGGCGCGGCCTCGCTGCATCGGCTCCGGTACGCCGGTCGCTTTGGGCAGGGCAGCGAGCACCAGTCCGTGCAGCAAGACGAGCGGCACGAAGGTGCCCGAATCGCGCAGCAGCGTGCCTTCGGGCGCGGATTCCCACGTTCCCCATGCCGGCAACTCGACGCGCTCGTGCGCTTCGCGCGACCAGCGGCCGCGTTCGCGGTCGATCCACAGCACTGCAAACGCCGATTGCGCGGCGTGATCGAAACCATCGAGTTTGATCGTGATACGCATGTCGCTCTCCATGGAGGACGTCTAGTGGCGCAACACCCATTGCACGAGCGTATGCGCGTCTTCCGCCGAAATGGACCCGCCGCGCTCGGGCGGCGAAGGCATCGCCATGTCGCCCCAGTGCGCGCGCCCGCCCACGCGCAACTTGTGTTCGAGCATCGCCTGCGCTTTCGGATCGTCGCGATAGCGCTCGGCGATCTGCTGAAACGAGGGCGCGAGGAAAGGCGAATCGTTGGTATGACAGAACATGCAGTGGTGCTGATCGACGAGCGCGTTGACTTCCGTCTGCGCCAGCGCGGGCGCGGCGCTCAAGAGCACGCCCGCGACGACGCCGATGAGGAGCGCATGACGGGCGCGGACGGCTCGGTCGGCGCGCGGGTCGGCGCGAGGTTCGGCGCAGTAAGTGAGCATGGCGGCGCAAGGGTTCCGGGTAAAGACACATGACGATGATGCGGCCACACGGCACGAGCTGCTTGATCTGCATCAAGCGGCATGGCCTCGGGCAAGCGAACAATCATAGGTATGTCGCGATCGAAGGGCGGCGAGCCGGCGCCGCTTGACTCATCCCGTGCGAGGCACATCACCATGAACATCACGTTTTCGCAAAGCGCGCCCATCTATGCAGGCGATGAACCCGCTCTCACCTTCCATGCCTATGTCGACGGCGAGCGTATCCCCTGTACGATCTCGGCCGAGGCGCTGGAAGATCATTTCGGCGCGGCTTCGTCGCGGGAAGAAGACTTGCGGCACGCGTTCGAACTCGGCCGCGTCGCGATAGAAGGCGCCGCCGAGCAGTTGCTGACCAGCGTGGGACGAATGCCGGTCATGCTGCGCAGCGGCTATTTTCGTTTCGACGACGGCGGCCCGGTGCGGGTACAGCGGCATCGAGCCTGGAGATTGCCGGACGATGCACCCGCCGCCCACACAGGAAGCGTCTATCGCGGAAGCGATACAACCGATACGCACGGAGCCAAATGATGCGTGCAATGCTCTACGACGGCACCGCCCCGCAACTGCGCGCCGCCGATATCGACGATCCTGTCGCCGGTCCGGGGCATCTGCTCGTCGATGTCGTCGCGTGCGGCGTGTGCCGGACGGACTTGCATGTCGTGGATGGCGAATTGGCGCATCCGAAACGGCCGGTCATTCCGGGGCATGAAGTCGTCGGCCGCGTTGCCGCGATCGGCGCGGGCGTGGACGGCTTCGTCGTGGGCGACCGCGTGGGCGTGCCGTGGCTCGGCCAAACCTGCGGCCACTGCGCCTATTGCGCGACGCACCGCGAGAATCTGTGCGATAACCCCGGCTTCACCGGCTATACGCTGGATGGCGGCTACGCCGAACGAATGGTCGCGGATAGCCGGTTCTGCCTGCATCTGCCGTCGCGTTACGGCGACGTCGATGCCGCGCCGCTCCTGTGCGCGGGACTCATCGGCTACCGGACGCTCAAGATGGCGGGCGATGCGAGGCGCATCGGCATCTACGGCTTCGGCGCGGCGGCGCATATCGTCGCGCAGATCGCCCGGCACGAGGGCCGCACCGTCTATGCGTTCACGCGCGCGCAAGACAGCGCCGCTCAAGCGCTTGCGCTGCAACTGGGCGCGGCGTGGGCCGGAAGCAGCGACGAGCGGCCGCCCGATGAACTCGACGCCGCGCTTGTCTTCGCGCCGTCCGGCGCGCTCGTGCCAGCCGCGCTCGCGGCGCTGGCGAAGGGCGGCGTCGTCGTGTGCGGCGGCATCCATATGAGCGATATTCCGGCGTTCCCGTATGCGCTGTTGTGGGGCGAGCGGCGCATCGTGTCGGTGGCGAATCTGACGCGCGCCGACGGTCAGGAATTCATGCAGCGCGCGGCGTCCATCCCGCTCCATCTGCAAACGACGGTCTATCCGCTCGCCGACGCTAACCGCGCGCTTTCCGATCTTCGCGAAGGACGCATGGTCGGCGCGGCGGTGCTGCGCATCGCGGCCTGAGCGCATTCGTTCACACGCTTTCCAGTTCCGCCTGATCGAGAATGCGTACGTCCTTGCCGCGCGCATCGACCACGCCGGCTTTCTGGAGCTTGGAGAACATGCGGCTCACGGTTTCCAGCTTGAGCCCGAGATAACTGCCGATCTCTTCGCGCGTCATGCGCAACACGAACTGCGCCGGCGAATAACCGCGCGCCTTCATGCGCGTCGAGATGTTGAGCAGAAAAGCGGCGACGCGCTGTTCGGCCGTCATGGTGCCGAGCAGCATCATCAGGCTGGATTCGCGCACGATCTCGCTGCTCATCAGCCGGTGCACATGATGCTGGATGGCTTTTACTTCGCGGCAAAGCACCTCCAGCAGATCGAACGGAATGATGCACACGACGCTGTCTTCGAGCGCGATCGCATCGCAGTTGTGGTGGTCCGAGCTGACGCCATCGAGCCCGAGCGCGTCGCCAGCGAGATAGAAGCCCGTGAGCTGCTCTTGTCCTTCGCGGTGCAGCACCACGGTCTTGAAGCAGCCGCTGCGCACCGCATAGAGGCTCTGGAACGCGTCGCCGCAACGGTACAGCGTTTCGCCGCGCCGCACGGTGCGCGTCGAGCAGATGATGGCATCGAGACGCGCGGATTCGTCCGGCGTGAGCCCGCCCGGCATGCAGACGCGCTGCATCGAGCAGGTCGAACAGCGTACGGACTTGTGCTTGATGTCGCAGTCGGCGCGATCGGCGCTATTGCCGGAACGAGGGGAATGGGCGGAATGGGCGATCTGATACACGCGGCGCGAGGCCGGTGCCGATGCGGGTGACGCAGCCGTTCTGCCATCGCTTACCGGAAACATGATGCCTCCTGTCGAACTCGATTCGCGCACGCGTGCCAGCTTCGATCGCAAGGCCCGACAGCCTCGATGCGCAACGGTTGG
The DNA here is from genome assembly GCF_022879575.1 of Caballeronia sp. SL2Y3. Taxonomy (NCBI): domain Bacteria; kingdom Pseudomonadati; phylum Pseudomonadota; class Betaproteobacteria; order Burkholderiales; family Burkholderiaceae; genus Caballeronia; species Caballeronia sp. SL2Y3. Next base: position 669,187 of record NZ_CP084263.1, read on the forward strand.
TTGATGCGTCGAATTATTCGCCGCGCCATCTCAAAAATATATCGGCGCGCGTGGAAAGTTCGGTAGGCGTTTCCGAAGCGGTGTAGGGAAATCCTGACAAGCCTGCGCTCAAACGTCGCGGCCGGCGTCGCTCACGTCGCTGCCGCCGCTGCCGTCGCTGTCGTCGGTATCGTCGTCCAGGAGCTTGTGCCGCACGGCATAACGCACGAGCGCGGCCTCGTGCGGCAGGTGCATCTTTTCGAGGATGCGCGCTTTATACGTGCTGACCGTCTTCGCGCTCACGTACAGCGCGTCGCCGATCTCGTTAATGGATTCGCCCGCGCACAGCCGCCGGAACACGTCGAACTCGCGGTCGGACAGGCGCTGATGCGGAAGGGCGTCGGCCGGTTCGGCGAGGCTCTGCGCCATGCGCTCGGCCATGGCGAGGCTGACATACGCGCCGCCCGCCGCGACCTTCGCGAGCGCCGCAACCAGTTCCGCGCTCGCGCTTTCCTTGGTCAGATAGCCCGACGCCCCGGCCTTGAACGCACGCGCCGCGTATTGCTGTTCGGCGTGCATCGTGAGGACGAGAATGCGCAGCGCGGGCCGTTCTTCCTTGATCTGCTTCAACAGGTCCAGCCCGTGACGGCCGGGCATCGACAGGTCGAGCACGAGCACGTTGGCGTCGGCGGAGCGCGCGAGCTGGAGCGTGCTCGCGCCATCGCTCGCCTCGCCCGCGACTTCGAATCCGTGCGCGTTGTCGAGGATATGGCGCAGGCCTTCCCGCACCATCGCATGGTCGTCCGCAATCAGCACCTTGATCGTCATGGTTGTGATTCCTGTTCGCTCACGGCAGCAAGCGGCAGCCGGACAGTCAGCGCGAAGCCGTCGTCCGGGTTCGATTCGATCAGTACCGTGCCGCCCAGCGCGTTCGCGCGCTCGCGCACGCCGAGCAGGCCGAACGACTTGCCGTTCGCGCCGGGCAACGCGGGCGCGCCGACGCCGTCGTCCTCGACACGCAGCACGCAATGGGCGTCGTCCGCGCCGAGCGAGAGCTTCACGCGGCTTGCGCGCGCATGCAGCGCGACGTTGTCGAGCGCCTCCTCAATGATACGGAAAACGGCGGTCGCTGCGTTCGTATTGAAGGCGATCTCGCCCGTGCCGAACTCGCATTCCACGTCGATGCCCTGCCGTTGCGTGAAGTCGTCGACGAGCCAGTCGATGGCGGCGGCGAGTCCCAGATCGTCGAGCATGACAGGCCGCTGATGAGCGGCGATGCGCCGCAACGAAGCGATGTTGCCGTCGATCGCCCGGCGCATGCGCGCGAGCTGGCCGGCCACGTCGTCGCGCGGCGCGGCGCTGGCGTTGAGCCGCGCTTCGAGCGCGGCGACGTCCATCTTCAGCGCGCTCAGTGTTTGTCCGACATCGTCGTGCAATTCGCGCGCAATGCGCGTCCTTTCCTTTTCGCGCTCGTGCTGAAGATTGGCCGACAGCGCGCGCAGTTCCTCGCGCGAACGTTGCAGTTCCGCCTCGGCCTCAACGCGCTGGGTCACGTCGCGCAGAATGACCGTGAAGAGCTTGCCGTCGATATCGTCGATCTGGGAGATGGACGCCTCGACGGGAAACTCTTCGCCGTCCGCACGGAGGCCGTACAGCACGCGCTGCGCGCCCATCTGACGGTCGGACACGCCCGTCTGACCGAAACGCCGGACCTGTTCCTCGTGGGCCGTGCGGTATCGCTCGGGGATGAAGCGCGACAGCGACGCGCCGATGGCCTCGCTCGCCGGGCAACGGAACACGCGCTCGGCCATTGGATTGAAGAGCACGATGCGCTGCTGCGAATCGACGGTGATGATGGCTTCGGTCGTCGCGCGAATGATGCCGTCGAGCCGCGCCTGGGGCAGTGTGGCCAACGCGGGCGCGACGCCGTGCGTGCGGCGTCGCATGAGGAAGACGACGTAGACGAGGCAGGCGAGCAGCACGGCGCTCGCCAGTCCGCTCGCGATGAGCAATACCGCGACGCGCGGCGTGAGCGCGGAAGCGTTCACCGTGCTTCGAACGAGCGCCCACCACGCCGCAAAGAGTATCGCGCCGGCGAGCACGGCGGTCGCGAGCCCGGCGCGCGGCGCGACGACCCGGCCTGCCGAAGCGGCCGATGCCGTGACGGAATCCGGGCCATCGTTGTTGGTCATATCGGCCTGATGCGAGAGTCCGCGCGGTCGCGCTATTTCAGCTTGACCGGGCGGTTTCATTAAGCGCGTTGTGAATGCATTATCGCCGATCCCTTGCCGACGCACGCGCAGGCTTTCGCCGTCTCAATCGCTGGCGGCGGCCGCCTCGCGTCTCGCGAGTTCCTCGGCGTCGCGCCCCGGCACGAGCATGACGGGCCAGCGCGAGAGCCGAACGAAGCGTTCCGCCACGCTGCCGAGCACGAGGCGCCGCCAGCCGCGACGGCCGTGGGTGCCCATCACCACGAGATCGGCGCCGAAGTCTTCCGCGCAGTGACAGATGCGCTGGGCGATGTCGTCGCCCGTCAACTGCACTTCGCCGATGAACGGCGTCCCCTTTACGCCTTCGCGGTCCATGCGCTTCGCGGCCTCCGAGGTCAGGCGCCGGCCTTCTTCCATCATGGCCTCGCGCATGTCGGGATAAAACATGGCGGCCGCGTCATAGGCGACCGGCTGCAAGTCCACGACGAAGAGCGGCCGCAGTTCGGCTTGATTGTCCCGCGCGATCTTCAAGGCTTCGTCGAACGCGTGCGCGGACGTGGGACTGCCGTCGATGGGTGCAAGAATGCGGGTGTACATAACGGCCTCGTGGCGTCGAAATGACGATTCGTTCCTTGCGCCCGACTCTACCGGTCGCGGCTCACCGGCCCTTGATGCAGATCAAGCCGGCGCAACGCCGCGTTCGGGGCGCCATTCCCTTGACCTGGCGCAAACGCGCCCAAAAAGCGGCGCATAGAGTGAAAAGCGTCCAAGGGGAGAATGAACATGACGCTCAAAGCCAGAGTGGAAGCCGCGCAGTGGGTCGTCACCTGCCAGACGGAGGAGACGCCGCGAGGCTTCCTGTGCTCGATCGGCCTCGAACATCCGAACGTGGAAGGCGGGCGTTTCGCTCATCGCTTCAAACACGCGTCGACTTTCGTCAGCGAGAGCGATGCGTTGCTGGCCGGACTGCGAGAAGGCTTGATGTGGATCGGGCTCAAGACGTCGAAGACGATCGCCGTGTAGGTGCGGCATTCACATGATATGGATGCCTAAACGAGTATTATCGTAAGTCCGCGCGAGCGTTGTGCTAATCGCAACAAGCCTCGCGATTGCCGCAATCGGCGTGGCCCTGCCTCATACGTCGTTGGATGCGTTGCTCGCCCAGTGCGTGAAAAGCGGGCTCGTGAGAAGGTCCGGCCTGAGTTGACACGGGGTGCGATTCATCGACCGCCGCTTCAGCCGAGTCCGTCCAGCGGAAGATCGACGCTGATGCGAAAGCCCTCGCCCGGGCTGCTCTGAAACGCGATGACGCCGCCGAGTTGCCGCACGCGCTCGCCCATGCCGAGCAAACCGAAGGCGTTGGCAGCGCGTGGCCCAGCGAGATTCGCCCCGCGGCCGTCGTCCTCTATCGTCAACGTGTAGCGGTCTTTCGCGCACCGTATGGCAATGCGCACCTTGCTCGCGTCGGCATGCCGAACCACGTTGGTCAACGCTTCCTGCACCAGACGAAAGACGGACGTGGACGCGTCCGGTCCGAAGCCGACTTCGTCGCCCGAGATGTCGAGCGTGACGGCAAGACCATAGCGGCGGCGGAAGTCGCTGACGAGCCATTCGATGGCCGCGAAGAGGCCGAGGTCGTCGAGCACCGGCGGGCGCAGACCGGCCGCGATTCGCCGCACGGAAGCAATGACGGTGTCGATCTGAGCCTGAATGCCCTGCGTGTCGCGTAGCGAATGGCGGGCGAATCCCGCGCCGACGCGCTCGGCATCGAGCGCCGCGATCTGCATTTTGAGCGACGCGAGCTGTTGGCCGAGATCGTCGTGCAGTTCGCGCGCAATGGATGTCCGCTCGTCTTCGAGCGCAGCCTGAACATGCGCGGACAAATCGCGCGCATGCTGAAGCTCGGCGAGCCGCAAGCGGTCCGTCATGTCGCGCGTGACTTTGGCGAAGCCGATCACCTCGCCTTTCGCGTCGCGCAGCGCGGTGACGACGACGTTGGCCCAGAAGCGCGATCCGTCGCGGCGAACGCGCCAGCCTTCGTCTTCGACGCGTCCGGCTCGCGCTGCGGTGTCGAGTTCCTTTTGGGGCTTGCGCGCGGCGATATCCTCGGGCAGGTAGAAGGCGGAGAAGTGACGGCCTATGATTTCGTGCGCCTCATAGCCCTTGATGCGCCGCGCGCCGTTGTTCCAGGTCGCCACGTTGCCCTGCGCGTCGAGCAGGAAGATTGCGTAGTCTTCGACGGACTCCACCAGCAGGCGAAAGTGCGCGTCCGACGTGAGAGCAGAAGTGACCGTTTCGTCGCGCGCCGGCGCGCGGTCCGCTGACGTGGACGAATCGCAAGAGCTGCGCATCTGGGTTCTCCGGTGGCACGCTGCTTGATTTACCGGTTCCCAGTTTAGACCGAGGCAATTTGTTCGTCACGTCCTCGTGCGCAGGTCCCTTTCAAGACGAGACGAGATCGGACAGCGCGCGCCGCGGCGTATGCGCAGAGCGCGGACCGCGACCGATGCGCAGCAGCAGTTGCGGCAGCGCGCTCATGCCGGCCTCCTTGCGCACGGCGTCGCGCAGAGACTCAATTTCGATCGGCTGATTCAGATACGACGCCGTCAGCCCGAACGACACCGCGGTGAGCAGCACGCGCTCCAGCGCCTGCCCCGAGGCGAGCCACGCGGATGGGTCGTCCTGCCCCGTGCCGATGCAAAGGAACATCGGCGAATGCGCGGCGAGCTGACGATGCACGGCCGCCGCGCCGCTGCCGAGATCGAACGTTCGGATCGCCGACGCGGCGATCGGCGTCGCGAAGTCCAGCAGCGCGCTGACGCCAGCCGAATAGCGGGGCATGCCGTCGCCGCGCCGGCTCGAATGAATCCAGCTCGCGAGTTCGCGCCGGAAGCGAGGATCGCGAAATTGCAGATGGTCGGCTTGCCCGACCAGTTCGGCGATGCGCTCGCGTGCCGGCGCCGATGCGATGGCGGCCGCATCGACGCCCTCGTCGAGCGCGGCCTGCACGAGCGCGTCTTGCGTGTCCGCCGGAATCGGGCTTGCGTCGAACGCCTCGCGGGTCGTCACGCGCCGCGTCATGGTGTCGAAGAGGGCGGCCAGCGCGCCGTCGTGCGCCCCTTCGCGGGATACACGGACGTCCGCGAGCACGTCCGGGTCGAAGTGGTCCGGGAACAGCGTGATCGCGTAGCGCAGCCCGACACGCTGGATGGCGACGCGCAAATTGAAGAGCGCCGCTCCGCAGGCAATGATGAGCTCGCGGTCGAACGGATCGACCACAGGCAGCGAGCGCGTGCGGTCGGCATACAGCAGCACATTCGCGCCGTCCACGACAAAACGCCACGGCTGCGCGTTGTGATTCGATGGCGCGAGCACCGCGTAGCGAAGCGCGAAATGCAGTTTCGCGGCGTCGCCGGCGAGCGGTGAGAGGGACGCCTCATCGATATCCCAGGCGTCGGTCGCAATGGTCGGATGCATGGCTTCGTCCTCAGGCTGATGCGCTTCGATGCGTCATCGTTGCAGACGGCCCAATATGGCGGTTGACATGGATCAACGACGTCCGGTCCGGTCGCATGAACGCGGCCAAGCGAACCGCGCTGTCGATTGATGCAGGTCAATGGCGCCGGACAGGCGCGACGTAGACTGGGGTCAAGCTCCTGCATCGACGATGCGGGGTCCTAACGGTGTGCCGTATCGGAAACTGCTCGGGCCGGCTACCTTTCTTTCCTCGTTCTCAAGGAGATAACCGTGAGCAACGTGACGCGTTTCGATCCCTTTTCGATGGAACCCGTATCGGAGATGTTTCAGGGCCTGTTTCGGCCGCTACGCGGTCTTTCGCTCGACGACACGCCGTTGAGCCACGTGAAGCTCGACGTCAGCGAAACCGATGCGGCCTATCAGGTGAAGGCCGAACTGCCCGGCGTCGACAAGAAGGATATCGATGTGAAGATCGACCGGAACACCGTTTCGATCCATGCAAAGAGCGAGCGCAACAAGGAACAGAAGGACGGCGAGCGCGTGATCCGCCGCGAACGCTATTCGGGCGAGATGAGCCGCTCGTTCTCGCTGGGTAGCGAGATCGACGATGCCGCCGCCACCGCGCAATACCAGGACGGCGTGCTGACTCTCACTCTGCCGAAGAAGGCGCCCGCCGATCGGAAGCGCCTGCAGATCAACTGACCGAGAGCGACGAGGTACGCCCCATGAAAGAGGACTGGAAGCTGAAGCAAGACGTGGAAGAAGAGCTCGAATGGACGCCTGAAGTCGTCGCGGCGCGCATCGGCGTGGAGGTATCGGGCGGCATCGTCACGTTGTCCGGGCATCCGCAGAGCTACGCCGAGAAGCTCGCGGCCGAGAAGGCCGTGCGCCGGGTG